>JBCCQH010000144.1:0-14827 GCA_039024435.1 Bacteroidota bacterium
TGACTTTGAAGACTTCCAATGGACAGAGGAGAATTATCAATTGATTGATTTCCAATCCATAACGGGCGAGTTTCAAACGCGCAAGGGACAAAAATCCCCTCTGTCCATTGGAAGTCTTCAAAGTCAAATCTTTCACCGCGCGTGATCCCGCGTGTCTACGGGGAGAATCTTGTTTGGGTGGTTTGTAATTGAAGGGGGTGCGTTCAGGACGCACCAATCGGAAATCGAGCAATTGGAAATTTTTCATTGGCAACTGGAAATTCTCAATTTAAGGTTGGCTCGTCATTGCCGTGGGGATGAATGCCGCCCAGCTTGGCACCCCGCCGTTGTTGTTGGTCCACAGCGTTTTGTAAGGTTCAGTGAGCACTCCGCCCGTGTAGGTGGGACCACCTCCGTCCAGATTCTCGATGATGCAAAGACCCCCGGCTTGCACCAGAGCGCTTTCCAGCACGCCTTCGAGATTCGTATACACGTCCATCGTATTGCCCGCCACCAATGCCGGAGCTTCAATGATGACCTTTCCGCCGGGCCCGCTCACGTCGCGCTCCACGTCGAAATCCACATCGAGCTCGTTCTTGTCCACCACCACAATGTCGCCGTCACTCGCCGGCAGCCCCGAGAAGGTAAAGGAGAAACGCTTCACGGAACACAGACAGTCGTTCAGGGTAAATATCAGTGGCTCGGTAGACAAGCGGTAGGCAAAGTCGTAGTTCAACACTCTCTCCAGGGGCGGAACTTCCGAAAGGGGGAAGCGGCGCTGCGTTCCATTGGTACAGGTCAGGGTGCTTTGCACCTGGGGGGCGTTCAGATTGGCCGTGACGTCCTCCTGGAAACAGCCTTGCAGTCCTAAGAATACGAAGGCCATCAGGATGGCCGGAAGGGAAAAATGGTTGAGTTTCATGGTATGAATTAGAAATTTGCGTAAAAGTTAATGCCCTGAAATTAGAGCATTCCTTCAGTACACCCATGAACATTTTTTCCGCATCCTTCCTTTGCCCCGGGAAACCCGGCGCCCTACCCCCACAATGCAACGAGACCGCCCATCTTGGGCGGCCTCGCTTGTATTCGAAAAGGAGCAGACTCCTTTGCTGTTCAATGATGGGCTTATTCGCTTGCTACGGCTTCGGTAGGGGCAGCTTCGGTGGAGGCACCGTCGCCGTACTTCCGGCGGAACTCCGCCATATCGCCAACGATTAGGTTCTCGTACTGACGCAGTCCCGTTCCGGCCGGAATCAGGTGACCGACAATCACGTTTTCCTTTAGGCCAGCCAGCGTATCCATCTTCGCCGAAATTGCCGCTTCAGAAAGTACCTTGGTCGTTTCCTGGAAAGAAGCGGCCGACAGCCAGGACTTGGTACCGAGCGAAGCCCGAGTGATGCCCTGCAGAATCGGACGGCCTACGGCCGGACGAGCCGGACGCGCGATGACCGCTTGCAATTCTTTCCGCGCCAGGAGTTGGTTTTCGTCGTGCAGTTTCCGAGAACTGACGATTTGCCCCGGACGGAACTTGTCCGAATCACCCGACTCTTCGACGACCATTTTGTCCCAGATCCAGTCGTTTTCTTCCTGGAAGTCACGGCGGTCCACCGTTTCTTTTTCGAGGAAGATCGTATCGCCCGGATCGGCGATCAGTACCTTCTGCATCATTTGACGCACCACCACTTCGATGTGTTTGTCATTGATGCCCACGCCCTGGAGGCGGTATACGTCCTGGATCTCGTTTACGATGTAGGACTGTACCGCGCTCGGGCCCTTGATCGATAGGATCTCGGCCGGAGCTACCGCTCCATCGGACAGGAGATCACCGGCGTACACCAGGTCATTGTCCTGCACGAGGATGTGCTTCGTCAACGGCACCAGGTATTTCCGGGTATCCGAATCGTCCCGGGCGGTCACAAAGATCTCGCGGTTCCCCCGCTTGATGCCCCCCAAGGATACGATGCCGTCGATCTCGGAGACCACCGCCGGATTCGACGGGTTCCGCGCTTCAAACAGCTCAGTTACCCGCGGCAGACCACCCGTGATGTCCGAGGTTTTGCCACTGACCCGCGGAATCTTCACCAAGATCTGACCGGCCGTAATCGGCTCCTTGTCATCCACCATGATGTGAGATCCCACCGGCAAGTTATAGGAACGAAGTGGCTTGCCCTTCGCGTCGTAGACTTTGATGGCCGGGTTTGTGGTACGGTCGCGGGAGTCAATGACCACTTTGTCCGTGTTCCCGGTCTTATCGTCACTTTCTTCCAGGTAGGTCATTCCTTCCTGGAGATTGTCGTAGTGTACCGTACCCTCAAATTCGGAGAGGATAACTGCATTGTACTGGTCCCAAGAACAGATCTCCGAACCTTTTTCGATGCTGTCTCCGTCATTGATGTGCATGATGGCACCGTAGGGAATGTTGTGGGTGGTGAGCGTACGACCGCCTTTGCCCACAATCCGAACTTCACCGTTGCGGTTGATCACAACGTTGTTCACTTCGTCCCCATCCTTGCGCTCTACCGTACGGATGTTTTCGTATTCGGCGGTACCGATGTGCTTGCTGATGATCTTGTTGTCACCGGTAATGCGGCCGGCAATACCACCCAAGTGGAAGGTCCGCAGGGTCAACTGCGTTCCCGGCTCACCGATGGACTGCGCGGCGATTACACCGACCGCTTCCCCGACTTCGACCGGACGGCCGGTAGCTAGGTTGCGACCGTAGCATTTCACACACACGCCACTCTTAGAGTCACAGGTCAATACCGAACGGATTTCCACACTTTCGATGCCCGCCTCTTCAACGGCGCGGCCCATTTGCTCGGAAATAATCGTTCCCGCCGAGATAATGATCTCTTCGGTCTCCGGGTGGATGATGTCGTTCAGTGCGGCCCGCCCCAGAATCCGATCACTCAGCGGCTCTTTCACCACTTCGTTTTGGATGAGCGGTTCCATGGTAATGCCCCGCAGCGTTCCGCAATCTTCCTCGGTGATGATCACGTCCTGGGAGACGTCAACCAAACGACGGGTCAAGTAACCCGCATCCGCAGTTTTCAAGGCGGTATCGGCGAGCCCCTTCCGGGCACCGTGGGTAGAGATGAAGTACTCAAGTACCGTCAGCCCTTCCTTAAAGTTCGACAGCACCGGGTTTTCGATGATCTCCCCGGCCGAGCCTTTGAGCGATTTCTGCGGCTTGGCCATCAGGCCCCGCATACCACCCAACTGCTTGATCTGCTCGCGGGAACCACGTGCCCCAGAGTGAAGCATCATGTACACCGAATTGAAGCCGTCTTCGTCGTTCTCCAACTGCTTCATGAGTGTACCGGTGAGCTTGGTTGTCGTCCGGGTCCAGATGTCGATCACCTGGTTGTAGCGCTCATTTTCGGTAATGAAACCCATGTTGTAACTGCCGGCGACCTCTTCGATTTTCTCTTCGGCCTCGGCCACGTACTTTTCTTTTTCCGGCGGAATCAGGACTTCCGGTAAGCCGAAGGACAGGCCTCCAACAAATGCCTGGCGGAATCCAAGTGCTTTCAGGTCATCCAGGAAGATAGCCGTGCGCTTGAGTCCACAGTTCCGGAAGATCAGCGAGATGACCAAGTTCATCGACTTCTTGCTCAGCAGAAGGTTCTGGAACGGAACCTCCGGCGGTACGATCTCGTTGAAGATGACGCGTCCTGGAGTGGTTTCGACCATTTCGGTCACCTGCTTACCGGTGCGCTCATCGATCAGGATATTGAAGGTTTCCGGATCGCGCTTGGGCAAACGCACTTTGATCATGGCGTGCTTCGCGACGGTACCTTCGTTGTAAGCGATGATGACTTCTTCGGAGCTCCCGAAGGAAAGCCCTTCGCCCACCTGACCGGGCCGGGGCTTGGTCAGGTAATAGATCCCGAGGACCATGTCCTGCGAGGGCAGGGTGATCGGGCGACCATTGGCGGGGTGGAGGATGTTGTGGCTGGCCAGCATCAGCACCATGGCTTCGAGGCAGGCCTCGTTGCTCAGCGGCACGTGGACAGCCATTTGGTCACCGTCAAAGTCAGCATTAAAACCGGTACAGACAAGCGGGTGAAGCTGGATGGCCTTTCCCTCGACCAGTTTCGGCTGGAACGCCTGGATGCCCAAACGGTGCAGCGTGGGAGCCCGGTTCAGCATGACCGGATGACCGGTCAGGACATTTTCCAGGATGTCCCAAACCACGGGATCCTTTTTATCGACAATCTTCTTAGCGCTTTTCACCGTCTTCACGATGCCACGCTCAATGAGCTTGCGGATGATAAATGGTTTGAACAACTCCGCCGCCATGTCCTTGGGCAAACCGCACTCATGCAGTTTGAGCGTGGGACCGACCACGATCACGGAACGACCGGAGTAGTCGACCCGCTTACCGAGGAGGTTTTGGCGAAAACGGCCCTGCTTACCTTTCAGCATATCGGAAAGGGATTTCAGGGCGCGGTTGGAGTCGGAGCGGACCGCATTGACTTTGCGGGTGTTGTCGAAAAGCGAGTCCACTGCTTCCTGCAGCATGCGCTTCTCGTTGCGGAGGATGACTTCCGGCGCTTTGATCTCAATGAGCCGCTTGAGGCGGTTGTTCCGGATGATTACCCGGCGGTAAAGGTCATTGAGGTCAGAAGTGGCAAAACGCCCACCTTCGAGTGGCACCAGCGGGCGCAATTCCGGCGGAATCACCGGAACCATGCGGATCACCATCCACTCGGGACGGTTTTCGATGCGGCGATTGGCTGCCCGGAAAGCTTCAACCACTTTCAGACGCTTGAGAGCATCATTTTTCCGCTGCTGCGACGTTTCGTCGGCGGCTTTGCGGCGCAGTGAGTACGACAGCTCATCCAGATCAATGGTGGAGAGCAACGCTTCCAATGCATCGGCGCCCATCTTGGCGACAAATTTGTTCGGATCGTTGTTGTCCAGCAATTCATTGTCCTTGGGAAGGGTCTCCAGAATGTTGAGATATTCTTCCTCGGTCAAGAACTGCATACGCTCTACCTGGTCGGCGCGTACCCCGGCGTTGATGACGACGTAGCGCTCGTAGTAGATAATTTGGTCCAACTTCTTCCCCGTCAGACCGAGCAGGTAGCCAATTTTGCTCGGCAAGGTCCGGAAATACCAGATATGGGCCACCGGCACGACCAGGGCAATGTGCCCCATGCGCTCACGGCGAACCTTTTTCTCCGTCACTTCCACCCCACAACGGTCGCAGATAATGCCTTTGTAGCGGATACGCTTGTACTTCCCACAATGGCACTCATAGTCTTTTACCGGGCCAAAGATGCGTTCGCAGAAAAGGCCATCTTTTTCCGGCTTGTAGGTCCGGTAGTTAATGGTTTCCGGCTTGAGCACTTCCCCATGTGACCGTTCGAGAATCATTTCCGGAGAGGCCAGGCTAATGGTTACCCGGCGAAAATCGCTGGAAATTCCTCGTTTATCCTTGGTTGCGGACATTAAATTCCTCCTGTTTTAATTAGTCCAAAGTTACTTCTAGTGCAAGACCACGCAATTCGTGGAGGAGAACGTTAAAGGACTCCGGAATGCCGGGTTTCGGCAGGACATCGCCCTTCACGATCGTTTCGTAGGTTTTGGCACGTCCGTAGACGTCATCCGATTTCACGGTGAGCATTTCGCGCAAGATGTGCGCCGCACCGAATGCTTCCAGTGCCCACACCTCCATCTCGCCGAAGCGCTGGCCGCCAAACTGCGCCTTACCGCCCAGCGGCTGCTGGGTGATGAGCGAGTACGGCCCAATCGAACGGGCGTGCATCTTATCGTCGACCAGGTGGCTCAACTTGAGCATGTAGATGATACCGACGGTGGTCATCTGGTCAAACTGTTTACCGGTCTGTCCATCGCGGAGACGGGTCCGTCCCCATTCGGGAAGCTCGGCTTGCTTCAGGTAATCGGCAACATCGTGCGGCTTGGCACCGTCAAAGATCGGAGTGGCAAATTTCACCCCTAGCTTGCGGCCGGCCCAACCGAGTACAGTTTCGTAGATCTGACCCAGGTTCATCCGGGAAGGTACTCCCAGCGGGTTCAGCACGATGTCGACGGCCGTTCCGTCTTCCAGGAAGGGCATATCTTCTACGGGGACGATCCGCGCGACCACCCCTTTGTTACCGTGGCGACCGGCCATCTTGTCCCCCACCTTGAGCTTCCGCTTCTTGGCGACGTAGATCTTAGCCAGCTTCAGGATTCCCGAGGGCAATTCATCACCGACGCGGATCTGGAACTCATCCCGGCGGAAAGAGCCTTCGATCTCGTTGTAGCGCTTCTTGTAGTTGCGGAAGAGGCGCTGCACGTTTTTGTTCAACTCCTCATCGCCGGTCCAGTCGCTCGGAATCACGTCCAGGTATTTGACCGCCGAAAGCGTCTTTTCCGAGAATTTTTTCCCGGCCTGGATGATCTCTTCCCCGGTTTTGTTGCGCACGCCTTTCGACTTCGTGCTTTGCAGCAGTTGCAGCAACTTGCCAGTCATCAAGCGGTCAAGATCTGCTAGATCCGATTTGTACTTCGATTCTAAGTCGTTGAGCAGTTTCTTATCGTTCTGACGGGCTTTGCCCTCTTTCTTCTCTTTTTTAAAGAGCTTCTTGTCGATGACGACCCCTTTTACCGAGGGCGGAACCCGCAGCGAAGCATCTTTTACGTCACCGGCTTTGTCCCCAAAGATCGCGCGCAGTAGTTTTTCTTCCGGAGTGGGATCGGTCTCGCCTTTCGGGGTAATCTTCCCGATCAGGATATCACCTTCCTTCACTTCGGCACCGACGCGGATGAGTCCGTTTTCGTCGAGGTGCTTTACCGCATCTTCGCTCACGTTCGGAATTTCCCGGGTCAATTCTTCTTCTCCCCGCTTGGTGTCCCGCACCTGCAGTTCAAAGTTTTCGATGTGGATCGAGGTGAACACGTCCTCGGCCACGACCCGCTCGGAGATTACGATGGCGTCTTCAAAGTTGTATCCCTGCCAGGGCATAAACGCAACCAGCAGGTTTTTCCCGATGGCCAGTTCGCCTTCCTGGGTGGAATAGCCTTCGACCAGTACCGAACCTTCGATTACCTTGTCACCTTGCTTCACGATGGGACGCAGGTTAACGCAAGTGTTCTGGTTGGTACGTTTGAATTTGGGCAGGTTGTAGGTGACCACGTTTGTATCAAAGCTCACCAAGTCGTCGGTCAGTGTGCGCTCGTAGCGGATCACGATTTTCTTCCCGTCGACGTATTCGACCACACCGTTGCCTTCGGCAATGACCAGAGCCCGAGAGTCAACCGCTGCTTTCTGCTCAAGACCAGTACCGACCACCGGAGAATCGGGACGCAGCAGGGGCACTGCCTGGCGCTGCATGTTCGATCCCATCAGGGCGCGGTTGGCATCGTCGTGTTCCAGGAACGGAATCAGCGAAGCGGCCAGCGATACAATTTGGTTCGGCGCGACGTCCATGTAGGTCAGTTGCGCCGGCTCGACCAGCGGGAAGTCACCCATCTGCCGGGCCCGAACCCGCGAATTTTCAAATTCACCCGTTTCTTTGACCGGAGCGTTGGACTGAGCGATGATGATATTGTCTTCCTCTTCGGCGCTGAGGTACACTGTCTTGTCGACCACCTTGCCCGACTTGACGACGCGGTACGGCGTCTCGATGAAGCCCATATCGTTCACTTTGGCGTAGACGCAAAGCGACGAAATCAAGCCGATGTTCGGACCTTCCGGGGTCTCAATCGGGCACAGGCGCCCGTAGTGCGTGTAGTGTACATCGCGAACCTCAAAGCCAGCCCGTTCCCGGGAGAGCCCCCCCGGACCCAGAGCGGAAACGCGGCGCTTGTGCGTCACTTCCGACAGCGGATTCGTCTGGTCCATAAACTGGCTCAACTGGTTCGTTCCGAAGAACGAGTTGATCACACTGGACAAGGTCCGGGCGTTGATCAGGTCGGCGGGGGTAAACACTTCGTTGTCACGGATGTTCATCCGTTCACGAATGGTGCGCGCCATCCGAGCCAAGCCGACGCCAAACTGAGCGTACAATTGCTCGCCCACGGTGCGGACGCGGCGATTGCTCAGGTGGTCGATGTCGTCAACGTGCGCCTTGCTATTTTGCAGTTGAATGAGGTACTGAACGATGCGAATAATGTCGTCTTTGGTCAAGACCTGAGACGTTTCATCAAAAGCCTTGTGCAGTTTCTTATTCAGGCGATAGCGGCCCACCTCGCCGAGGTCGTAGCGCTTATCGCTGAAAAACAACTTGTCGATGATCCCCCGGGCAGTTTCTTCATCCGGCGGCTCGGTATTCCGCAGTTGCCGGTAAATGAGATCGACTGCTTCCGACTCCGAGTTGGAGTTGTCTTTTTGGAGCGTATTGTAGATGATTGAGTACTCAGCCGAGTTGGAGGTCTCAGACACCAAGATGATGCTCTTGACGCCGGACTCGGTGATGATTTCAACATCCTCCTTTTGAATCACGTGATCGCGTTCCAGCAGGACCTCGTTCCGGGTAATGGTGATGACTTCGCCGGTATCCTCGTCCACGAAGTCTTCGTCCCAGGTGCGCAGGATGCGCGCGGCCAACTTACGGCCCACGGCCTTTTTCAAGTTGGTTTTGGTTGCCTTCATGTCCTCAGCCAGGCCGAAGATTTCCAGGATGTCCTTGTCGGAGGAATAGCCGATGGCACGCAGCAGGGTCGTCACCGGGAATTTCTTCTTCCGGTCGATGTACGCGTACATGACATTATTGACGTCGGTGGCAAATTCAATCCAGGATCCTTTGAACGGGATGATCCGTGCGGAGTAAAGCTTGGTTCCGTTGGCGTGGAGCGATTGCCCGAAAAATACGCCGGGGGAACGGTGAAGCTGGCTCACGATGACCCGTTCGGCACCATTGATGACAAAGGTACCGGCTTTCGACATGTAAGGAATGTTGCCCAGATACACCTCTTGCACCACCGGCTCGAAATCGTCGTTTTCCGGGTCGGTGCAGTAGAGATAGAGCTTTGCTTTGAGCGGGACGGCGTAGGTGAGTCCGCGCTCTTTGCATTCTTCGATCGAGTATTTGGGCGGATCGATGTAATAATCCAAAAACTCCAGCACGAAGTTTTCTCGCGCATCGGTAATGGGGAAGTTTTCTTGGAATACTTTGTGCAGGCCTTCTTCCTTCCGCTTTTCGGGCGGGGTGTCGAGCTGCATAAATTCCATGAATGATTTAAGCTGAACTTCCAACAGGTCCGGATAATCGATTACCTTTTTGATGCGGGAAAACGTGATCCGGTTGGAGGTATAAATATTCGCGGCCAATTTACCAGTGAATTTTGGAGTTCTTAAAACAGCTAATGAACTCAGATTGAGTTCTAGTTAGAGAAACAGCGATAGACCTGAATTGAAAAATCCAGGTCTACCAGGAAGAAATCGCGTTGGTAGTTTGTACTCAGCAAAAATTTACTTGAGTTCTACCTCAGCGCCGGCTTCTTCGAGTTGTGCTTTGATAGCTTCTGCTTCTTCTTTGGAGACACCTTCTTTGACGGGAGCGGGAGCGCTATCGACGACTCCTTTTGCTTCCTTGAGGCCGAGACCAGTCAGGGACTTCACCGCCTTAACTACGTTCAGCTTGGCGCCGCCCGGAGAAACGAGAATGACGTCGAATTCCGTCTGTTCTTCCACTTCCTCTTCCGCAGCACCACCGCCCGGACCAGCAACCGCTACGGCAGCCGCCGCCGGCTCGATGCCGTAGTCGTCCTTGAGGATATCACCCAACTCTTTGACCTCTTTCACGGTGAGGTTAACGAGTTGTTCAGCGAGTTCTTTTAAATCTGCCATCTTGTAAATCAGATTAATTGTGTTCTTTTAAATATATCCCGAGTGTGTAACAGCCTAATGTTACGCCTCTGCGCGCTCCTCCAGCGTTTTCAGTACGCCGGTGATGGTGTTGCCGCCAGAATTCAACTGACCCAATACCTTCATCATCGGTGCCTGGAGCAGAGCGATGACGTCCGCGATCATTTCGTCTTTGGACTTCAACTCTTCCAGGGCGGCGAGGCTTTGATCTCCGACGTACGTCGAGCCGTCAATGTAGGCGGCCTTCAGTGCCGGTTTTTCTTCTTTCTTCCCGCGAAACTTCTTGAGAATTTTCGCGGGTTCCTTGATCTTTTCTGCAACGAAGAAAACGCTGGTTTGTTGTTTCAGGCTCGGATACACTTCCGTGTAATCCGGCTCCGAAGCCTCCATCGCTTTCTTGAGCAACGTGTTTTTTACTACACGAAGTTCTACTTCGGCTTTGAAGCACAATTCACGCAGTTCATTCATTTGCGCCACCGTTAACCCTCCGGCATCGGTCAGATACACGTTGGGCTTCCGGGAGAGCAGTTCGGTGAGGTCTTTTACGACTTCGACTTTTTCTTCTCTCGTCATGACTATACTCCTACTGAATTGTGATCAATCTTAATGCCGGGGCCCATCGAGCTGGAAAGGTAAATGGACTTGAAATAAGTCCCCTTTGCCGCTACGGGCTTCAAACGCTGCAGCGTCAAGGCAAGTTCGGTGGCGTTTTCCACGATCTGATCTGCCGAAAAGGAGATCTTACCAATGGAGCAGTGGATGATGCCGGTTTTGTCGACCCGAAAGTCGATTTTACCTGCTTTCACCTCTTTCACTGCCTTGCCAATGTTCATGGTCACCGTACCACTTTTGGGGTTGGGCATCAAACCGCGCGGACCGAGAATCCGGCCCAGTGGTCCCACCTTCCCCATCACGTTCGGAGAACATATAACCACGTCCATGTCGAGCCAGCCCCCTTTGATCTGTTCGATCATATCGTCCAATCCGACAAAATCAGCGCCTGCTTCATTGGCTTCGGCTTCTTTGTCCGGAGTGGTAAGGACCAGTACACGAACCTCTTTACCCGTACCGTGGGGCAGGGTTGCGACACCACGAACCATTTGATTGGCTTGACGCGGATCGACACCGAGGCGGCAGTGCATTTCCACTGCTTCGTCGAACTTGACGTACGTGACTTTCTTGAGCAGTTGAGCGGCCTCATCGATGTTATACGATTTGGTACGGTCAATGGCTTCAAGTGCTTTCTTATGATTCTTGGATACCTTTGGCATCTTTCCTCCTATTAATTGGATTCAACCTCCCAGGGCGGTGTGCCTTTAACCGTAATGCCCATGCTCCGGGCGGTTCCGGCTACCATCCGCATTGCGGATTCAACCTGAAATGCATTCAGGTCCGGCATCTTGGTCTCAGCAATTTCCTTGACCTGTTCCCAAGTTACCTTTCCGACCTTTTCTCGGTTGGGCACCCCGGATCCTTTTTCGATACCGGCTGCTTTGAGGAGCAGTACAGCAGCAGGAGGCGTCTTAATGACAAAATCAAAGCTTTTATCGGTGTAAACCGTGATCACCACCGGCAATACCTGACCCGCTCGGTCCTGCGTGCGCGCATTGAACTGCTTGCAGAAGTCCATGATATTGAGTCCTTTCGAACCCAATGCTGGACCCACAGGGGGAGAAGGATTGGCAGAACCGCCTTTGATCTGAAGCTTGATAAATGTTTCTATCTGCTTAGCCATGCTCTAGCTTCTTAGAATTCTTTTTCGACCTGGTAATAATTCAACTCGACCGGGGTATTCCGACCGAAGATCTTCACCATCACTTTAAGTTTTTTCTTGTCCTCGTAGATTTCCTCTACGCTTCCGGAAAAACCATTAAAAGGTCCAGCCATTACTTTGACTGGTTCGCCGAGTACAAACGGTTCTTCGGGAACTTCCCCGAGTTCATTCATCTCGTCGACCTTACCAAGGATTTTGTTGATCTCCGCCGGTCGAAGGGGAACAGGGCGCTGACCCCTTTCCGTTCCTAGAAATCCAATGACTCCCGGAACATCGCGGATCGCCTGCATGACTTCACCGTCCAGAGTTGCTTCAATGAGAACGTATCCCGGCAAAAAGCTCCTTTCGCGAATCTTTTTCTTGCCTCCCCGCATTTCGAATACTTTTTCGGTGGGGATCAATACTTGGGCAACATATTCATCCAGGTTAAGCCGCTCGATCTCACTTTCGAGATATTGCTTAACCTTTTTTTCTTGCCCACTGATCGCGCGCACCACGTACCATTGCTTGCTCATAGCGAAAGAACTTTTAGCGGAACAAACTATACAGAAGGTTCATGGCGTAACTGGCCACCGCGTCCATGCCAAAAATAATGAGTGCGATCAACAGGGAAGCTACCAATACGGTGATGGTACTGCTTTGCAACTCGGGAACGGTCGGCCACTGCACTTTGTAGAGCAGTTCGTCGGAATAGGTCTGAAACCAAGACTTAACTCTGTCCATTTTCACTTCTGATTTGCACGGGTGGTAGGAATCGAACCCACAACCTACGGTTTTGGAGACCGTCGCTCTGCCAGTTGAGCTACACCCGTTTATGCCCAATATGCCCAAGCCCGGCACGCGGCCGGGTCTGGGCAGTGATTTTATTCTTTATTACTCGATGATCTCAGTCACCTGACCGGCACCCACGGTACGGCCACCTTCGCGAATTGCGAAACGCAGACCTTTTTCCATGGCAATCGGGTAGATGAGTTCCACCGTAATCGTGACGTTATCGCCCGGCATGACCATGTCAATGCCACTGGGCAAATTGGCGACGCCCGTTACATCCGTGGTACGGAAGTAGAACTGGGGACGATATCCGTTGAAGAATGGGGTATGACGACCACCTTCTTCCTTGGAAAGGACGTAGATCTCAGCTTTGAAGCGCGTGTGGGGCGTAACCGAATCCGGCTTGATGATCACCATACCACGCTTGATCTCCTTCTTGTCGATACCACGCAGCAACAGACCTACGTTGTCACCGGCTTCACCGCGGTCGAGAATCTTGCGGAACATTTCCACACCTGTGACCGTCGACTTCATACCTTCCGTGTTCAAACCGATGATCGTAACCGGGTCACCGGTGTTGATCACACCACGCTCAATACGACCGGTAGCAACTGTACCCCGTCCCGTGATCGAGAACACGTCTTCCACTGGCATCAGGAACGGCTTGTCGATATCGCGCTCCGGAAGCGGAACCCAGGTATCTACGGCGGCCATCAGTTCGAGAATTTTCTCTTCCCATTCAGGCTCACCATTCAAACCACCCAAAGCGGAGCCGCGAATGATCGGCGTATCTTCGGCGAAGTCGTAGGCGACGAGCAGTTCCTGGATTTCCATCTCTACCAGTTCGAGCAATTCTTCGTCATCTACGAGGTCCACTTTGTTCATGAACACCACCAGACGCGGTACCCCTACCTGGCGTGCCAGCAGGATATGCTCGCGGGTCTGGGGCATCGGGCCGTCTGTAGAAGCCACAACGAGAATGGCGCCGTCCATCTGGGCAGCACCCGTAACCATGTTTTTGACGTAATCCGCGTGACCTGGGCAGTCAACGTGAGCGTAGTGACGATTTTCCGTTTCGTACTCAACGTGAGCGGTGTTGATGGTGATACCCCGTTCTTTTTCTTCCGGAGCGTTGTCGATGGAAGAAAAGTCGCGTACTTCAGAAAGACCGTTTTTACCAAGCACGACTGTGATGGCAGCGGTCAAGGTCGTCTTACCGTGGTCAACGTGGCCGATCGTACCGACATTGACGTGCGGCTTCGTCCGTTGAAATTGCTCTTTTGCCATTTTTTTTACCTGTAATTTACAAATATTGCCTAATCCAGAGAGGAGGCCGGTTGGCCTCCTGGAGCCGCTGACCGGACTCGAACCGGTGACCCCTTCCTTACCATGGAAGTGCTCTACCAACTGAGCTACATTGGCTGACGTTTTTTTCTACGATTTTGGCTTTCCAAAATTGAGCGTTATCGGAGCGGGAATTGCTAGTAGTTTTTCGTTCATCGTAACGGCAGTAATTCTATTCGCTTTGGCTTATCAGCACGTTCGAAAGACCGGAGCACTAGAAGCATTGGTTGGCGGCAAAGCGTGGTGGTATTTTTCACCGATTGAAGCGAAACGTTTACTTTATTTCGGCACTCCTGCCGGCGCGCAAATGGCGGCCGAGTCAATGAGTTTTTCAGTCATCATGCTTTCAGTAGGCAGTTTGGGGGAATACGCAATGGCTGCGACTACACTTGCACTGGGGGTCAACATTCTCGCTTTTGTGCCGATGAACGGTTTAGGAATGGCATTGGGTGTATTAGTTGGTCAGTGCCTAACGGCCGGAAAAGTAAAGGCGGCAGAACGGGGGGTTCGATCTGCGATCATCATTGCAATGATCTACACCTCGTTTTTCGTTTTAGCTTACGGAGTCTTTACGGACTGGACGCTCAGCCTGTACGCGTTTCAAATGCCACCGGAGCGATTTGAGACGATTCGGCCGATTTTGCGCCTACTTCTTAGGTTTATTGCGGCCTATTGCTTATTCGACGCGATTCAGATTGTGTTCGTCGGTGCGATTAAAGGGGCTGGCGATACGTTCTTCGTCTTGATTGGCTCAGCAATAATCGGATTGAGTGTCGTTGGGCTTGGGTTTGCGGGGACGTTTGTTTTTGAATCGAGTGTTTACTACTGGTGGGCGGTAATTTCGATTTGGGTGCTAGTGATGGCAATTGTTTTTTCTAGCCGATTTGCCACCGGGAAATGGAAAACTATGCGAGTGATCGAAGCCGATCTAACAATCGCCGACTGATCTACTTCGAGAAAAGGGAAAATTAATGATCGATATTCAGTGTCCAACTTGCAATAAGGCTTATCAAGTAGCACCGGAACACCAGGGACGACAAGTTCGGTGTCAGCAGTGCGGGGATCTCTTCAAAGCGATTCCAACTATCGATTCCGAACCGCCAATTTACGACGCTGCAAGTGGCGGCGGTTCAAGTCAA
>JBCCQH010000145.1:0-14742 GCA_039024435.1 Bacteroidota bacterium
CGCAATGCTACCAAAAAAGTTGCATTTCACCCGCCTCCGTGCCTCTCGCCACACAAAAATCGCCTAATCATACCTTTTTCCCTGCAATAGACCCAGGATACTCCGAAAATTGACCGGAACAATGACGATCAGGCCCTCATCCTGGAGAAAATTGGGGTTTTGGACAAAGAAAAAGTCCACGTGAGGGTTGTTTTTGCGCGTAGCTGCGAAGCGTTCCCGGTCTTTTCCATCGATTTCCGGTATGAATCCGTGTTTCAGGATACCCGGACGCACTTCTTGCAGCCCAAAATGGGCCAATCCAGCCTGTCTGACCCGTTCAATCCGGGAAGGAGTGGGCACATCGTAGCGCGGATAGCTTTCCCGCCAGTATTTCGCGGTCCCGGCGTACACAATCGGGCTCACCGGAGCGGAAAAGATGTACACCCGGTGAAAAGGATGGCGCATTTTGAACTGAATGTAGAAGGTAATGTATTGCTTCAGGGCTTTCCGCCCGATGCCGCCCCGGACATCCTTCAGGATTCCGAGCGCTGGGCGCACGAAGTAGATCGTCTCCGCCCCCATCCGGGCCTTGTAGTAGGTCGCCAGCCCAAACCCGATGTCTTGCTTGCCCCGCTTGATAAAAATGAGATTGACCTCGCAAGCGCCGCGCAGGCGGGCGCGGATGTGTTCCCGGTCCAGACGACCGGTGATGACGCGGTTGAATATCCGGTAGAGCCGGTCTTCGAGTCGGGAAAATGCCGGAATGTGGGTGGTACGAATTGATTCGGTGGTGATGGAGGAATGCATGGGCGAAAAGTTGGTCGTTTCTTCTACTACGACCGCCTTGCCGTTCACCCTACCCCGGCACCCGGAATTGCCGAGCTTTGCGGCGCTGAAATATCAATCGGCCCAATCGACCGGCTTGCCCCGCGGTAAAGGACCTCAATCCTAAGATGCGCGCCGCCCGCCGGTTTTGATCCGCGCGCCCCGATCTTCGTCAAAATGCGGAAGTCAGCCGCACAGATCAGACCCGCATGGCGTTCTTTTCGTTCCCAAAACGCCGAAAACTCAGCATGATCGCCAGCGCCGAGTACAGCACCAAGGAGAGCAGAACGAGGATGTACAACCCAGGCACAATCGACTCGGCGATGATCTCTTTGGTCGCCAGTACCACGTTCAGCACGGGAATGATCGCCGTGACAAAGTTCAGTTCCACGCCGGGAATCGTCCCCGCTACCGCCGGCATGATCACCAGGAAGTTGAGCGGCGAAATGATGCTGGTCGCTTCTTTGTAAGACTTGGCGTAAATCGTTATCGGAATCAGTACCCCGGCAAAAAAGATGGCCAGCGGCAACATCATCAGCAGGAACATCGTCACGAATTCCGGCGACAAGATGCTCCACAACATGTTCAAAAAGACATCCGGCAAGCTGTCGGTCAGTTGGATTCCGGCCATGATTCCGACCAGGGACAGGATCGCCGTGGTCATACCGGTAGTGACCAGCACCAACATTTTTCCCACCAGGATTTTCCAGCGCTCCACCGGCGTGCTCAGAATCGTCTCGATGCTGCCCCGCTCTTTTTCCCCGGTAAACAGGTCAATCGCCGGAAACATGCAGCCCATGAAGCAGAAGATGATCAAAATGTAGGGGATGAATGCCCCCACGGTCTCGCCGATCACCGCTTCTTCGGTGTCCACGGGGATCTTTTGCAGAGCGATCGGCGTGATGTTTTCTTTGGTCAGGCCCAAGGAGTCCAGGCGCTGGGCCAATAGCTGCTCCTCAAACTCAGCGAGGGTGCCACGCAGTCGCCGCTCGGCGCCCTTTTTCGTTTCTAGGTAAAACGCATTCAGCTTACCGGTGCGCTGGTCGAGGACCGACGCGCGAAAATCGGCCGGCAGCGCAATCCCCATCTGGATGCTGTCCTTTCGGACGAGTCCCGGCAGGGCGTCGGGCGAGGCGATTTCCACAACCGTGATCAGGGAGTCCGCCCCGACCATTTCCCGGAAACCCAGGTCATCGGCCGGACCCGATATCCCGATGGTCAACTGCTTTTCCCGTTCTTTTTCCGCCGAGGACTTGGCCACCGAACCGGCCACGATCAGGATCATCGGAAACAACAACAGCGGAATGATGACCATGATCAACAGGGTGCGCCGGTCCCGTGAAGTGTCCAGAATTTCTTTCTTGAAAACGGTAAATATGTGCTTCATGCGCTTGCGGTTTGGGGGTTGGTGAGCGAAACCCGGCGGATAAACTCCTTGGTGAGGGTCGGGGCCTCCATCTGCGCCCGAAAATTGTCCATGGTATCGTTAAAAATGAGGTGGCCTTTGTGGATGATCGCCAGATCGTCAGCCAGCAGATCCACTTCACTCATGATGTGCGAGGAAAAGATGACGGTTTTGCCCGCATCCCGGCAATCTCCCACCAAGCGGATGATGTTTTCCGCGGTGATCACATCGAGTCCGGAAGTGGGCTCGTCGAAAACCACCACTTGGGGGTCGTGGATCATGGTCCGCACGATGGAGACCTTTTGTTTCATTCCGGTGGACAAGGCTCCGATTTTTTTGTTGGCAAATTCGTGGACGCCCAGCAACTCGAACAGCTCGCTGCGGCGGGCCTTCATCTTGCGGCGCGGCATGCCGTACAAATCCGCAAAGTAGCGGATGATTTCGTTGGGAGTCAGGCGGTCGTACAAGCCGGTGGAACCGGTGAGAAAACCAATTTTGCTCCGCACTCCGTTGGGGTTTTGTGTCGCATCGAATCCGGCGACGGTGATGCTCCCCGAGGTAGGTTTGAGAATGGTGGCGATCATACGCAGTGTCGTAGTTTTGCCCGCTCCGTTGGGTCCGAGCAAGGAAAACACCCGGCCCGGCCGGCAATTGAAGCTGATCTTGTTCACGACCTGGATGCGGTTGGAGCTGACCCCCGCCTGCTTCATTTCTTTCTTGGAAAGGGTAAATTCTTTGACGAGGTTTTGGACGTCTATCATGAGAAAGCGGGATTTTATATTTCGAATTGCAATCAGCGAAAAGATGCGCTTTCGGTCAAGCATTTCCCGCCAAAACTGCACCGTGGACTTGCCTCACCGAACCCATCTATCCTTCCCTACCGAAACAAAAAGCCGTCCCCGATGGCTATTCATTTATGAAACCCTACACCAACGTCAACCGGGAAAAGTTTCCGCTGGTCACGATCACTTTTACCGGAGCGGCGGCCACGGACGAAAATTTTGCCGCCTACCTGGACCAACTCAAGGAAAACTACCGCCCCCGGGAGCGTTTTGCCCTGGTGTTTGATGCCCGCAAGGCAAAACTGCCCAGCTTTGCTTACCAGCGCAAGCAGGCGGATTGGGTCAAAGTCAATGAAGCATTGATCGCGGAATACTGTGTGGGAACGGCCTACGTGATTCCGGGATCGCTGATCCGAGGCATTTTGAAGGCCATTTTTCGCTTGCAAAAGCAGCCCTGCCCCTACGTGATACTGGGATCTCCGGAAGAAGGGAACGCTTGGTGCCAGGAAAGGTTAAGGGATGCGGGCATCGCCTATGCCTGAAGCACTTTACAGGGTTTCAATGTTGATGTTTTCGTTGGTGTAGATGCACACCTCGGCGGCGATCTTGAGTCCGGCTTCGACGATTTCTTGGGCGGTCATGTCAGGGTTGTGGCGCTTCAGCGCCAGGGCCGCCGAGTGCGCGTACATTCCCCCGGAGCCAATTGCGAGAATTCCGTGGTCGGGGGACAGGACATCGCCGGTACCGCTGATGATCAAACCTTCTTCTTTGCTCATGACCACCAGCATCGCCTCTAACCGCCGAAGGTAGCGGTCGGTCCGCCAGTCTTTGGCAAGCTCAATCGCGGCGCGCCGCAAATTTGAACGGTACATATTGAGCTTTTCTTCTAGCCGCTCCACCAGGGTAAAGGCATCAGAAGTTGAGCCCGCAAATCCGACCATCAAGTCATCACCGATTTTGCGGACTTTTCGGACCGTGCTTTTCGCGACGGTATTGCCCATGGTGGCTTGACCGTCGGCGCCCAAGGCGACCTCTCCGTTGTGGAGGATGCCGAGGACTGTAGTAGCGTGAATTTTGGGTTGCAAAGGATCAGCGGTTGCGTACACTGTGGGTATTGTTGACTTCTTGGAAATCGTACACCTCATCGCTAAAGTCCGGGTTGCGCTTTTCTTTCAGGAAAGTCAAGCGGCCTTCGAGGTCTTTTTTCTCCATTAAAAGGCGTTCCTTGGTAAAGATGGCGTCTTCTCGGGTGCGAAAGTTGAGGTCGTATTCGCTGCTCATCACGATGGCCTCTTCCGGACAAACATCCTCGCAGAAACCGCAGTAAATACAACGGAGCATGTTGATTTCAAACATCTCCGGGAAACGCTCTTTGTGGTCTTCGGTTTCGGCGGCTTGCATACTGATTGCCAAAGGCGGGCATGCCCGGGCGCACAAGCCACAGGCGACACACCGTTCCTGCCCGTGCTCCTTGACGAGGACCGGGCGTCCGCGAAACTCGGTCCCGAGGACGGGCCGCTTTTCCGGATATTGAATGGTGACTTTTTTACGGAATACATGCTTCAGAGAAAAGGCCATTCCTTTGAAGATTTCCGGAAAGTACGTCTTGTGTGCGAAGTTCAGCTTCCTTTCGTTCTTATCGCCGCTTTTAATTCCCATGTCGCCTATTCGTTTTTTCCAAGTTTACAACTAAACCAAGGTAAAAATAGGTAAAAATTTGTTTGAAAAATGTTCCCGGGCACCCAAGGGTTCATTTTCTTAAAAAATTACCGATTTCGGCAAAATATCGCGTTTTTTGCAGTGTTCGCGGAGCTTGCGGAAACGGATACCGCCCCCTCTCCGCTTGCGCCTGATCCTCTCCCTGGAATGAAAGACATCGTTTACTTCTACCACCTTTCCCGTCCCCTCAATGTGATGATCACTTTGCTGGCCTTCTCGTTGTCGGCATTTTTGGGGCTGAATCGGTCGTTTTCCTTTCTCAGTGATGCTACGTTTTGGTGCGGAGGCCTTTGTCTGGTGCTCATCGCCGCAACTGGATACTGGGTCAATGACGCTTACGATTTCAAGATTGATCGGCTCAACAAGCCCCGAAAGGTCATCGTCAATGCCCATTTGTCCCGCAAGAAGGTGCTTACCGGCTATTTTACCGCGGTTTTGCTCACTCTGGTTTTTTCGTTTTTTACGCTCGATCTCGCGCTGACCACGATCAACTTTGCTTCCGCAACCTTGTTGTTTGCCTACGCGGCGCTGCTGAAACGGACGACCGTAGTGGGAAATCTGGTCATTGCCGCCCTGACTGCCTTGGTGGTGTACTATGCGGCGGTGATGTACGGGCTCAACCTCGCACTGATCTGGACCATCGCTTTTGCCTTTGAAGTCACCTTTATCCGGGAAGTAGTCAAGGATGTCGAGGACATCAACGGCGACCTGCAATTTCACCTGCAAACCCTCCCGATCCGGATCGGCATCCGCGCCACCAAGCGGGTGCTGCTGTTCAGCTACCTCGCATTCTTGTTGAGTTGCTACGGCCCCGTGATTTCTGAACTGGTTCTGAAATCGCACTTCAATTGGCGCTACCTGATTGCTTCACTCATTTTGGTGCAAATTCCCACGCTTTACCTGATTCAGCAACTCCGTCAGGCGCAGCAACCGGCCGACTTCACCCGCCAAAGCCAATGGCTGAAAATCCTGATTTTCCTGGGCATGACGAGCATACTGTTCCTGACCTGACGGATGGACGGTTGCCGGACGATCCGATCATAACTTCTTTATTCTGGGCGGGCCATGCCCCTGCGATCAAAATCACCTTGCCATTTTCCGCCAATTACCCGAACGGCCCCAACACTAAACAGGCCTCGCGCTTACACACGAGACCTGGAGTTTAGCGATTGATTTGACAATCTTTAACTGATTGAAAGATGATAGGTAAATCTTTCTAGGTAGATAAAACTGGCAACACTATTCTTTCAGTTTGCGGGTTCCAAGCTGCAACCCGAGTAGCACAACTCGTACATGTATCCGTTCAAGAGCGGATCATGCCCCGCAAAAATGATTTTGTTGGATCCGGGAATGGGGCCGGAAAAGAAGCTGATGCGCAGGATTTCTGCCCAAAAAACGGACTCATAGCAGGTGACATTCTGCGTGACAAAGCCCGAAGTGAAGGTGCAACTGTTCATATGTTGAGCAGGATCGTCTGATTCAGGAAATCCGTTCGGATTCATCAAACCGTTCTGCGTAATCGGAACATTTCCCGCCGATCCGATGTACCAAGCTGCCTTGTCGACAAACCAGCCGGGCCCGAGATTCAGCGTTAAAAAGGTATTCTGAAGGTTGTACGAAATCTGAAGTTCTCCGTACGGATTGTTCAAATTGTCCAGGTCATTGCCATTTGCATCTACAATAGGTACAAAAAGGGGCTCATAGCAGATTGGACCCAAATCGTGAAGGGTACTTCCGCTCAACAAAACTTCCGGGGTGTCGGAAGCCGATTGAGGGGCGACGTTATCCGGGCTACAGGCACTGAGGACAAACGACATGACAAAACAAACAAATACTGTTCTCCTTAAAGTTTTCATAGTGCGATTGATTGAAAATCGAAACGATTGATTGCGTAGCCGTCAAGACGGCAATTGATTGGTTGACTGATCTAACGATAGAAATTTTCTATTTCCAATGAACGGGTTGGCTAGTTACTGTCTTTTAGTTGATTGACCGAATTAAATGTTGATTGTGATTTAAAGGTGGGGATAATTTCAATTTGATGCAAGAAAAAGTTTAAAAATTTGTCAAAAAGCTTACACGGCCGTATACCCTGGTCCTCCGTCATTTTGCGCCCTCTTGTCTCTTTTACCGCAAAAACCTTCCAAATAGCGCCAAATCCTATCATACAGCTTATTTTCTTCTGCCATTAATTTAGCACCACGAGCAAAATTTAGATGTAAGATTTTTTAATTAAATCAATAAATTTTTGCAATGTTTACCATGATCCGCCCGGGTTGTGGGTTTTTTCGGCAGGCAATTGCCATGAATTTCCATCGCGGAGTGCCGATTTAAAATTGCTCGGGCAGACGGATAAGGACAGCCCTCCGCCTTTCCTTTCACCCCACTCCGTCCGCCAACTTTTCCCACAGCCAATTCGCATCCGCGAGTTGCTGGCATTGGGCGACATCCGCCCGAATCTGCTGCAACCGGGCCTGGTCATTGGGGCGCAGGCGGCTCAGGCGCCGCACAAACCGAATCAAGTTGAGGTAGTTTGTCCGGTGGGGATCCGAAATCAACCGGTTCCGCCGGAGGTAGGTCCGAAAACTCTCCAACAGGGAATCCAGCGCCTCCGTCTCCGCCAGTTCGTAATAGATCTTCAGCAGCATCACCTTCGAATCGAGGTTGTAAAATACGTCCTCGTACTCGACCTTCTGCAACAGCTTCAGCACCTCGCCGTATTCTTTGCGGTAGAAAAACAGTTTGGCCAGATTGTAGGTAAATGCATTTGCGCGGTGCTCCGCGGCGATGTGCTCTTTGTACTGGCGAATAAATTGCTCCGCCCAGGAAAATTCTCCCAGCCGCAGCGCCACGACCACGATATTCTTGTAATCCCAAGGCGACAGCCGCCCCTGCTCTAACATGACCTGCCCCGCCAATCCGGCGCGGTACAGCCCAAAGATCTCCCGCAGGTACTCACTGTCCCCCTGATTGATCTTCCCGATGCAAAAGTTCAGGGCAAACGAATACATATCGCGCGCCTCTTCCGGGGCAAAATTCGCAGCGTGGGCCTCCAGCAAGGCTTTCAGAGCAAAATAGTGCGCCGATTCCTTGGGATCGGTCAGCATCCGGTAGATCCGATAATAAATTGCAATCCCCGGATGACTACTCAGATCCGATTGGGCGAGGTGGTCCAGCAATCCGTCGAGCAGCGAGTGGTCGCCCCCGACATCCATCACCCGCTGGTTGTTGAGTACATTGCAGGTGTATTTCAGCTTGCTAAACAGATAAAAGGTATCCAAATCGTCAATCGTCCGCTGCAGATTGGTGATTCCGGAGCGATTCGCGCGGTTCTCAAGAAAAGAATCGTACTCCGCCTGCAACTGAAACTGCTCCAGCAGGGCCTCGCTGCCCAGCGGAAACTTGCCCCGCTTCCGGTCCGCTTTCCGCCAGACAAACTCGTACAACCGGGGAGCCGGCCGCCGGCCCAGGGCACGCAACAAGTGCAACTGCATTTGCACGGGACGCCGCTCGGCTTCACAGACCGCCAGGAAGCGTTCGGTCAGCCGCATCAGATCGCTCATCAGGTGGCGCATCCGCAGATCGGCAAACGGCCGTTCCGGAAACAACTCCCGCCAGGCGGCCTCCCGCGAGGCCGGAACCACCGTCATCAGCAAGGCCAATAAGCGCGCCACCTCCTCATTTTCATTGAAAAACGGCGAAACTACAAATTTCTTCAGCCGCGCCCGCTCCCGGTAATCGAGGCTGCGCAACAGTTGCACCAGCTTGCTTCCTTCCATGCGATTCAATTTAAGCGGGGAATCCGGCATTTCAAAAAGCCAACTCCGACAATTTTTTTCGCGATCTGCATAAATGCCCCACTGAATACATTTTCCGGCCCAGTGCCCAAAAGCTACCTCCGACAATTCCTCAAATTTGTTTTTGTTTTCCCCCACAAACCCCACGATCATTGTAGCGTACCTCTAAGAGGCTGTTTAAATTTAATCCTGTGATTTTGCTATGGCATCTTTTTCCGCCTCTCTTCCGCTATTTTCTCGCCCATAGCTCGGGCTATGGACTCCAAAATGAGCTTTGAGAGACAAAAAAATCTGCGCTAGCAAATTTCACAAACCAATTTTAAACCGCCTCGAATGCATCGACATAAATACCGATCCACATGAAATTCGCTTTGCATATCCCTGCTTTACGGTCGACCCAAGGGCCATTTTGGTCCCTGTTCCTTGCTGTTTTGTTCTTGATGCCCCTCAACAACCCCAGCCACGCGAGCCACATCGTGGGCCACAGCCTGGCTTATGAATGCATTTCCGCGAATGTCTACGTTATCCAATACGCCAAATATGCCTCCTGCTCTACCTGGGACACCCTTTTCAATGGGGCTTTGACGATCAATGGCATCGGCACCGGTTGCACCCAGCCGGCACGCAGTGGCTGGAATACCGTTTCGGTCATCGACATCACGCCGCTCGGTCCGGGCATCGCGACCGATTGCAATGGCGGTCCTCCCGGATCGTTCAACGGTACGTTTGAAGCGATCATCCACGATACCCTCGACTTTACCGGGGCCACCTGCCTCGAATACGACCTCACCTACAGCAATTGTTGCCGCAATGGCGCCATCACCAGCGGCAGTGCCAACCAAAGCTTCTACCTGGAAGCCGGAACCATTCGCCCCGGGGCAGGTCCTTGCAATTCCGCTCCCCAGTGGCGCAACCCCGGCCTGGTCTACATCCCCATCGGCGGGGGGGTGTTTGACGTGGGAGCTTTTGATCCGGAAGGCGACTCGGTGGTCCACAAGCTTACGTCTTGCTACGCCGGTGCGGGGATGACCGCGAACTACAACGCCGGCTACAGCCCGACTCAGCCTCTCGGTCCCAACTGGAACGTGAGCCTGGACGCGGCCAGCGGATTGCTGACCATCACCCCGATCAGTGCTTCCGTGGTGGTCGGCAGTGTTTGCATCACCGCCGAAGAATACCGCAACGGCGTGCTCATCGGCCGCTCCTCGAAAGACATCGGCTACTACATATCCAGCTTGCCCTGCACCCCTTCGGCCGCACCGACCTTCACCGGCATCACCAACCTCACCAACGGGTTTCTCTACGGATCCTCCCCCAATGCCGACACGCTCTCCCTGCCCCCCGGGGCGCCGTTCTGCTTCGACATCAACACCTTTGACCCCGATACCGGCGCCGACCAGACCCTGAGCTGGACGCAAAACCTCGTCGGTGCGACCTTCACCAACCTCGCCAACACCCAGTCGACCACCCTCATCGACGAAGATCCGACCGGACGCCTTTGCTGGACCACCCCCACGACGGCGGGCATCTACGACCTGGCATTTACCCTCAAAGACTCAAGTTGCAACAACCAGGTCGTCGTCCCGCACTACGTCACCCTGGTCGTCGGCGACACCGCCAATGTCTGGCCCGGAGACGCCAACGACGACAACGTCGCCAACAACCAGGACGTGCTGGCCCTGGGCCTCGCCTTCAGTGCCACCGGACCTACCCGTCCCGGCGCCTCCAACGCCTGGATCGGGCAACCGGCCCTGCCCTGGATCGACACCATCCCCGGCGGCATCGACCAGAAATTCCAGGATTGCAATGGCGATGGCACGGTCAATGCCGACGATACCCTGGCCATCTCCCTGAACTACGGCCTGGTCCACAGCAAAGGCCGCATCGCCCAGCGCGGGGCCGCTACCGATCCTCCGCTGCGGCTCATCATACCCCAGGACAGCGCCAACGTGGGCGATACCATCACCGCCACCATCATTCTGGGCGACTCCTCGATCATGGCCAACAATATCTACGGCCTCGCCTTTTCCCTGAACTACGACGCCTCGCTGATCGACAGCACCACCTTTGACCTGCAATTCGCCCCCTCCTGGCTCGGCAATGCCAGCAACAGCCTCACCCTGGACCGTAACTTCCCCACCCTTGCCCACTGCGATGGCGTACAGGTCCGAACCGACCACCAAAATGTGAGCGGCCTCGGCCAGATCGCGACTGCAACCTTTGTGATCATCGACAACATCGACGGGAAGCGCCAGGAACTCATCAGTGAGACACTCAATTTTTTCTTCAGCGACGTCGTGGTCATCAGCGCCACTGGTGAGCTGATCCCGGTTGATCCCACTGCGGATTCCCTGGTCGTCTACGACCTCTCCACGGAGTTTTTCGGTGGCCCAGCCACGGCTGCGTCCCTGGAACTGTACCCGAATCCCGCCAACGAAGCGGTGACCTTGACCGCCACCGGCCAAACGATCCAAGAAATCGAGCTCTGGACGGTCCACGGACAGCAAGTGTGGCGGCAAGCGGGCCCGGCCCAGGAAAAGTTCCGGCTTCCTACGGCGCAACTCCAAACCGGGGTGTACTTCGTCAAGGTCCGTACCGATTGGGGACGATTTACCCGGCGACTTGCGGTCCAGCGTTGACCGAACGCGCTTCCCCGGACCACTGCTTTGGGTTGTGTTTTACAAATGCTTTGGGCGCACGGTGCCGGGGGTATTTGCAGGGCACAACCCAATCGGTTTACTGTGACGTGCTTGGGGGTTGAGCGGAAGGGGCTTTGCGCGCAAATACGGGAGATCGGCAGCGCGGACAGCGCGCTTTCACCCGAACCCCGGTACCCTGGGCGCAATCTCTGACGCGGGCTATCGGCACAGCCTCTCAGCGGAGGCCGGAATGATTTGATGGGTCAATGGACTAATTCGGATAATCGGGATCTTCCGCGAGGACTTTTTCCCACATCGCTTGCCGGACCCGATCTTTGAGGGCGGGCAAATCCGCCTCGCTCAGACCGGCGGTGGGCACGGGTTCCAGAAAGTGGTGCTGGGCCCGGCCCGGCCTGAGCCGGTTGAAGCGCGCCTGCGGCATGAGCTGACGCGTGTTGATGATGACGGCGGGCAACAGGGGGGTTTGGGTTTCAATCGCCAGTCGAAACGCTCCGTCGTAGAACTCCCGCAGTGGTTCCTGACTGCGGTTTTGCGTGCCTTCCGGAAAAATCATGATCGAAACCCCACTTTGCACGGCATCCACCATCCGCTGGTAACTCGCCTTGCGCCCCTCCGGACTGCCCCGGTCCACCATGATGCCACTGGTCAAAAAAATCGGCCCCATGAGCGGTGCCTTCTGCAATTCTTTTTTGGCCAGGGTCTTGAAACGGGAACGAATATGGATGTAGGAGGCAATCGTGTCCAGGTAGGAATTGTGGTTGGTCACGATGATGAGCGTCTGGGATTTGTAGGCATCTTTCCACCCAAAATGGCGGTAGCGAATCCCAATCAAAAAGCTCCACAGCCGGCTCCAATGGCGGAGAAAGAAGTTGCTGTACGGGTGACGACGGCGCTTGGGAAGCAATTTTCCGATCAGTACCAAAATGACAAATGCCACCAGCAGGGTAAGGAAAAACCACGCGGCGGCCCAGATCAGGTAGAGGGTATGGAAAAATTTCTTAATACGCGAAAAAATGAAAGACACTCAACTCCGCGGCACGGATAAGTCCGCGATTGTCAAACGAAGTTGCGCTTTTCCGCCGAATATCGCAATACCGGTCCCCGTAGGCCGCCCGACCGATCAGGCGATGTCCTTCAAAAAACCAAACTTTTTCATGTAGCCATCAAAATAGGCCCGCAAGATGCGGTGTTCCGGCTTTTCCAGGGCGGGATCGTGCTCAATCAGCATGAAGGCCGCTTCACGGGCCTCCTCAAATACGGTGGTGTCCTCGATGAAATTTGCGAGGCGGAGCTCGGGTAAATGGCCGCTTTGGCGCACCCCAAGAAAGTCGCCGTAGCCCCGGATCTCCATGTCGATTGCCGCAATTTTGAAACCGTCGTGGGTGTCTTGCATGGCGCGCAGGCGCTTTTTGGCATCGTCACTGGTTTTTTTCCCGGCCATTAGGATGCAGTAGCTTTGGTGACCGCCCCGCCCCACCCGACCGCGCAACTGGTGGAGCTGCGACAGCCCAAACTTGTCCGCATTCTCGATGACGATCACCGAAGCATTGGGCACGTCTACCCCCACTTCAATGACCGTGGTCGCCACCATGATGTGGGTTTCGTGCTTTTTGAAGCGCTGCATTTCGTATTCCTTGACCTCCGGCTTCATGCGCCCGTGGACGATGCCGATTTGATGCTGGGGAAATGCCCGGCAGAACGCCTCGTAACCCTCGGTCACCGCCAGATAATCCAGCTTTTCCGATTCCTCCACCAGCGGATAGACAACGTAGACCTGCCGCCCTTTGTCGAGTTCTTTGCGCAAGAAGCCGAATACTTGTAGGCGCTGGGCTTCGCTCCGCACGGCGGTGATGACGGGCTTGCGACCGGGGGGCATCTCATCGATTTGGGAGACGTCTACATCGCCGAAAATCGTCAAGGCCAAGGTTCGGGGAATCGGCGTCGCGGTCATGACCATGTTGTGCGGGAAAACTTCGCTTTTGTGCCAAAGTTTCATTCGCTGCATGACCCCAAACTTGTGCTGCTCGTCCACGATCGCCAATCCCAAGCGCCGAAAGCGCACCTTGTCCTCGATGAGGGCGTGGGTGCCGACAATGATTTGGATGACGCCTTCGCGCAACTCGTATAGCAATTGCTTGCGGGTCGTGCCCTTCACGCTGCCGGTGAGCAAAGCCGAACGGATGCCCAGCGGTCCGCCGTATTTCACCATGTTGTTGTAGTGCTGCTCCGCCAAGATCTCGGTCGGGGCCATGATCGCCGCCTGGAAGCCATTGTCCAAAGCCAACAGCATGCTCATGAAAGCAACCATGGTCTTGCCTGAGCCCACGTCACCCTGGATCAGCCGGTTCATCTGCACCGGCCGCGCCAGGTCGGCCCGGATTTCTTTGAGGACCCGCTTTTGCGCTCCGGTCAATTCAAAGGGGAGAAATTCCTGGTAGAAACGATTGAAATAGTCGCCCACCCGGGGAAAGGGGTGGCTAGGTCGTTGCGGCTGTTCGACCAGTTTGCGCCGCGCCATGACCATCTGAAAGAAGAAAAATTCCTCGAATTTCAGGCGATGCTTAGCGGCTTCCAGGGCTTCCAGGGAGGTGGGAAAGTGGATCTGGTTAAAGGCTTCCTGCCGGGTGGGCAATTTGTAGCGCTGGCGCAGCCAGGCGGGCAGGTTGTCGGTCAGTTTCGTGGCCCCCAATTCCAGGAGCGACTTGGTGAGTTGCCGAATGCCCTTGGCATCGAGGCCGATTTTGCCCAGTTTTTCGGTCGAACTGTACACGGGCAGCACGGCCAGATTGGCGAGGATTTCCTCCTGGCTCTTGCCCCGTTCGATTTCCGGGTGGGCGATTTGGATGCTGCGGCCGTAGATGCGGGGACTGCCGAAGATCAGGATGTCTTCGTTTTCTTTGAGGGTTTCCCGGACCCAGTTGATGCCCTTGAACCAAACCAAATCGATGAATCCGGTCCCATCGGTGAAGGTGGCCGACAGGCGTCCGCCCCGCTTGCCTTTGGTAAATTCAATGTCGATGATTTTGCCGAGGATGGACACCTGCGGCGTATCCCGGCGGATGTCCCGGATGCGGTGCAATTTCGAACGGTCGATGTATTTGCGGGGAAAATAGGACAACAGATCCCCGTAGGTATAAATCCCCGCCTCTTCGTTCAATGCCGCCGCGCGCTTGGGTCCCACCTTTTTTAAATAGGTAATCTCTGTTTTCCAGAAATTCGAAGCCATCGCAGCAAAGCTAAGGATTTTTGATTTCCGATTTCTGATGTCGGATTGCCGATGGCCACTCAGCCGCACTCCTCAAGGTTCCGCGCACCATTGGGAATTGAAATTGGGGCATGAGAGGCTGTTTAAATTTAATCCTGTGATTTTGCAATGGCATCTTTTTCCGCCTCTCTTCCGCTATTTTCTCGCCCATAGCTTTGGCTATGGACTCCAAAATGAGCTTTGAGAGACAAAAAAATCTGCGATAGCAAATTTCACAAACCAATTTTAAACAGCCTCTGAGGCATTTGAAATTTTTTGCGTCGGTTGGAAAATCCGCGGGGGCCGCACGGCGTGCCGTGAGGTAAGATCC
>JBCCQH010000146.1:0-14262 GCA_039024435.1 Bacteroidota bacterium
ATTCGAGTCAATCAAAATGGTGGAGGAAACGCTGGAGATAGCCTTTCGACAATTGCAGAAAGTTCCCGAGAAGATCAAACGCATGACTGAGTTTCCTTTCCTAAAAATTACTCTTTAGAAAACGATTTGGTATTAGAGGCAGCTTAAAATTGGTTTGTGAAATTTGCGATCGCAGAATTTTTTTATCCATCGAAGCTTATTTTGTAGTCCATAGCCAAAGCTATGGGCGAGAAAATAGCGGAAGAGGGGCAGAAAAAGATGCCATAGCAATATCGCAGAATAAAATTTGAGGAACCTCTTAGACCGCCTCGCCGATACACAGAACGATACTCATCTTGCAAAGCCGGCAGGGTCAAACTGACGGCTTTGCTGTTTTTCGTAGATTTGTCCCATGTCGATTTTTCAGCGACTTATTGGCCAGAAAAAACCTCATGATCCGATCCCTCCCGAGATGAAGTACTTGATCGTTGGCCTGGGCAATCCCGGTGCCGAATATGCGGACAACCGCCACAACATCGGTTTTATGGTGGTGGACCAGTTGGCGGGAGAGCGGGAGGCAAGGTTCGCCCAGGACCGCCACGGCTACACTTGCACCATCCGCATCAAGGGACGTCAAATCACCCTTTTGAAGCCCACGACCTACATGAACCTAAGCGGAAAAGCAGTCCGCTACCACCTCCAAATACTGGGGATCCCTCCGGACAATTTGCTGGTGATCACCGATGACATTGCCCTTCCATTCGGAAAGTTGCGGTTGCGGGGAAAAGGATCCCACGGTGGCCACAATGGCCTGCGCAACATCGAGGAGGTCCTCGGGCAAAATAAATACCCCCGTTTGCGCTTTGGGGTGGGAGATGATTTTGCCCGCGGTGCCCAGGCCCACTATGTCCTTTCTGACTTCAATGCCGAAGAGATCCCCGATCTGCCGGCCAAGATTGAGGCCATGACCAAAGCGGTAGTGGCGTTTGTGACCATTGGGCTATCGCGCACGATGAATGAAGTCAATCAGAAAAAGAAGCCTAAAGCCCCCCCCAAGCCCGCGACCCCCGAAGCTCCAGATCCTTCCCCCAATGGGGAAAAGTCCGGTGGATAGTTTCCCGCTGTGTTTTTACCTTCCCCAGAACAATGCTGCTGTGCCTCCGTTTAAATATAGGAGAACAACCCATCCGTAAATGTCTGATCTGAAAAAAAACCGGCCTCAACCCGCCGTCCTGGATACAATCGACAAGCCGACCCTGGTGCTGGGGGCTTCGCTAAAGCCGCACCGCACTTCGTACGTTGCCGTCAATATGCTGCGGCAAAACGGCCATACCGTCTACGCACTGGGTGGACGCATCGGCATGATCCATGGGGTGCAAGTCGAGCGGGCCACGCCGGAAGCACAACTGCCCGAAGTTCACACCGTGAGCTTGTACATGAACGAGCAGCGCCAAGCCCCCTTCATCGATTTTATATTGGGCTTGCGGCCTCGGCGGATCATCTTCAATCCCGGGGCAGAGAACGAAATCCTCTTCCAAAAGGCAAAAGAAGCCGGAATCGAGGTCAAAGAAGCCTGTACCCTGGTCATGCTGAACTTTCGTCAGTTCTGATTGCAAGTCACCCGACGGCAACCGCCCGGCGCAAAGTCGGCCAGCAGGCAGGAATCCGTTTGATTCAGGGAGTGGTTTTTGTTATTTTTAAACATACAAAAGTTTGTGAACATGTTCTCTGATATCCAATCCATCAAAACTGACGGTGTCCTTGTGAGTGTGCGGACAACTTATGTGGTCGAGCAAAGCAGTCCTCATCTGGATAACTACGTTTTTGCCTACAAAATTCAGATCGTCAATGAATCCTCCGCAACGGTGCAATTGCTGCGTCGCCGCTGGGTGATCACCGATGCCCTGGGGGACAAGCGAGTGGTGGAAGGAGACGGAGTCATTGGTCAGCAACCTACTCTCGCTCCTGGAGAATCCCACGAATACATCAGCGGATGCGATTTTTCTACCCCCATCGGGCAGATGGAAGGCCATTATACCATGCAGCGCCTTCTCGATGACTCGGAGTTCGAGGTTCGCATTCCCCGCTTCTCCATGGTAGCTCCTTTCCTCTTAAATTGATCCCATTTTGACGAAGACCGAAATTGAATACCGGGGCGGTTTGCGCACGGTGCTCACGCATACCCCTTCGGGCGAACAGCTCACTACCGACGCGCCCACCGATAACCACGGCAAAGGGGAGGCATTTTCTCCTACTGATTTGATTGCGGCTTCGTTGATTTCCTGCATGGTCACCGTCATGGGCATTCAGGCAGACAAGCGCGGCATGAACATGGGCGAAGTGACCGGAAGCGTGGAGAAAGTCATGGTCACCAATCCCCGCCGGGTAGGCCAACTCAACATCAAAATCGATTTTGCGAAGCACAATCTTTCCGGAGCAGATCGTCAGGCGCTGGAACACGCCGCAATCAATTGCCCCGTAGCCCAAAGTCTGAGTCCGGACATCGTACAGCAGGCGCAGTTTACTTACGATTGATCGGAGGTAAATCGCCGAATGAAACCCCTATTGGGCCTAAAATAAGGTTGGTTGATCGTCATCCTCATTTTCGCGGGCATCTACAACTTCAAAAGGAATGTCTTTGGGATCTCTAGGGACAAAGTCAGCCGGCGATTCTGGTTTCACTTCTGGTTCGGGCTCCGGCTCCTTGAAGCGCAACAGTTCCACCTTGCGGATTTTCTCGTCGGTGAGCTTATTTCCGGTTGCTTTCCAGCCCTTCACCCCGATGAAATGGGCCAGGTCCACCGCTTCATCCTCGACGCTTTTTTTGCTGTAGCGCAGCTTGATGACCGGTTCGGGCAGGCGGGTGGCAAAGATCAACTTGGCATGATCGGTTTCCGGCAAGAAGCTAAACGACGTGTCGTTGGTGCTCGTTTCGATGCGGAACCGTTTGGCGTAGTACCGCCCGGAAGCGGTATCCTGGTGGATCGCACTGACCACCGTTTCGGGCGCGAGCTTGCTGATGTCCAGCATCTTGCCTTTGCCTTCGTAGCGGTTGGTGAGTTCAAAGGTAGTCGTCTCGTATGAACCATCCGCGTAGAGGACCAGCACCCGGTCGTCGGCCTTGAATTCACCCAATTTTTCTCCGACCCCGTCCGTGTTCAAGCGTTTGACGGTATCATCGAACCAGATGTCGATGCCGGGCAGAGTAGAGAGTCCTTTGGCTTTGAATTCCACGCTCCGCACCGGAAACTTGGTGACCATGTACCCACCGGCACTGCGGCCTTTGATGGCGAGATCGCCCATTTCCCAGTCAAATACCTTTTTGCGTAGCTTATTGCCCGGCTTCATCTTAACGGTCAGGGTTTCCGCTTCCCCGTTGGGATTGGCGGTAAAGTAGAAGACCTTGCCCGGCTTGCTGCTTTTGGTGAGAACGTACTCGCGGTCGCGGGTGATGCTCTTGACGTTAAAGCGCTTCGCGTAGGTCCGTTTGTCTTGATTGTCCTGGTAGACCATGTGATAGGTCATGCGGTCATCGCCCTTTTTCCAGACGGCGGCGTGGATGATATTTTTTCCGACAAACACCTTGTCCGCGACCCGCACCACTCGCATCGCACCACTGGCGAGGAAGACGATGATGTCATCGATGTCCGAGCACTCCACCACGAAATCATCCTTTTTTAGGCTGGTGCCGATGAAGCCATCCTTTGCATTCATGTAGAGCTTCTGGTTGGCAACGGCGACCTGAGTGGCATTGATCGTGTCAAAGGTGCGGATTTCCGTGCGGCGTTCCCGGTCTTTGCCGTACTTGTCGAGCAAATGCTGGAAATAGTCCACCGCGTAATCGGTGAGGTGGGCGAGATGGTGCTTCACCTCCTCCAACTGTTCTTCGAGTCCCCGGATGAATTCATCCGCTTTGAAGCTGTCGAACTTCGAGATGCGCTTGATCTTGATTTCGGTGAGCCGAATGATGTCGTCGCGGGTCACCTCGCGTACAAGCAGATTTTTGAAGGGGTCCAGGCCCTTGTCGATGGCCGTGATCACGCCTTCCCAGGTTTCTTCTTCTTCGATGTCGCGGTAGATGCGGTTTTCGATGAAGATTTTTTCCAGCGAGGACAGGTGCCATTTCTCTTCCAGTTCCCGCTTTTTGATTTCCAGCTCCAATTTCAGCAGCGCCACTGTCTTGTCGGCACTGAGTTTGAGCATGGAGCGCACGTCGGTAAAGACCGGCTTGTCATCGATGATGATGCAGCAGTTCGGCGAAATCGAAACTTCACAGTTGGTGAAGGCGTAGAGGGCATCGGTGGCGATGGCCGGGTGGATGCCCGACGGCAGGTGAACGACGATTTCGACGTCGCGGGCCGTGTTGTCATCGATCTTACGGACTTTGATTTTGCCGCGGTCGTTTGCCTTGAGGATGGAATCGATGACCGAGGTGGTGGTCTGTCCGTAGGGCAACTCTCGAATCACCAGCGTTTTTTTGTCCAACTCTTCGATTTTTGCCCGGCAGCGGACCTTGCCGCCGCGCTCCCCCCAATTGTAGTTCTCGACATCGATCATGCCCCCGGTGAGGAAATCCGGAAACAACTTGAAGGACCGACCGCGCAAGTAGGCGATGGAGGCTTCGCAGAGTTCGCGGAAATTATGGGGCAAAATTTTGGTGGACAGACCGACGGCGATGCCTTCCACCCCTTGGGCGAGGACCAGAGGAAACTTCACCGGAAGGGTGACCGGCTCGTTTTTGCGACCATCGTAGGACATCTGCCATTCGGTCGTCTTGTGGTTAAAAGCGACTTCCAGGGCAAATTTTGACAGGCGGGCTTCGATGTAACGGGGGGCGGCGGCGCTGTCGCCCGTCGCGATGTTGCCCCAGTTGCCCTGCGTTTCGATGAGCAGGTCTTTTTGCCCCAGATTGATGATCGCGCCGTTGATGGCCGCATCACCGTGGGGGTGGTACTGCATGGTTTGCCCGATGATATTGGCGACCTTATTGAAGCGGCCGTCGTCCATTTCCTTCATCGCGTGCAAAATTCGGCGTTGTACCGGTTTGAGGCCGTCCTCAATGTAAGGGACCGCCCGGTCCAGGATCACGTACGAAGCGTAGTCGAGGAACCAGCTTTCGTACATTCCGGAGACGGCCACTGTTTCCTGCATCTCGTAGTCCTTTCCGTTCTCCGAGTTCATCTGTTCAGACATCTTCTCTCCTCAGATTTACGTTACAATCAAGTCTGAAAATTGCGCAATCCTGGCCTTGGGTGCAACCGCCAGTATCAACATACCAACGGGGAAAAATAATCCCCACTGAAGTCCCTAAGGGTAACTTGAGTGGGGATGGAGGGGCGCAGGACAAAGGCAGCTTTGAGGTGCGCAGTGCCGCCGCATTGTATATCCGTGCCGGTCGACCTACTTGTCGAGCTGCTCGAGCAGCCAGTTCTTGGCTTTGTCGGTGGCGTTGTAGTTCTCGACGATGTAGCGAATCGTGCGGGCTTCTACGTCGGTGATGATGCCGTCGGCATCGGCCAGACCCCAGATCACACCGGCGTCGTCGTAAGAAATCCGTCCGTCGCCCTGGCCCGAAGTCAGCTTGTCCGCCGCACCCAGCAGAGAAAGGTCATACTGCACTCCGCCGATGGTCTTGAAAACTTTGTCCTCGATGTAGGCTTTGGCCTTGTCGGTAACGTTGTAGTTTTCCAGGATGTACTTCAGGGTACGGTCCTCGACGCGGGTGATTTTGCCGTCTTCCATCGCGTCGGCCCAGATGGTTTTGGCATCGTCGAAAGAGATGCGGCCATCGCCGACGCCTTCGATTGCTTTTTCTGCAGCTTCGATCAGCGACTTGTCGTATTTGACTCCGTCAATGGTTTTGTAATCAGCCATAATCGGTGATAAAGGTATAGTGAATATTAAATTAGTTTCCGTGACGTTACGGTGCCGTGAAAATAGTAAACAAGCGGATAAAAGTACAGGCGTATCAGCCGTTTAGCTATGCAAGCGCGTAAACTGATGATTGAGTCCCGTAATCCATTCCGCCATTGCTTCATAGCCTCCGGGCACTGAAGGTGTCTCCATCGCGCAACCGGCCAGATTCAAATCCCTTTTTGTACCAACGCATGCGCTGCGCTGAGGTACCGTGGGTAAAGGATTCCGGGATTACGTAGCCGCGGGAATTCTTCTGAAGGCGGTCGTCTCCGATGGCCTGGGCCGCATTCAGCGCTTCCTCGATGTCGCCCTTTTCCAAGATATTTTTCATTTTCTGAGCGTGGTGGGCCCACAAGCCCGCGTAAAAATCCGCTTGCAGTTCCAGCATGACGCTGAGTTTGTTGGCCTTGACTTTGGGGAGGCGGCGTTGTTGCTGGCGCACCTCACGGGTGGTACCGAGCAGGTACTGGACGTGGTGGCCCACTTCATGAGCGACGACGTAGGCCATCGCAAAATCTCCCGGCGCTCCGAAGCGATTTTTCAGATCGTAGTAAAAGCTCAGGTCGATGTACATGTTTTGATCACCGGGACAATAAAACGGACCGGTCGCCGCACTGGCAAATCCGCAGGCACTTTCCACCTCGTTGTTAAACAGAACCAGAACTGGCTCCTGGTAACTTCCTCCCCGCACCTGCTCCCGAAATACCTTGTTCCAGACGTCTTCGCAGTCTTTTAGCACGACGGAAACAAACTCGGCGAGTTCATCCTCTTGGGAATTGCCCGTTTTCTGTGTCCCCTTAGGTGCGGATTGGACCGTCGTCGATGGCTCATTGAGTGGTAGTTTTTTTAGGACTTCCTGGGGATCGCCCCCCATAAGCTGGACGATGATCACGATGGCAATGCCTACGATGCCGAGCCCGCCCCCGACACGGGCTCCGCGGCCCCGCAAGGGAGAACGCCGACCACCTCCACGCCGATCTTCTACGTTTGAGCTGCCTTTTCGTCCTTTCCAGCGCATATTGGAATTGATTTTCGGCAAAACTACAAAATTGTCCACCGGCACCCCGGAGAATTCGATTGATGGGAGCCTCGGCCGGACCAGTGGGGGTTTTTGCCGCAAGGTCGTGGGTAGGTTGCCGGATCCCCATGCCCACAAATCGCGTATATTGCCCCCCTAATATTTCCACGATGACCGAAGCAGAACTCAAAGAAATTGCCCGCCAACTTCGCCATCCCCAAGGCGAGTCCGGCATTAAAATGGGCGAGAACATGCACAAGAGCAACTTCGCCATGACCCAGGCCGCGGTCGCCCTGCTGGAGTTGCAACCGGGGCAAACGGTAATTGAAATCGGTCACGGGAGTGCCCGCCACCTGCCTTGGTTGCTCGCTCAGGGAGATGACCTGCGCTACATCGGACTAGAAGTTTCCGCAACCATGCACGCGGAGGCGAAACGCCTGAATCAATCTGCCCTGCAAAGTGGGGCGGTAGATCTGAAATTGTACGATGGCCGCACTTTTAAATTGCCCTTTCCGGTGCCACAGGCCGATATATTTACCGTCAATACCATTTACTTCTGGGACCAACCCGAAGCCATGATGGCGGAGATTGACCGGATACTCCCGGTGGGTGGGGCATTGGTGCTTGCCTTTGCCGAAAAGGAGTTCATGGCCCGGCTGCCCTTCACGCCGTACGGATTTCGGAGTTACGACGAGGCAGCGGTAGTGGAGATCGCCGCATCCACGCAGTTGCACCTGGACCAGGTGGAAACCCACCGGGACCAAGTATTCAGCAAAGCCGGAGATCCGGTGGACCGGACTTACCAAGTGCTGCGCTTGGTGAAGCAGGCCCCCGCCAGCGGCAAGATTGCTTAGTTCCACTTCGTCAGATTTGCATTTCTGCCCAATCTTCCTCGTCTGTGTCTACGCGACGCGCGACAAAGGAGATCGCGAGGAATACGCAGTGATCTTTAGCGGAGCTGCTTTTCAGGCTCAATGCAGCACCGCCCAAGATCTCTCAAAGCGGGGCCCAGTCGTAGCTATCCAGCTCTTCCAGGCAGCGTGCCAGTAGGTTGATCGACCCGCGGATGTCCTCTTTGTGGGCCATTTCGATGACCGAGTGGATGTGGCGCGTGGGAATGGAAACGCAGCCCGCAATCGAGCCATTGCGTCCCGCCCGCTGCACGGCGGAGGTGTCGGTTCCGCCCCGGGGGAGAATCTCATTTTGCCAGGTGATGTTGTGATTTTTCGCAGTTTGGCGCATGTAGCGGACCATGCGCGTATCGCACAGCACTGACGAATCCATGATTTTGATCGCAGTCCCTTTGCCGAGTTCGGTGACCATTTCGTGGTCGCTGGCTCCCGGCAGGTCAAAGGCAATGGTTGTATCCAGCCCAAAACCGAAGTCCGGTTCAATCGTGCGGGCGGCTACGGTAGCCCCCCGGATCCCGATTTCTTCCTGTACCGTGAAGCAGGCGTACACGTCGTGGGCGGGCTCTTGCATTTCCCGGAGGGATTCCAACAAAATGAACACCGAAACGCGGTTGTCGATGGACTTTGAATTCACGCACTCGCCCATTTCGATCAGGGAACGCTCCCGGGTGACCACGTCGCCGACCGAGACGATTTCGTTGACTTTTTTCGGCGGCAACCCAAAGTCGATGAAGTAGTCGTCGATCGCGGGTGCTTTTTTGCGCTCTTCGGGTTTCATGATGTGGATGGGTTTAGAACCCATGACCCCGATGATGTCCCGCTTGCCGTGGACGATGACGCGCTGTGCGGTAAGGGTTTTGGGATCAAATCCGCCCAGGGTGTGAATGCGGGCAAAGCCATCCTCGTCGACGTGCTTGACAATAAAGGAGATCTCGTCCATGTGGGCGGCGACCATGGCTTTCTTTTCCCCGCGGCCTTTTTTGATCGCGATGACGTTGCCCATGTTATCGATGCGGACTTCATCGACGAGGGGAGTGACTTCTCGCAGGACCACTTTTCGGATGCGTTCTTCGTGACCGGGCGCCCCCGGGGTTTCGCAGATCTCTTTCAGCAGAGTGACATTGATGCTCATTTTCTGATTGTAGGTTTAAATGGTAGAATAAGAATTGATTGCGGCCTCTATATTACTTCATTCCTCGAACAATTCCACGATTGAATCGGCAATCGCAGCGGAAATCGCGCATTTTATGTCCAATTTGCTGATCAACGGGGGATGATGTGTACAAATCACTCCCGGGATCGCCCCCACCAATGCGTACTTTTAAGGTCGAATTTTAATTGTGCGGAAATGAAGATAACTCGCCCCATAATAACTGCCCTGGTCCTCGGCATTGTGTTGTCATCTTGTGTCCCTAAGAAGAAATACACTCAGATGACGACCCTTAAAAATTCCATGCAGGACATGCTGGAACGCCGCAACGAAGAAATTGAGGACCTGAAAGAAAAGCTGGCCAAAGAGCGGCTGGCCACCAGTGATTGTGAGGATGCCCGCAGTGAATTGGCGCGGGACACCGCCGCCCTTCAGCAGAAATTGCGGGCTTCCGCCGGAGATATGAGTGATTTGCAGGCTTCCTGTGACCAACTCAACGACAACTACCAGCAGTTAAAAGCGCAGAGTTCAAACAAGATGCGGGAACTGGTCAGCCAATTGGAGCGGCTGCAGGAGGACTTGAGTATTCGGGAAGCTCGGCTGACCGAGGTAGAAAGCAAGCTGGCCCGCCGCGATTCTACGATGCAGGCCCTGCAAGATCGCCTCACCGATGCCCTGCTGGGCTTCGCGAAGGATGGATTGACGGTAGACATCAAAAACGGGAAGGTCTACGTCTCGCTTTCAAACAAGCTGCTTTTCGCTTCGGGCAGTACCAAAATCGATGCCAATGGGCAGAAAGCCCTCGCCGATGTCGCGCAAGTCCTGGCTGGACGGGAAGACATTACCATTATGGTGGAGGGCCATACTGATGATGTGCCCGTTTCGAACCTGGGACAAATCACCGACAACTGGGACCTGAGCGTCATGCGCTCCACCGAAGTCGTACGGTTGTTGGTCGAAAACGGAATTGCGCCCAAGCGCATCATTCCTTCGGGCCGTTCGGAGTTCCTGCCCCGGGTAGCGGAGTCCACGACGGAAGCCAGTGCAGTCAATCGCCGCACCGAAATCATCATTTCCCCGAAACTCGATGAGTTGTACGAAATTATTTCGAAGAGTTCGACCACGGATCTTTGACCGGGATGGGGCGAGGTGGGGGCGAAGCGGTTGGTCCCACTGCGATTTAGCCCATGCTCGGGGAGCCGATTCGGGCTCCCAGGTTTATCGGAGCATGGGGGTAATCACGTTTAGACAATGAAGTGACACGCTTGCAGAATTGTCCTGGACTGTGCCTCGAATAATTTCTAGCTTTTCGCATGCAAATGCTGGCCAAACAAGCAACCCTCTTTTTGTTACTTTTTTGGGGCCTGTGGGGGAGTGGAATCGCTCAAAATCCGGGGTACTTACCGTACTCAGTTCGAGAAGGTTTGCCGTCGACAAATATCTACTGCATAGATTTTGATGCCGATGGCATCATGTGGGTCGGAACCGAATACGGTATTGCTTCCTTCGATGGCCAACGCTTTCGTTGCTACGGGAGAACGTCCGGCCTGCCTGGTTTAGATATTTTGGAACTCGTCACGGAGGGGCCAGGAATATGGCTGCGCACCTACAATCAGGGAGTTGGCTACTGGCAACCGGGGCAGTATTGGGCCCTGCCCTCCCATCTTGCCAAAGGGGCCAGGAGCCAAGCCCATCCTCAGCGGGCCGGGCGCAAAGTAGTGTTTCCCGTCAGGTACCGCTCACTGACCTTGGTGTACTCCTCCGGAAAATGGGAATGGAAGCTCGGGAGAACAATGGTCTGGTGGGATGACCGGGGAAGACAACACGAAATTTGGCCGGACAAGCATCTGATCGACGGTCGAGTGGTGGCCGAATATGCTGCATTAGATGGGATCACCCTGGTCCACGCCGGCGTCCTGTATTTGGTGAATGAACGCGGGCTTTACCGCATTGTGGATGGTCCCCCCGAGTTTCTCACCGCGATTCCCAATCATTCGGATTGCCAGGAAATCGCTTATTACAAAGGACGCATTATGTTGGGCTATTCGGATGGCTTGGTTGAGGTGGCACCTTCCGCCGATGATTTTGTGACGCGCAGCTATTTCGACCAGTTCAATGTCCAGGCAATCGCGGTCGACTTTGAGGAGGGCTTGTGGTTGGGAACCCAGCAAAATGGGCTCATTTATGTGCCTGACCTCGACGTGCAGCGGTATGCCTTTGCAAATTCCAATCAGGTCTATGGGGTCGAGGTCACGGAGGAAGGGACGGTATATGCGGCTGGATCAACCAATCAATTGCTGCGGATCGTGGCGGGCAGGTCAGAAACGCTGCGATTTGCGCGGCGTGGCCGAGGGCGGGCCCAGGACATGTTTCGGATCGGGGACAATGAAGTCCTGACCGTCTTCGATCACCAGTTGATTCAAAATGGGGGGGAGCGCAAAACCCGGCAGTTTTGGGGATCGCTCAAAGCGGTGGCCGTCGATACGGCAGGAATTGCTTACATCAGTGAACGCTACTACGGTTTGTTTCGCATTCCCCTGGCAAGCTTTTTGGATTACAGTGACCGGTCTCCGATGCTAGCTGCAGCGTCTGGAAATCCAAATTGGGTTCTCGGGGGGCGCAGATTGCACGATTGGGCCCAGGACATCTACGTAGATCCGGCCCGCAATGCGGCCTGGTGGTTGGGCGAAAACGGCCTCTTTCGGGAGCAAGCTGGGGAAATCGCTCAGGTAAGCATCTGGCCGAAGGAGAATGGAAAAATCGGTGGTTGGCCCGGGGGCAAGGTGGTGGTGGCCACCTCAGATACCGGATTGTACGTAGTGGAGGAAGATCACTTGCGGTGCTGGGAACTGGACCTGGGTACGCCATTGCCCCATTTTCAGAATCTAGTGGCCACTTCAAACCAAACCTGGTGGCTGGCCAGCCGGCAGGGGATATATCGGATTGAGGGAATTGCCGGAGATTCCCAGGCCGTCGTGCAGCATTTGGGGCGGGCTTCGGGCTTTCCCTTCCGCGCGGTCAATGACATTGCGGTGCGCCACGGGGAGGTCTGGGTAGCAGCAGATGAGGGCCTGTTTCATTTTTCGGAATCGCTTATTTTTCGCCCCCGGGCTGCCCCCCGGATCATCTTGGACAGCTTGGTCGCCAATGGCAAAATGAGCGAGTCGGGGTCCGATTTTCCTCACCAAACTGCGGTCCGTGTCCATTTTCGGGGGCTTTCTTTCTCCGATGTCAAGGGCTTGCACTACGAGTACCGCTTTGCGGGTCCGCAGGAGCCGTGGCGCCGGGTGGGCGAGTCCCAATTGTATTTTCCCACCATGGAAGCAGGCGAGTATGTCTTGCAGGTTCGGGCAATTCGGCCTTTGGGCAAGCCCTCCAAAATTTTGGAAGTGGCGTGGACCATTTTGCCCCCATTCTGGCGCAAAGGGTGGTTCATCCTCTTAGTGGGGCTGGGGCTGATCTTGTTGGGGGCGGGACTGGTAGCCCTCACCGTGACCATCCAGCGGTCGGCCCAGCGCCGTCGTTTGCGGATGGTTGACTTGGAACGCCGGGCTTTGCGGGCGCGCATGAACCCCCACTTTCTGTTCAACGCACTCAACGCGATCCACGTATTCATTGGGAATCAGGAAGATCGGAAAGCCCACCTTTTTCTCAGCAAATTTGCCAAGCTGACCCGCATTGTGCTGTCTTCCAGCGCTGAGTCGTACATCAGCCTGGCCGATGAGTTGAAGGCTGCCCGTTATTACCTGGATCTGGAGCAGGTGCGGATGGGCAAGTGCTTTGACTACGAAATAATCGTGGAAATACCGGATGCACCGGACAAGATCGCCGTACCCTCGCTTCTCATTCAGCCATTTATCGAGAATGCAGTTTTACACGGGGTGCGCCACCTCGAAGGCCGAAAGGGAATGATCAGAATCGTGCTCACGGGCAACGGTCGGCTGGGCATCCGGATTGAAGACAATGGAATTGGCCGGGAAGCGGCTGCCCGCATCAATCAAGACCGATCCAAAGGTCACGCATCGCAAGGTTCGCGGATCACCGTCGAGCGGATTCAGCTCATCAAAGGTGCCGAAATTAAAATCATCGATCTTCAAGATGCCAATGATCATTTTTTAGGCACTGCCTGCCAGATTTACTTACCTTGGAAGTTCATGAATTGAACGGCTTGAAAGCAAACTTATGCATTCAAATCAGATTACCGCGATTCTCATCGATGATGAGAAGATGGGGCGCGATGCCCTTAAAATCCTCTTGCGCAATTATATCCCCGAAGTGCAGCTCCTTGGGGTCGCTGATTCCGTGGCGACGGGGCGTCGGCTAATTGCGGAGTTGCAACCGGAATTGGTGTTTTTGGACGTAGAAATGCCCGAAGAAGATGGATTTTCCCTGTTCCGTTACTTCCCTTCGCCCACGTTTCAAGTCATTTTTGTGACGGCTTTTGACCGCTACGCCATTCGGGCATTGCGGCTTTCGGCGCTGGACTACTTGCTCAAACCGGTGGACCTGGAAGAGCTGGAGCAAGCCGTAGCCCGGGCTTTGGAACGATGCAGCGCGGCGGGCAATCCGATTTTCCAGCAGCAATCCGCGCAGCTTTCGGTCCGAGCAGAACTCGATAAGATCGCGGTGCCGGATGCAAATGGATTCGAGTTGTTGCCCATGCGGGAAATCGTGCGTCTGGAGGCTGACAGCAACTACACGTCGATCTTCATCCGCGGAGGGCAGCGAAAACTGGTGACCCGGGCTCTGCGGTATTTTGAGGAATTGCTGCCGGTGAGGGAATTTTTTCGGGTCCACGCCAGTCACATGGTGCAACTCAAGTGCATTCTCAAGTACGTCAAAGGCCGCGGCGGGCACCTGGAGATGGAAGATGGCAGCGTGGTTCCGGTGGCCGCTCGCAAGAAGGCGGAATTTCTCCGGATACTGCGGATTTCATAGCCACAGAATAGTGGAAAATGATAAGGTAGCCGAGCCGCAGTTTTAAATTTAAGCTACTGCTTAAAAGTGGGGGATTGATCTCCCGCGTTCTTCGCGGAACAATCTGGGAGAGCAACCAGTGCACGGCCAATGTTCGATTTTGGGATAAGCGGGAGTGCCTTATCTGGCCATCAAAACTGAATTTCTGGGAGAAGTAGTCGCGCTGGACTTCCGGCAAGGTTCCCCGTGAGTGTATTTTTGGACGCAGAAGGTGAGCCAGGCAACGAATTGGTTTCCTAAAGACTGGGCTGATCAGCCTGCGAGACCGCTTGAGGAAGCGGGCGCGGCAATGAACGGGTCAAAAAAAGGCC
>JBCCQH010000147.1:0-14214 GCA_039024435.1 Bacteroidota bacterium
GCTCTTCCGATCTATTTTGGCGACGCCAACCCAGTCCCGGGGGTTCAAAAAAACTCTAACAAAAGAACGCTAGGACATTTGGGTCGGGTTGTCTTTTTTGGCTATATTCCGAAAGTAGATAAGCGCATGGGGTTTGGAAAGCTTTCTGTACACGATTTCTTAATGCTAAATGCAATATTTGAGAACACAAGTTCCTGATCAACAAAGCATTGGACCTCAATCAACATTAACGCAAAAATTGACATGAAACCGGAAATATTTTTTTGGTTGGTACACGATCTCACTGAAGAAGAGCGATACAACTATTCCAAATTCATGAAGGGTAGGAAAAAAACCCTGACCTATAACTTGTACCAACGCGTGATTCAGAACTGTGCCGATTCATTTTCAAAACAGTTACTCAAGAAAATCAAGGGCCGAAAATTTAAAGACGCAGCCATGTTTTGCATCTACCGGGACAACGTCACAGAATCGATCTTAATGAGTATCGTCCAGTCGCAAAATCCAACATTTCCAGTAGTTACCTTAATAAAAGAGGCTGCAGTTAGAGGTGCCATCGGATACGCCGAAAAAATCTTTGCCCAGGAGGTTAAAACATTGGAAAAACACGAAGACTATCCCGGATTATTAATTTTCCATCACTTAGCTGACCGCCTGCAAAGCGAGTACGACATTTCGCTTCAGCAACCCGAAAATGGACTCAAAATCGCCGAAATTCGGCGGCGCGCCGATTTACATCAGAAGTTAGATGCAGGTTTAGAATTGACCAGGAAAATGGCTTTGGAAAGAATCGAACAAGAAATCGAACTCGTTTCCAACCTTGCCAATCAAACGTATCAATCCCGCATCAATCAAGATCTCGCTCTTCGACTGAATAGAAATCTTGCTTTTCTCCAAGAAGATTTCTCGCGTGCCTTTGCGCTTGGAGAGACTCTTGTCCGCCGACTCATCGAATGGAATGATCGGTATCCTGTCCTTCAGATAGCCAGTGCCTTGCGCTTCAATGCATTGGGTGCCGCCTATCTTAATGAGAGGGATCTTGCGCAACGTTATTGTTTGCAACTTTCCGCTCTACAACCGCAACTCAATTCCGAACGAAACGTTCTCTTAAAGTCCATCATCAAGGTTAACACTGCTGTTTGCCTTCGTACAGTTGATCATTCTTTTTTACTGAAGACATGGCATTTACTTCAATCGTCCGAATCGGTGTTTAATTCTGCCTTAGTAGTAGCAAAGTTGTACCATTCATTGGGCCTTTGCTTCTTAAAAAGCCAAAACTACCTGAACGCAATCCAATGCTTCGAACGCGTACGTACTATGCAATCCAAGATTGGCCTTGCCCTACAATGGGAATGTCGTCTCATGCTTGCCGTTTCCCATTTTGAGTCAGGAAATTTGGGTGCTATTGAGGGACTCCTCAGGTCATCTTATCGACAAGCACGGCTCACCAAGCTAAGATATCCTAAACTCGCCTGTCAGGCTTTTCGAGATTTTTACGCTGCACTGGAATCAGATCAACGCTTCATCTTACAAAGGTACATCGACAGGCTTGAAGAAGTGCTTAGCGACAGAGATGAACGGCACGCAAGCCGGACTGTACAATTCGAAAACTGGCTGGAAGCAAAACTACACCGAATACCACTTGCGGAAATAATCACAAGGAAACAAGACGAAGACAAAAACCTAAAGAACTTCTTTCAGTTCGCTTAAAGTTCGTCTTCGATCAAGATCAAAATCATTCCTCCCCCATCGCTCACCCGATACCCCGCCACCGTCTTCTCGATCCACACCTCACCCGCTACATAGCGGGCCCGCAATGTACAGTAGTCATCCACGCACTCCGCCGCGGCCGCCCGGAGAATCGCTTCCACCAAAGCCGGATCCATTTCCGCCGATTCGATTTGCTGCTCCACGTTCACAACCGATGCATCTACGGTTCCCGGAACCGCAAATGCCAGCGCCACCAGCGCTGCCAATAAGTATTTTTTCATCTTGTGTTAGAGTTTTTTGAACCCCAACAATATACGACTTTCCCAAGGCGATTCGCCCGCGCCCCATCGGTGCTTTCCCAGAAACCATTCCCAATTTCCAACGGCCCGCAACCCCTTGTCCACCGCGGCTGCGGGGCCGTTGAAAACCAGAAATTGTCCTCCCGGCTTGATTCGCCGTTCAGCCGCTGCCGGTCGGAGCCCCGCGACTAGGCATCACGCTCCCCCAACACGTATGCCCCGGAGCGCAGGCGCAACTCGACATTCGAGAACTTCACCTTGTCGTCGGGCGCTTGCAGGGAGACCGCCTTGGCGGGATCATTGGCCTGGATCCAGGTCCATTCGCCCTCATTGCCCGCCGGGATGGGCACCACCAAGCGGGTCGCCGTGCCGTTTTCGTCCACCACCGATTGCGTGGTACTCAACAAAGGTCCCGCCTGGAAAGTGATCTGCAACTTGTTCAGAACCGGATCCACGAAGCGGCGCGGCACCTCCAGCGTGTACACCGGCAGAATCGAAGTGGTCGCGTGGACCACCGCCCGCGGGTCGATCAAGAGCGACAACACCGCCTTGCTGCCCGGATCAAATTTGAGTTTCAGGTAGTTGCCCGGCCCGATTTGCCGCAGGTATGGTGCCGGCCCGATCCCTTCGGGCAAGTGGACCGGATTGAACTGCTGGTAGTTGTTCCCAAAAAAGTACCCAATCAGCCCGTCTTCCAGCAATACTTGCTCTCCCAGGCGCACGGGAAATCGGTAGCTCGGCAGCTTGGGTTGCTCGGCGGTCAGCACAAAGGGCCAACTCGGATCGCTCAGGGGCGGGCCCTGCAACTCAAAGCCCACCTGCACCCGCACCAGCGCCAGAGGGCGTCCCACCAGGACCGACAGGTTCTGATCCACCCGATTGCCGAGTGGATCGGTGGTCCAAAGCGTTTCGTCAATCGTCCGGTAGAAATGGCCAAACGATTCGGCTCCCGCCTCGGCCAATCCCTGCAACAGGTCTCCCAGGTGGGAAAAATCGGCCTGCACCCCAACCAGTTCCGCATAGCGACCACCGGGAGCGCCGAACCACTTGACCGCCTTCTCCCCGGACACCTGCGTCACCACCCGCATTTCCCCCAGGGCCACCCCCTCGGGACTGTAACAGGCCAGCGCCCGGTCGATGTGGTTGGGCAAGATCCAGGCCCCCACCGGATTGACGTCAGGATCGAGGTCCAGCACCTTGCGATCATCCTCCGCCGATAAAAAATCAAAGTTCAGGCGGGCCGGTTGCAGCAGACGCGGCGGCAGGGAAATGAAACTTTTTGAACCGTCCAGAATCACCGGGCGACCTGGGACCAAGTCCGGGGCAATCGCCGCCTGGGCCCCCAGTGTCCGCTGCTCCCCCACGACCTCCACCGTCTGCCCGAAACGGTCCACGACCGTGAGGCGGGTAAATTCAAACTGCCCCGCCCGCAGCGCTTGAAAATTCGAGGGAGGAAACCCAATGCGCGAGCGCGGCGTATCCCCCAACTCCGGCGCCAGATAGTCGATGTCTTCGATGAAGTTCGCAATTTGGCTCCCGTCCGGCGGCGTCAGGTGGACATCGTTGTCCAGGCCGGCGAGGCCCGGCATGAACCCATCCAGATTCTGGGACAGGAAGTCCCATTTGTCTACCGCCTCGATGAAATCCGCCAGTGCCCCCAAGGTCTCCGGAGCAAAATCCGGATTCTTTGTGATGTAGGCATCGAGTTGCCGCTTAAAATTGAACTGGTTCTGCGGAGTCAATAAAGTGCGCCCCCTAAACGGAATCGGCTTGAAATCGCTGTTCTGGCCCAGGCCATTCCATTCGTAGCGGTCCCCATCAAAGGTCCACTCGTTGCTATTGCCATCGCCAAAGGGAATGGGATAATAATCAATCTCCCACATCAAAAACAGGGGGGACCAGGGCTGACGCCAGGACCGCGTACCGTAGCGGGGCAGCGTACCAATCACAAAGTCACGTTCTTGAATCTTCTCCTCCAAAAACTCAACCGTTGTATCTGAGTTCGGCAACTCAAGGTTGATCAAGCCGGCATTGCCCGGATCGAGGAAGTAAAACTCCTTTACCAGCGGCGGGATCGCCTCCGGCAAGGCCTCCAGGCCCGGCTCAAGCAAAGGATTCTTCGGCCCCTCTCCCACCACCTGAATATTTCCCCCCACGTCGAGGCCCCGCACGAGTTCATCGATTCCACGGCAGGGCAGAGCCGCGTCTTCCACCAGGATGTCATCCACCCGCGCCCCACTCACCAGAACGACCGGATTGTTCGCCTCAAAGAAATCTTTGCGGGCGACCCGTTTGAGCTCAAAACCATCCGGCAGTCCCTTGTCAAACGCGTAATCGCGAATTGCATTTTGCAGCTTCACCGGGGTATCGCCCTGGGGCACCAATTTTTGCAGATCCAGCACTGTTTTGGCCAGTGCCTTTACCTGCGACAGCAAAGAATCTTCCGCCTTCGCGCCCAACTGCTCGTTGAGTTTGGCGACCTCCAGATTCCGGTTAAACGTCTGGAGCAAGGCTTGCGTGCTCGCATCGCTGGAGTCCAATTTCCCCTTTGTGAACCACAGTTCGTATAGCTTTTGCTTGAGGTGCTTGAGTTCCAGGACCGCCGCATCGAGGTCGCGCTGGGTTTGGTTCAATTCGTTCAGCCAGCGGGGCGATAAATTGGCGCTCCGATTCGCGGCGGCACCGATTGCATTTGCGTCCGACTCGGCGACAATGGTCCAGTCGTAACCGCCCGGAAATACACCGAACCACGCCTTGTGGATGGCCTGTTCCAGCAGCACTGGTCCGTTGGGCTCGTCGAGTTTGGGCAGGAGATTGTACTGAAAAGCTTCCAGCAGCTTTGCATCGATGTTGTCCTGTTGGGCGATTGTTGCCTGGCGATCAATCAATGCGGTCAGGGCATCGATGGCGGTATTGCCCACCGCGTGGAAGACCGTGCGCGACTTTGGCCGATCCGATTCCGGCACCGGACCATTTTTATCCCAGTCGATTTCCAGCACCATTCCGTGGTAGATGCTTTGGGTAAAAGGCATCCGCGACTCACTCACCCGCCAGTTTTGCTCAGCCAGAAATGCCGTCAACTGGTCCACCGGCACCTGATCGAGGATGTCTGCGTCACGGTTGGCGTACCAGCCGGCGACGAGGTAGCTCAGGGTATCGGTATTGCCGACATCGGTCAGCGGATCCACCAGGGAAAATACATCCTCCACGTAGGGCTGATAGCTCGTCCAGGTGATGTCGCCCGGCCCCACGACGGTCAGAAACTGGTCGCCCACGGCGTTTTCCGTCCAGCCGCCCAGATCGCGTTTTCGTCCGATGGAAATTTGCTCGGGCGAGGTACCGCGAAAATCCAGGAAAGCAGTGCCTTTGTCACTCGGCAGGAGGTAATCACTCTCGACGATCCAGCCTTTTACCTTGCGGTCATCGGTAGGGCCACTGTAGCGCAGCACCAGCCAGCGATTGGGGAGCAATGGGTATTCCGCCTCACCGGTGAGTGGATTTTGCTGGCCACTGCGCAGGGCCCGCGGCAGGGTCCAGTGGAGGTAAACCCCGTTGACATTGGGGCGGCTGCCCCAGGCTTCGCCCGTATTGGGGGCGTAGGGGGGCGGCAAGGGACTGTTGTAATCTCGCAGGGCGTCGAAATTGTATTCCCAGCGGGCAAATTGCTGCTTGGCGCGGACTTGATCGTTGACGACAAAGGCGCGCAATTCGACAGGAACGTAGAGCGGATTTTGCTTGGCAATCATATTCAAAAGGAAGTTTGTGAGGTGAAAATCAAAAGTTTTTGTGGCAAGGAAAGGTCGGTCTGCGGGGCGGGGGGCGAGGAGAATACTGAGGTCAACTTTGGAGACCGTCCCCCACCTCGCTTACGTGCATCATCCCTCGAAGGAAGTGCTAAAGGAGATCTCCTCCGCCGATTTGATCAGTTGCAGGGCAAATTGGGCCGGAGAAATCGGCGAATCGAGCTGCAAAGCAGTGGTCAGGTCGCTGACCAGGCCACCGTTCTCGGCTACGATCTCCAGAACCCCCGCAGCATCCGACCGCGTGGGCAACGTGTAGTTCTCACCCAGCGGATTCAACTCTATGACCTCCCCCAAGCTCCCACTGACCGCCCGCAACTCAATCCCCCCATCATCCTCCGGTCCGATGCGCACGCCCTGCTTGGGCTCGGCCAGCGTCACCGTGTCCGGCACCCCGAGAAACAGCACCAGCAGTACGTCCACCGACAGGCGTTCCATCCGGATAAACGCCAGCGCCTCGCCGTCCCGCTCGGCCTTGACGATCAGTCCCGGCCAGCCCGAAATCAGCTCCGAGCGAATCAACATCCCGGACAATTGTCCCGGATCCGGCGCCTCCGCGCTGCTCAATCCCCCAAACTGCGCCACCACCTGATCCCGAATCGCCAGGCTCTCCAATTGCACCGCATCGTCGATGACTTCGCGCAGCACATTGTTGATCAGGTCGTCCTTCGTAGACTGCACCCCGAGGCTGATTGCTCCGTCCACCAAACAATCGGTCCAGTTGCGGTCCAGGTAAAAGAAACGGAGTGATTCTACCGGCAGCAGTCTTTGGTCGGGCACCAAGTGATCAAACGGAATCCCGTACAACAGCTTCATCCGGGCCAGCCGAGCCGCAATCGGCAACAGGTCCTGATCAAGGATACTTTGCAGGTAGGTCTGCACCGGAGGCTGGGCGAAAAAAGCCTCAGTTTCCGCGTAAACGTTGCTTTCGGAATCGCCCCCATCACTGCCGGAACTCACCGGGCTATCGGGAACCGGAAAGACAAACAGGTCATTGAGGGTCACCCCGAGGTCATCCGCCACGAGCTGGTTGAAAGCATCCCGAAAGGTGCCGTCCTGCTCCAGGTTCGTCAGATCACTGAGGCTTCCTCCGGCATCGATTTGGTCCTTGAGCTGGGTGAGCAAAGTAGTCGCCCGTCGCCGCAGGTCCAGCATCATCGGACCGAAACTCCCGTCCGCCAGGGCCAGCGCCCGCCCGAGCGACCAGGCCGCCGCATAACTGTGGTCAAACAGCCCTACAGCCTCGTCAAAAATCATCGCCGAGGCCGCCGAGGGAAAGTTCGGCGCGGCGGGATCGCGCGGCAAGTCAGGGGCAATCACCGGACTGAAGGGCCCCCGAAAGAAAGCCGGCGTGATCTCGCCGCTTGGCGTCTCCCAATTCAAGGGCAAATAGCCATCCGCCAGGCGGTCCAGCACAGCCTCCTCGGCGGCAGAAGGATTGTTGGGGGCCGCCACCGAAAGCCGAAACAGCAGTCCATCTTCCTCCGCATTGCCCTGGGCAGCAAAATTTTCCACCAATTCTTTGAAGGTCTCCCCCTCGACCGGCAGCGAGTTCACCGACCAGTCGTAGAGCGACACCAGTTGCACGGTCTGGACGTCCGCTGCGATGGTGCCGTCCAGCGCGTCGGCGAAGCCTTCCAGCGAAACGAGGTGGAGAAAATACTTCGTTCCGCCGGTTTCGGCCTGGAGGAGGCGATTGCCCGTGACCACGGCAAACCATTCCGGCTCCTCGTGGCCGGTCGCGACCTGGTCACTCACGTCCACTTCCCGCACGTGGGCCAGGTACGCCAATTCGTCTACCGTCGGCACTACTGCCTGGAAAGTCGCCTTGGAGAGTTCAAGGTAGTCGATGCCCTGATTCAAGACCGCGGCGTCGACCTCGTCCCGGGCAATATCGGGGCGCAAGACCCCAGAAACCTCGTTCAGGAAATCGTCGACGGTGGTCCGGGTGAGGGGACGGTCCCGCCCCTCGGGAAGGGTTACTTCGTCTGCCCGCAGCACCAAAAGCGCCAGCCAGGGCAGGTCAGGATCTTCCGTCTTCAGGAAGCGTTCCCAGGGCAATACGCGGTTTTCCAGCACCACGTAGGGCAGATTGGTGCCGTAGACCGCACTGGTATTGGGGGGGGGAAACGCCTGGTGGATTTCCCCCGGCGGCAACTGAAATTGCGGTGCACGCACCACAAAATCTTGGGTGGCCGCAGTGTCAAAATAGTTGCCCGTATCCAGGTCATTGATCCCGGAGGCAAGGCGAATGGTATACCGATCCGCTTCGATGGCGGGCAAGTAGTTGTCGTAAAAGGCAAGGTCGCCCGGATTGAGATTTTGATTCGTGGTTGACATAATCGAGTGGTTCAGGTTGGTAAGGATCAAGTTGTGATTTCCGATACTGCGGTGCCGGGCACAAGCAGGGGTTCGTCGGCGAAGAGTTCCCCGGCGAGGCTGGCAAATTGAAAGAGGGGGCTGTCGCCCAGCGTGGTGCCCAGCAGGGACTCCACCGCTTGCACGACGCCTTTGCGGTCCTGGATACGCTCGCCGTCCGCGAGTTCGGCGATCTTGGCGATGGTCGATTCACTCACTTCCGGTGGATCATTGCTAGCGATGCTCGCGTCCAGGGGCAAGGTGCTACCGGGAAGTGGAGTGCTCGCCAAAATGCTGCCGGGAACCGGACCGATTCCGTGGCCCAGGGCCGGTTGCGGGGCTCGCAAGCGGAACCCGATGAATTGATCTGCAATCAGTTGTTGGTCGCCCGCATCCAGTTCATCGTTGCTGCCACTGCCCCAGAGCGCCTTGGGGACCGATTGCTGCACCGCTTCGATGGTCCAGGGGCGCTCCGTGTCGGCGAGGTCGATTTCATCGTCCTGGCTGTTCCAAAGCGAAATCCGCTGCGAGGAAATCAGGTCGGTTTTTTGCATGGGGCGAATGTTGAGGCTGTCACCGGTCAAAAGATTGAACGGGCTGCCTTCCCCGACGTCCAGCTGCGAGGCGGGTATGGCGCTGCGGGTTTCAAAGCTGAAGTTGCCCGGACGCGCCACCCAGAATTCATCCTTGCCGGAAGGATCGGCCGACTGGCCACTGAGCGCGTTGAATTTGACCGCATCCTCGGGTGCGGGCAGCATCTCGGAGAAGGTCGGCCAGTCCTGCACGGCGGCCTGGTCCTCCAGATCGGCCCCGAACTCTACCTTGATGGTGACGACCCACCAGTGGACCTTGACCTTGCCCCCGGTGGGCGGTCCCCACAATTTGAGGTCGGCCCCCAGCTCCACCTTGAAGGTTTTGTGGATGAATCCTACCTTGAGCTTGTAGGAAGCCCCAATCGAGATGCCTATTTCGGCGATGAAGCGGAATGGATTCCACCAGACGATGATATCGGCGTAGGCTTTGAACCAGGCCTTGAGTTTTTTGTGCTCGTACTTCGCGTCCAGCAATCCCCCCGCCATCAGCGCCGAGGGCGTGAGCGCATAGTAAGCTTCCCCGGTGATGCTGATCCGGGAGTCCAGGTTCCAGTTGAAGCCCAGCCGCGGCACCTGCGGGTACCAGGACGGCGGCTTGAAATAGGGACTGTAACCCCCGAGGGTGATGACAAAGTCTCCCGCCTGGGGACTGTCCCCGTACCAGAAGTACATCGCGTAGCCCCCCGTGAGTTTACAAGCCTGGTCCAGCAAAAACGAGTTGTCCGACAGTTGCGCCTGAAAGGACACTACACCTTCGCTCGGGGCAAATACTGCTTCCAATTCCAGCTCGACGTAGGCGTAGGTCTTGCTGCCGGTCTTGGGGAAGCGGGCCTTGCTCAGGCCGATGATCGCCACCTTGAGGTCGGAGCCGAAAGTCGCCGCGACCACGGCGGTCGAGTTGACCAGCCCAAAGGTGCTGAACTCAAGGCCCGCGGCCAGCCAGCCGTCGCCCACCTGCGGGGTGATCCAGGGATTGCCGGTATCGGCCCCCAGGACATTGTCCAGTACGTCGAGCGGATTGGGATTGGTGCCCCCGAGGACATTGACGTTGCTGAGGCCCTGGACAAAGGGGAAATCCGCCACTTCGTCGATGGCCGGGATGCGCAACTGGCTGTTGTAACCGAATCCGCCGACCAGGCCGGTGATGAAAAAGTAAGGGGGGCCACCGAGGGGTTCCCGCACGTCGGCAAACACGAACAGCGAGGTCTGCCCGTAGACTTGGGCGTAGGCGCCGATGGCACTCAGGCTCAGGTTGCCCGCCCGCGCGATCAGAGCTCCGGCAAATTCGAAGTCGGCCGGAGCTTGGGGCGGATCTTGCTTGAGCAGCGCTCCCGCCACTTCCAGGGAAGGATTGCTGTACTCCAATCCGAGTCCGGAAAAGCTAAAGGTCGGCACGAAACTGTCGAGTGGCACCTCGGCGGAAAGCCCCTCTACCGAAAGGCTGAGGCCCCCCAATTGCAGGGCGCCGTCGAGCTCAAATTTGAGCGCCCCGTCTTCGTAGCGGAAGCCCACCCGCGTAAAGCTGACCGGGCCGAATTTCTTTTGGACCTTGAACCAGGTCGTACCGTCGGGGGCCGAGCTGTCGGGCACCTGGACCGCGGATTTGTCGCCCTGCACGGGCTGCGGTTGGATGGTGGCCGCTTCGGGTACGGTGCTGCTCCCATCCCCACCCGAACCGAGGGAGATCGGAATCTGGTCCCCACCGAAATCGAGCAGAAGGGAGAAGCCCAAGCCGGCGGAAATGCCCTGGGCGGGGATCAGGGGGAAGCCTTCTCCGGCCACGGAGGTATTGATCTGGGCGGCGAGATCGCCGCTGATCGCCTGGGAGCTGAGGTAAAATTGCAGTTCGCTGACCGCCAGTTTTTCCTCGTCGGAGAGCGTTTTGTCGATCAGAGGCAGGTTGCTCAGATCGATGTCCCGGTCGATGGCCAGGCCAAAGAAATAGACGGGATCACCGGCATTCGGGTCGTAAACGAAAATGGCGTTGCCGTAGTTGGCGGAACTGGCGGCAATCGTCAATTCGCCCGAATCAAAATCGTAGGTCAGCCCGATGGCGTCCAGCGCCAGGTCCAGATTCTCGGGAATGCTCACCCCCTGGACCCCCACCAAATCAAACAGGTCTTGCAATTGCAAGTAGCTGTCCTCGGAAAGCGCCTGCCAGTTGGCTTCCAGGATGTCGAAATCACTGCCCAATTCCAGGGAAGCCTGGAAGTAGTTTTCGCCCAGCAAAATGCCCCCAAACAAGAAGTAACTCAAATTGCTCCCGTCCGAATTCACTTCGATGTTGAAGGAACCGGTTACGGTCTGCGATGCGAGGGTAAAGTCGATTTCGAGCTCCGAATTGCCGAAAAGGGTGTACTGGAGATTGCCATCGGACTCGCTGAAGAGGGCGGAGAATTCGGTAAAGGTCAGTTCGATTCCGTCGGGCGCTTTGACCGCAGTACCGGAAAGTTCCTGAAGCAGGGTACCCAAAGGAACCTCGCCGACAAACTCACCGCTGACGTTCAGGCTGTCCCCATCGACCGAGATTTGCAGTTTGAATCCCCCTTCAAAAAGGTCGGAATTCAGGTCGAGTAAGGCTTCGAAGTAGGCCGAGGTAAACGATTGCGTCGTCCCGCCCAGGCTGCTGAAGTGGTCCACGATCAAATCGAGGTCGGTCACGTCCAGGGAGCCAAACGACCAGGTATCGGTGGTCCCGACGCGCAGGGAAAAAGCGTCGGGCGCCAAATTCTGGTCGAGTCCCAAGCTGAAGCCTTTCAGCCCGATGCTCCCGAAAAGATCGGCCAAGGCGTCGGGCAGGAGGTCGTTCAGACCACCCGCCCCGGCGGTCCAGTCCGCCAGGTCCCCCAAGGTGAGCGCACTGGCTTCAGTTTCGGGCACGAGAAAGAAGCGGTTGAGTCCCAGACCGGAAATCAGCGGCGTATAAAATTCGTAGCTGATCGGATCGCCGCCGTCCCGATCAAGTTCCAGATCGGCGGCCACACTGAAGATCGCGCCCTGAGTGGGGTCCCCCTGGGGAATTTCCAGTTGGAGGCGGGGGGCGCTGAGGGTGAAGTTGGCGATGCTCAGGACGCTTTCCTCAAGCGCGGCCTGCAGGCGCATCTGGGGCAGGGGCGCCAGCACGGTGGTGCCTTGAAAGGTAAAGTCAAATCCGGGCGTGATCGGACCATAAAATGGCAAGGCGCTTGCGGGCAGCACATCCGCGATCAGGGCCGGAATCCCGACGGAGTCGGGATCGAGCAGGGCGGCGAAGTTCATCCCCGGCACCAGCGATATCGGGTTCGCTCCTGGTCCGGCGTAGTTCTCAATGGCCCCGGTAGTGTACACAAAAGTGGGGGAATCCAAGGCCAGATCGCCGAAGGGATCCGCCGGCAGGTAGGGGAAAGACTGCGGGAAGGTCCAGCCGGCGCCGGGGTCGATTTCCAAGCGGAGGGACTGCACCACGTCGTTTTCGTGGGTGATTTCCACGGAGATCGTGACCGGATCGGTGAGGCCCAGAATTCCGGCAGCGGTCCCGGAAAAGGTGATCGCGTTGCCGCTTTGGTCGAGGTCACCGCTGGGATCAATCGTCAGCGGTCCGGGGTCGAGGAGCAAAGCGCGTTTCAGGTCATCGTCAAAGCTTTCGGAAAGGGCCGAAAGTGGCGGGAGGTCGGTAGTGGAGAGAGCAATGGGGTTCCCTTGATCATGGAGCTGATCAAAAATTGAAGGATTCGACACAGTTTGTTACTTGTTTTTAGACTTGGATGTGGATGGGGAGGTGGTCGCTGGTGCCACGGTAGATTTCATAGTTTGAATCACCGAGAAGTATCGCCAGCAATAAGATTTTGGCAAAGTACTCATCGGTGAATAAAGAGCCTGCCCGGGACACTCCATCGGGCACTGGAACATCGTGGTCGATTTGCCTTGCATAAGGAAGAGTTCCCAAGTAGAACGGATCCAGTGCCGCATTGTGTGACAAACCGCTAACGTTTTGGTAGGGACTCCCAACAATTGGATTCATCACGGTAGCCGCGGTGTCCTGAGCACCCGCGAAATCAGCTCCGTACTTGACAAAGAAATTATCGTAGGAGCCTCGATAGATTACATTGGCTCGTTTCTGCTCCGAGGGAGTCGCTGGCAGCCCACTCCATTTGCCGAGATAGCCAAATGCAGGGTAGGGCCCACCCGGGGAGTCTTGCGGTACTTGCAAAGTGTACCCTTCCGTTTTATCTGGTCCCTGATCACTCGGAACGGAGGTATTGAAGAAGTTTGCTCCCGATTCAATTTCACTTCCTTCACGACGTGACATCATCATGGTTAACGTATAAGGCCGCTTGGCCGCTTCTGGATAAACGTCTGGATGGGAAACGTCTACAAAGGCTTCTTGAGGAACTACGTTGAAAGCGTGGATACCCGGGCTATATCCTTGCCGCAATAAGCCCAGATAGGGCCCACCGTTTTTCTGTCCAATATTGACGTTAAAATCACCCGCAATAACCGTTACCTCATTGTTTGCGGGCTCGAGATCATTGATCTTTGCAAGATTTTGTACCGCTCTTCTTGCCTTGCTGTCTTGCGCGGTATCGCCCGGCGTCGTGTGTACGGTATAAAGTTTAATGTTCTTAGCCGGACTGCCATCCGCCGGAGGATTTACCGGACAAAACGTTGCTAGAAAAGGAGTTCGACTCCTGGGAGGATTGATATCTTTTGATAACCTCGCCTTCTTTTGCGGTTGGGTTTCACTACTTGAGGACGGAATGGCCTGAGGCGTCCCGTAGGGAAAAAACAGGTCTTCTAATTGTAAGGGATCGGTTTTACTCACTTGCTTGTACCGATACCGGCCCGCAACTTTGTTTTCCATGCGCCCAGCGTTATACTTCGCGTGACTTGGAATGGTTCGGTTTGAGAAATAGGGATTCAACTTATCGCTGTAGGCCGCAATGTCACTTCCCGCTGGAACCTGATTGATCGGGAAAGAACGGGACTTCTTGACCATCGCTGGATTCATTGGACTTGTCCAAACATTGGGCCCCGTGAAATACAGCTTTGAGCTGTCATAGATGACCGCTACGCTCTCGCGCAAGCCTCCGGATCCGATTCGCAAAGGCGGGACCAACATCCAATGTTGATTCCCGGTTTCTTTGCGTATTTCGTCGATCAGCGTAATCAAGGCGCCTTTTAAACCCTCGTTCTGGATTAGCGTACCGTCCGGCTCCTTTTCTTTATCAGTTTGCACCTCGACGATTGAAATAATTTGCGGCTGAGCGGCTTTAATTACCGATAGAAAGTACTTCATGCGATGAGCCCCAATTATCTTTTTAGAAAATTTTTTCTGACCGAATTTCTCAATGTTCCAAAAAACAATACTCGTACCGGGAGGCGAAGGGTTGGCAGCAGGTGTCGTTGTGGCATTTGTCATCGTGTTAAAGGTTTGATTCTGTAAATAACGACCTCCAAATAAGTGTGTAATCAAAA
>JBCCQH010000148.1:0-13577 GCA_039024435.1 Bacteroidota bacterium
CCATCGGCCACCCCGTAACCTTCCTGAACGTCTTTCTGGTAGACTTCCGATTCGTGGCCCAGGATGTAGCGGGCGTCGTAGTTCAGTACCTCTGCCAATTCAAAGGGAAAAATTTTCTCCGCGAAGTTTTGGGTCAGTCCGTGTGAGCCCAGAACCAGCACGTCGTTGAAGTGGTGCTGGTAATATCCGCTTGATGGATACCATCTCGTTTTTTGGACCTGGCGGGTCTTTACGTTGCCCTCGTTGTCGGTGTAGGTTTGGGTTTCGTAGTAATATCTACCCGACATCGCGGTCCACTGTGACGCGGTATCGGCATCGTAAGTCCAAAACGGTAAGTACACGCTGTGGATCTTGTCGAGTTTGGCCAGTTTTTTCAGTTTACTCGGCGCAAAGAAGCCCTTTTTGATCCAGGTCCGAAACTTTTCCAACGCCTGGGGCCGGCTGATCTTAAAGGGAAGTACCCCCGAGGGACGTACAACGCGGGTTTCCTGGGCTTCTTCGTTGACATTGGTACTGGAACAGAAGGGGCACTCGAAGGTGACCGTTTCGAGGTTGACAGCGGTTTCCGCGCCGCAGGAATTGCAGTGAAATACTTTCGTGTCTGCCCCAAAGCCCAGTGCGGTTTGTTCCAGTTGCATCGCCTCGCTGATGCTGCGCTCGATCACCCGGTCCGAAGCCTTGGGGAGATCTTGGGTATTGCCACAGTGGTGGCACAGCATCAACTGCTTTCCCGGGTCGTACACCATTTCTGAGCCACAGGCGTTGCAATCGACGTGAACGATCTGATCGAGGTTTTCGGGTTGTTGTTCTGACATTAGAATTGATTGATCAAGCCGACATGAATCCTACCGCGCGAGGGCTGGAAACCGAAATCTTTGACGCGGCCCACCGCATAGGTGAGCGATACCATACCTGCTTTCGTCTCGTAGGTCAGCCCGAGTCCCAACCCCCAAGGGCGCAGAACCCGGTCGGGACCCGGCTGATTTTCAAGATAGGCATAATCGGTGAAAACGAAAATATAGGAATTCTGCTCCAGGATGAAGCGATTTTCCAGGGTAAACAGGGAGTAGAAATTGGTAAAAAACTGGTTTTCGTTGAAGCCCCGGATGCTGCGCGAGCCCCCGACTTGCAGGAGGTCATTTTGGAAATATTGGGCTTGGTCAAGCCAGTAGGTGTGGTTGGCGACTTTGAGCACCAGGCGCTTGCTGTAAGCCCGGTACCAGGCCAGGTGAAAATCAGCTTCGGCCTTGGGTAGATTGAGCAGCAGATTCTCGTAGATGTTATCGCTGAGCTTGGGATTGCGGGTGATCCGCTTGCGGCCGATCCCAAAATCGGCCTGGATCTGCCAACCCCGGCGGGGGTTGAAGCGGTAATCCAGATTTTGGAATTCAAATCCCACGCCGTAAGTCTGGTCCCGGGCGTCGAGGACAGGCGGAACCCGGGTCGAATCCTGCTCGTAGCGCAAGGTTGAGATCAGCGACGAAGTCTTGGTGCGGGCGTAGACCTTCAACGCGAGGGCCGGGTTGAAGGCATAGTAGGCGGCTCCCTCAAAGTAGCGCGTCAGAAAGCTGCTGTCCTGCTTGAGCAGATCGAACTCCACGTGGGCGCGCATGGGCGAGCCGAACAGGTAGGGGTGATCGTACTGCAAATGCATCTTTTGGGAACTTCCCACCAACTTGTCAAAGCGAAATTCCAGGATTTCTCCCGCTTTGAAAATGGGGCTCACCAACTGAAAGTCGATCAGGCCGGTGATTTCTAAGCGTGAAGAGTTGTCGTCCCGGGGGGGCAAAATACCCAGTAGCAGGTCAAATTTCCCCGCTTTGCGCGATTCCACGTCGATCTTTAAGTTGACGGTATCCTCGTTGAGGTAGCTGACTTTGACCGCTTTGGTGTTTTTGAAGTAGACCGAACTGTTGAGGATGCGGGGCGCATTGGTGATGCGCTCCTGGTTGTAGGCGTCGCCGGGATTGATGCCGATCATGCTGCTGATCAGTTGGTCATTTTCCCGAATGTCGCCGCTGATCTGGATGCTGTCCACCCGGACCAGCCCCCCAGGGTCAAATGCGTAAGCGACGTCGGCAAGGATGCTGTCGCGGCCCAAGGCCCGGTAGGCGATTTGCAAACTGTCGAAGCGGGCAAAAGGGAAGCCTTCGTTTTGGTAAGCATTCAGGCAGAACGCCATTTTCTGCTGGAAATCCCGCCAGTCGAGCACCGCGTGCCGTTTGGCGAGTTTTGCGAAGCCGGCCTTGAGGAAATAGCCCTCGTTCAGCCCTTCGATGGCGACGTCGCCGTAGTGGTAGCGACCACCTTCATGAAAGGTGAGGTGCAGGGTTTCTCCTTTGATCGCAAACGTATCCAAGGAGAATTCCGGTTGGCCTTTGCGGGACATTTCCCGGGCCAATTCCAAGCGGTGGTCCGCAAAGTCGAGGCTGTCTTTTAGGTGGCGGAAGTAGCGGTGAATGCGTTTTTTGCGGGCTTTGGGCAGCGAAAGGTTGCTTTCTACGATCTTGACTTGGCGAAATAGGCTGTCTTGTCCGGCTACCAACTCCGGCAGCAGACTTCCGAGCAAAACCAAAAATATGCCCACGGATCGCCTCACGCCATACAAAGGTACAACGATCACAGCAAAAGCCGGAAGGGGAAAAATTTGGGACCGTACCGGGGAGAAGGGGACGACAAGGGGTCAAGAAGTTTCCGGCCCAACCATTGCCGGGACAAAGTTGTCATTCCGCTGCGGGTTGGGAAAGAGCATCAGGGGCCCGGATACTGTTTCAGTGATTGGGACAAGCGCCCGTAAATGAAAGCGCAGGGCAAAAAAACCGGCTTTTGGAAAATCTGAATGGAGAGGGTCTCCGCTTGGGCACTCCAAGTAAATTCGGCTTCTACCCCGATTTCGGCGCTGGTAATCTTGCCGGAGTCGGTGTCCGGAACCGTCAGGCCGAGGCGGCGCAACTCGGCCCGTACGTAGGTCATTTTGGGGGCATTGACCCCGGAAAATACTTTTTCGTCACACGCCATATAGTGGGATTAAGCACGGTAAGACCGCCCGCGATCAAACGGTCATGATTTCGGTTTCTTTCTGCTTGATGATCGCCTCGATTTGCTCAGCAAACTTATTGGTGAGCTTTTGCACTTCGCCTTCACCGTCTTTGATTTGGTCCTCGGATACGTTTTCGTCTTTGAGCTTCTTGAGTTCGCTATTGGCATCGCGGCGCAGGCTGCGGATGGACACCTTGGCATTTTCACCTTCGGAGCGGGCCTGCTTGGTCAGGCTGCGGCGGCGTTCTTCGGTGAGCATAGGGATGGGAATGCGGATGTTGTTGCCGTCGTTTTGGGGATTGAAACCGAGATTTGCTTCGATGATGGCCCGTTCGATGTTGGCGAGGGCCTTGCGGTCAAACGGCTTGACCAAGAGGGTACGCGCATCTTCGGAGGCGACCGAAGCCACCTGATTGAGCGGCGTTGGAGCACCGTAGTATTCTACCCGTACGCCATTGAGCATGACCGGATTGGCTTTGCCGGCACGGATTTTCAGCAATTCACGCTCCAGGTAGGCCACCGCCTTTTTCATATCTTCCTCGACCGATTCGAGGATAATTTCGACATTCTCATCCATGACACTCTAGATTTTATCAGTTTACGAGCGTGCCAATCATCTCTCCCAAAACGATCCTTTTGAGGTTGCCCGGCTCGTTGATGTCAAAAACAATAATAGGCAAATTATTCTCTTGACACAAGGTAAAGGCGGTCATGTCCATCACGTTCAAACGCTTGGAAAGCACGTCTTGGAACGAAATTTCGTCGAATTTCAGGGCGTGGGGATCCTTCTCCGGATCGGCGGTGTAGACGCCGTCGACGCGGGTGCCCTTGAGCACGACGTCGGCTTCAATCTCGATGGAGCGCAGTGCGGCCGCAGTGTCGGTGGTGAAAAATGGATTGCCGGTGCCAGCACCTAGAATGACTACCCGGCCTTTCTCCAAATGGCGAATCGCCCGGCGCCGGATGTAGGGCTCACACACTTGGTTGATCTCCAGGGCCGACATCACTCGGGTCTTGACCCCGAGGTTTTCCATCGCGTCCTGCAAGGCCATCGCGTTGATGACCGTCGCCAGCATACCCATGTAGTCGCCCTGCGCCCGATCCATGCCGCCTTCGGCCAGTTGGATGCCACGGAAGATATTGCCGCCGCCGACGACCACTGCCACTTCGATGCCCATGGACTGAATGTCTTTGACTTCCCGGGCAAACTTGGTCAGGGTCTGGTTGTCGATCCCAAAGTCTTTGCGGCCGATGAGCGCCTCGCCGCTCAGTTTTAACAGCACTCTTTTGTATTTCACAGATGAAGGAGTTGGCAGGATTTAAAAAAGGGAGAAGCGTTAGCTTCTCCCTTGAATGTTGTCTTACTGGCCGATTTGAAGGCGGCTGAAGGTTTTGACCTTGAGGTCAGGATTGGCCTCCTTGAGGTACTGACCGACCGTCTTTGAAGTGTCCTTGACGAATTCCTGGTTGACCAGGGTATTCAGCTTGAGGAACTTCTTGATCGTACCGTCGGCGATGCGGTCCAGGATGTTTTCCGGCTTGCCGTCTTGGATGGCGCGGTCGCGGGCAATCTCGCGCTCCCGGGAGATGACTGCCGGATCGACATCGCCTTCGTCTACGCCGAGCGGCTTCATGGCCGCAATCTGCATGGCCACGTCCTTGCCGACTACGGCGATGTCGGCATCACCAACGCCGGTAAAGGCCACGGCCACACCCACGCGGGCGCCCGGATGGACGTAGGTCACCACGGCGTCGCCGGTAACCAGGGCGTAAGAACCGATCTCGATTTTCTCGCCGATTTTACCAATGGCATCGGTCACGTGCTCCGAAACGCTGCGGCCATCTTCCATCTTGAGTGCGGTCAGCGCGGCGAGGTCGGCGGCGCCACTGCTCAGGGCCAAATTTGCGATGGAAGCGCCCAGATTTTTGAAATCGTCGTTGCGGGCGACGAAGTCCGTTTCACAGCCGACGGCGACCAGAACGGCACTGGTGTCGGTTTGGGTGGTGAAGACCGAGCCTTCATTCGCTTCGCGATCCGCCCGCTTTTCGGAAACTTTCTGTCCTTTTTTCCGCAGGATCTTGATGGCCTCTTCGATGTCGCCGTTGGCTTCCACCAAGGCCTTCTTACAGTCCATCATGCCCGCGCCGGTAATTTTCCGCAGCTCATTTACCTGCTTAGCCGTAATCGTTGCCATTGTATCTGTTAAGTTAAATTGTTTCAGTCATTCTTTCGAACCGCAAACGGTCCGAAATCGAGCGCAAAGATAGGGGTAATTCGGGTGCAAGACAAGCCAAACCTCGGTCGGCCGGTACGATTATCTCCCCGGTCACCGGCCCCCTCAATCGATAAAGCTCCAGTTTACCCCAATCACAAAATTGATGTCCCGCATGGGGTACAATTGGGTGGTGAAATAGCCCGGGAGGATCAGGTTCTCGTTGAAATGCATCAGCTTGACGTAGAGAAACGCCCGCTTCACCTGCGTCCCGGCAAAGGCGTCGAATCGGTGGTAGCCCGGAGTGATGGTTTCGGTCTGGGGATAAAACTGCTGGGAAACCGGATCAAATAGCGGCGCCTCAAAGTCCAGGTGGTAGAAATATTCTACCCCGATCCGGAGCACGGCAGTAAAGGACAGGTCTTTGTTTTCGAAAAACAGCCGCGCCCGTCCGTAGAACCAGGGCTGTAAAAATGAGCGCTGATTGAAGATGGTCGAATCGTTGGAGGCGCTTTGCTGGATCACCGTCGTATTTTCCAGATAAAAGTACTTCAAGAACCGCAGCCGCAGACTCGCCTCGATCCCTTGCCATTGCCAGAACGTCCCCGGCGCCAACTGCTGAATGGTCATCGTGCTGTCAAACCAGATCATCCGGTTTTCCCGCGAACGAAACGCCGCGATCCGCAAGTAGTTGCCCGGGGTCTCGCCGACTTCGGGAAAATACCGGGCCTTGCCCCGCCACTCGATCTCCGCCCGGACGTGGTTCAGCACCGGATTTTGCTGGGTGGAGGTTCCCTCGAACGTGATGTTCTGGAAGCCTTCTCCAAACGCTTGCTGCAAGGTCGGGTTGCGGTCATTGCGCAAAAAGCGCAACCCAAAACTCAGCGGACGGTGAGACTTTACGATCACCGTGGTGTCATTGGGGATGAACTCGTTCGGCTCCTTGTAGGAGTAATCTACCTTCTCGGGCAACAGGTCCAGGCGGGCGCCAGCGTCGATGAAGTTTTCGCCTCGGAACAAGCGGTTGGTCGATTGGCGCAGCCGCCAGTCTACCGCCAACCCAAAGGGCTTTGTGTCGTAGTAAATGTCTCCGTTCCAGTACAGGGTAAATTTTGTCTGTACGTAGTTGGTGAGGTTTTTGTCAAAATTCATCAACTCGTACTGAAATCCCCCTTCCTGGTGGGTCACCAGCCATTTTTTATCGAATGAATACGCCAGCCCCATGTCGTAGCGGCCCATCCGCGAGGCAAATTTGTCCCAGATAAAGCTCGAATCGGCGATGAAGGCGTCTTCGTACAGCGTAGGATACACCGCAAACTGCCAGGACTGAATGTTCTCGTCGATCAGAGAATCGGTGAACTCATTTTCGAATTGCTGGTACTGGCCGCCGTTGTAGATGCGCAAAGTGTGCGGATTGTCCGTGGTATCGCCGGTGATGCGGAAAAATTGGCGGACATAATAGGAACGCTGGACCCGCAACAGCAAGGCATCGGAGAGACCGACCGGTTGGCTTCCCTTGTTGAAGAAGTCGTTGTAATCGGTAAAGTCTTGCGAAACACCGCCGTTGATCTCCTCGTTGTGCTCCTGGAATAGGAAGTTGCCCACGACGTGGTAGCGGTCATTGCGGGTGCGGAAATTGCTCGTCACGCCGAGGTTGTTCTGGTCCGTCGCAAATCCCGAGTAGACTCCCGTAGAATTGCGTCGGTAGTACATGATTCCGACGTTCAGAAAAGGGGTAATGTTCTGGGCGACGTCCACCCGCAACTGGGCCAGATCGGCCTTGCCCTGGCCGTAGTAAGCATTGATGAAGGGAGTCCGGGTATCGAAGTACGGGACCTCGCTCATCGCATTGATCATGTAGACGTTTTCCTGCCCGGTGAAGGGGTTGTGAAAATGCGAATTGCCGAGCAGGGAGGCATCCACCCCGTAGCGGAATCGGCGGTAGGGTTTCCCAATTTGGCCGAGGGTATTGCTGAAGCCTTCCTCGCGCAGCAACAGGTCGGGATAAATCAGATCTTCCAGTCGGAAAGTGATTTTGCGCCGCGCTTTGCGGTTTTGGCTGAGGGCCACGGGATCAATGACCGTCGTGCGCGGCTCCACTTCCCGCATTTTGAGCGTGGTATCGATCACCACCGAGTCGGTTGCTGTAGCCAACTGTTGCGTCCATCCGGTCGCGGTGAAACCGAGCACCAACCCCACCACCACGCCGAGGGCGCGGATCCGTTGCAGTATGTCGGAGCGGTTGTACATGCTACTCTTTTCGGCGTGGGGCCGGACCATTCGCAGAAATTAAGCCTCGGATTCGCGGATCATTCGGCTCAGGATTCGGGTCAGCCGCGGCTCGGCTTCCATGGCCACCGCGATGATCTCCGGCACGTTGACCGGTTCGAGGTGGTCGGGATCGCATTCGTCGGTGATCACCGACACCGCAAAGATCCGCATGCCCATGTGGTTGGCCACGATGACCTCGGGGACCGTGGACATGCCCACAACATCCGCCCCGATCAAGCGCAAGTAGCGGTATTCGGCGCGGGTTTCCAGATTCGGACCGCTCACACTTACGTAAACCCCAGTGTGGACGCGAAAATCTTCCTCGGCGGCGATTTTTTGGGCGTGGGCAATCATTTCCGGATCGTAGGGCTGACTCATGTCCGGAAAGCGCGGTCCCAGACTCTCCAGATTGGGGCCCACCAGGGGATTGGCCGGCTGCAGGTTGATGTGATCGTCGATGATCATCAGATCGCCTTTCTTGTAGTCGAGGTTCATGCCGCCGGCCGCATTCGAAATGTAGAGATTCTGGATTCCGAGTTGCTGCATGACCCGGATTGGGAAGGTGATTTCCTCCATCGTATAGCCTTCATAGTAATGAAAGCGGCCTTGCATGGCCACGACGGATTTGCCCCCCAGCTTGCCCAGGATCAACTTTCCAAAATGGCTTTCGACGGTCGACACCGGAAAATGCGGAATGAAATTGTAGCCGATCTCCCTTTCGATTTCGATGTGACTCACCAAACCGCCCAATCCGGTTCCCAGTACAATTCCGATGGCGGGACGGCCATCGTACAAACCCCGGATGTAGGCCACCGCCTCATTGATCTTTTCCATATTTCTTGAGTGTCTCTTCGATTTTTTGGGTGAATGCGCGCTCCCCCCAGACTGGCCGGAGGCGCACCCGAACGTAGTACAGCGGAAGCGTCTGCCACGCGGTAAATCCTGCAGTAGAACGCAGGCGCATGTAGTCTTTTTCCGTCGTCAAAATGATCGGGCCGTCAAATTTAGCATTATTTTTTTCCTCCCTGTCCCGGAGTTGCGCCAAAATCTTTTCCCGGTCGCCCGCCGTGTAGACGTGGTGATCGCGAAACCCGGTGGTTCCGGAGCAATCGCCCAGCCAGCGCGCCACCTGCCGAAAGAAATAAGCGTTGTTTCCGAGTCCGGCGAAAGCAATTCCGGTGTAGCGTTTGAGTTCGGAGAGGGGAAGTTTTTTTTCTCCGGCAAATGCGCACACTTCCACCGCCTCCAGGCCAAAGACACTCACTGCGGTATCCGGTCGCAGTGCCGGTGGGACGGTCTGGGCGGCCATTTCCGGCGCCATTGCGGCCGGCCATTTGCTGACGATGAAGGCGTGGGCCCGGCGCAGGCTCCGCCGTGGTTCACGCAAGCGCCCGGCCGGTAGCAGGTGGTCCCGCCAAGGCGGGCGATTCGCATCGATCATCACCAAGTCCAGATCGCGGGCGATGCGGCGGTGCTGGAAGGCATCGTCCAGGACGATCACATCCGCACCATCTTCGGCGATGAGCCGCCGTGCCCCTTCCACTCGGTCTTCGCAGACCGCCACCGGAAGTTTGGGGAAGCGGCGCGCGACCTGCACCGCCTCGTCACCAAAGCGCAAACCACCGGCCTGCTCCGGATCGACCCGGAGGTAACCTTGGGTGGAGCGGCCGTAGCCGCGGCTGAGGTAGGCGGGATGTCTTCCCATGACTTGCAATTTCTCTAGCAAAAATTCGGCCATGGGCGTTTTACCGGTGCCTCCGGCGGTGATATTTCCAACAGAAATGACTGGAACCCCCACCGCATAGCGCTTGTTCCAGCCCTGATCGTAGGCCAGATTGCGCACCGCAATGCCGATTCCGTAGAGGCCGGCAAAGGGGAGAAGAAGAAACCGCGAGGCTTTCACGGCGCGAAAATTACGCATTTTTTATTGGGGAGCGCACGGTGAGAGCATCTCGGGTGGATGTCAACAATGCCAGGCGGGGAAAATCGGCGGAGACGCACGGCACGCTGTACGCCCCCGATACACTTATCATGGTGCAAATCTTGGGGGAAGTACCTTCTGCCCCCCAGTGCCGAGGGGATTTCCCCCCCCACGCTTCCCGATGCAAAATTGTCGTCCACCCGAAAATGCAGGTAGACCGCCTGGGCCACAATTATTTTCCGGTTCCAAACAAGAAAACCCATTCGCCGGTCGTATAGGGAGTGAGAATGATACTCAGTTGCGCTTTGGCAGTGAATAGTTCTGTGATCAATTGCCATTTCACCGCGTTTTCCAGATGAATTTTGATTATTTTCGCTCAATGATGCATCGAATTCTGATCTCGGCCGCTTTTGGCTTGTTGCTGTTCCTGGCGGATACCGCCAGCGCTCAGAGCGTCCGCGTGTATCAACTTTCCGGTTTGGTGATCAACCGATCTTCGCAGGAGCCGGTGCCTTACGCCCGCATTCGAATCAATTCCAGCCGCCGGGGGGCCGTCGCCAACCGCGAAGGTTTCTATTCGGTGCCGGTGGTGCAGGGCGACACCATCTATTTCTCTTCTCTGGGGTACAAGACCACCAAGTTTGTCTTTTCGGATTACCTGCGCGAGTACAAAGGCGATCCCAATTCGGCTTACATCTACGCGATCAATTACCTCAATGAAGATTCGATCACTTTGCAGGACATCGTCATTTTCCCCTACAATACCGCCGCGGAGTTGCGCACCGCGATCATCGAAACCGATGTTCCGGAAGCCATCGCCTCGATCAATGCCCGGGACAACCTCGACCCCAATACCCTGGACGAGCTCATGAAGACGATGAAAGTAGATGAAGGCGAACGGGTGTTGGTCGCCCGGCAGTTGTATTACAGCCAGCACCAACAGCGCAATGTTGCCCCCACGATGCCGCTCTTCGATCCGGTGGCGGTCTACCAATTGCTGCGCTACATCAACCAAAAGACCAAGGAGCGAAAGGAAAAGAATTTGAACTACTGGAATGAGTAGTTCGGATTGAGCGGATTCGGGGTTTCTTACCCTGCAAAAGCGGCCTTCCGCGAGTGAATTTGATTTCCTCGTTCGCAAGCAAATTCCCTTCAGTTCAGCCCCCAAATCGATTTTTTGCAAGGTGCGGGGCCACCTTTCAATCCTCCGAGAACGCGGTTTCGACCTCCCTTGCCGTTTTGAATCTGAAACCGGGTATGTATACGCCCGTACTTACCCGAACCATTGAGCGATCAACCGGTAACCGCTTCCCGTACCGTTTACCATTGTTACCCCTTGCCTTTGGCTTGATCAGATGCTCCGAACCGCCAATACCCTCCTGCCGCTCCTGCTCGCCCTTTGGATCAATGTCCTGCCCGCCCAGAACCGCCGCGAAAAGGTGGCCTGGCTGCGCGAAAATGCCGCCGCTGTGCGCATTGACCCGGACAATGAAGACTACCAAGACCTGGAAGCGCTCGGCGTCGCCATCGGGGAGGCCCGCGTCGTCCTGCTCGGGGAACAGTCCCACCAGGATGGCAGCACCTTCACCGCCAAGGTCCGCCTGATCAAGTACCTGCACCAGGAACTCGGATTTGACGTTCTGGCCTTCGAAAGCCCGATGTGGGACCTGAACCGGGCCTGGCCCGAGGTTGCCGCTGGGCAGCCCTGCTTGCCCGCAATGGACAGCGCAATCTTCAACATTTGGTCCTATGCGGCAGAGTTGCAGCCGCTTTGGCGCTACGTGGAAGCCCAGCGGGCCCAGATGCGTCCTCTGGAATTGGCCGGATTTGATTGCCAGGCCCATTTCCTGACCCTGAACCACTTTGCCGCCGATTTTCTGGACCAATGCGAACGGCAGCAATCCGGTTACCGCAACTCAACCGCGGGGCAGCGGACGCAACTGGCGCTGGACAGCCTGTTTCAGGGGAAAATGCGGGGGCGGGGCTTGTCCGCCGAAAACCGTGCCTTTTTCCTGGCGGAATTGGCGCGTTGGGAAAAGGTCTGGGCCGCCGGGGACAACCCCGAAGCCGCTTGGTGGGCCCAACAAATGCGCAGTCTGGGGCAAAATACCCGCAATACCTGGGAGTACAACTACCAGCGCAGCTTTGCGAATTCGGATTCGGTCCGCAGCCGCCGCGACCGGCAGATGGGCGAAAACCTGCTTTGGTTGCTGAACGGGCCGTACCGGGGCAAGAAAATCATTTTGTGGGGGGCCAGCTTGCATTTTGCCCGGAATCTGGCTACGTCGGGCCGGTCGATGTACAAAGGACTTACCTTGATGGGCGACGTGCTGTGGGAAGCATTGGGCGAAAAGATGTACAGCCTGGGCTTCATCGCCTACCAGGGCGAGGTGGGGCAGATCGGGGCCGAAGAGCGCTGGGAAATCGACCTGAAACGCAAGTCTCTGAGCGGTCTCCTCACCGAGGCAGAGTTCGCCGCGGCGTTTGTGGATTTGCGCCAGCCCGCGCCGGGGGGTGAGTGGCTTGGGCAACGCACCTTGATGCGGCCTTTTGGGTACGGGGACCACCGCATGCACTGGCCCCGCCACCTGGATGGGATGCTGTTCATCCGCGACATGGAGCCGCCCCAGCGGCGCACGGAAAACCGGTAAACGGGGAGATGCGGAGAACGGTACCTGGGGATTTTCGTGGTGGAAAAGCTTGGGGTTGAGTTTGCCCCGCTTGGTTAGCTTAAAATCTCGTGTACGGCAGCCCGGGCGGAGCGGGCGGCATTGTGGACTGCACTCCAATCGTTTTCCTGCGTGTAGGCGTCTCCGGCAAAATAGAGCTTGTCGTCGACCGACTCGGCCATGCGCCGCGAGGTCGCGGAAGCGGCCACGTCCGCCAGGTAAGCCGCGCGGGCGTAGGGTTCTTCGTTCCAGTTTTGCACCCGATGCTTCACGTAGGTGCGCGAGGCGGCGTGGTTAAAGATGGCATCCAATTCGTTCAGGATGTAGTCGCGCTGGGCGTCGCCCCGAAGGTTTTGGTACGGTTCGGCTTGCTGCCCTACGGCAAACAGGCCGAGGATATTCGCCGAGCTGGCCTGGCCGTAAGCGGCATCGTAGTAGGTCCGCTGCCCGGTAGAGGTCTCGCTGTCGGCAAATTCCAGAAAGACCGGATAGAATTTTTCCGTGAATTCGAGGAAGACCTTGATACCGCCCCAGATGTTGGCGTCGCGGATGGCCTTCTGCTTGCGGCTCGGCAACTCAGGTTTGAAGGAAATGAACCCCTCCTGCAAAATTTTAAGGGGCACTGTGACGATCACCCGGTCGGCGCGGAAACTTCGGCCGCTTTGCGTGGTGGCGGTGACTCCGTGGCCCGCGCAATCGATGGCCGTGATCGGGGCGTTGTAGGCGATACGGGAAGCGACCGCCGGGAGGATGTAGGTTTCGAAAAATCCCAACCAGGTGATGCCGATAAATTTCCGGTCTCGATATTCCGTCCCCATCGTATCGTAGGTCAGTTTCCGGTTGCGGTAGGTGGCGATGCGATCCTGGGCGTCGTAGCCCCGGGTGACCGGCGTGAGGTTGACCCCGGCGTCGTTGACGATGGCGGAAAGCTCACTTTCGGCGACGTGCAGCCATTCGCCCCCCAAGGGAAGGGGAAAATCGGTAAACGTCGTGTCCTGCTTGATGCGACCGCCGTAGCCGTCCGAAGCCTCGACGATCTGAAAATCAATGTTTTGCTGGGCGAGGAGGTAGCCCGCACTCAGGCCGGCGGCCCCGGCACCGATGATCAGCACCGAACCCGGTGGCTCTCGTCGCTCCCCCTGGGAAAAGAGCAAGGATGGAAAGGGAAGCGTGAGTCCCAAAATGCTGGACAGGCGGAGAAATTCTTTTCGGGTCATGGCATTCGGCTTAGGGTGAGCGGGGACATCAATCCCCGTATGAATAGGTTACAGTCCGCGGGCAAATTTCCCCCGTTGTCCTTTGGAAATGGATGCTCCAAAGGGTAAAACGGTGCGGGCGCGGCCCCCGAGGCAGGTCAACCGGGCTGCCATCGGCACCCGCGCGCTATCGGGGTCGTGCGCGCAATGCCCAATTTCGTACCCCGGATAAATTTTTCCGTTTCCGCGGGCGCAGGACCCGGCGTCC
>JBCCQH010000149.1:0-13501 GCA_039024435.1 Bacteroidota bacterium
GTTGGTGATGTACCCCGAGGAAGGCGACGAATAAGTTCCCGGACATGACTAAGAGACTGTTTAAATTTAATCCTGTGATTTTGCTATGGCATCTTTTTCCGCCCCTCTTCCGCTATTTTCTCGCCCCTAGCTTTGGCTATGGACTCCAAAATGAGCTTTGATGGACAAAAAAATCTGCACTAGCAAATTTCACAAACCAATTTTAAACCGCCTCTAAAAGCGAAAGCGGAAGTCACCGGACTTCCGCTTTCGTCATTTGGGCCCTCTTCGTTTCGGAGCCTCAAGTTACGCGCTCAAAAAAGATCACTTCCCCTTGGGCAAAGCAAAACTCAATCCCAGGTAGGGACTCGCGGTCGAATATCCCTCGGTATCGGTGCCCATCAGCACCCCACCGCGCAGGGAAAGCGACGGCAAGACTTCGTATTCCAGCCCCAAGCCGTAGTTGAAGCGCACAAAGCCAGAACCCGCACGGACCTGACCGAAATGCCACACGCTGGCCTCATGGTAGATGGAAAAGCGATCTTCCCGGAAGAAATTTGCCCGCAAGCCCGCTCCGACACCTCGGTAACCCAGGGTCTCCCCCGGCACAAATGCCTGGGTCCGGGGCCCCAATTCCGCGCCGGCGGTCAGGCTCAACCAGCGGTTCACCCCGTACTCTACTTGCACTTGGTGCAATCCGGCGCGCGTATCCAAATTGCCCAGCGAGGAAGAGACGTCCTCGCGAATCATATAGCGGTAGCTTACCCGCCAGCGGTCAAACTCCTCCGGCAGCGTAGATGCATCGGCGCGCTTGCCTTGGAGCGGCAAATCGTACTTCAAGCCGTATTGGGCGTTAAATTCCAGATTGCCGCCCCAGTTTTCTTCCCCGATCAGATCGGAAGTGCCCCAGACCAGTCCGGCCCCTATGGCGGTGTAAAAATGCAGGCCCGCCGCGATGCGGAGGTCTGTCCCCACCAAGGCGGCGACCGTCTGTGACTCGTAGACCCAGCGGTCCCGGTCTTCGCCGAATTGCACCCGGCGGGAGCGGCCATTCGTGTATTCCAGACCGACAAATGGACTCACCGGTCGTCCCCCCACCGGCAAATAGTAGCGGTACATCGCTCCCCAATATTGAGCGGCATTCCGGAGGGGCGTTCCCTGAAAGCTCAACTCGTGATTTTGCCAGCGGAGCCCGGCGCCCACGTACCATCCCCCGTCCCAAAACCGTGAATTGAGGTGGGAATAGCCGACCACCGAGAGCCGGTTTCTTTCCTGGCCAAAAACAGTTCCGGTCACCAAAAGTATGAGGGTGAGCAAGGCGACGGTACGGTAAGCCTGAGCTAGGTGCAAGGTGCAGTGTTTGCGATTCATGGCATTAACGGTGAGAAGGTTCGATACTTGCAAAATGGAGACCGAGATTGGGATTTCAACCCCCAAAAACGCATAAAGTTGCATTTTATTGTCCGCAAACGCGAAGTAATTTGTCTTATCGGAGGAAAATAAACTATGAACGGTACGCATTCCGTACTCAGCCTCCCCGGTGAGCCAGTCCTCCACCTAAGTGGCGGTTTACGATTGGTTGGTGAAATTTGCTCGCGCAGATTTTTTTGTCTCTCGAAGCTCATTTTGGAGTCCATAGCCCGAGCTATGGGCGAGAAAATAGCGGAAGAGAGGCGGAAAAAAATGCCACAGCAAAATCGCAGGATTAAATTTAAACCGCCTCTAATTCTACTTTGTCAGGTTTGCATTTCTGCTCAATCTTCCTCATCTGTGTCTTCGCGACGCGCGACAAAGGAACAAGGATGGGATCGCGAGCAATACACAGCGATCTTTAGCGGGGCTGCTTTTCCGGCTCAATTCGGCCCCGCCCAAGATCGCTACTTGTCCACCGCGATCTCCGCACTGCGCGTTGGCGAAGACGGCTTGGCGTTTTTTTAACCTGACAAAGTAGAGTTAAGAACCCGCTCCCCAACGTGAACCCGGTAAACCAAGCGAAGCGGCAAACTCTCGTCCGCCGCTTCGCTTGCTCAATGCGCGCTGATCATCCCGACGAAAGTGCTAGGCGGTAGCCTCCCGCTTTGCTTTGCGGCGCTCCAAGGCCCAAATTGTGACCCAATAGCCGCCGAAGATGACCGCTGAGTAAAACAAGTCCCCCGCCAGGGAAAACTTGTAAAACGGCAGAGCAAAAGTGAAACATAGCACCAACCCTTTAACAGTGAGTGCATAGATGCCGCCGAAAAAGAAAACCGCCAGATTGGAAATCAAGAAAAAGAAAGTCGATCCGCCGACGGCAGCCAGGATGGTCTTGCCACCCTGGGTTTTGAGGCGCTTTTTCGCGCTCATCCGCGCATCGCGGTGACCGATCCATTGACCGATGAGTACCGGAGTACACAACCCTAAGTAGACTGCGATCATCAGGGGGAGATCGTAGGTACCGACGAAGAAGACATCACCGATCAGCATTCCGGTCAGTGGCACCGCCAAAGCAAGCAAGCGATTGCGAAAGAAATACGCCGCAAACAGGCCCGCCGCAATCACCGGCGCAAAGTTGGGCAGGTGCGTTACCACCCGGCCCAGCACAATGATGCCGACCAGCAATGCAAATACCGCGGAATTCAGCAGTGTCTTATTCATTGGTTTTCTCATTTTGGCAAAGATAGTACAGGATACACCGCTGATGCAAGCCTTCCCCGCCGGTGCGGGACAATCCCCGGGATAATTCCGGTTTCATCTTAAAATGGATTCCGGTATATTGGCAAAAACGCCGGTTTTCATGCGCTATTTCTCCGCACTCTTCTTCACCATCTTAACCATCGGGGCTTGCTGGTTTCTGGACCACGCCCGCCTGTCGTCGGTTCCGCTAGGCTTCGGCCGAGTCTTGGATCCGTACAATGGCTTCTGGCAAAACATGGAGGGCAAAACGCCAGACTATCCGGAAAACATCGACCTGACGGGTCTAAAAGCGCCGGTCCAGGTCCACTACGGTGCGCGGGGGGTGCCCCATATCTTTGCCGAGAACACCGATGACCTTTACCGCGCCCAGGGCTACATCACCGCCCGCGACCGGCTCTGGCAAATGGAATTTCAGATTTATGCCGCTTCCGGACGGATTTCCGAACTCGTGTTCAATCCTCGGGCCATTGAACTGGACCGCGCCCGGCGGCGCCACGGTATGGTCAAAGCCGCCGAAGACAACCTCAAAGTATTGGAAGCTGATCCCGAAATGAAAGCCGCCCTCGATGCCTACACCGCCGGCGTCAACGCCTGGATCGAGCAGCTTTCCTTTGCCGAATATCCCCTGGAATACAAGTTGATAGACTACGCCCCCGAACCGTGGACCAATCTGAAATCGGTGTTGCTGCTGAAATACATGGCTTGGGATCTGAGCGGCAACAGCCGGGATTTTGAAAATACCAATGCTTTTGCCGCCTTTGGGGCCAAAGAATACAACCGCCTCTTTGCTCACCTGACCGATTCCATCCGGCCGATTATTCCCCCGGATATGACCCTGGACAGCGCTAGCCTCACCCTGGCCGGGGATACAAGCTTCATCCCGGATTGGCTCATTTCCCAGCGCAAGATTGCCGAACCCAACCCCAACAACGGCAGCAACAACTGGGTGGTCGCCGGTTCCAAAACCGCTTCCGGTTATCCGATGCTCTGCAATGATCCCCACCTGGGCCTGCGTTTGCCCGCGATTTGGTACGAAGTCCAACTTACCACCCCGGAGCACAGCGTATACGGGGTGAGTCTGCCCGGCTCTCCCATGGTCATCATTGGATTTAACCGGGACATCGCCTGGGGCGTCACCAATTCTTCGCGGGACGTCATGGACTGGTACTACATCGAGTACCAGGACGAAAACAAGCAAGCCTACCGGCACGATGACCAGTGGTTACCCGTAGAAACGCGGCTCGAAACCATCCACCGCCGGGGGCAAGCAACCTTTGTGGACACGGTCCGCTACACCCTGCACGGCCCGGTAGTGTACGAAGCGGGCTACCGGGATCGGGACAGTGCCGGCCCCGCCAACGTCGCGATGCACTGGGAGGGCATGCAACCCGACTTTTCCATGCGCACATTCTTTGCCCTCAATCGGGCAAAGAACTACAACGATTACCGCCGGGCGCTTTCCCACTACGGTACACCCGGGCAGAACTTCGTGTTTGCGAGCCGTGAAGGCGATATTGCGATCACCCAACAAGGCAAGTTTCCCGCCAAGTGGCGCAACCAGGGACGTTTTATCATGGACGGTTCCCGCCCCGACCACCTATGGCAGGGCTACATTCCATTTGCCGAAAACCCCACCGCCAAAAATCCCGAACGCGGCTACCTCTTCTCCGCCAATCAGGCCCCAGTCGGACCGGAATATCCTTACGAAACTTCCGGAAGGTACGACGACACCCGCAGCCGCCGGATCGATCAGCGCCTCGCCGCGATGCAAGACATCACGCCGCAAGACCTGCAAGCCCTGCAAAACGACAACTTTAACCAAGAAGCCGCCGAAGTACTGCCCGGGCTGCTCGCCAAAGTCGACGTCGCCCGCCTGAGTGAGGCCGGCAAGGCCGCCTACGATTCACTCCGCGCCTGGAATCTGCAAAATGAGCCCGCGCTTTTCGGCCCGGCATTTTACGAAACGTGGGTCGATAAGGTGCGCTGGAACACCTGGAAAGACGAAATCGGCCGGGTGGACAAGCCCAGCAGCATGCCGGACCGCTACTACACGCTCCACTGGCTGGCGGATACGGTGGAGCTGAGTTACGCCGACGACATCACTACCCCCGCAACGGAAACCAGCCGCGACCTGCTGACGGTGCAACTGGACTCCGCCGCCCAAGCCTTGCGTGAATTTGCTGATGCCGAAGCCGTGCCCGCCAATTGGCAAAATCTCAATGATGTCAGCATCACCCATCTGGCGAGCTTGGTCCCGTTCAGCTTCCGCCGGGTCGAAACCGGAGGCAACCACGGCATCGTCAACGCCAATTTTAACGGCCACGGTCCCTCCTGGCGGATGGTCGTCGAGCTGGGTCCGGAACCGGTCGCCTACGGAGTCTACCCCGGGGGCCAAAGCGGCAATCCCGGCAGCCCGCTCTACGCCAATATGGTCGCCCCCTGGGCCGAGGGCGAGTACTTCAAGCTGCACTTCCTGAGCTCGGCCACTGACCGGGAGGGCGTTAAATTTAGCCAAACCATCAATCCGGAGGCCCCATGAAATTCCTCTTGCATGTCGCAGTTGTCATCGCGCTGGGATTGGTGCTGGCGTTGTTCTTGCCCTGGTGGGGTGTAGCCCTTGCCGGAGGCATTGCGGCACTGGCGCTGACCGGACACCTGGGCCGTGGCTTCCTCGCCGGGCTGCTTGGCATCTTTCTGCTGTGGACGGTGGTGGCCTTTTTGCAGGTCAATGCCACCGGCTCGCAGCTCCACGAGGGATTTGCCGAACTGCTGCCGCTGCCCTTGAGCGGTACCGGATTGATTTTCTTTTCCGGCCTCGTGGGCGGCCTGGTCGCCGGTTTGGGGGGACTGAGTGGCAGTTCTCTCCGCCGCATCGTCTTTCCCTCACGCCGGCGCTGACTGGAGACCGGGCCCAACCCGCTAAAAAATTTCTTTCCATCCGGCCTTTGGCACGATTTTGGCTCCCGAATACGGGGAATCAAAATCCGAACCGCTATGCACCATCCCCTAATTTTCGGGAATTCCCCGAAGCAAATTTGTATGGATCCCTTTTCTGGAAAATGGCTCATCTTCGACGATGAAGCCCACCCGCTTTTACCAAACCCAACTGCAACAACCAACCAGCTTGGCCTACTGCTTCAAGAAAACAATTCGTACCATTATTGATCTGGCGGCAAACAGCAGCCCCGAACGAACCCAGCCGTACTGAATTTAGAATCGCTATGTACACTCTCGTTTATCGTGGCCTCGTGCCATTGCTCATTCTGTTACTTTGTGCTCCCGAACTTCAGGCCCAGAAGAAAGACAAAATTCCGGCCGAACATGAACTCCACTTAGGATTCGGCTTCGCCCGGGAGGTATTCAATCCCCGGATCATGTACAAACTGGTTCGGGGGGACCGTGCCTTGCGCCTCACCCTGCAATTGGACGCCAACTCTAGCGGAACATCTACTGGGCCTGACTTCATCAATCCTAACTTTAATTTTGAGTCGTCCAACCAAAATTTTTTCGCCCAGATCGGCATCGGTAGGGAACAGCGGAAACCCCTCGGGGAGAAATTCGGCATTCTTTACGGAGGTACATTTCGCCTGTCCTACGGGACCCAACGCAATCGAAATCTAAGCACCGAGTGGGAAAATCAAGTCCGGGTGGACACTGAAAATGTCCTCCAAAGCACGGAATTGGGGGCTGGTTTTCACACGTTTGCCGGATTTTTCTGGAAACCGGTTCCCCGGCTGACCATCAGCCTGGAGGCGGGGCCTAGCGCGTCCGGAAGTATCAGTTCGAGCCGAAACTACCGCTTGGTGCGGGAATACAACGGCAGTGTCCCGGTGGACTCCGAGTTTTCCGACCGAAACTTAGACGGATTCAGAATGAATCTTTCGCTGTTTTCTCCGGTCTTTATCCAGGCCGGATTTACATTTTGAATGTCGCCGAATCTCTGCGCAAAACTGCCTATTTATGCGGTAGATTGGCTATATTTGCGATGAGCGATAGCTTTCATTCGGCGAAAGCCGGGTGATCTGAGCGCCCGCCCGCCGGGCCCCGGGGCACTGTCCCGAGCCAGGTCGGACCCGGCCTTACCCCAGCACCAGCGCGCGGGCATTTATTTTCCGAAAGGAGGAACTTATGCGCCTGATCTTCAATATCACCATCCTATTGGCGGGATTCTTCGCCATCTTCAATTTATTTCCCACCGACAACGAATCGACCTTTACCGCAGCATCGGGTTCGGGTCCCGCGGTAAGCGGTGACATCCCCGCCGCCCCGGTGATCAACCGCAATACTGCGGGCGGAAAGTTGTTCATGGAAAACTGTTCCCGCTGCCACAGCGCCAACCTCACCCAGGACATGACGGGGCCGGCCTTGTTCGGCATTGAGGAGCGGGTCGAAGACCGCAAATTGCTCGCCGCTTGGATCAAAAATGCCGGCAAGGTGCTCGAAACTGACGATCCCTATTTCCGAAGACTTTGGCTGGAATGGAACAAAGCCAATATGGACCCCATGCCGCACCTCAGCGCCGAGGAAATCGACGCCATCATCACCGAGTTGACGAGCGAGAGTTCCTGACTCACCGGACAAAGATTCGAGTAAAAGCGCGTGTTTGGCTCGAATGCTGCGCCAGCTCAACGAAACCGATCCCGGGCCGCCTCGGCTTGGGCTGGATCGGGAAAACTGGTCGCCGCAACCCCGCCCGTAGTACGCCCCTGGCCCGGCGGCGGTAAGGTCGCAATCGTTTCCGCCAATTTCGCATCCATGGCCGGAGCCGCATCGTTGCGCCGCCGCCGCGCCGTATCGCGGATCAGCGTACGCCCACCCGCTTTTTCCTCGATGGCGGGAAGGGGGTGCTCGGCGACTTCTGGCGCGGGCAAAAACACGGTGTCCACCACCCGCACCTGTTTCCAGACGGTGTCTGCCACCGCCGCGTAGCTCAGGTCGGCGGGATCTTGGGTCAGGCCCCTCCCCCACCAAGCCAGCAAAGCCACGAGCACGACCGCGGCCGCCGCCTGCCACCAAGGGATGCCCACCGGCACCGGTTTTGCCCGGTGCATCAAACGGGCGGCCCCCCCGGGATCCCGGGGAGCCATTTCCGCCCCCAGCGCTTCACGGATGCGCTTGCGCAAGGCCCGCTCGGCCACGAAGGCCTCCGCGCCTCCCAACTCCGCATCCACGAAAGCGCGATCCTCCGCGCTCAGTTCCGAATAGTTTCCGCGCGCCAGCAGCGCGTCCAGTCGATCATCAGCGTCCATCATCTTCATTCAATATTTCTGGTTTCAAATCGGCAAGTTCCCGGGCCAGGAATGCGTGTACGGCGTGCAAGCGCGACTTGACCGTTCCCAGCGGGCAGTTCTGTACTTCGGCGATCTCCCGCAGGCTCAATCCCTGGCGGTGGCGCAACAAGAAGGCGCTGCGCCGCGCCGCGTCGAGTTGGGCCAGGGTCCGGTCCAGGCGCTCCCGGAAGAGATCGGCATCAATCGCGGCGATCACTTGGGCGGAAGGCAAAGCTGTCGGTGCCTCGGCCCGGATTGCTTCGTGGACCCGGGTCTGCACCGCCTGGTGGCGGTACCGGTTCTTACACATGTTGTGGGCCAGGCTGTACATCCAGGTACGGAAACTCCGGCCCGCGGCAAAACGGGGGCATTGCTCGGCAATTTTGAGGAAGAGGTCCTGGCAGAGGTCCCGCGCCAGTTCCTCGTCTTGTCCGGTCATCCGGAAAAAGTACCACCGCACTGCGTCGGCGTGGCGCAGGTACAACTCCTCAAGCGCCCGATGACGGCCCTTTTGCAGGGCCGCCATGAGCGCTTCTTCGCTGAGGTGACGATATTTACGTCGGTTAAACATAGCGCAGGCGTAGGGAAACAGGGCTCCTATTGGGTATGAACCCTACACCGGGCGATTTCATTGTTGCATTTCCTTGATAAAATCCTCGTGGAGGTTCGGCTTGCCCAGGGAATTCGAGATTTTTTCGCAGAACTCCATGACTTCGGCCGCCTTCTGGCCTTCTCCCGCCGCGCGGTAATGCTTGTACAGCGCGAGGGCCGGGTAGTAGTAGATGTACACTGTATAGGGCAGTCCCGCCGGCGTATAGTGATAGCCGTCGCCGTAGGCCAGGAAGTCGAGGTAGTCCAGCTTCAAGCGGGTGTTCCAGTTGCGTTTCAGCACCGCGATGTTGTCGAAGCGTCGGCGGCAATATTGGTATACCGCCCCCACGATGTACAAATCGTCTTCCAGGACCTCCTGAATCTCCCGCACCATCGTCGGCGGTAAGTAAATCTTGCGGTCGGGGTTCTTTTCCGCAAGGTGCTGGATGAACCGAGCCGAGTTCTGCCAGATGTCCTTGCGGTCGCGGCCCAACCAGGCATAAGCTGAGTCATCGGCCTGGATGTCATATTTGGCCAGCAGCTTCCGGGCATAATCGGCGTCGTTCATGAGGTAGACATTGATGGCGGCGACATCCGGGCGGATGTTCTGCGTCATCTGCAACATCCAGGTCGGGTAGGAATCGTTGTCTCCGGAGAGGAATAAGATGCCGTTTTCCTCGGTCGAGGCCAGCAAGTTATAGCCAAAGTGCAACAACTGCGGCGCCAACTCCTTTGCCCGGTACCATTTGTTCATGTAGTAGGTGGCCATTTCCCAGTCCCCTTCCGCGTGGTAGTGGGTAAATAGGTTTTCCAGGATCTTGGGCCGGCTGGAATCGATCCGGTAAGCAGTCAACAAGTGTTCCAGATTGTCCTGGCCAAAACCGTGGTGCCAGGCGTAGATGTAGTGGAATTCGTAGGTGTCCGGAATTGCCGCTCCGATGCGCTCGACCAGTGCGGTAACTTTACTTTTGTAGGTGGTGTCCCGGAAAATGGCGGGAAAATCGCGGTAGCGGGCTGCCGCATACAGGTTCCACCAAGCTTGGGCATTGGTGGGTTCTTTTTCGGTTACCGCTCGCCAGAGGCGGTACTGCGTGGTGTAAAACTCGTTTTCGCGCTCCTCCACCGTGATCGGAAGCACGGTTTCTTGGGCCGCTGCTGGCAAGACAACAACGACAAACAGCAAGAGGAGGAAGATAAATTTGGACATGGGGGATTGTTATTTTGCCCTACGGTACACCTGACTTGAAAAAAGGTTCAGGCAAAATCCGCATTTTTTTCGCCAGCCCTTCTATATTTATGCCATGAGCGAAATCAAGACCATTGGGGTATTCACTTCCGGCGGGGACAGTCCCGGTATGAACGCCTGCATCCGTGCGGTAGTGCGGACCGGAATCTACCATAAGCTCCGGGTGATGGGCATCTACCGGGGCTACGAAGGTATGATCGACGGGGACATCGAAGAAATGAAATCAAGCAGCGTCAGCGACATCATTCACCACGGGGGTACGATCCTGCAGTCGGCGCGCAGCCAGCGTTTTCGGACCCCGGAAGGCCGGGCCACCGCCGCGGAAAATCTGCGCCAGGCCGGCATCGAAGGGGTGGTGGCCATCGGGGGTGATGGCACCATTACCGGGGCGAAGGTCTTCTCCGCCGAGCACAAAATTCCTTTTGTCGCCTGTCCGGGAACCATCGACAACGACCTCTTCGGCACCGATTACACCATCGGCTACGATACGGCGCTCAATACGGCAGTGTACGCAGTCGACAAGATCCGCGACACCGCCGCCTCCCACAACCGCCTGTTTTTGATCGAGGTCATGGGCCGCGACGCCGGTTTCATCGCGCTGAATGCCGGGATTGCCGGAGGGGCGGAAGCAGTTTTGATCCCGGAAACCCCAACTGACGTGTCAGGATTGATCGCCACATTGAAACAGGGCTGGGACCGCAAAAAATCATCCAGCATCATCGTGGTCGCGGAAGGCGATGAGGCCGGGGGAGCATTTAAAGTTGCCCAGGAGATCCGCCGCCAATTCTCCCACTACGACACCCGGGTCACGGTCCTCGGGCATATCCAGCGCGGCGGATCGCCCACCTGCATGGACCGCGTTCAGGCCAGTGAGCTCGGCAATGCGGCCGTGCGCGCCCTCCTCAACGGCGAGTACAGCGTCTTGCTGGGAAAATTGGACGGAAAAATCAGCAAGACGCCCTTCGAAAAAGCGATCAAAGAGCACAATGACATCAACATGAATCTGGTCGAGTTGGTCAAGGTGCTTTCCATTTGAGCGGCGATTTGGATATAATTCTACGAATACGCGGGGACCACTTGATAGGCCGCGGGGCCGCCCTTTGCTTGCGCTTGCCGGCCCGGTTTCAGCCCGGAAATCGAAACCTGTGGAAGGATCGCCCTGCCATCGCATTTGAATTTTGTTAGATTTGTGAAACATGAATACTCCTCTGCGCAACGACTGGACCCGGGACGAAGTGGCGGAAATCTACCGCCGGCCCCTCCTCGAACTCATTTACGAAGCGGCGACCGTTCACCGCAACAACAATGAACCGGACGAGGTTCAGGTCTGTACCCTGCTGAGTGTCAAGACTGGCGGTTGTCCGGAAGACTGTTCCTACTGTCCTCAAGCGGCCCGTTACCACACGGGAGTCAAGGTCCACAAGCTCATGGATGTCCCGGTCGTGTTGCGGGCGGCCCGCAAAGCCAAGGCGGCGGGGTCTACACGTTTCTGCATGGGCGCCGCGTGGCGCGAAGTGCGGGACAATCGCGATTTTGACAAGGTGCTCTCGATGATCTCCGGCGTAAATGCCATGGGCATGGAAGTGTGCTGCACCATGGGCATGCTCACCGAGGAACAGGCCCGCAAGATGAAGGCGGCGGGCCTGCACGCCTACAACCACAACCTGGACACGAGTGAGGAATATTACGACGACATCATCACCACGCGCACCTACGACGACCGGCTGGAAACATTGGAAAATGTACGCAATGCCGGGGTAAATGTCTGTAGCGGCGGCATCATCGGGCTGGGCGAAAGCGAGGAAGACCGCATCGGGATGCTTTGGACTTTGGCGACGCTCCCCGAGCATCCCGAATCGGTCCCGGTCAATGCACTGGTTCCGGTCGCCGGCACGCCGCTCGAAAAGCAGCCCAAGGTGGAGATCTGGCAAATGTCCCGCATGGTGGCCACCGCCCGCATCCTCATGCCCAAAACCAAGGTTCGACTCTCGGCCGGTCGCGTGCGCATGAGTGAAGTCGAGCAAGCCTTCCTCTTTCTGGCCGGCGCCAACAGCATATTTGCCGGGGACAAGCTGCTCACGACCCCGAACAATGGCGTCATGAATGACCAACTCATGTTTGAATTGCTGGGATTGCGGCCGCAAAAGTCGTCGGTCGTAGCCCAACCAGAAGCGGTGGTTCGCTGAATCTATGCACCGCGCACTTGGCAGACTTTTCGGGGCGGGGCTACTGATCCTGGGATTCGCAACCGGCTGTGGGGACCATCCTTCCTCCAGGCAACCGGGTACCGCAATGCCCCAGGCATCGGAATCACCCATATCGGACGCTATTCCGGAAAAGGATACTGCCGTTTTTGAAGCGGAAATTGCTGCGCGTATGGCGGCGGCCGACACGGTCGCCATTGCCCACGAGCGCCTGGAAAGGGTCTTTCCCGAGCAGATTGCCGGTTATGCGGTGGACGTGGACAAAGCCAGCACCTTCGCGACGAACCGATTTGCCTTTTCCGAAGCCATCCGGGTGTTTTACGACGAACGTGAGGAGTACATCGAGTTGATCATCGGGGATTACGTCGCGGATCCCGATTTTTTCCGAGCCAATCTCCAACGGTACAACGAAGCCGGGGGCCGGGAAATTGACGGGGTGATCGAGGAGAAAATCAGCGGGGCCAACTGGACTCCGGCCTGGGCCAGCGACTTCTTTGCCTGGCGCCTGTACAACCGACCGCGCCGCCTCGCCCGGTTTTACGTGGGCATCGACCGGCGATACTTCTTGACCGTGGAAGCAAGCGGCAGGGACGCACCTTTGGCAGTGGAGGAAATACGGAATTGGGTGGATTGGGGAGCTTTACGAAAGGAGTAAGTGGCGACAAACTCCCCGGCCCAAGCCAAGTAAATTTAGCTTAACCGCAAGATTTTTGGCGCATTAAGCATTGACTTTAGAGGTTCTCCTTACTTTTCGGTTCCCGACTTTCTTGGCTCTGCGGGACTTAGTCCCTGCCCGGGCTTTTTTTCGAATGATGGCTACGTCGCCTTTGTTCCAATCGGTCCGTGTCGTCGCTTTCTGTGGCCCTTCCGGACCGCGGGCGGCCGCATCTGACGGAACACCAACCAAGAAATCTTCCTCCGAAAGATCAACTTCGACTCCCCCGGCGGGCGCCGCCGTGGCCTTCGCTTCCTCCTCCGTTTCTAGCGCAACGAAACGAAAATCTGGCGCGTGTCCGGTGGCCAGAACGATGCGCACCATCGTTTTGAGGGTAATATTTGAAGACCCATTGAGCAACTGAGAGACATAACCTTTGGTCACGCCCAGTTCATTCGCAAAAGCGGTCTGCGTGATCTTATTCTCTTCTAAATATGCGCGGACCATTTCTACCAGTTGGTGGCGGATCTCTTCAATCCAGTAGCCGGCGGTTTGCTTCAGTTGGGATTCCGTTCTCATCAATGTCGGTGTTTAAAATAGGATTTGAACAATTGGCAAAAATTCAATTTTCTCTCGAATTTTTGCCTTTTTTGGTCTTCCTGCCCCATTTCGCAAATCCCCAGATAACAGATGACAATGGCGTGCCGGGAAAAAGCGTAGAGCAGCATGAGCTGGTTATCGGGATCTAAGAGGCTGTTTAAATTTAATTCTGCGATTTTGCTATGGCATCTTTTTTCGCCCCTCTTCAGCTATTTTCTCGCCCATAGCTTTGGCTATGGACTCCAAAATGAGCTTCGACGGACAAAAAAATCTGCACTAGCAA
>JBCCQH010000150.1:0-13487 GCA_039024435.1 Bacteroidota bacterium
CCTGTGATTTTGCTATGGCATCTTTTTCCGCCTCTCTTCAGCTATTTTCTCGCCCATAGCTTTGGCTATGGACTCCAAAATGAGCTTTGAGAGACAAAAAAATCTGCGATAGCAAATTTCACAAACCAATTTTAAACAGCCTCTGAGAATTTTCAATTTTCAATGGAAGAATTTCCAATTCTGCTCGGTGCTGCAAACGGCGGCAGAGGGGAATTGGAAATTGATAATTTTCCCATTGAAAATTACCTACTGTCGGTGCCAGCCGCTGAAGCCGATGTTCAGGCGGGCAAAGATACCGGTCATGTTGAGGGAAGGGCCGCCGGTAAGTGGGGTGCCGTAGGCTTCCCAGGCGCCTTCATTGGCGGCGTAGTTGTAGCCGACTTCCAGACCAATCGACAGCCCCGAGCCAGAAGAATCGTCAAATCCGGGCATAAACTGAAAACCGAGCGCCCCCGAAACCAACAGTCCGTTGCGGATGAGTTCCGTTCCCGAGTAATTGCCCTCGGCGAAGACATCGTTCACGCTGGGAAGGTTTTGCGCATTTTGAATGACCAAGCGGTGATTGTAACCACCGATGCCCACTTTGGGATACAGTAAAATGCCCTTACCGGAGAGCAAAACGTAGCCGAGGTTGAATTGGCCCCAACCACCTTCCAGCGTTGCGTTTTGCGCACTGGAATTCATTTCCTGAGACACCACACCGTGGCCTTCGCCCCCAATGATGAAATTGCGGACGATCAGGAACCCGGCCCCACCGAGGGTGATTTGGGTACTGGACGCCTCGCCGTAGCCATTTCCGGTCAGAGAAGCGTTCAGCGGTGCGGTTTCCAGGTCGATTATTCCGGCCGAGAAATAGCCATAGCCGCCGGATACCTTGCCCCGCTTGTCATCGTCCTGGGCCGGTAGAGTGGAAAATGCCAACAACAGGGCCAGCATCGGCAAGCAAAGGGCGATGCGATCTATGCGTAAGCTCATTTTGATAGTCATTTTGATGCTTAATTTTTTGGATTAACCGCAAATTTCAGGCCAGGGTTTCATTTTCCCGGGAAATGTTCTCTCGATGGTTGCCAAGCGCTGGCATAGATCCACCGCGGCGCGATCTACCTTTTGCCTGCCAATCGTATCTGGAGTCCCCACCTAAGAGGCTGTTTAAATTTAATTCTGCGATTTTGCTGTGGCATCTTTTTCCGCCCCTCTTCAGCTATTTTCTCGCCCATAGCTCGGGCTATGGACTCCAAAATGAGCTTTGATGGACAAAAAAATCTGCGCTAGCAAATTTCACAAACCAATTTTAAACAGCCTCTAAGAAAATTTGTTAAGAAACGTTAACAATCTTCGCTTCGGTATACCATTTGCGAAAAAGGCACGTATAGAAATCCGAATGCCAGCTCGGCAGACACGGAATTGAATTCACTGGAATTGAAGCAAGTAAATCGACTATGAAGACGATCCTCAAAAACTACCTGATGTTGCTTTCGGTGGCCGTTTTGGGCGGCATGGCGACCCTGGGAGGGTACAAGTTTTTCATCGAAGAAGATGCCCCGCGCCCGGAAGTCGGTTTTGTGGAAAACAAATTGCCCACGATGCAAGTCGGCGAAATGGCCCATTTGGGAAGCCTGCCCGAACTGACGGTGGCCGCCTCGGTGTCCACCCCAGCGGTGGTCCACGTGAAGTCGAACTTCATGCTGCAAACCCGCCAAAACAACTTGCGCGACCCGTTTGGCTTCTTCAATGACGACTTCTTCTTCGGGCGCCCCCGTTCCCGGCAAGTGCAGTCCAGTGGCTCCGGCGTGATCACCAGCCCCGACGGCTACATTGTCACGAACAACCACGTGATCCGCGATGCCCAAAAGGTAGAGGTTATTCTGGAAGATGGCCGCAGCTACGACGCCCAGATCGTGGGCACCGATCCTTCGACCGACCTTGCCCTGCTCAAAATCGATGAGCAAGACCTGGCTTTCCTCAGTTTTGGTTCGAGCGATGACCTGCAGGTGGGCGAATGGGTGCTCGCCGTCGGCAATCCTTTTAACCTCACCTCGACCGTCACCGCCGGAATCGTAAGCGCCAAAGCCCGCGACATTCAGATCCTCAAGGACCGCCTCGCCATCGAGTCTTTCATCCAAACCGATGCGGCGGTCAACCCCGGCAACAGCGGCGGCGCCCTGGTCAATGCCCGCGGCGAACTCGTGGGCATCAATACCGCCATCGCCTCGAATACGGGTTCGTATTCCGGATACTCATTTGCCGTTCCGGCAGAAATCGTGAAAAAAGTTCTCCGCGACCTGATGACCCACGGCGTCGTCCAGCGTGCCTTCCTCGGGATCGACATGGTGGAACTGAACGGCGATGTCGCCCGCAAACTCGACATCGAATCCACCCAGGGCGTCTACGTGCGCGGTGTTTCCGAGCGGGGATCGGCCCGGGCAGCCGGCATCCAGGAAGGCGACATCTTTGTGGAATTGGATGGCAACAAGCTCCGCAATGCGGCGGAACTCACCGAGTACGTCGGCCGCAAGCGGCCGGGCGACGCCATCTGGGCCACCATCCTCCGCGACGGCCAGCCGGTGAAGGTCCAGATCGAACTGCGCAACTACGAAGGCACCACCGACATTGTGCGCAAGCCAGAAGCACAAACACTCGAATCCCTGGGCGCAGAAATGGAAGACCTCGGAGCCGTTGAACTCGAAGAACTCAATCTCCGGGGCGGGGTGCGGATCACCAAACTCGGCAATGGCAAGTTGCGCCAGTTTACCGACATCCGTCCGGGCTTCATTGTCACCAGTCTCGACAACCAAGCGGTTGAAGACTTGGAAAGTTTGCGGGCACTCCTCAGCCGCAAGTCGGGCGGGGTCATGATCGCGGGCATTTATCCAGATCGGCCTGGGCTGTATTACTACGCCTTCGGGATGTAGTCCCCACGAAACAGTTTTTTTGGTTATCGCCACCGCGGTAAATGGTCAGCTTTCGGGCGGCGATTGGCCGCGGTGGTTTTTTGTCCGCCACAGCAGCGCATTGTCCCCTCCCCTTCCCCAACATTTTCCCCAATTCTGCCGGAAAATCCTTGCAATTCGCCCGGGCAAAACGGTACTTTGCACCACGCATAAACGATAATACCAGATACAATGACGCGCTTTTTTTCTCTCTTAATGTTGTCCGCCCTGCTGGTTTGGAGCTGCGGCGAGACGGATACCCCCAATGCGGATAACCCGGAGGCGGAATCCCCCGGCCTGCGCTTGGGAAACATGGACACGACGGTCTCGCCGCGCGAGGATTTCTTTCACTACACCAACGGCGGTTACATTGCCCAAAATGAGATTCCGCCGGAGGAGAGTTCCTGGGGCGTGTTCCAGGAATTGCGCGATGGCAACGATTTCCGCGTGCGCGAGATCATGGAAGCCTGCCGGACAGCCGGGGGTGAAAAGGGCTCCATCGAGCAGATGGTCGGCGATTACTACCAAGCCGCCATGGACACCGCGGCCATCGAAGCGGCGGGACTGAGCGGCATTGAACCGCTGCTCGCTGAGGTGGACGCCATCGCCAATACGGAAGATCTGATCGCCGTCCTGGCAAAATTTCACCGCCAAGGGATCTCCGGAGGATTCACCTTTTGGATCGACCAGGACGACAAAAACAGCCAGGCCATGGTCGCCAAGTTGTACCAAGGCGGCATGGGGCTGCCCGACCGTGCCTACTACCTCGACGACAATCCGCGCTACCAAACTTTGCGGACCGCCTACGAGGAATACATCGCGGAAGTCCATCGCCTCACCGGTGCGGAAGAAGCGGCCGCTGCCGAAAGTGCGGCTACGGTCATGAAAATGGAAACTGCCCTGGCGCAGTCGGCAATGGGAATCGTGGAGCGGCGCGATCCAGACAAAACTTACAACCGCATGGACCTGATGGGCCTGGAGACGGTCGCACCGGGCCTGGACTGGCGGGCTTACTTCAGCGGAATCGGACTGGCCGAACCGGGTGACTTCGTTGTGGGGCAACCCAAATTTTTCATGAATTTCGCCGACATGACCGCCACCTATTCGCTAGGCGAATGGAAAACTTACATCCGCTGGTCGCTCTTGCGCAGCCTCGCCTCCGACCTGAACCGGGAACTGGTCATGGCAGATTTTGAATTCTACGGCAAGCAATTGAATGGCGCCGAGCAGATTCGCCCGCGGTGGAAGCGCGTCGTAAGCGGCGCCAACCGTGCCTTGGGCATGGCCATCGGCAAGAAATACGTCGATCAGCACTTCTCTCCCACCGCTAAGAAAATTGCCCTGGAAATGGTCGACAACATCCTCGCGGAAATGACCGAGCGCCTGGGCCAACTGGAATGGATGGGCGAAGAGACCCGCGAGAAAGCGATTTACAAAGTGAGCACGATCACGCCCAAAATCGGTTATCCGGACAAATGGCGCGACTACACGGGCCTGGAAATCACCGACAACTACCTGCAAAATGTCCTGAATGCCCGCGCTTTCAATTTCCAGTACCGCATCGACAAGGTGGGCAAGCCGGTGGACAAAACCGAATGGGGCCTGCCCCCGCAGATCGTAAACGCGTTTTACAACCCGTCCATGAACGAAATCGTGTTCCCGGCGGGCATTCTGCAAGCCCCCTTCTTCGATGAGCGCGTCGATCTCGCCCTCAACTACGGCGGTTTCGGAGCGGTCATCGGCCACGAATTGATCCACGCTTTTGACGATCAAGGCTCAAAATTTGACGCCGACGGCAATCTAAACAACTGGTGGACCGAGGAAGACCGCAAAAACTTTGAGGCCCGCACGCAGTTGGTGGTCGACCAGTACAATGCCTACAAGGTGCTCGACTCGCTCCCCATCAATGGCCGGCTGACCCTGGGAGAAAACATCGCCGACATCGACGGATTGCGGATCTCGTTTTACGCCTGGAAGCGCTCCCAAACCGGGAAAGAAGCGCCGGCGAGCGGGGACGGCTTCACTCCCGAGCAGCGCTTTTTCATCAACTACGGTCAGATCTGGAGCAGCAAGATGCGCGACCAATACCTGCAAAACATGATTGCCACCAATCCGCATTCCCCGGCCCAGTACCGGGTGATCGGTTCCACCTCAAACCTGCCCGAATTCTACGCCGCGTTCAACGTTCAGCCCGGCGACCCCATGTACCGCCCCGACAGCTTGCGGGTCGTCATTTGGTGATGGATGCCTGATTTCGGATGCTCGATTTCTGATTTCTGATTGCGACTCAGCCGCCGGGTAGAATCGGCAATCAGAAATCAGAACCTCCTCCGCCGCACGGTGTTCAAATTGATAAATTTGAATGCGGCTACGGGAAGAATCGAGGGTCGGGAAATTCCCACATCAATCAAAGGTTGCGCGTCCATGGCGCGCCATTGGAAATCGGAAATCGAAGAATCGGAAATTCTAAAAAAATGTTTCTTTCGTTTGACTGTTACGGGACATTGATCGATTGGGAAGCGGGAATTTTGGGAGTTTTGCGGCCCGTTTTGGAGCGAAATGGAGTGGAACTGCCCGATGCAGAAATCCTCGAATGGTACGCGCGGTTAGAAGGGCCGGCGGAGGCGGGGCCGTACCGGCCTTACCGGGAAGTACTCGCGACCGTGATGAATGGCTTGGGGGATGCGCTGGACTTTCGCCCCAATGCAGCCGAACGCGGCGCCCTTGCCGCATCGATTGCGGATTGGCCCGCGTTTCCGGATACGGTCGCGGCCCTGCAGCGCCTCGCGACCCAATACCAACTGGTAATCTTGTCGAACATTGACCGGGATCTGGTGCAAGGATCACTGCGGCACCTGAAAGTGACGTTTCACGACGTGATCACCGCAGAAGAGATCAGAAGCTACAAGCCGGCACGAAAAAATTTCCATTATCTCCGGCAAAAGTTGCGAATCGGGCCGGACCGGCCACTGATTCACGTGGCGCAAAGCCTCTACCACGACATCGGGCCGGCGCGGGCGCTCGGCATTCCCCACGTGTGGGTCAATCGGCGCCAGGGCAAAACGGGGCCGGGGGCCACTCCCGCTACGCAAGTCCGAGCTGAGCGCGAAGTCGGCAATCTGGCCGAACTGGCGGAGGTGCTCGGCGTTTGAGCGAGACTTTCCCAAAAAATCGTGCCTACCGTGGCAATTTTCGTATTTTCCCGTATGCGTACGCTGCTGCTCATCACTTTGCTCGTTGCGACCGCCGGCCTGGCCACGGGCCAGCGTTGGAACCGGGTATTCAAAGATTCGATTCCGTTTCCGGAAGACAAAAACTACTTTGCGGATCGGCGCCACGCCCGCTTCTGGCTGCGGACCGATACCGGATGGCAGATGCTAAAAATTCCCCACGTACACCACGCCTACGAATGGGAAGGTAAGTTCCTGGTCAAGACCGGCGATATGCGGGCCCTGGTCGACCCGGATGGCCGCGTCTTGTACGGTCCCTCGCACTACATTCGGAAGCACGGCGACCTGTTCCTGGGATTTGTCTGCGGGAAAGGGAGCTATTTGCAGACCGACGCGGGCGATACCCTGGCCTTTATTCCCGGCCATCCAGGGGATCGCCTGGTCCGGAAACCGGCCGGGATGATCGATTCGGCTTATGTGTACTGCCTGGCAAAATACTACCCGGAATTAGCTAGTTTTCGCCACGACGAAATCCACACCTACGGCCTGATCGATGGCCAGGGAAATTGGCGCATTCCGCCCAAATATGATGCTCCCTTTCGGCTAGAAGAAGGCGTTGCCCAAGTACAATACAAAGGCGAAAAATTCTGGATCGATGCCAGCGGCAAGCGTGTCTCCGCCCCACCCAAAACCTCCTCCGAGGAATAAACCGACGGATTCAAGCACAAAAAAGCCGGCCCGAGGGCCGGCAAACTCAACTAAACTTATCCGTTATGTTATCATTTGTATGTACGAATTGATCAATACACGGCCGCGTCCGAAGTCGCCTGGGTCAAGCCGCAGACGCCTTGGCAATAGCTGGCCGCGTAGCCATTCAAGACAGCATTGCCGTCGCCCCACAACTGAATCGAGTTGATGGGATTGCCCCACAGATCGGTTTGGACCGCCTGGATCACGATGACGACTTGGGTACACGCCGCAACCCCGCCTTTGGGAATCGTGTAGGTATATGAACTGGCCAGCCGGCTGTTGACCCATTGGTACGGAAAGCCCTCGGGTCGGATGCCGCCATTGTTGTCTTTGGGCAGATTTAGCAGGTCGCCGACGTATACCTGAGCGCTTTGGATGAGCCATCCGTGGTTCATTTCCGCAAGGAAATAGATATCGTTGGCATCGTTCAGGATTTCGAGAGCACCGTAATTTGCGGTGGCAATGTCCACCAAATCCGAAGTTTGGCCCAAGCCGCAGGGGGCGTCGGGCCGAACAAGTCCCTCCAAAGAGCCGGTCGACAATTCCGGAGCCGGCGCAATTTCCGGCTGGATGATCTCCTTTTGACAGCCGAAGGCAAAAAGCAAAAGCAGGATGAAGGTGGATGCAGTTTGTAGTTTCATGATTGTGCTTGACAAAGTTGGCTTTTCGTTTCGCTAACCCTACAAACAACCGTTAGCTTGTGTAGGATTACGGGGCAAAAATATAAGAATTGATCGTTAAGCACAAGCGTTTTGTGAGAAATTTTTCTCGATAAGTGGCCCATACCATTTATTTTTCCCACTGAGCAGCAGATTAAATTTGGTTGAACCGATTTAGGATCCGCAGGATTGCATGTAAGAAATTTGCCACAAGTGTCGGAAAAATATTAAGCGCGCGCTTGGCGAATTCGTACTGTCCCGAACTGCGGTGGCGGTAACTGCGACATAAACCGCCGCCCCGGCCGACAATGCACCCCGTTGGCTGACATTTGCCGGAATTTCGCGGGGTATTTTCCAATTTTGTGCTAACTTTCGATTGATTGAAGCAGCGTTTTTCGGATTCGCCAAATTTAAAATCCCCTGGTCGAGGGTGATGTGGTTTGTGCCCCACCGATATTCGGCCTGGAATCAATTATAACCCAATGCCTCAATTGTACCGTTACCTCAGTCTTGTCATTCTCTTGCTATTGCTCGGCGTTGCCTTTTGGCCCAGCCGGGAAGAAGGTCCACGTACCTATTATGAAATAGTCCAGCCCGGGCCCCGGGATCCGGGCAAAATGAGTGGTGCATCTCACGCGATGGATCTGTGGTGGAACAGCCGCGCCTACCCCAACGATGTCATTGACATGCAGGCCCTCTCGGCGGCCCACCAGGAACACAAACTCAATGCGACCGCCGGCAACAAAACTTCCTCCAACGCCTGGGAAGCCATCGGTCCGCACAATGTTGGGGGACGCACCCTGCGCATCCTCTTCAATCCCCAGAATGAAAACACCCTTTGGCTCGGTTCCGCCGGAGGCGGCCTCTGGGTGAGCCACACCGCCGGGGTCGGGGCGGATGCCTGGCAGCGGGTTTCCACCGGATTCCCGGTTCTGGGGGTCGCGGCCATCGCCATTAACCCACTCGATACCAACGAGATGTACATCGGCACCGGCGAGGTATACAACTACCAAAAAGTCGGCAATCGCGTAGCAATTCGCACCACCCGGGGCTCCTACGGCATCGGTATTTTGAAATCTACCGATGGCGGAGTGACCTGGAACAAGAGCCTGGACTGGGGCTACTCTGAACTCAAAGGGGTCCAGGACATGCTCATCAACCCGCAAAACCCGAATACGGTATTTGCTGCGACCTCCGAAGGGATCTACCGCAGTCTGGATGCGGGGGCCACCTGGAATGTCGTCGAGACCATGCTGATGGCCACCGATTTGGAATACCATCCCACCGATACCAATGTCCTGGTGGCGGCTCTGGGAAACTTTGCCACCTTCGGCCATGGCATCTACCGCAGCCTCGACGGTGGCGCCACCTGGAACAAGTCCCTCAGCGGCTTGCCCACGAGCTACACCGGCAAGGCCACCCTTTCGGTCACCGCCGATGCGCCCTACCTTTGGTACGCCAGCATTGCCGATTCGCTGGCCGGGATCGGGCTGTACCGCTCCACCAACAATGGCGCTTCCTGGGCCCAGATCAACAACACCGATTACGCCCTCTACCAAGGTTGGTACTCGCACGACGTTGGGGTCAGCCCCTTCGACCGCGATTGGGTGATGTGCGTCGGGGTTGACGCCTGGAAATCCGCGGATGGGGGCGCCAGTCTGGGCCGGGTGAGCTTCTGGTTCAATTGGTTTCTCAATTTTGCTCCGACCATCGGGGGGCAGGAAGGCTCGGCCGATTATGTCCACGCGGACATCCACGAGATCGTCTACCATCCCTCGAACCCGAACACGGTCTACTTCGCCACCGACGGCGGGGTCTTCCGCAGCCAAGACCAGGCTACGACATTTACCGGGCACAATGGCCGCCTGCAAACGACCCAGTTCTACGCCAATCTCTCCAACAGCACGCAGGACTCCAACCTGGCCATCGGCGGTTTGCAGGACAACTCCACGGTGGTCTACGATGGCACCAAGGCCTGGTACAAGGTCATCGGGGGCGACGGTTGCCACACCGAAATCAATCCCCAGGACGACAACGTCATCTACGGATCGGCCCAGTACCTCTACCTGGCAAAATCCACCAACCGAGGAGTCAGCTTTGATCCTTTGAACCTGCCCCCGGGCGGCTCTTTCAATACCGCTTTTGTGTCGCCCTACAGCATGTGCGATGCCTTCCCCGAATTGCTCGTCGCCGCCCGCGACGAAGTCTATACCTCGACCAACGGTGGAAATACCTGGAACCTCGCCGCCAGCACGATCAATTCGCGGCCGGTCCTGAAAATCGAGATCGATCCCACCAATTGCACGACCATCTGGGCGTCCATGGTGCCGGGCAATGGCATCCGCTCCCAGCTCTACCGCTCGACCGACTTCGGCAATAGCTGGGTCGACGTAACCGGAACGCTGCCCGATCGCTACTACCACGACATCGCGGTCAATCTCCAGGACGCCAACCAAGCTTACGTGGCTTTGGGCGGATTCGGGACCGACCACGCCTTTACCACCACCGATGCCGGGGCCACCTGGAACTCGATCAGCAATGGCTTGCCCGATGTCCCGGCCAACAATATTCTGCCCGATCCGCAGAATCCGTCGATCCTCTACCTCGCCAACGATCTGGGCGTCTACGTCTCAACCGACGCCGGCGCCAACTGGACCTCCTACTCGACCGATCTACCGGAAGCAGTCATCGGGATGGATCTGAGCTACTCCCCGGCGAACCGCAAGTTGCGCCTGGCGACCCACGGAAATGGCGTCTTTGAGGTGGACATGTTGTCCCCCATTGTGGGCATTGCCCCGCCGGTGGACCGCGAATTTGTTGCCGCCCTGATGCCCAATCCGGCAGTGGACCAGTCGCGTCTCCGCTTTGAATTACCGGAAGCGGCTTCCGGCCGCATCGAAGTTCGGGCCATCGATGGACGGGCGGTCGTCGCTCCCCTGGACATGGATTTGGGCTCGGGAGTCCACGAGATTGCGCTCCCGGTAAATGAACTCGCCGCGGGCACCTACCTCGTCAACGTAACCTTCGGCGAACTCCACACGGTTGAGCGCCTACTGGTAACGAATTAAAACCCGGAAAAATTGAATGAATGCGTCGGGGGACTCGAAATCGGGTCTCCCGATTTTGGTATTTACCCGCTCCCTTTGGCGCAGTTTTTGTACCTTATTTCTACAAAACAAAATGATGCTTATGCCACGAACCCTACCCACTTTTCTCCCCCCTGGCCGATCCATCGGCCTAGCTTTTATTCTGCTGCTGCTCACTGCCTCACTGGCATCTGCCCAAAACAGCGCTTGGGACGGTGAACCGGACGAAGATGACGAAACGTCCACCCAAGTCGTCGACGAGGCCGCCTGGGATGTGCCCGCAGGCAAACACGACGATGCCGTCATCCGCCTGAACGGGGAGGATTTTCCCATGACCGACGACCTAGAAGTGATGCGCCGGGAAACCCTTGACGTCAAAGTCCGCTACCTCAAGCCCGGATCCGCCGTCATCATCAAAATGCAAAAGGGCGGCATTGCCCTGAAACGCAAGGTTTTCTACTGCAACGAAAAAGGGCAATTGGATCTGGAGGTCCGCACCGGAAAGAAACGCGTCTCCGGCAATGCGGTGCTGTATTACATCCCCTCAAATGGCATCAAAAAAGAGCGCAAAGTCCACATCGCGGTAAAGTGACCCGGTGATCGGCACGTTTGCGTTACATCGCCGAGCGCAGGTTGCGTTCGGCAGTCTTGTGCTCAATGGCCAGGTTCAACAGCTGCGTGATCAGTTCGCCGTAAGCAATGCCGCTCAGTCCCCAGAGGCTGGGGTACATGCTGATCTTAGTGAAGCCAGGCAGGGTGTTGACTTCATTGACCACCAAGTCTCCGCTTGGGGTCAGGAAAAAATCGACCCGGGAAAGCCCTCGGCATTCCAGCACTTGGTAAGTCTTCACCGCCAATGCTTGCACCCGCTCCACCGTTTCGGCGTCCAGATCGGGCGCGGGCAGTAGCAGCGCCGCCCCCTTGTCGTCGATGTATTTCGCCGCGTAATCGTAGAAGCCGTCCTCGGGCACAATTTCCCCGATCACCGAGCCTTGGGGCGCAGTGTTGCCGAGCACCGCACACTCAATTTCCCGCCCTACAATGCCCTGTTCGACCACGATCTTGAGGTCAAAGGCAAAGGCGAGGTCGAGTGCCTCTTCGAATCCGGCGGCGTCGGTCACTTTGCTGATTCCCACCGAGGAGCCCAGGTTTGCCGGCTTGACGAACAAGGGCAATTGCAAGTGCTGACGGACCTCCGCGAAATCGATCTCGGCGCGCTGGTGCTTGTGGTAGACCAAAAATGGAGCATTGGGGATACCGGCTTGGGTCAGTAAGCGCTTGGCCACGTCCTTGTCCATGGCCACCGCCGAACCGAGTACATCCGGCCCGACGAAGGCCCAATCCAGGTGCTGCATGAGCCCTTGCATGGTGCCATCTTCGCCGTAGGGCCCATGCAAAATTCCAAAGGCCACGTCCGGTTCGGGCAACACCTGACCCGAACTTAAATCGATCAGGTGCGGAGCCGGTCCCCCAGGCTTCACCGCCAGGGGCCGCGAACGGTCGTGCAGCGCCACAGTTTTGGGATCTTGGTCCTGGTCCAGAAACCGCGCTTCCTTCTGCAAAAACCAAGCCCCCGACTTGTCGATCCCAATCAACAGCGGTTCAAACCGCGCCCGATCCAGCGCGCGAATAATGTTCATGGCCGAGATCAGGGAAATCTCATGCTCGGCCGATTTACCGCCAAAGAGAATGGCTACCCGTTGCTTAGTATTCATGGCGTTTCTGATGCTCGACTTCTGGATTCTGGTTTCCGATGAGTTTCATTCGGAAGCAAGATACAATTTCTAGCGGTTGATTGCGGCGCAGCCGCCCATCGGAAATCAGAGCGTCAAAAATCAAATTCCGTACTTGGCTGCCATGGCCCGGGCACGGGGGATCGATTCCCGGAGTTTTTTGATCCGGGTGGAAGGTGAGGGATGGGTGCTCAGGAATTCCGGCGGGCTCTGGCCGTTCGAAGCCTGCGACATGCGCTGCCAAAAGGGAACCGCTGCTTCCGGATCATAGCCGGCCATCGCCATGAAAATCAGGCCCATCTCGTCGGCTTCGGATTCGTGAAGGCGGCTGAACGGCAAGATCGCCCCGACCTGGGCCCCGACACCGTAAGCCTGCATGAAGAGTTGCTGGGTCTGTTGGGGCTTGTTGCTTATGGCCACCGAAAGGGCCGTACCGCCGGCTTGAGCGGCGAGGCCTTGACTCATGCGCTCGTTGCCGTGGTTGGCGATGGCGTGGGCAATTTCGTGGCCCATTACAACCGCGAGACCGTCTTTGTCTTGCGCGACGGGCAAAAGACCACTGTAGACCACAACTTTGCCGCCAGGCATGCACCAGGCATTGACCGTGGGATCGTCGACGAGATTGAATTCCCATTTGTAGCCCTGCAATTCCTTCGAGAGGCCTTTCTCCCGGAAATATTTCGTAACCGCCCGTTGAATATTCGTGCCTACCTCGCGGACCATGGCGGTCTGCTGGGCGTTTTGGCTGGGCGGATTTTGTGAGAGGAAGTCTTGGTACTGGGTGAAACTCATGCTGTTCAGCGTGGAGTTTGGCAGCAGCTTCATTTGCCGGCGTCCGGTAATCGGCACTTTTTTGCAAGCGGAAATGACCAGGGTAAGGGACAGGAGGGCAATCAAATATCGTTTCATCAATGCAAATCGTTTCAGGTTCCGTTGCGTGAATTTACGCAATCCTGAACGACGGGGTTTTTCTATTCGACCAAAACCGAAAATCGAAGTGCGAATGCCCGGGTTTGGCCCTTAGAGGCTGTTTAAAATTGGTTTGTGAAATTTGCTATCGCAGATTTTTTTGTCTCTCAAAGCTCATTTTGGAGTCCATAGCCAAAGCTATGGGCGAGAAAATAGCGGAAGAGAGGCGGAAAAAGATGCCATAGCAAAA
>JBCCQH010000151.1:0-13278 GCA_039024435.1 Bacteroidota bacterium
GACCGAATTTCTCAATGTTCCAAAAAACAATACTCGTACCGGGAGGCGAAGGGTTGGCAGCAGGTGTCGTTGTGGCATTTGTCATCGTGTTAAAGGTTTGATTCTGTAAATAACGACCTCCAAATAAGTGTGTAATCAAAAAGAGGTCAAAGACAAGCAGATACGGGAAGGGATGTTTTGATGACATTCTAAAGATAAGCGTTTTTCTAAACTTGAAAAGGCCAATCTCAGACACTTCCTTACAGTCCCGAGCGGGCAAAATTCCGGCAATCAAGCGGCCCGCAAAACCGCTCCCATTAACATAAATTAACGCATTGGGACCAATTTCAGAGAATATTTGCCGCTAAGGGCGCCCCATCACCGCCCGCAATTCCAATGCATACATTCCGGAAAAGCTCCCTCATTCCTAACATCCTTCCCATCTCCAAATCGAAGAAAGGCAAAAAAATATTTCCCGAAAGTTCAGAAAAACCAAGTCAATACTGTGTAATCCAAAAACTATTTTAATAAAGCAAATGGGCGCCCTCCAGGGCCTTCAATCCACCACCCGCATATTGGGTTTGTTGATGGCATCGTCCAGCAATTGCACCACGATCTGCATATTGGCCACCACCGCCGACAGCGAATCGTCGATTTCGTCTTCCCAGTTGCCCTGCAAATCCGAGACTTCCTCGAATACGTAGTTCATGATCACCGGCTGCAGAGGGCGGTTGTACATCTCAATCGCGGCATCGATCATCTCCTGCTCGGTCAGTTCGGCAAACTTCAAGGCTTCGGCGGCAAAGTGTTGTTCTTTGGCCATGACCTGATCTTCGCGCACCACCGCGATGCTGCCAAACTCCAGCAAAAACGCTTTCCAGGCGATCACGGTCAGCTCCAAAAGCATCTGAAAGTCATCTTCGTCGGCAAACTCGTCTTCGGTCGCCAATACGAACGACAGGATCGCCGGCTGGCGGTGGGCAAATTCATCCATCAAGGTTACAAGCTCCAAGTCGGAAAGCGTGTGTACGCTCTCTACCGCTTGTTCGAGGCTGGGAGATTGAACGATTTTCATGGTCGATTTTGCATGGAAACGGCTCTGAGAGGCGGTTTAAATTTAATTCTGCGATTTTGCTCTGGCATCTTTTTCCGCCCCGCTTCCGCTATTTACTCGCCCCTAGCGCGGGCTATGGACTCCAAAATGAGCTTCGCTGGACAAAAAAATCTGCACCAGCATATTTCACAAACCAATTTTAAACCGCCTCCGAGTAACGAAGGGAAGATAGGAAATCCGGACTTGGGGGACAAATGGAAATGTGCCTACATCCGCCGCCATCCCGCCCAATCCGCGTCCGAAACCGTGCGCGCCGCCCCTCGCCCACTGCATGCGCCTCTGTGAACAAATCGTCCGGCATATTTTCCTGCGACCCTGTAATTTGCGGATCGATATGACGACTCCCACTGACCTCCACCAACGCATGCGCGCCAAGCGCTCCTTTCTCTGCGTGGGCCTCGACACCGATCTGCGCCACGTGCCCGAACACCTCCGGCAATGCGAAGATCCGGTGTTCGAGTTCAACCGCCGCATCATTGCCGCCACTGCCCCCTACGCGGTCGCCTACAAACCCAACCTCGCCTTTTACGAGGCGCTCGGCCCTTCCGGATGGCGCAGCCTGCAGCGCACCCTGGAAATCATTCCCGAAGACAGCTTTACCATCGCCGATGCCAAGCGCGGGGACATCGGCAACACTTCTGATCTGTACGCCCGGGCGTTTTTTGAGCAGATGAATTTCGATGCGGTGACCGTCGCGCCCTACATGGGCCGGGATTCAGTCGCGCCCTTTCTCAATTATCCGGGGAAATGGGTGTTCCTCCTCGCGCTGACGTCCAATCCCAGCGCCGCCGACTTCCAGTACCACACCGACGCCGGCCAGCCGCTCTACGAAAAGGTCGTCCGCACCGCCACCGCCTGGGCGGCCGAGGCACCCGGTCACCTGGGATTCGTCACCGGTGCGACCCGTCCCGAACAACTGGGAGCAATCCGAGCCCTGGCGCCGGAAGCCTTTTTCCTGGTTCCGGGAGTCGGTGCCCAGGGCGGTACCGTGAGCGCGGTCGCCGAGCCGGGTCGCAATGACCAGCTCGGTCTCCTGGTCAATTCCAGCCGCGGCATCATCTACGCCGGTTCGGGCGAAGACTTTGCGGAAAAAGCCGCCGAGAAGGCCCGCTCCCTTCAGTTGCAGATGGCCCCCTACTTCGCCGATGCGCCTGCGCCCTGAATAGATACGCCACCCCCGATGAGCACTGCCCCTTCCCCAAACCGCGCGCTGCGCCGCTGGTGGCCCATTCCGGTGGGCCTGCTGCTGGGCCTCGCCTTTGGTTGGTGGTGGTTCCGGCCCCCCGCGCCGACGCCGGACGAACTGTTTGCCCAGTACTTCATCCCCCATCACCTGCCGGTGCTGTACGTGGATGGGGGCAAGCTCGAAAACTGGAATGCGGCCGCCGAGGCGTACCGGGTGGCCGACTACGCCGGGGCTTCTCGAGCGCTCGCACGGGCGGAACAAGCGGAAGAAATCAGTTCCGCCGCGATCCATTTCTACCGGGGTCAGTGCGCCCTGGCCCAGGGCGATGCCGTCCAGGCCCAGGCCCATTTCCAGGAAGTGTTTGCCCTACCGGAAGGCCCCCACGCAGCCGCGCGCTGGTACAATGCCCTGGCGCTGCTGAAGCTGCACCAAATCGCCCCCTGCCAAGATGCCCTCCGAGAAATCATCAGCGACAAGGGCTATAAGGCCGCCACGGCCCAACAGCTTTTGGAGGATTTTCAATGAAAAAATTTTCCGTTTCCAGGGGGCGCTCCGCTTGATCTCCGATTTTCAATGGCCACGCGGCATTGGGCAGCGAAAAACAAAAATCGATGCCCCAGAGGTTCTTGGCTGCGGCAAGGATGGGAGGGACGGTGGTCGCGCCGGTACGGCGGGACGGAGCCCCGCGAACTCCCGGAACAGCCAGGTACCCACGCGCCGAGGAGCGTGGGTAGCCGCCCCGAAAAGATGGTCGCCTAGCGGGACGGTAAACGTACGCTAACGCGTGCGCACCCAAGAAGTATCCAATTCGCGCTTCACTTCATTTCCAATTGATCGACCAGCCATTCCATCAGAAATCAGAAATCGATCATCGGTAATTCAGCGAATGACGACACACGGTTCACCGCGGTTGGAGAGGAGGATGGGCATGGACAGGTCCATGGGGCTGGCGGCACCGGCTTTGTACTCGCCGGTGTACTTAATTTCGAGGACTTGGGGCGTGATGTGGGTATCGCGGTCGTAGATCGCTTGCTTTACCGCGACGATGGTCTGCAGGGTGGCCGCAATCGAGGTCGGACTGATTTCGGCATTGACCGGGAAGGTGCCGGTGACTTCCTCCGATTCAATGCCCATGATCGAGACCGTGATGTGTCCGCTCAGGCCCTTGTCGGAAGCGGCCGCCCCCAAGGCATAGAGGTCAGAAACGGTGATGTCGCTCTTTTTCGTGCGCAGCGTGGCGTCCACCCGTACCCCGATGCCCACGCGGGCGACGCCGATGTTTTCGCCCGTCTCCGAATCCTTGCGCACGGGCAAAGTGGTGTATTTGATGTAATCGGTTTTTACGATGTAGGTGAAGTCCTTTTCCGACAATTCGATGGCGGAAAACCGGATTTCGTCCTTTTTGTCGATGGTGATGATCGATTTGTGGGTCAACTCGTTCGGAAGCAGATTGAGTACTTCTTCGTTATTGGCTTCGTCGATGTAGAGTTCGGAGAACAACTGCCCGCCGTAGACCTTGAAATCAAGGGGCGCTGGACCTACGGGAATGAAATCATTGTACTCGGCCTGGGCCAGGAGCAATGTTTGACCGAAAAAAAGCAGAAGGAGCAGACTGGTAAAGCGTTTCATTGTGGTATGAATTGAGGGATATGAGATTGACGTGGGTGTTTTTCCAGAACACAAAGGTAACAATCCGGGCGAATCAGAAAATGGGGACCAAAAAAAGGAGCCCGAAAGCTCCTCGTATATCAGTCGACTAAGCAGGTTAACGACACACGATAAAATCTTCGCCATCGTCGCTGTCTTCCACTTCCATGAGGAAATCCCCGTCGATGTAAATCTTCGCTCCCGGCTGCACCGTCAGGCGCTTCTTGTTGTTTTTGTACACGGTACCGGACGAACCGTGGCCCGGATATTTGACCGCGTACTTAACGTCGTGGGAGCAAGAATTTTTCAGGTAGATATAGACATAAGCGTCGGCCTGCGCAACGCTCGGCGCCTTCTCGTGGCCGGACGCGGAGACCGGAGCCAGGGCGGTGACCATAAAGGCGAGGAAAAACAGTGGAATGAGTACGTGTTTGAGGTTCATAGCAATTCGATAAAGGTTCTTTCAATGGTCAATGCATTCACACATGCATACCCAAAATTACAAAATCCGGGCCGCCCCGTCAATCCGGTACGATCTACCGGAACCCCTCCTGGTGGCAAAACCTGCAAATTTTGTTCCAAAGCTTTCTTTCCCAGCGAAATTTATTTTTCCACAGCGCCGCTGGGTGCAATGGCGGGGCAGCGGCGCAGACTCGGGGATTGGGGGGCGGTTGGGAGGAGTGGGAATCGACTCAGATCGCAGCGGCTGGCGGTGGCCGGCGCGCTGCGATCAAAGCAATTAAATCCACAAAATGCTTATCGGCAATTTTTTACAAATCCTTGTCCGCAAATTGCCCGGCCCTGGCCCCAGTAGCGCACGGACCAGTCCCCATCTCCCCGCCCATCCAAAATCAGCCCCTCTTTTCCAGCACTTCCTGAATCCAGTTGTGGAGGGCGGTGACCACGCGGTAATCAAATTGGGTGGCAAGGTACTCCCGATACGCCGGTGTCCCCTTGAGCTCGGCTCCCCGCTCGGCCGTGCCCACCTGAATGAAGTTGTGATCGGTCCCGGGAAAGGACCGGAATTGGGCGTGACCGGGATGGTAGGCGTTGACGATGCGGGTGATTTCCGACATGGAAAATTCATTGAACACTTCGAAGTCGGCCTCGCCAAACATCGACAGGACGTGGGATTCGGTATTGGCCCAGGCCGCGGTCACGTTGTGCCGGCAGATCTCCTGCCAGTAAAAGGCCCGCCGGTACAGGATGTTGCCCGCCGCGTCGAGGGCAAAATCTTTCTCCAGGAGCGCCTTCCAGCGAGTGTTTTGAACGATTTCTTCCAGCGGCTTCAGCTCCACGTAGTGCGCGTACATCAATTGTGTGTAGTCCTTCATCTTCTCTTCCAATTCCAGGTAGTCATCGCCCACCCGCGGCTGTTGGAAGCGCAGCAGGGCGAGCACGTATTCGTACCAGGACTGGAAGATGATGCCGTACACCGCGATGCCGAGCGGCTTGATTTTGCCCTGCGACGCCAAAATCGGAGCCTGAATCCCGCCCATTGAGTGTCCGAACACAAAGATTTGTTCCGGGTCCACCCCTTCGGTTTCCACCAGGGCATCGTATCCGGCAGCAAACACCTCAAGCTCTTTGTCAAAGCCGGTGGTCTCGCATTCGCAGGGATGGGGCCCGTCACCGACGCCGGGCTTCTCGACCCGAAAAATCAGATAATCGAGCTTGGCCAGGCTGTCGATCAGTTTGCGATAGGGGTGCAGGGCGTTTAGGCCATCCAGCGAGGAACAGGGATAACCGGGCAAGAAGTAAATCGTGGGGTGCGGCCCGGGGGATTTCGGGCGGTTGAGCAGGGTCCGCAAGTGCCCGCCGGCAAAAGGAGCTTCGCCATAAATCACCTCGTACTGAGCGGTGGCGGGTTCCCGGGGCCGTCCCACTGCCGTCCCCCGGAGCCGCTTTTCCTTGCCTTTGCGCCAGACGAGCGCCGTCAGCTTGTCCCCTTCTGCGAGATCGGCCCGGATGCCCATCAGGGCCGGCCAAGCATCCATGTTTTCCCCGTTGAGTTGGAGGAGAATGTCCCCCACGGCGACGCCCATTCCGGCAAAACTCGTCCCAGAAATCACCTGGCTCACCAGCATTCCTCGGGGCGTCTCGAGGGCGTGGACCCGGGCGATGGAGTCATTGACCAGCACCGGCTGAAAACCAAAACTGACCAGCCGCCGCAAGTGCTGCGCCGAAACCAGGGATGCGGTGCCGAGGGCAACCGCCAAAATCAAGCAGTGAAGTATCCGTTGCATAGCTTGGCGAACTTTGTATTCCTTTCGTACAAAGATGCGCGAACAACGGCCGGAAAAGGGGGCAAAAATTGCGGGAAATGGGTGCGCTCAGGTGCGGTTTGACGTTCGGGGCAATGCCCCGCTCAGAAAAAACGCTTAATCGTGGCGTTGACGACCTTGGCCTGGTCCGGCGAATCGGTAAAGGAAATGATCATATCGGCCTCATCGGCACTTTCCAAGTAGGCAACGACGTAGCGTGCTTCGTCCGCATCATCGGCGTAAGACCAGAAAGCCAGCCCGTCAAAGTCTCCCTCTTCGTCTTCGTAGATCACCAGGTCAGCTTCGGATTCTACGGTGGTGGGGAAAACCGTGAAGTCGGCTTCCATGGTGTCGGCGGTTTCAAAAATTATCGGCATAGCGTTTTGGTCTGAATTTCCGGAACGCAATTCATCGCAAAAGGTTTCGGTGCCCCGGGAAAAACTCTCTTTTTGGCGGATCAGAGGCGGTTTAAAATTGGTTGGTGAAATTTGCTGGTGCAGATTTTTTTGTCCATCGAAGCTCATTTTGGAGTCCATAGCCCGAGCTAGGGGCGAGAAAATAGCGGAAGAGGGCGGAAAAAGATGCCATGGCAAAGTCGCAGAATTAAATTTAAACCGCCTCTCAGACTTTGGCTTTGGGGCCTTTGGTCTTGCCGGGCTTGGGTCGAGCAATGTTACTCAGCGGTTTTTTTTTGAAATCCGCCTCGTAAGGGGAGTCAATCGCCACGAGGTGGTCGCCGTACAGCTTCGCAACGATCGGATGGGTGTCGGTGCGCAGGGCGTATTTGACATCCTTCTGGATGCGTAACTTGGCGTAAAGGCGATTGAAATGGGAGGAATTGCGCAAGAAATAGCGCTTGCGCCGGTTGGCGTTGCGGTAGAGGGTCTCCGCGATCAAGGCGGTGTCCTCGTAAAGATTGAATTGAGGACGCAAGCGGCGCACCATGGCCCCGGCAAAGATTGTATCCTCCAGATTCGGGCGGTCTTTCCAGCCAGCACACAGCAGGACCACGTTGCGATTTTCTCGTTCCAGGTAGGTGGCGAGGGCATTTTGATTGGCAAATGCCCCGATCAGAACCTCCTGCGCACCGTGTTCGACGGCCGCTTTGAGGGCCTTGGTGCCGTTGGTGGTGGTGATCACGATGTCCTTGCCCTGGACCCGGTCCCGGGTAAAGGAAAATGGCGAATTGCCGAAATCAAAGCCTTCTACCTGTTCCCCATTCCGCTCTCCCGCGACGAGGTAGCCTTCCTTTTGCAGGGCAAATCCTTCTTCTTTGGTCAAGACCGGGATCATCGAGCGTACCCCGTTGTGAAAAGCGGTCGCCATGGAGGTGGTCGCCCGCAATACGTCGATGACGACCACGACGGCTTGGTCCACCTCGAACTGGTCGATCAGTGCGGGCGTCATACAAACGCCTACCCAGCGCTTGGAGTGATCTTTTTTAGGGGGTTTCATGCGGTAGCATTTATTTCTTTTCGATGAACGGTGTTTTTACGATGCGGGCCGGAATATGTTTGTTCCGGATGACGATGTCGATCTTCTGATCGACGCCCGCGAGGGCTTTGGGCACGTAACCCATCCCGATGCCCTGGTTGAGCAGGGGACTGATGGATCCGGAGGTGACTTCGCCGACCACTTCGCCTTGGTGGGCGATTTCGCAATGGCTGCGCGGGATGCCCCGGCCTTCTATCACAAAGCCGACAAGCTTGCGCTGGATTCCGGCTTCTTTTTGCTTGAGTATGGCGTCGCGGCCATTGAAATGACCTTTTTTGAGTTTGGTAATCCAGCCGAGTCCCGCTTCCAGGGGCGAGGTCGTATCGGTGATGTCGTTGCCGTAGAGCATGTAGCCCATTTCCAGGCGCAGGGTATCGCGGGCCCCGAGGCCAGTGGCTTCCAAGCCGTGCGCCTCTCCCGCCGCAAATAGTGCATTCCAAACCCGAAGTGCATCTTCGTTGCGGAAAAAGATCTCGTAGGTGCGCTCTCCGGTGTAGCCGGTTGTGGCGATGAGCACGTTGTCCACGCCCGCCAGAGAACCTTTTCGGAATTCGTACAGCTTGAGATCGGCCACGGAGATGTCGGTCAATTGGGCCACGATTTCGGTAGCCTTGGGACCGGAAACCGCGAGGAGAGACGAATCGGAAGAAATGTCGATCAAATCCGCCCCCACTTTCCGATTCGATTCAGAAATCCAGTTCCAGTCCTTTTCGATGTTCGCAGCATTGACGACGAGCATCCATTCTTCGGCGGCAATGCGGTAGACAATCAGGTCATCGACGATGCCACCTTCATGGTTGGGGAGGCAGGAATACTGCGCTTTGCCATCGACCAGCTTGGCCGCGTTATTTGAGGTGACCAGTTGCACCAGTTCCAATGCTTTGGGCCCACGTACGATGAATTCCCCCATGTGGGAAACATCAAATACGCCCGCGCGTTCGCGCACGCAAAAGTGCTCCTTCTTGTCACCGGTATAGCGGACGGGCATGTCGTAGCCCGCGAAGGGAATCATCTTCGCCCCCAGCGCCACGTGGACGTCGTAAAGGGAGGTTTTTTTTGCAACCGTTGCTTCCATTTACCTACGATAATTTGACCGGGGGCAAGTTACAAAATTATTCCCAGGTGCTATCCCCTGATTCTGAGCGCCAAACCGGTATCTTTCTGATTTCTGATTTCTGATTTACTGCATCTTGATTCAATACATCCCCAAACGATTGGAAAATCCTCGGTTCCGTGCGGCTACGATCCACGTGCTGTAGCAACGCTTTGGGTTACTCATCATCGCTGTTTGCGCGTTCCGAACGCGCCCGCGGGAAATCGGAAATCGCGGAATTGAAAATTTAAAAAAAGGCAGCCCTGCGGACAGGGCTGCACGTTAATATACTTTAGGATTGGTCCGGACCCACCGGGGAGGTAGCCCACATCGCTCCAGCTGAATAGGCGATTGTTCAAAACAATCAGAGCGGGACCAAGGTGGAAAAGGATTCTTTTACATCAGTTCACAAGGACCTTTTCCGTCAGGACAAGTCCTGATTCCGTTGTCAAACGTACGAAGTAGCTGCCGGAGACGGTAGGAGTAACGATTTTGAGCTCATGGCTGCCGGCAGTGTAAGCCTGGGCGGTGGCTGGTTCGGCGATCAGGCGACCGGTCAGGTCAAAGATCTGGACATTGACCACCTCGTTGTCCCGCAAACCGAAAGCAAGGTTCAACTCGCTCGACGGCGCAACGGGATTGGGATAGACGCTGATTTCATTGCTGAGGGTGGAATTGTGCAAAGCGGCCGTACTTTGCTTACCCCCGATGAAGAGGGTGTACACACACCCGGTTACATTGTCGGTGATCGTAACCGCCAGTTCCGGGCCGACTCCGTTCGGGATGTACATGAAGAAAAATGACCCAGTGCTGGTTTGGCCGCTGGAAAAGCTGCGCCAGGAATAGGTGTAGTTGCCCGATCCATTCGGAATGATCACCTGGAAGAAGCAGTACTGGCCCCCAGTAGTGGGGAAGCACTGGACGTTCCAGATTCCATCGTTTTGGCAGTTGACGTAATCAAAACAGTTGAGCTGTCCCAGGGAACGGCCGAACTGGTTGCCTTCAGCATTCGGGACCGTGACCGAGCTGCCGCCATTCAATTGCGTCGTCACGTTGATGAAGTGGGGGGAGTTGCCGAACATGTCGTAATCGACCCGGGCTTCGATCCGGTAATCACCGGTTACCAACCCTTCGTTGATCAGGTCGATCCCGGTCAGCGTGTAGGTTTGGCTCCCGGTAGCCGGACCGGGGTTTGCGGCATAGTTGGCCCCGTCAATGAAGCGGGACAACTTGGTCACCGTACCCGTGGAGGTTCCCGTGCTCACATCAATGATATCAAACCGGATGTAGCGCCAGGTATTGTTGTTGAGGGTATTGTGCAAGGTCGGTGAGCCCACAATAAAACCATTGATGTCGTGGGTCACGTTGATCGTGATGCTGGCCACCGTGCCGGTGAAACTGGCATCGTAAACCGTACCTGGGGTACAAGCATCGCTGAAAACAATGTTGTTGGTCACATTGAAAGTCGCCGCTTGAACCGATAAAATTGGTATGGCCAGTAAGAGAGCGAGTATAGTGCAGATTCTATTCATAAAACGAAGGTTGATTGAGGATAATTTTTGATTTCACTTACAAATAAAAGAAAGGTCAAATCCCCAAGGACCGCCATTTTTAAAAATACCTACCTAACGTTAGTTATTCTTCAGTCAAATTACCAAAATCGCGGTAGTACATACCCTAAGTTTACCGCCGCAACGGGGCACATCCTACCTAAAATTGGGGAGGACTTCCGATTTCCGAAAATCCACAATCCATTGCCCCCACGGCGAAGCAGACATTGAAAATCAAACAATTGGAAAATCACAGGATTAAATTTAAACCGCCTCTGAGAGGCGGTTTAAAATTGGTTTGTGAAATTTGCTAGCGCAGATTTTTTTGTCCATCGAAGCTCATTTTGGAGTCCATAGCCAAAGCTATGGGCGAGAAAATAGCGGAAGAGAGGCGGAAAAAGATGCCATAGCAGAATCACAGGATTAAATTTAAACCGCCTCTCAGATTCCGGAAAATCCTGAAGTGCGCACAATGGATCATGCACCTACGATCCCCCAGCCGAGTCTACTTTTGGAAAGTATCTGGGGGCTGGATTGTATTTTTGACCGGGGCGGCTCCCGACGCTCCACCGACGCGTCGCTACCAGGCTGTTCCGGGAGTTCGCCGTGCTCCGCCCCGCCGTACCGGCGCGACCCATGTCCCTCCCATCCTTGCCGCAACGGGAAAATTTCTGATTTCTGATGATCGATTTCTGATTGGCGCGTTTGGACGCGCAACCTACAAGTACAAAAAAACTACCCCCAAACTCGCAAAAACGCGCAGATCGTAGCCGCACGGCACGCCGTGCGGCCCCCGAGGATTTTCCGTGAAGAATTTCCAATTGATCGATTTCCGATTTCCAATTGGCGCAGAAAAATTTCCAATTGCTCAATTTCCGACCTCCAATTGGCGCGTTCGAACGCGCATTCTCTAAATGTTTTTGAACTTGCTCAAACGCAAACCATTCCCGTAGCCGCACGCGATCCCGCGCGGCGGAGGCTCACTCGGCATGGGGCGGGGGATTTTGGTAGCCCTGGGCACCGGAAAGGCGCAGTATTGCCTCGATGCTGAAAAGATGCACCGGTTTTGCACTGAAGTCGACCTCGCTAATCCGCCAGGCGGCACCGGGGGTACGGCGCATCAACTCTCCCCGGGCGGAGTCCGGGTCCAGCCGCAGGTACTCCACCAGGGAATTCAGGGTGGAGTAGGCTCGCAAGCGGGCATCGTGGGCGGGCGAAGCGGCCATGACCTCGGCAATGAACACCGGCTCGCTAATCGCCTCGGCGGTCCGGGACGTGCGGTGGTTTGGTTTGGCGATCACCGCCGCACTCGGGTAAAGGGCCGCTTCGGCCCGGGGGCAGATGACCAGAACTTGAGCATTGGTAATGATCCAAATCGCACTTGCCCCTACGGCCGTGCGCAAAGCCACCAGCAGATCGGTGCTGCGTTGGGCGCCGGGGATTGGGGTTGCTTGGTAGTCCCTGCGCTGGCCCCCGAGGTATTCCGATCTCTGGGCCGCGGTGGCCTCGGCCTGCAGGTAAGCCGCAAAGCGGGGGCTGAACTGAGCCGGGTTGCCCAAAGCCGAGGCGGGCAACGGAAGCGGGGACTTTTGCTCCCACTCCGGGGTGACCCGGGTGAAAAACCGAAAGCTTTGGTTGGCAAATGCAACATTGATCACCGAGGTGGGCTGATGGGTGGGCGTGGAGATCATCAATTCGCCACTGAGCAACTGGAAGAAATCGACGCCAAAGATCTCCGAGATCTTCCAGACCCGCTCGGAGTTCATCGTCCTGGCTTGCAGGATCAGCTCTACGTTTTGGCGCGAGGTGTTGAGGCGCCGCCCCAGTTCGGCCTTGGTCATCCCGGTACGCCGGAGCAACTGGGCCACGTATTCGCCCAAGTGCGGGTGTTTTGGCATTTTATTCATCTTTGGTGGGGTTGAGGTGAGCGGCCATTTCTTGCAGGAGACTTCTAGCGCGGGCAAAGCTGGCTTTGAGGCGCTGGATGCTTTGTTCCATCTCCTCGATGATCCGGTGGGGATCGGTCGGGCCATCGCCTGCGGGCGGTGGGGACTGGGGGGATTGGGAAGGTGGTTGCATAGGATGATATTTTGTGAATTGTTTTCTTTGCCGGCTCGGCGCACCGGCTCAGACGACATTGGCACGGGAGCCAAAGGGTCAACAAGTACCCCCCGCGTCGGGCCGGGGGCGGGGGAAAAACGGCGGGACCGAGCGCGACTGTTTCCCCAACCGTTTGGAAGGAGAGGCCGATCTGACTTTTACCCGATGCCCGCCGGAAGCAATCGCCTCAAGGGGAGGCACTTTGCCAAAAACACGGCCGCTTTTGCCCCGGGCCTACCATTCGGGAGGGCGCCGGAAGGCAACGGCTTCAATCAACCGTATGAAACGCTAATCATTGATCTTTTCCCGGTCGCCCGAAAAGACGCCGAATGCTCCGGAGGCCGCCTCGGCCCAATGGTTCTCCCCGCTGGCCTCCGGCGCGATTCGGCTATGGTTCAATTGATTCCGACGATTTTATCGGCTTAGGTGTGACTGGCCTTTGCCGTTTCCCATTCAATCCCCGAGTCGTCGACTTCTGGGGATTCCAGGCTACTGAGGTAACGGCGGGCCGGCGGGTCCGTCTCGGGGAACTTCGGTTGGGGGATCCATCGTTGGTGATCGGCATTTATTGACAACAATATTCTCCTGTGCCGCATTTGCGGCAGATTGTAAAGTGATTGAAGGCAATTGTAATCCTGAGCGATTCGGGATTTTCCAAGCCTACCTGCGTCATGTGTACCCAATAAGGAGACGCCCAAAAACCATCTCATTTTGGGAAGTTGATTGCAGCTAAATCGTGATTCAGCTTCTTTTGGTGAGGATTCTTTACGGCCAGACCGCAAAAGACTTTAAATCGAAAAAGAACAAATGGTATGGAATCCATTCACCATTTTGTGTATATTTCGAAGGTA
>JBCCQH010000152.1:0-13191 GCA_039024435.1 Bacteroidota bacterium
AACGCCAGGGGGTCCGGATCGAAAATTTCTGGCTCAGTTGGCATACCCGGATAAAGGGCCGCCGATTTGCGATTGGGGAAAGCAACCACAAGGTCTATCGGGTGTACGACCTCCCTCAGCCCCCGATGCACCACCCCGCCTGGACCCAGGTTTTGGACTTCGCCTGTCAGTTGGGGAAGGGGCGTTCACGCAAAAGAGGCTTGGCGGGGCAGACAATGCGGGAATTCCTGCGCCAGGCGCAGGTGGTCTACCAAGTTAACCGTAACCCATTTACCGAGGTTTTCTCCGGCAAGCGTTTGGTAAATATGCGGGAATTCAATTCACGTCGCTACGCTTCCCGGAGGATCATTGGAGATTGTAATTCGCTGGGCTACGTATTGGATGGAGTGTTCAAGTCACTGGGCCTGAAATCGGTCCCCCTTGAAATCGATGGTAGTGCCCAAGGTTGCAGCTTGTGCCTACAGGGGATCATTCTAACTGAGCCCAAGGTTGATAGCTGTCGCATTGGTCTTCTTAATGAAACCAATTGTGAATTTGGCCGGCACGTATTCTTGAAGATTGTGGAGGGCTCTCCGCAGCTTTATGATCCTTCCTTTCGGGTTTACGATTCTACGCCTATTCGCGACACGTTTAAGATTTGTACCAAGAAGGTGCTGAGACTTTCTCCCCAGGTTTACATGCAGACTTTTTTTCGGACAACCAGTGGGGACACAACTTGTTGCGGCCCAACCAAGATTAATGCAGACAGCATGGCAGCAGCCCCATTGGTTCAAGACAATTTCTTTAGATTTCAGGAGCTGTACGTTTCACCACCAAATCAAATAAACATTGATTCCAATGGCGTCGAATATACGTTTACTCCGCTCTGGGATAGCCTGCGGTACGATCAAAGGGTCCAAATTTTGTTTTCCGTTGAGAAAAACGATTCCAACCAGTCTGACTCGCTTGGTCAGATGCTGTCGATTGTCCAAATAATCAGTCCTCAATCAACCGCTCAATATCTAAAGAGCTATGTCGCAAACATCCCTTATGGCTTTACTTACCGTGTAGATATTATACCTGAAGAAGCCGATTCTACGCTTCACGTGGAAAGTAAGGTAGCAAATTGCGCTTTCGTTGGGACAATGCAACCGAGCCCTCCTTTGGTGCATCACAAGAACTTATTCATTGGTCCGGATCGCAAATTCGGGGTGGAACACAATGCCACCATTGATATCTCAATCGAGGTATTGCAGGAGTTGAGTTTGGAACTTAAGAATTGGGTTGAATCTCTAACCAACGGTTACGACGAAAGCGAACGGCCAATGCAAACAATCGTATGGACGGTTCCGGATACCATGTTTATTGGCGAGCGATACTCGATTTCTTTTGAACCCGACACATTGTATGAAAATCAGAGCATCGATTCCAAGGCTCTAAGGTCTAACCAAGGAAACATAGTTTACGGTCGAGGACAGTCCTATATATTCAGTCCTTTTAAAGTTGGTGAAGGGAAACTCCCCGCAAACATTGGAATCGTTGCTTCCCAATCTTGTTCAAGGTTTCCGTTGACTTTGCGAGATACCGCGCACTATACAGTAAAGTTGAGGTAAAACCATTGGAAATATGGAGAGGAATAATTGGAAAAAGAGTATTCTATCCTCCCACAATGTAATTTCCCCTTCAGTAGGAAAGCTGTTCGAACTTGATTTTCCAGTTGCCTTACCGTGAACTTTATCGCCGATAAAGTTTGGCGATTAGACCGATCAATGAAGAGATAACCGACAATGGGCAAATACATCGATTCCTGTGTCCACTGGATGGAAGTTAATTGATTTCTGAGATTTCAAGGCTAACTGCTGCTTCAAATAGGATCCCATTTTTCAATGATTGCATCTTCTTTCCATTCCTGCCCCTCTTGCAAGGTTATTTCAATTAAATCTCCTATGTTAGGAACCCGAATCAATTTTGGCAAAAGAAACCTATTTACCGGGGTGGTATCATCATCATCTGATTGCGCACCTGGCGGTATAAATACAATACCATTAAATTCCTGTCCCTGATCCGTGACCTGGCTCACCGTTCCTCTTCCGGTCCTCCCCGTACTAGCCTGGACCTTTTCATCACTTGCTGTACTCATAAACTTAACTTTTTAAGTGTAAAAAATTTTCAATCCATGTCAAAAATAAATCGACAATGGATTCAATATCACATCCTAGTGACAAAAATCAAAATTTGATTTACATTTTTTCCATTTTCTGCAACAATTGCCGCACCCGATCCCAATTGTAGCGGAAACCGGCGGCTTCGCCTTGCTGAAAATGATCGACCGCCGCTTTCGCCTGCCCCTCCTGCAGATAGCTCAACCCCACGTACCAGGCCGCCACTTCCCGATAGGCCGCTTCCGGATCCCCAGCAATCGGCCCCAGGACAGCCCGAGCGGACTCCGGCTGCCCGGCCCCCAGATGACTCACCCCCAGAAACACCCGCACTTGGGGATAAATTGTATCCCTCGGCGGCACCGAGGCAAAGAATGGAATCGCCGCTGCGTACTCCCCGCCCAGATAGGCTTCCCAGGCCTGTTCGTAAGCCGATTCCGGATCGGTCCCCCGGACCGGGCCTCCCTGCGTGTAGGGCGCAAAATTCTCCGCGTACAAGGCCTCCGGGGTCATCGGCCCCCCTCCGCGGTAAATAAATACGCCCACCACCGCCAGCAACAGCACCGCCGCCGCGATCCCCACCCCCCGCCAGTTCACCCGCCACACTTGAGCTTCCATCGGCGCTTCATCGGCTACCTGCGCACTCACCTTCCGCATCCGCGCTTCCAGGTCCCGGCGGCGCCCCGCCTTCAGGACCAGGTTCAGGCCCCGCTGCACCGCCAACTCCTCGGCCAGGTCCGGTTCCGCCGCCAGCCGCGCCTCAAGCTGCACCCGCGCCTCCCCGGCCAGTTTGCCGGCCAGGTAGTCGAGGATCAGCGCGGTGTCTTTTTCATTTGCCATAGCATCACCAAAATCTGCGGTCAATTGCCCAATAGTTCAGCGATCAATTTGCGGAAACTGGACCGCTTGCGCACCTTTTCCCGCATTGCCTTGCGGCATTTTGTCTTCTTGTTCATTGCCGCCTGTACCGAGTAGCCCAACTGTTCCGCCACCCACTTCATCGGCCGGCCTTCCCCATCGCTCCAGTACAGCAATTGCCGGCAGGTCTCGTCCAGGGTATTAAGGATCTCCCGGACCCGCTGCGCGAGATCAGCCACCTCGAGAAATCCCAAAGGATCCCGCTCGGTATCCGGCAGTTCCGCCTCGATTTCCGGCAGGATAGGAACGGTTCGCCCCGAGCGTTTGAGCAAGTCCCGCCAGCGGTTGCGGCAAATGGCAAACAGGTAGGTGCTGATGCGGCTTTTGCCGGCAAACTTTCCATCCAAAATCTGCTCGTAGACGCGAATGACGCCGTGCTGCAGCACCTCATCGGCCTCGCTGGGACTGCCGCCGCACTTTGCGATAAAAGCCCCAATCACCGTGCGGTTATCCGCGTACAACTGCGCGAGACAGCGGTCCGCTGCTTCCTTCCCGGACCGAATGCCCGCGATCAATTCTTCATCCGACATGGGCGAAATCTCACTTACTCTGTCTGTTCGCTTCTTAAAAACACGCACGAAAGGTACGATTATTGGCCTCTAAATCAAATTAGGCGGTATTTCTGAAAAAAATTAAAAAAAGTGGTTAGGTTTCGCCGGCCCCAATCGTCAAAGAGGTGCAAAGGCCAAACGCCCCTCCGGATTCCGGAATTGTACACCCGGGGAGGCAGCCGAATGGCCTGACTATTTGATCACACAACCTTTGATGTAAAATGAAAACGACCCCTAATCTGGCCGGCGAGCAAAGTATGCCGGTACCCAAAAATGTTTTTCTTCGAATGCTTCACTTTTGGCGGAATGCGGTGCAAATCGCGGCCCGTTGGACGCCCCCGGAAGACGACCTCCGAACAGTGCTCGTGCGCAATGCGGCATTGCGATGGCGGCAACGTCCTCCCACTGTCCAAGAGAATTGTACGTCTTTGCGCCGCCCATAACCTCCTCCTACGGTCCCTGATCTGTGGACTGGGATCTCCATTCGCGCGCTGATTTACCAGCGGCGGATCACGAGATCCACTTTATCACCCTCTTTTCAATTCAATCAATAATTTTTTAATCCGGCTCCGGCTGGAATTGACCCTCCCCGAGTGAGAGGGGAAGACCGCCGTAGCCACAATTTTCTAACCCATGCTTCAAAAGCGTTCAAGTGACGCGACCGGACGAGTGTTTCGGTCACGTAAAGGGGCTTACTATGCCCAAATCTTTCCTACTTTCCGCTACTTCTGCGGATTCATTATCGTTTTTTGTCTGGCGCAAGTCGCTCAGGCCCAGGTCACCTGGAGCACCGTCGGTGAGTTTCGGGTGGGATACGAACTGTCGACCAGCGCCGCAACTTTGGCCGCTGGTGAGCAGTTTGCCATAAAACTGTACGCAGATGTCGAAGATTCTTCGGCGGCCATCGGCGTGCTGTTTGACGTGGTGCTCGACCCCAGCGTATCCGTAGAATCGGCCGCGCTGTCGATCCCGAGCAGCAGTTGGTTGGGGACCTCGGATGATCTGGCAACCGGCTACCAGCACGTCGCCAGAAGCGAAGAAGTCGAGGTTCACCGCACCGACGAAACCACCGCGAGTGGCGAAGGCGAGCTGATTTCCCTGCATTGCAAAGTCGGCGCAAATCCGATTGCTGCGCGCCAAGTGGTACAGTCCGGTGGGGGCAACATCATCATGATCGAAAACCTGGATCTGCGCTTGGCCGCTCCCGGGGCGACGTCCACCGGGGAAAATCCCGGGGAAACGGCCCCCCCCGAGGCGGCATCTTCCCCAACCGCCGTGCCGACCGCCGGCATTCGCCCGCGGCTGTACCCCAATCCCACCACCGCGTGGATTGCGTTTGCCGGAATCGGGACCGAGCCCACCCAAGTTAGTGTCTATGACGGGGCAGGCCGGTGCCAGATGCAGTTGGTGGTGCGGGGAAACGAACGCGTGCCTGTGGCCCACCTGCCTGCGGGAACCTACCTGGTCCGCTTGCGGGGAACCCAATCCGGAACCCGACAATCCGGGCGGTTTACCGTTCAGTAAGCCTTGTGGCTGACCGTGACAACTGACTTTTTTTGGCCGGGGCGCTACGTGCGACTCCGGTCTTTCCCGTGGGCGAGGGCAGCGATTTTTTCCAGGAACCAATGGCGCGCGACATTCATGGGCGACTGGACAACGGCTTCGCGCAACTCGGCAAGCTGGGCGGGATGGTCCGGAGTCAGGGTGATCAGGCGGCGGTACAGGCGCACAAACTCCTGGTAGATCCGCAAGCGCGGGGGCGCCAGGTGTTGGTAGCGGTACAAATACAGCCGAAACGAGTGGACCAGCGATTCCGCTCCGATGTCGTCTCCGGTCTCGTAATAGATCCGCAGCAGGTAGGAGCGGATGTCCAGGCCCAGGAAAGGATCCTGATTGAGGTGGATGGCCCGGTTGAAATGGGGCTCGGCGGTGCCCCAATCACCCTGGGCGTAGGCCAGCAGCCCCAACGAATGGGCCTGAAAGACGGCGGCCTGCTCGGGCGGCAGGTGCGCTGCGTGGTCCACGATCAGGTGCTCAGTCCACGCGTACTCCCCGGTGCGGAGGCCGACTTTGACCATCGTGTTGAAGAGGATGGGGTCCAGGTATTGGTAGTCGGAAAAAATCCCCTTCGCGAGCATTTCCCGGAAAAAATGGTGCATTTCCCGGAGTGCACCGGTTGCCCCGGCATTTGCGGCGCGGGTGCAGTGGTTGATGGCGACGAGGTAGAGGCTGTAGGCGAGGGGACGGGCAAAAGTAGCGGCATATTGGGTCAGGTGGGCCTTGACCCGGGCGCGCTGGGCGGGTGTGGGGTCGCCCCGTTGGTCCAGGAGGGCGGAACAGGTCTGGATCAAGGGGGAATCGGACCACTTTCCCGCCTGGATTTCGCGCTGGAGCAGGGCCAGGAGGGCGGAGTCGGGGCGGGCAGAACGGCCATCGATGATGCGGTTGCGTTCCTGCTGTCCGAGGGCACTGTACAGGCGTTTGGCGGCAAAGGTCGCTTCCAGGCCCGCTACGTAATGCGCGTAGGTGATGGCGCGGCGGCCCTCGCGCTGCAACTGCGCGGTGATGCGTTCCCGCGCCCAGAGGTCGGCGAGTTCCAGGCGTTCTAGGCTCACCGGTTGCCGGGCCAGTTTGCGCTCCGCTTTGGCTTCCAGATTGGGCAAGTATTTATTTACGCCGAGTTGCCGGAGGGCGCGGTAGCGATACAATTCCCACTCATCGGAGTCGCGCAGCGCGTCCAGAGTTACCGCATCGATCAAGCGCTGCACCAACTCGGAGCGCAAGTTGCGGATGTGCTTTTCAGAAAAGGGTTTTTTCGGGTAGACTTGCCGGTAGATTTCGGCACTTTCCACCGTTCCCCGGCGGATCAGGCGCAGGGTGGCCGCCAACATTTTTTCGCGTTGGCGCGTACTTTTTTCCAGATCACGGGCAAAGCGTTTGACCGTTTTTGACGGCAGGTTTTCGAGCAGGTATTCAAGTTTCTGTTGGGACATTTTTCCGGGAAAATTATCGAGGTATGGCTCCTCAATATCAACATTTTGTCGGAATTATGGTAAGAAAAATGTAGGACAATCAGAGAGAATTGTACTTGGTTAGCCCTTATTGGAAGGCTTAATTGATACTGTTTTCAGGAATATCCAATTAAACCAATCTACTATGTATTCTTTTTCAAGTTTCGACTTGTGGGCGAAGTGTATGCGCACAATCAAGGTTTTGTTGTCCGTCGCTTTTATTTTTTGGACTGCAGTTGTCCATGCACAAACCACAGTAAATGCGGCCGATTACGGCCTGAATTGGCACTTGGAGGCCTCCGCCTCGGGCATTGTTGATGAATATGATCTGGTGGTGACGCTCGGCGACCCCGGGGCAAGCATTGCTGGACTGTTGAGTTTTACCATCAATCTGAAATTTGACCCGGGAATAGCGCTTCCGGGATCGGGGGCGCTGGGGCTGGCTTCAAGTTGGGCCCTGGCCGGTGGCGGCACGGCGGATGTAGGGGCGGATGCCGCCCAGCACGCGGTGTCGGTGGTGGCCACTGGTCTCGGCGGCGTGAGTGGACGGGGCGAAGTATTTCGGTTGACCCTCAACCTGGTGGGCGTCCTCCCCGATCCCTCCCAAATCGTGGAAGAAGGCACCGGGATCATGATCATTGAGGATTTGGGTTTCCGGCAGATGGCGCCCGCGCCGGCGGCACCCGCCTTGCCCTTCTCGATTTACCCCAATCCCACCGCCGGTCACGTGCAGGTACAGGGGGCAGAAACATTGGACCACCTCCAAGTCTTCAATGCCGCGGGAGAGCGCTGTTGGGCCCGGACGGTGAACGGAGCGGTGCAGGTGACCATTGACCTGAGCAATTTCTCTCCTGGAGTATACCTGCTCGCGGCCCGCTACAAGGACGGAAGAGTAGCGAGGGAGCGGATTCTGCGGCGATAAGTCCGCAAAAATTAACAATCGGGGCGTCGCGCGGATCGCGGGGCCCCGAATTACTTGTATACCGGATGCGGAATCCGTAATTTTGCGCGCTGAAGCGGCATTTGCTGCACAAAACGAACGCATTTACTTCAACCAGCATGGCATACGAGGAAGCTAGAGTCAAAACAATGTACCGGCAGCCAGCGGCGCTGCTCGGCCAGGAAATCGCGGTCTCCGGTTGGGTCCGCCAGCACCGCGACCAGAAGGAAGTGGTCTTCATCCAGCTCAACGACGGCACGTTCTACCGCGACATCCAGGTTGTCGCCAAGCGGGAACTGGAAAATTTCGAAGCGGTTTCCAAGCTTACCCTCGGTTCCGCCATTCGGGTCCGGGGGATTTTCCAGAAGTCAGAAGGCGCCGGCCAGGAACACGACATCGATGCCCATGCGGTCGAGATCCTGGGACTCTCCGACACGACAAACCCAATCCAGAAAAAGCGCCACAAGTTTGATACGCTACGCACCATGCCCCACCTGCGGGTCCGGACAAATACTTTCATGGCGGTCTTTCGGGTGCGGAGCCTGCTCGCCCACGCGATCCACACCTTTTTCCAGGAGCAGGATTTTGTCTACGTCCACACGCCGATCATCACCAGCACCGATGCCGAAGGGGCGGGGGAAATGTTCCGCATCACGACCATCGAGCCGCGCAAGCACAAGACGGACAAGGAGGGCAACATCAAGTGGCAACGTGAACTGCTCGGTCGCCGGTCCTACTTGACGGTTTCCGGCCAGCTCAACGTGGAGCCTTTTTGCAATGCCTTCCGCAATGTGTATACCTTCGGTCCGACCTTCCGGGCCGAAAACTCAAATACCCCCCGCCACGCCAATGAATTCTGGATGATCGAGCCGGAAATCGCTTTTGGTGACCTGAATGCCGATATGGATCTCGCCGAGGACATGGTGAAATTCATGATCAATTACGTGCTTGAGCACGCGCCAGAGGAGATGGATTTCTTTAATCGCTTTGTGGACAAAGGACTGCTTGACCGCCTCGACAATGTGGTCAGCAATGAATTCGGGCGGGTCACCTACACCGAGGCCATCGATATCCTGCAAAATGCGCCCAAGAAATTTGAGTTCCCGACTGAGTGGGGCAGCGATTTACAGACCGAGCACGAGCGGTATCTGTCCGAGGAGCACTTCAAGAAGCCGGTGTTTGTCACCGACTACCCGGCCAAGATCAAAGCCTTTTACATGCGCATCAACGAAGACGGCAAGACGGTGCGGGCGATGGACCTGCTGGTTCCGGGGGTCGGCGAATTGATCGGGGGGAGCCAGCGGGAGGAACGGCTGGACGTGCTGTTGGAGCGCATGGCCCACCACGATTTGGTGGAAGCGGACTACGAAGGCTATCTCGACCTGCGGCGGTTTGGAACCTACGTCCACTCCGGTTTCGGGTTGGGATTTGAGCGGGCGGTGATGTACTTGACCGGCATGCAAAACATCCGCGATGTGATTCCTTACCCGCGGACGCCGAAAAACGTCATTTTCTAAAAACATTCAATTCGAGCACTATGGCCAGGCTGGTGATGAAATTTGGGGGGGCTTCGGTCAAAAACGCCGAGGCGGTCCGCAACGTGGCGGGCATCGTGCAGCAGTATACCGCGGACAACCGCCTGCTGGTGGTGGTGTCGGCGATGGACAAGACGACAAACCACCTGGAAGTGCTGGCCGGGCTGGCCCGAGATGCCCGGGAGGAGGAAACCTGGACCCAATTCCGCAAGATCCGGAATTTTCACCACGGAATTGTGGATGGCCTGTTTGCAACGGGAGAAGTCGAGGTTCGGGAACAGATTGCGGGATATTTTGACCAGGTGGAACGGGTGATTCGGGGGATCTTGTTACTGGGCGAATTTCCCAACCGGACCTATGATCGGATCGTGGCCTTTGGGGAACTGCTTTCAACGGCGATTGTCTCGCAGTATTTGCGCAAGGTCGGGCTGAAGTCGGTCTGCCCGGATGCGCGGGACTTGATCAAGACGGATGCTTCTTACACCCAGGCGAGTGTGATTTGGTCATTGACCCGGGACAACATTGAACACCGGGTGGTGCCGCTGCTGGCAGAGTATGAAGTGGTGGTCACCCAGGGCTTTATCGCGTCGAGTGTGGAAGGCAAGGTAACCACGCTGGGGCGCGAAGGCTCCGATTACACCGCGTCCATATTTGCGGCGTGTCTGGGGGCGGAAAGCGTGACCGTCTGGAAGGATGTCCAGGGCATTTTGAATGGGGACCCGCGGATCGAATCCGAAACGGTGAAGCTGGATGAGCTGAGTTACGAGCGGGCGGTAGAGATGACCTTTTACGGGGCGTCGGTCATTCACCCCAAGACGATCAAGCCCCTGCGCAATGCGGAAATTCCCCTCTATGTCAAGTGTTTCCATGACGTTTCTGCGCCGGGGACCGTCATCCGCAGAGGGGGAACCGCGGAGCTGAATGTGGGAATCTGCTCACGGATTGTGCGCCAGCAGCAACTGCTCCTGCGGATTACGCCCCGGGATTTTTCCTTTATGAATGAACGGCAGCTCAATGCCATCTTTGCCCGGGGTTCCCGGGCGGGCATCCACATCAATTTGGTCCAGACTTCGGCGATTTCGCTGACGATTTGTGTGACCGAGGAACCAGCCGTCCGGGAGTTTGTTTCCTTGTTGCTCGACGAATTTGCGGTGGACCGGGAGGCCGGTCTGGTGCTGCGGACCTACATCAATTACGGCGAGGCTGAGTGGCAGCAGGTGCGCCAGGCTTTGCTGGTGCAGCAGACCGAGAACAAATTGCTGGCGGTCATGCGGGTCGAATGAGCCCGCAAGCAAAAAAAATTCTTCTTTGTTGATTGCCGTGATTGACCGCGATTTTTAGAATTGGAAATCGATTCCATTCAAAATAAAATTCTGATTTTGGCTAAATTTGAGAGGTAAAACAATTCTGTTGTTTCGTAGGTCGATAAATATTTGAAATAAAAATTTGTATTTGTCCCTCGCAGAGCCTTACCTTTGCTTCAGTTCTTTCAACAGCTATCCTATCTAGAAAGGTGGAGGGAATAGGCCCTGAGAAACCTTGGCAACCCGCAGGCGCAAGCCGGCATTTGTGAGACACAATTTGCTGCCGCTGGGCGTGGTGCCAATTCCTACTCGAACCGGGTACGACCGGTCGGGAAAGATACGAAGGCTTTGGATATGCCAATTCCAAACGCGGATCTCCCCGGTCAATTCGGAGGAGATCTTTTGATTTTCCAAAGTTTCAAACCCTAACAGGATGCTGTCCCCGACCCGCGCTGGCGCGGACCGGTAAGCTAGGCGCCGATTTGTGGTGACTGGCCCTTAGTCGACCTTTTGCCGGTCGGGAGGATAATTATTGTTTAATCTTTTAGCAATCAAAGAATTACCACCATGCATTTTGAAACGAAACTGATCCACAGTGTACCCGTCGACGAGCAAACGGGCGCCATTTCGGTCCCGATTTACCAAACTTCGACGTTTGTCCAGCAAGCGCCGGGCGTAAACAAAGGGTTTGACTACTCGCGCAGCAACAACCCCACCCGGGCCGCGCTGGAAGCCCTGGTCGCCGAGCTGGAAGGTGGCTGTGCCGGATTTGCTTTTGGGTCGGGACTGGCCGCCATCGACGCGGTGATCAAATTGCTATCCTCGGGCGATGAAGTCATCGCGGTGGACGATATCTACGGCGGCACCTTCCGCATTTTTTCCGGCATTTACAACCGCCTGGGCATCAAAGTACGATTCGTCGATACCAGCGATCCCCGCAATGTCGCCGCTGCCATTACGCCGCGTACGAAATTCATCTGGTTGGAAACCCCGACCAATCCCACCCTCAAAATTTCCGACATCAGCCGGATCTGTGAGATCGCCCACGCCAATGGGGCCCGGGTTGTGGTCGACAACACGTTTGCCTCGCCCGCTCTGCAACAACCGCTCCTTGCCGGTGCGGACATCGTGGTCCACAGCGCCACGAAGTACCTTGCCGGACACTCGGATGTCATCGCCGGGGTCGTGGCCACCCGCGATCCGGACCTCGCTGCCGACATCAAGTACATCCAAAACTCGTCGGGAGCGGTCCTGGGACCGTTTGATTGCTGGCTGACCATCCGCGGCATCGAAACCCTCAACCTGCGCATCGAAAAGCAGTGCGCGAACGCTTTTCGCATCGCCCGCTACCTCAAAGAGTGCGACCTCGTGGACAAAGTATTTTATCCCGGATTGGCGAGTCATCCCAACCACCACGTGGCGGTTCGGCAGCAAAAGCGCTTCGGGGGCGTGGTATCCTTTTCCCTGAAGAAAGACACGCAGGAAGCGGCGGTGCAGTTTGTGACCGCGACTAAGTTGTTCAAGTTGGCGGAAAGCCTGGGCGGAGTCAAAAGTCTGCTTTGCCACCCCGCACAGATGACGCACGCGAGCGTTCCCGCGGACATTCGCCGGGCCTCGGGCATCCAGGATTCCCTGGTCCGCTTGAGCTGTGGCATCGAAAACGCCGCCGATTTGTTGCGGGACCTCGACCAGGCCTTTGCCGCACTCGGGCCCACTCGGCGGCAACTGGATGCGGCTCGAAAACCGGTCAAAACCGCCGTTTGATTCACCCATTTCAATTTTCAGAACCATGTCAAGAAAACGACTGAACTTGGGAATTTTTGGCTTTGGCTGTGTGGGGCAAGGCCTGTACGAAGCGTTGCGGCAAAGCCCGGGCAATAGCGCAACCGTGCGGAAGATCTGCGTCCGTGATCCGAAAAAGTCCCGTCCCTTGCCCGCGGAGCACTTTACTTTTGACCGGGAGGAACTGTTGAGTGATCCGGAGATCGATGTGATTGTGGAACTCATCGACGACGCCGAGGCGGCCTGGGAAATCGTCTCTACCGCGCTGAAACGCGGAAAAGCCGTAGTCACGGCAAACAAAAAATTGCTGGCCGAGCGTTTCGAGGAGTTGCTGGCACTGCAAGTCGCCTACGGCACGCCTCTGCTCTACGAAGGTGCCGCCTGCGCATCCATTCCGGTTATTCGCAATTTGGAAGAGTACTACGACAACGACCTGCTGCAAGGCATCGAAGGCATTTTCAATGGCTCGACCAACTACATTTTGGGCCGGGTAGAGAACGGCCTCAGTTACGCCGAGGCCCTGGCGGAAGCCCAGGAAAAAGGCTTTGCCGAAACCGATCCACGCCTGGACGTGGGAGGCTACGATCCGCGCTACAAATTGGCGATTCTGATTGCCCACGCGTTTGGGAGTTGGGTGGATCCGGCCCAAATCCTGCGCTCCGGCATCGAAAATATTGCTTGGCCGGAGCAGAAATTGGCCCGAGAAAAAAACTGGCGCTTGAAGCTTGTGGCCCGGGCGCGTCGGGTGGGCAAGCAGTTGTACGCGACCGTCCTGCCCCAGTTCGTGACCCCAGACAATCCGCTCTACCGGGTGGATGTGGAAAACAATGGCGTTTTGTTGGAAGGGGCATTTTCTCAAGTGCAGTTTTTTCAGGGCAAGGGGGCCGGAAGTTTGCCGACCGGATCGGCGGTCCTATCGGACATCTCCGCCTTGAGCTACGATTACCGCTATGAGTACCGCAAGCGCCGTCACCGGGACTCCGAGTTGCAACCCGCCGATTTTACCATTCAG
>JBCCQH010000153.1:0-13190 GCA_039024435.1 Bacteroidota bacterium
ATAGCCCGAGCTAGGGGCGAGAAAATAGCGGAAGAGGGCCGGAAAAAGATGCCATAGCAAAATCGCAGAATTAAATTTACACAGCCTCTAAGAACCCGGGAGGTTGAGCCGATTGTAGCGGGTAAATCCCACACAAGTGGTCACCTCGGCGCACGTTCCCGTTTTGGTGATTTGTCCCTTGATGATGATCCCCGGAGGGCTGGCGAGGGCATCATCCGCGAGGGGGGCATCACTTGTGCCCATACTCAATCCGATCAGAGCCAGGAGGCTCAAGACTGACAAAAACCTTTTCATGAGGTTTAACTGTGATTTAGGGTGATTAATAAACGTTTTCACGATAAATATACACTGTATTTTTAGCGTTGATCAATGTTTATTGGGTATTTGTTCGAACTCCATACTTTCTGAGTTTCGAAATTCATGAGTAAAGGGAGGGCAAGGTGCTAATAATGCGCTACTCCCACTTCAACTGAGCTGACTTTGTACGCAATCTCAACTAAATTTTGTGGGCGCGTAATGCGCAGATGTGCACGGTCGCTACGGGCACCTTTCCCGGCGAAGGATGTAGACAAAGCAACTAATCTGGGGCTGAAATTTGCTGACTTGTCAACGAACAAATTGGGAATGGGGGGAAGAACTTTCGCTTTACAGGCGGCTCAAAACTGAGGGTTAAATTGCGCTATTACGGATGTTTTGTAGATCAAGGCTCATTCGGGAGTGTATAGTCTACATCACGGGCAAGAGATTGCCACAGAAAAATCGCAGGTTAATATTTAGAAGACGGCCCAATAGTGTGCCCACTCTGATCGCAACAACCACCGCAAAAGGCAATCGTCGCGTACTGCGCCATCCTGCCTTACCTTCTCCACCATCCACCGGCGACTCACCCCTCCCCTCAGATATTTTCCCCGGATTCGTATATTGCCGGTAGGGTATTGCCCACCACAATTGTAGATAGGTCGAAAACTGATGTCTGACAGCGTCGCGAAGCAGGAATTGCAAGCACTTTTTGAACGGTGTGGAGAAGAAGTCCGCCGATTTGCCTGGTACCGAACCGGAAACGAAGAGGCGGCCAACGACATCGTGCAGGAAGCGTTTGTGAAGCTTTGGGAAAAGCGCGCCGGAATCGAATGGTCCCGCGCCACGGGTTTGCTCTACACCATGGTCAGCAACTTGGCGATCAATTACCACAAGCACCGCAAGGTGCGCCTGGAGTACGAACAATACGCCCCATCCGAAGTCGATCACCAGGATCCGTCCTACCAATTGGAGCAGGAAGAGTTCCGGCAAAAATTGGAGCGGTGCATCGAAAACCTGCCGGGGGGAGCCCGCGAAGCCTTCCTGATGAACCGCATCGAGTCGTTCAAATACCGCGAGATTGCGGAGAAGCTGTCGATTGGCATCAAGGCGGTAGAAAAGCGGATGAGCACCGCCATCAAGTCGCTCACCGCATGTGTTGGTAAAAAAATCTGATGCCTTGGAGATAGATCTACTCATACAAGAATGGGCCGCCGCTGAGTTCAGCGATGCCAAACTTGCCGAACTGAAGGCCCGCCACCCCGAGGTGGACTGGCTCAACCTCGCCGACCGGGTCCTGCGGGAAAGCCGGCAATTGCAACCCCGCTTCCGCACCCCTGTCGCCCAAATCTGGCAGCAAATCGACGAAGAAATCGCAGTGGCCAACCCCCAGCCCAAGTCCATCCCCTTTGCCCGCCGGCAGGTCGTCTACCTGGTCGCGGCCTCGGTCGCGCTGCTTGCGGTGCTGTTCATCGCCCTACGTCCCGGGAGCGACGGTGCCCCCAATACCTACGCCACGACCGCCGGAAGGACCCAGACCATCAACTTGCCGGATGGCTCTACCCTGCACCTGGCAGCGGCTTCCACGGTGAAGTTCGATGCCGAAAATTTTTCCGCCGAGCGCACGATTGAATTGGAAGGGGAAGCATTTTTTGAAGTCCAACCCGGCCGCCGCTTTCGGGTGGAAACCGCCCGCGGCACCGTCACCGTACTCGGCACTTCCTTCAATGTCCGGCAGCGCGGACCCAACTTCACGGTCGCCTGCAAAACCGGCAAGGTCGAGGTCCGCGCCGGATCGGCCACCGCGGTCCTGTCCCCCGGCGAGCAAGCCGATCTCGATCCCGAGGGAGAGTTGCGGCAGCAAACCACCAATCCAGACCGCATCGGAGCGTGGCAGGACGGCACCTTTTACTTTGATGGCCAGGCCCTGGAATTCGTATTTGCCGAAGTCGAGCGCCAATTTACCTACCAAGTCGAAGCCACGCCGGAGATCTTGCGCCTGCCCTGCAACGGATTTTTTACCCGGGACAACCTCAACTCGGCAATGGAAGAGATCTGTAAGCCATTACAGCTTACATTTGTAGTGGATGCAGACAAGAAAACGGTCCGGATCAGTCGGTAAAGCGGGACTCCTCCTCCTTTTTGGATGGATGCTGCTCGGCGGCACCCTCGCCGCCCAATCGGATTCCATTTCGCTGGCGCGCTTGTTTGACCATTGGCAGGAAACCCAGGGCTATTCCCTCGCCTACGATGCGCAATTGCTCGCGTCCTACCGGGTGCCCGCCGATTTTTCGGAACGCCCCCCGAGAGCAGTCTGGACCGAACTGCGGACCCAATTTAACCTTTGTCATTCCGAGACGCGGCCGGAGCACTTCCTGGTTTTTCCCTGTGCCGAGGCCCCCTGGGACTTGCGGGGCCGCATCCAAGACCGGGCGAGCGGTGAAAGCCTGCCTTACGCCACGATCCGCTACCTGGACCAGGAAGGCGGGGCCGTCGCCGACGCCAACGGACAGTTTCTCCTCGCCGGAATCTCCGCGGAAACCGTCCACGTGCAGGTGCGCTACATTGGGTACGCCACGGATACCTTTGCCATTGAACGCCGCGCTAAACCAATGGCCTTGGCGATTGCCGAAAAGGACTACACCCTCAAGCAAGTCAACATCGAGTCGCTCATGGACGTGGCGCAAGTGGAAAATGATTTCGGGCACGTGGCGATTGAAACCGATCTCTTGCCCGCATTGCCTTCCGTCGTGGGTCCCGACCCCCTGAACAGCATCCGGCTCCTGCCCGGAATTGGCGGCAACCCCGAATCCGGAACCGGCATCGTAATGCGGGGCAGCAAATTTGACCAGACGATGATCCTCTACGACCAAGTCCCGCTGCTGCACCTGAACCATTTCTTCGGACTGTTCAGTTCCGTAAATCAAAACAGCATCAAGGACATCCGCGTCTACCGCAGCGGCTACAGCGCCAAGTACAGCGGATTTGCCGGGGGAATGGTGAAAATCACCGCCCGCGAAGGCGACCAAGAACGCATCCACGCCGGGGTTTCCCTGGACCGTTACACCACCGGCCTTTCGCTCCAGGTACCCCTCTTCAAAGGTAAATGGACCAACATCGTCAACTTCCGCTCCGACAATTACTGGATGGGCGACGACTTTTGGAACCGCACCGTAACCCGCAATCTAATCCGGGAACAACTCAATGCTTCTCTGCCCGACGTGGGCGGGGATGTCGCCGACCGCTCGGAGTACTACTTTTATGACCTGTCCTTCAAGTCAGTGTTGCGGATCAATGACCGCCACCGCATCAGCGCGGGGATGCAGTGGAGCGAAGACAACCTCGCCAATGCGGTCGGATTCCAGGATCCGGATCTGGACTACGGCATCGACCTGGATTTCCGCTCTTTCTGGCTCAACAATGGGTTCTACGTGCGCTGGGACCACCGGCTGGGCCACAAATGGGACGGTTCGGCGCAGTATATCCTCTCAAATTACTGGAGCTGGACCACCTTCTACGAATTGCTGGAGCGGCGGGGGGCCGACACCCTGCAAAATCTGACCGGCTTCTACCAATACAACACGTACTTCGAAACGCGCTTCCGCTACGACCTGACCCACTCGGCAAAGAATGACCGGCGCTGGAACCTCGGCCTGGACATCCCCGTGACCAATGCCGGAATCGACCTGGCCGATCTCGATCTGGAATTCATCGAGCCCGACACCAATTTCGGGCTGCTGCCCGCCGCCTACCTGGAACACGAGTGGGAACCGGGCCGGTGGAGCCTCAAAACGGGCATCCGCAGCACCGTGGATGTGACGGGGGATTCGGGGTCCTTTTACCTGGAACCCCGGATTTCGATTGCGCGGCGGTTGGGTGAGTATTGGCGGGGCCGGATGAATTACGGAATCTACAATCAATTTGCCCAGCAATTCCAGCCGGCAGTCCGGGAAGGCTTGGTGCCCGATTTTTGGCTGTTGCTCGATTCGCCGTTCCCGGATCTGGTTCAGTCGCACATCTTTACCTTAGGCGCCACCTGGCAAAAAGAAGGCTGGCTCTTCGATGCGGAGGGCTACGCCAAGACCATCGGCATCACCACCGAGCAGTTTCCGGAACTTTCTCGTCTGTTGCCGCCGGGTCCAGGATCGCTTTCGGCCTATACTTTCGGGTTTTCGAATATTTTTGGGCTGGACCTGATGGCTTCGCGGCGTCTCCGGCACTTTACCGCCTGGGCGGGCGGCGACCTCATGCGGATTCGGAATTCCGCCGATTCGATTTCCGCGTTTGATTATCAGCCCTACTACGCGAATGGGGCCGACTTCAAAACCGGCCTGCTTTACACCCGGAAAAACTGGGAATTCGGGCTGACCTGGCGCTGGCAGGGCGGGCGGCGCACGACCTCGATCTCTTCGGTGCCCACGATTGACCAGGTAATTCCGGGAAATGAGCGCTTCCCCGACTACCACCGCCTGGACGCGGCGGTGACTTACCGCTTCCGGATCCGGGGCATCTCCGGTAGTATCCACAATTCATTTTTCAATGTGTACAACCGGCGCAACCTCCGTACCTCGCTGTTCACCACCGGCGCCAATGGGCAAATCGAGCGCCGGGACGCAGCCAATCTCGGATTTTTGTACAATTTGAAGTTGACGGTGGGTTTTTAATCGCCCGGGGCGGTCAGTTCTTTGTTTCCGGGCACTATATTTGCACTGGCAATGTTGATGAACTTCCCCATGAATTCCACTTTCCGCAGAAAATCCGCATTTATTTTGCTGATCGGTTTGGTGCTGTCGCTCGGGCTTTCCGCCCAAGATCCGTACGCTGGAGTGAAAAAAGCGGTGCAGACGATCACCGACCACCCGGACCTGGAACACGCGCAGTGGGGCTTCGTGCTACAAGAAGCCAGTTCCGGTACGACGATCATCGCGCACCAGCCGGATCAGACTTTGCTCCCGGCTTCCACCATGAAAACGGTAACTTCGGCGGCGGCCCTGGGCCTATTGGGCGAAAACTATACCTTTAAAACCCACCTGGAAATCGATGGTCCGATTGAAAACGGCGTCCTCCAGGGCAATGTCTACCTCCGCGGGGGCGGGGACCCCAGCCTCGGCTCAGACCGCTTCAGTTGGGGCACCGATATGGAAGGCGTCCTCGCCATCTGGGTAAACAAGCTGCGCGAAAAGGGCATCCGCAAGATCGATGGGCGGGTGATCGGCGACGCAACCATTTTTGAAGATGCGATGCTGGCCACCACTTGGGTGTGGAGCGACATCGGCAATTATTACGGATCGGGGGCGTGCGGACTGAGCTTCAATGAAAATACCTACTATGTGTTCTTCAAACCGCACGCGAAGGTCGGAGAGCCGGCCGAACTGCTGCGGACCGAGCCGGACATGGCCGCGATTGACTTTGTGAATGAGATGCGCACCGGAGCGCGGGGGTCGGGGGACCAAGGCTACATTTACGGCGCGCCCTACACCTATTTGCGTTACCTGCGCGGCACCATTCCCCAGGGCAAAGCAGAATTTTACATCAAAGGCTCCCTGCCCGATCCCGCCCTTTACACCGCCCAACGGCTCCGGGAAGCCCTCCTCGCCGATTCGGTTGCGGTCACTGGGGATGCAGAAACCATTCGCCGGTTGCGCCTCGACAATGCGGCTCCGACGGCCCCGAGAACCGTGCTGCACACCCACAAATCGCCACCGCTGAAAGACATCGTATATTGGCTCAACAAGAAAAGCATCAACCTCTACGCCGAGCATTTGGTCAAAATCATCGGCTACGAAAAATACCAGGACGGCTCCACCGCCGCGGGAACCAAGGCAATCCTGGCCTATTGGCGGGGGAAAGGAGTCGATATCGGCGGACTCCACATGAAAGATGGCAGCGGTCTCAGCCGGTACAATGGCATCACCCCGGCTCAACTCTCCAAAATGCTCCGGATCAATCAGCAGCAAGGCTATTTTAAGTCCTTTTACGAGTCCTTGCCCATCGCGGGCGTAAGTTCCGATCCGGGCACCTTGCGCCGGATGTGCAAAAACACGGCGGCAGCCAACAATCTGCGGGCAAAAAGTGGCTATATTTCGCGGGTACGCGCTTACACCGGTTACGTGGATACGCAATCGGGCAAGCGGCTGTGCTTCGCCATGATGGCCAACAATTACACCGGCTCGAACCGCGCCATGCGCGACCTTTTTGAAGCCTTGATGGTGGCCCTCGCCGACGTCAAGTGATTATTTACCCCAAGAATTGTTCCCGATGCACGCTTACCTGATGTATTCCATCGTCGAATCCGACGCCCACATGGTCCACGAGCTTGCCCGCGTAGTAGAAGGCACCGGCCTGCTCGTCGAGTACCACTACGTCCACCCGGACCACCCCAAAGGCCAGCACGCCTACGACGAGGTCGCCCGGGCCCAGATGTTTGTCGGTCTCATCACCTCGAACAATGACAAGGGCCTGGTTCTGCAACTTTTTCAGTACGCCAAAGCTCAGGGAATTCCGGCAACGCTATTGGTGGAAAAGGGCAATGTCATTCCGGCCGCCATTAAGCGCGATCCCGACGTCATGGTCTTCAGCCGCTACATGCCGGCCAATCCCATTCGGTATATTGAAATGTGGGTGAGCCAGCGGTAGATGAGGCGGCTACCGGGATGATGGCGGCAGGCCGTACCCCAATCGTTTATTTTAATACAACTACCCAACTTCAACCCTCGAAATCTCCGATCATTCTCCGGGTGAAGTCCCGGGATTAAGCGGCTCGCAACGAGCCGGATTCAAACGGACCAAATTGCCGGTGGCTGCGGGCGAAAACCCAGTTCATATTTGCGGGGCGTCGGAAATCACTGGCCCCACTCTTCACCCCAATCCCAGAATTAGAATTCAACAAATATTGTTTAACTTGACCGCCGCTCAACAGGAGCCACGAACGGTCCCCCATGCTATTCAATTCCGCACAGTTCCTGATTTTCCTGCCCGTCGTGATGGTGCTCTACTTCTTGTTTCCCAAGAAGCTGCGGTGGTTGTTTCTGTTGGCGAGTTCGTATTTCTTCTACATGTGCTGGCGCTGGGAATACATTTTTCTCATCGTCGGTTCCACCGTCACCGATTACCTGGTCGCACAGGCGATCTACAATTCGAAGCGGGAAAATCGCAGGCGCTACCTGCTCTACTTGAGCCTGGGCATGAATCTGGGCTTGCTCTTTGCCTTTAAATACTTTGATTTCTTCGCCGGCTCGGCCAATTTCCTGTTTGAAGCCGGAGGGATGGGCTACGCCATTCCGCTGCTGGACGTCATTTTGCCGGTGGGCATCTCCTTCTACACCTTCCAAACCCTCAGCTATACAATCGACGTGTACATGGGCGAGACGAAGCCGGAAACGCACTTTGGCATCTTTGCCCTGTTTGTCTCCTTTTGGCCGCAGTTGGTAGCCGGTCCGATTGAACGCAGCAGCCGTCTTTTGCCCCAGTTTCGGGTCGCGCACGAGTTCAACTATGAGCGCGCCCTGTGGGGCATGACCCGGATTGCCTACGGCTTTTTCAAGAAGGTAGTCGTGGCGGACCGCTTGGCGATTTACGTGAATGAGGTCTACGGCGACCTAGAATCCTACCCCACCATTCCCATTGTGCTGGCCTCGATCTTCTTTGCTTTCCAGATCTACTGCGATTTCTCCGGCTACACCGACATCGCCATCGGGTGTGCGGCGATCATGGGGTTCACCCTGATCGAAAACTTCGACCGGCCTTACCTATCGCGGTCGATTTCTGAATTTTGGCGGCGTTGGCACATTTCGCTTTCCACCTGGTTTCGGGATTACGTCTACATCCCCCTGGGGGGCAATCGGGTGGTCAAATGGCGGTGGTACTACAATTTATTTCTCACCTTTCTGGTGAGCGGGCTTTGGCACGGGGCGGCCTGGACCTTTGTGGCTTGGGGGGGCTTGCACGGCGTATATCTGATTGCGGCAATTCTCACCGCCCCCGTGCGCGACCGGATGGCCAAGACTTTGCGCCTGGACCGCATTCCCCGCCTGGTGGCCGGGTACCAAATCCTGCTCACGTTTACCCTGGTGGTGATTGGCTGGATATTCTTTCGGGCCAATGGCATGGCGGACGCCCTCCTGGTCTTCCGGAAAATATGGTCTCCCGATCTCAATTTTAATCCCTCACTGATCATGGCCTACAAAGGGGTTTACAATTTCCTGCTCAGTTTTACCGCGGTGGGCCTGCTGGCCGTGTCTTATCTTTTGCCCCGGGACATGAAGCTCAAACGCCCGGTGCTCTTTTTGATTGTGGCCACAATTGTTATTTTGCTGTTCGGTAAAGGAGGATCCAGTGAGTTCATCTACTTCCAGTTCTGACGGCGCACCCAAGCGGTACAATTGGGAGAAATACCAGCGGTTTTTCTCGCGGGTCATGCTGCCTTTCCTCCTGACCACCGGTATCCTGTTTTATATGATCGACCGGGTCATGCGCGACCGGGTCATCTTCCGCACCCCCATTCTCGGCGCGGCGAAAATCCACCGGTCCATCCACCGCCGCAGCCCGGAAATTCCCATCCTTGGCTCGTCCCGGGCCCTCGGCTCTTACATCCCGGACAGCCTGAGCCTGCGCTCGTACAACTACGGCATCAACGGTACGGGCTACGAAGTCGTGGACATGTTTCTGGCTCTGGAATGCAACCGCAAACGGGCGCTGACCCCGATTGTCATCAATTTTGACTACGAGATGTTCAGCAACTCGCTGGGCGATCTGAACAACTATATCCCCAATATCCGGCACCCGGGGGTGCGCGATCTGCTCAAGCGCCACGGCAAGTACCACTGGTGGTACGAGATCTTCGGGGTGCGCTTTTTCAACAGCTACGACCTGTTCATCAAGGATTACATCAACTACCGCGTGCAGTTGACCAAGGCGGTCACGCTGGGAGCTTCATTGGAAAAAAACAAACTCTCCCCCGAAGCTTTTAAAAAACTGGTGGAAAAGCGCTTGAATACCCCCACGAAATGGAATCCCCGCCGGGGACAAATCGAGCGGTTGAAAACCCATATTTACAGCCGGCCGGACCGCATATTTGTCATCGCGGTCGCTCCTTACCATTGGTCCTACTACGAATCGTTTGAAGGGAAACCGCAGGCCGATTCGGTGCTGGCGGTCTTGGACAACATCCCCAACGCCATGGTCGTCCGCGATGAACGGGAATATCCCGATTCGCTCTTTGTGAATACCTCCCACCTCAATTTTTACGGGGCAGTGCGCTACACGAAGATGCTCCGCCAGGTGATGTTTGGCGACCAAGAAGGCGACTGGCCGGTACCCGCCGTCTGGCCGCCCGGTTACGGCCCTTACGGAAAAAGTCAATGAGCTCTCTCCCCTCTTCCCCCCGCCTGAAAGTGCTTTTCTGCACCGATGGCATCTTCCCCCACGCCGTGGGGGGCATGCAACGACACTCCCGTTTGCTGGTTGAAGCCCTCGCCCATACCGGAGAAGTCGACCTCGTGGTTTTGCATCCGCACCCCGGCGAAGCCATTTTTGCCGATTTTCCGCAGGTGGAAGAGATTGCCCTGCCTCCGCTACCGGGCAAGAAGCACTACTTTTTCGAACTGCGCGACTATTCAAAATTGGTGCTTGCCGAAGCCCTCAAGCGTCCCGATCACCTGATCTACTCCCAGGGCCTCTCGGTCTGGGCCGACCGGAAAAAGATCGCCGAGCGCATGATCGTCAATCCCCACGGTCTGGAACCCTATCAGGCGCTCGGACTCCTCAATCGACTCAAAACAGCGCCATACCGCTTTGTCTTCAATCGGATTTTCCGCGGGGCGGCCCACACTGTCGCTTTGGGGGGACGCCTCACCAAGATTTTGCAGCGGGTTATGCGGGAAGAACGGGACCGCATCGTCGTACTCCCCAATGCCACCAACCCGGTCAATCTCCCCGCCGAACAGCTTTGGAAAACAAAAACCAAGCCGGTCCGCTTCCTCTTCACCGGCCGATTTGCCTACAACAAGGGCATCGATCTGCTGCTCAAGGCCGCGCGGCACCTGAACGAAACCGGACGCCAAGCCGATTTCGAACTGGACCTCGCCGGTAAGGGGCCGCTGTTCGAAAAGATGAAAGCCGAATATCCCCTTCCCAATGTCCGTTTTGGGGGATTTGTCCCGGATGAAGAACTGGAACAACTCTATCTGGATTGCCACGTGTTTGTGTTGCCGACCCTCTTCGAAGGGATGCCAACCGTGGTTTTGGAAGCCATGGCCCGGGCGATGCCCGCCATCGTCTCGGACGTGGGCGCAACCCGCGAACTCACCGGCGAAGGGGGGGGCTTCCTGATCGAAAAAAACAACCTCCCGGAACTGATTGAGGCCATGGTCCACCTGATCGATATGCCCAAGGCGGAATACCGGGAAATGTCTTATCACGCGTTGCACAATTTTTCGGAGCACTACACCTGGAAAGCAGTCGCCCAGCGGCATTTGGAGGTGTTTGCGGCGCTTAGGGCGCGGCTGGGCTAAGGAAGCTTCCGATTTTGGCGAGGTAGAATTCGGCTTCATCATCGGCTTGGTGCAGGAATACCGACCGGGCATGGGCGACCATTTCGCTGACTTCATGCTCGACGCTGGCCATGTCCAGTTGCCACCGGTGGTGGCCGATCAAGCTGGGTTCGGGAATTCGGGCCGGCGCAAATACGACCAACGTGCGGGACAAGGTTGCCGGATCGTGCCGCCGCCCGGTGCTTTCGGCAAGATCGAAATTTGCCTTGAATCATTGACAATCAATCCACTCACGGCTCAATGACGCAATGATCGGGGCAAGTAAAATAGGGTCCGCATCGCGCCCCGCTGGTGGTGAGAACGAACCGCCGACAACATTGTCATTTCCAGAGAAAATTTGGTTTATTGGGGCCTGTGGCAAGTTTTGCTTGCGCCGCAACGTCGAGTTTCAATGTCAAATCTGCATCCATGACGGAAGATGGAAAAATTGAGGTCATGGTGGCTTCGACCGTTTACGGGTTTGAAGACCAGCTTTCCTCCATCTGTGCGACACTGGCCAGCCTGGACTACGAGGTCATCAATTCGCATTTGGGGACCGGGTGGGTCGATCCGAACAAGTCCAATTTGGAGAATTGCTTGAATGCCGTACAGGATTGTGATCTTTTTATGGGGATTATTCGCCCCTACTACGGATCGGGCAACATTGGGGAATTGAACATTACCTTTGAGGAAATGAAACTCGCAATCAAATTGGAAAAGCCGTATTGGTTCCTGGTGCATCACCACGTTGACTTCACCCGCCAGCTCAAGAAGTATCTCTATTACCTCGATGCCGATGGAAAAGCGATTTTTGATGTGAAAATCAAAAAGAGCCGGATCTTCGATTCGCGTACCCTTGACATCTACGAGTACGTACTTAAATCCGGGACTCCGCTGGTGAGTCGGACGGGCAATTGGGTGCAAAAGTTTATCGACTTACCCGACGCCAACCGCTACATCGTACGCCAATTCGGTGAAAAAGACAAGATCGAACAATTGATTCGGGAGGTGCAACATGGCAAATGATCACCTCATCATCGAAAACCTGCTTGCCGGAACCGGTCGCCGAAATGTAGAACTCATCCCTCAGTGGGATCCCCTCTATTTGGGCCAGGTGGTATGCGGCTTTCTCAACGGCGAAGGTGGGGACGTAATTTTGGGCATAAATGCTTCTGGCGAAGTACAGGGTATACAATCGGATTGGACCAAGCGGATCAATCAGCAAATCATCGGTAAAATTGTTCCTGATGCGCCGATTTCGGTCACCCAGATCCCTTTTCGCAGCGGTGCGGTAATTTTGGTCAGCTCCTGGTCCGGGGGACGGAAACCCTACAGTTTTCGAGGGAAAATCTACACTACCGAAGCAGGCGAGACGCGCTTGGCGACGCTTTCCGAAATGAAAACGTTAAATCTCAAGCGCCGAGATTCCAATTACCACTGGGAACGACAAGTTATTCCTGGAATTGAGCCTGAGGAACTAGACGGATATGAGATTCGGGAGTCCATCGAAAGTTACCGCAAACTGCACCCCGGTCAGCCCAAACTTTCCGCGGAGGATTTTCTTTTCCGCACCGGCTTGCTCAAAGAAGACGGACTGACCAACGCCGCGGTGATCCTCTTCTCGAATCAGCCAGCCCGTTATTTGCCACAATGCCGGGTGAGGGCCACAATCTACAGTTCGGAAAAAGGGGGGAATGAAATCTATTTTGACCGGATTTTTGAGCGCAATCTTTTTCGGAACATCCACTCGATCTGGGACTTCTTCGATACGCAGTTGCAACGCAGCCGCGTGATCAGCAGCTTGAAACGCACCGATGAAAAACTACCCATCCTGGCCCTACGGGAGGGCTTGCTCAACGCATTGATCCACCGCGATTATTCGAGTGTGTCGAGCTCGGTCAACATTGAAGTGTTTCCGGATCGCCTGCAAATCACCAACACCGGGGACTTCCCGCCGGAAATTAGCACCAGCACTCTGAGAAGGGAGCACCGCTCCATTCTCAGGAATCCGGACATATCCTACATTTGTTATCTGCGCGGATACATTGAAATGCTGGGTACCGGCACCCTGCGAATGATTTCCAACTGCGAGTCATTGGGGTACGAAGGACCGATCTGGGAGCCGAAGCCCCACAGCATAAAGTTGATCATGAATGGGGTCGGTCACGGTTTAAAAAAGAAAATCGATTTTCGCGGTGATAAAAATGTCGGGGTAAACGTCGGTGTAAACGACGGAGAAGAAAAAAATGTCGGAGTAAATGTCGGGGTAAACGACGGAGAAGAAAAAAATGTCGGAGTAAATGTCGGGGTAAACGACGGAGAAGAAAAAAATGTCGGAGTAAATGTCGGGGTAAACGACGGAGA
>JBCCQH010000154.1:0-12824 GCA_039024435.1 Bacteroidota bacterium
CTAAAATTTACTGGGCAAGTTGGATGAATGTAGGAAAAGCAGTGCATTTAGAGAGCCTGAGATATGATCAGGCTCAGTAATGAACGCACTTGAACAAGGATGAAGCCGTATTTTAGCGCTTTTCGGCCAAATATTTGTCCATTGCGCCCTTGATTTACTTCCGCCGGGATTACGATTTTTTCAAGCTCCTGACGGTGCATCATTTGCTGCTCGGTCATCTTCATGATACGTTCGGCACCGCTTGGTATAATTTCGTTGTACGCCTTTAAATGTTCCGGAGATGGTAATGGGCCCGAATGAAATTTTCTCGTAACTGAAAGTACAATTCCTTCTAGGAATTCTTCTCTTTCGTCTTCGGGAACAGTATCGAAAAACTCTTTCAGCCGTGGACTGAGCTGGGTTTCAACCGGTTCATTACTGAACTCTTCATTTTCAGCGTTTTCTTCGTTGGGGACAGGATGGTGGTCAGACATTCTGTTTTTACGGCTTTCTTTCTCGCTCTAAGACGGTCTTCATATCATTCCCGATTACGTGCCAATCGTTTTCCAAGGCTTTCAGATCAGACTCAGTTTCGGAACGATAGCGATTAAAGCGATAATAATTTCCCCAAATGCTGGCAACAGAACCTATCCCAATCACGAAGGATGTCCTTGGAAAGAGGTAGGAAGTGGTATACTTCTTCTTAGGTCTCATAATCTGCTTACGAATTCAACTTTCACAAGTATAACGAATAAGATATACATTATGTTGGTTTCTGCAATTTAGATGCGCATTTTTTCCTTCTTGGCACCTAGGCGAAGGGATTCTTCGATACTCAAGTCATCCAGGTACAGTTTGACTTGACGAACAATCTTTAATAGCGTATGATTTTCTTTCATCGTACAGGGAATGACTACCTAAGAGCGAGTAATGCAAGCTGCACTTGGTTACGAGCTAAAATTTAAACCCAATGTTAACCTCAGGTAAGATTGGCAGCAAACTCATCCGCCGGGCGCGGATCTCCGGATTGTTGGGATCGTTCGTGTAATCGGCCCGCAGGAACAGGAAAAGCGGATTTTGTCGATTGTAGACATTGTATACCCCGAAGTTCCAATACAACTCCCCCCAGGCAACATCCTTGTGCAGCCGCACATTCAGATCCAGCCGGTGAAAGGCCGGGAGCCGGAAGCTGTTGCGCTCCCCGTAATCAATGATGATCCCGACCGCCTGGTCATCGTTCAGATCAGAAAAGCCCAACAACGGCGAGGAAGGGGCAAAAAAGACCGCCTCCGGGAAAGTAATCGCCGCCCCCGAACCGTAAACCCAGTTGGCCGAAACCTCCCAGCGCGCGTTGATTTCGTAAATAAAAGCAGCGGAAAAATCGTGGCGGCGGTCATATTTATAAGGAAAGACATTGCCGAAGTTGATCTCCGCAAATTGTCGCTCGCTCCGCGACAAGGTGTACCCCAGCCAGCCCCGCCAGCGGCCGGTGGCCTTTTGCAGGAAAAATTCGATCCCGTAGGAGCGCCCGGTCCCGGCCCGCTCCACAATCTCCTCCCAATTGCGGTTTGCCAGGAAATTCACCCCGGTCTGGTAATCAATCAGACTGTCCATGGCCTTGGAATAGCCTTCGATACTGAACTCAACCCCCGCTTTGGGAAAGCGCTTGCTGACCCCAAGCGAAAACTGTTCGGCATTTTGGGGGGGAATGTTCGCTGTAGCCGGTACCCAAAGATCAGTGGGCAGCCCCACCCCACTGTTGCTGAGCAAATGCAAAAACTGCGTCATCCGGGAGTAGGAAGCCGTAGCCCGGATCTGCTGGGGAAAAGAATAGCCCGCCGAAAGCCGCGGTTGTAACGACTGGTAAAACGTCCCGTCAGTATCGAAGCGCGAATAGTGCACCCCAGCATTGACGTAGAGCCGGCGGGTCAGTGCGATATTGTCCTCGGCAAAAATCCCCCACTCCCAGGAAACCAGCGTCCGCTGCTGCAACTCCGATAGGCTCAGCGCTCCGCCATTGTCCACTTCCTGCTGAAAAGTCTCCGGCTGGAAATCGTGCCGCGTCCCCATTGCCCCAAAGCGAATGAAATGGCTCGGGCCGGGCAAATACTGAAACTCCGCCCGGGCCCCGTAATCGATCACCGAGGAAGTCAATTCCAAGGATTGCGCCCGGCGTGAACTGCCTGCAGCCAGCAACTCGTTCCGGCTCCGCGCCGAATAGTCGTAGCGGCTGTGAAAAACGCTGACATCGCTGAACAGCCGGTTGCTCCAGTCCCGGTTCCAGCGCAGGACCGCCGCCGTATTGCCCCAGCGCAACCCAAAATCAAACACATCGCTCACCTGATCCCCGGCCAGAGAGTAGCCCGAAGAAAATCGGTCCCCCCCTGTGTAGAACCCCAATTCAAGCTCATCCCGCTCCCCAAGCCGGTGGTTCAGCTTCGCGTTGATGTCAAAAAATGAATAGCCCAAACTGTTGCCGTCATTGCGCTCGGCCAGTTCATTGACCAGTTGCCAGTAGGGCTCCAGGATCGACCGGCGGGCCGACACCAAGAACGACGTCTTTTCCTTTACAATCGGGCCTTCCAGCATCAACTTCGCCGAAACCAACCCGAGATTGCCCCGGCCACTGATTCGATTTTGATTGCCCGCCTTGGTGCGCAAATCGATCACTGAAGACAACCGCCCACCGTACCGCGCCGGGAATCCCCCCTTGATCAGCTCCACACTCCGCAGCACATCGCTGTTGAAGATCGAGTAAAAGCCAAATAGGTGCGCCGAATTGTAGATGGGCACCCCGTCCAGTAAAGTTAAATTTTGGTCAGGGCTGCCACCCCGCACGTACAAACCACCACTGACACCTCCACCGGATTGCACCCCCGGCAAAAGCGCCAACGCATTGAGTACATCCGGTTCTCCCATCAAGGCGGGCAGCCGGTCCAGTTCCGCAATCGGAATGCGCATCACACTCACCCCACTCAACTCATCCATGCCCCGCGTGGTATCAGAATCCTCGATTTCGACCGCCGCCAATTCTAAATCCGGCTTCAGCCGCACCGTACGGCGGCGATTCTCCCGCAACAGAAAACGTTCAGATTGCAGCGCATAGCCCATACTCGACACGATGAGGTGAACCGAATCCGCCGGCAGTCGCAAACTGAAATAGCCTTTGTGATTGGTCAGGGTTCCCCGCCGCGTGCGCACATCGTACACCGCCACTCCAACCAGCCGCTCACCCGATGACCGATCCTCCACGTAGCCGGAGACCGAAAAATTAACGGGAGGGGATTTTCGAGCGGGAAATACGACCACCAGGCGATCCCGCACTTCATAAGTCAAACCCACCGGCCGACACAGTGCATCCAGCACTTGTCGCACCGAAACGTCGCGGAAACTGCGCTGAATCGGATCTTTCGGAAGATTATTGGATTGAAAGGCGAAGGCCACCGCGCTGCGGTCCTCGATCAACAGCAAGGCTTCCTTGAGGTTTTGCCCGTTCAGCGTAAGCGAAATGCGCTCCGAAAGGGGATCGGACTGAGCAAGTATCGCTGTTGGAACCAACAGAATAAACCAAAGCCAAAGCGCACGCTTCATGCACGTCAGTTACGCGGGATGAAGCGGTAAATTGCATCTTTTTCTTCGAATTTCCCATCGAACACCAACTCAATCGCCGCGAGGAACAGCTTGAGGTCCCGCGTAGAGAACGTCCCCGTGACCGGCTCTTTTTCCATGTACTCGGGCAGTTCAAACTTGACGTCGTAAACCAGTTCCATGGCGCGCATCACTTCCCCAAAAGGAACGTCACGGACCCGCAGTACGCCTTCCTGGTTCTCCATTGTGTCAAGGTCCACCAGCGGAACTTCCGCCGTGCCCACCGCAATTTCGGTTTGGTCCTCGTGGTAACGGGCCTGCATATCGGCAGTCAGCGTAGCTTTTTGCTCAGTCTCGGGCAGAGAGAACTCCACCTTGCCCTCTTCAACTTCCACGGTGACTTCGTAGTACGGGGAAAATGCGCGCACCCAAAACTGCGTGCCCAACACCCGCGTCTGCGTCGGCCCGGCCAGCACCACAAAAGGCTGATCCGGATCCCGAGCCACCTTAAAAAAGGCGGTTCCCAGCAGGTGAATCCGGCGCTCACCCCGGCCATAGCCCTCCTCCAAATCGATGCGGGCTCCCGGTTCCAATTCCACTTGGGTTCCATCCGGAAGCGTCACGGTCCGCGGGGCATCGTTTTCCGCAACGAAGACCACCTTGTCCAGCGGACCAATGCCCACGGTAGTGGCGCGCCACACCAGGAAGCCCACCGACGCCAGCAAAGCCACGGCCGCTGCCACCAACCAACTCCGATTCTGACTCCGGGCAGGCGGCAACAAGGGCCGTTCGCTGCCCATCGGAAACTCTTCCGCCGCAATGTCCGCCGCCAGTGCCTCCCATTGTGCATCCGTCTGCGGATCAACCGCTTCCAGGGAAGTCCCCGTCAGTTCCAGCACATCCCGCAACTCGGCAAAGGTCTGCCGGTTGAGGGGGTCGGCGGCCAGCCATGCCTCCAATTCCCGCTGCTCCACCGCCGCCAGTTTCCCGGCGACGGCCTTCTCGGCAAGGTGGACGATATGTTCTTCGTTGATCATAAGTGAGCCGATTTCGGCTATTCTTTCATCAAATTAACTTTAATCGTTTCCTGCTGATCCTGAGTAATCAATCGCAGCAGGTAGACGCCCTCGGCGAGCCCTTGTGCAGACAAGGTTTCGCGGTGCATTCCCGCATTCAGTACCTCGCGATCAAAGCGGGCCACCGCCTTGCCGAAGAGGTCATAGAGGGTAATTTGAATCGGGCCCGGAGTCGACATCTCAAACTCGACATTGAGCTGATCCTGGAAAGGATTTGGGTAGACCGTCGTGGGACGGGTCTGTGGCTCCTCGGTACTGACCGTAAATGGCACCACCTCCACGCAATAATCCTCAACTTCCCCAAAATCAAAGTTCGGTCCGCAAGCGTCCGGAGCGCTCAGGTAGCGCATTGCGACGCGCATCCGGGTCGTCCCCACCATGCCCGAAGCCGGCATGATAAACGAGCCCGTGACCGCGGCATTGACCCCGGCTCCGGAATCGTACACCTTTTCCAAGGCGTCACCGAAATCACCGTCGTTGTTCAAATCGATCCAAATCCGGAAGTATTCATCAAATACGCTGTTGCTGTATCCCGGCACCAAGCGGAAGTTGTAGCCTTGGGATTGCATCAGCGTGAGCGTGAACGAAGAGTTCGTGAAGTCGCCGTAGCCGTTGTCGTTGCCCGAACCATTGACCATGGTACCGACCGTGACCGAGTCGATCCACTCTTCGGTAGCGTCATCCCCACCGATCAAGCAATAGTTGACGCGACAACCCAAGCATCCGGTGGTCTGGAAGGTAGTCGCCGGCGAGTAGATCGTGGCCCCGGTATCGCAGACTGTCTGAACTGCGATTTCGTACACCGTACAGGAATCCAGCCCTTGCAATTGGGTCGTGGGCGCACTGAGGCCACTCACGGTGGTCCAGGCGGAAGTGCCCAACTCGCGGTAGCGAAGGTTGTAGGTGACCGCCGCGTAGATGCTGGCAAATGAAACATCGGCGGTGGTTTCGGTGATCGCCGCCGTCTGCACCGAATCCGGCGACACACAACAGCCGTCCGTTTGGAAAGCGTACACGTTCGAATAGTTCGCGTTGGTGCTGTCACAGTAAGTCAGCACCCGGTATTCATAATCGGTACAAGCCTGGAGATTGTTGAGCGTCAATGAGCGGCTCGTATCTTGGTAGCTGGTCCAGTTGGCGGCCCCCACCGGACGAATTTCAATCACAAAGGAGTCGGCCGAGGAAACGGCATTCCAAGCCAGGGTCGCGCTGGTATCGATGACGTTGTTCACGTCCAATCCGTAAGCTTCAATGCAACCGCCGAAGGAACAGCTCCAGTTGAGCATTTCCAGCAGGCTGTTGTAGACGTTCAACCGCCCCTCGGTAACGGTAATGCCCTGCAAGCTGTTGTTTGCGTCCACGCCATCGAGGATGAATTGTTTCATGAGCAGGGCCGCACTGTCCGGCTTGGTCAGGGCCAAAACGGCAAAATTCGTACAGGGAGCCGAATACAGCAGCCCAATCGTGCCCGTGACGTGGGGGGTAGCACCCGAGGTCCCGCCAAACGGCCCGTAGGAGTTTGGCGTTTGGGGCGTGTGCGTACCCTGGCCCGGAGCCCCCAAGTCGATGGTGACTGCGCCGTAGCCCGCCGAATTGATCTTGTTATCGGAGCTGTTCATGTTCGTCACCGAGATCAGGTAATCGCTCGGACAAGCGGTGGGCAGGTCGCCCGCAACATCGACGTTTGTGTTGTTGTTGATCGTAGCGCCGCAGTTCAAGATTCCGTAGGTGCCCAGCGTATCGTACATCGCGCACCAAAGCGGAGCTTGCGAGGGCTGCCCAAAGTCGATCCCCCAGGAGGCATTCGTCGAAACGACCAGCGCACCGCTCTGGCCTCCAGTCTGGTTCCACTGCTTGCGGACTGCCAGTGGATAAGCGTAAGCGGCCAAGGCCTGGGCTTCATTGCCCCCGCCCCGAACGATCATCAACTTTACGTCCCAGTTGACCCCGGTCACTCCAATGCCATTGTTGCCTTTGGCCCCGACGATACCAGCAACTGGCGTTCCGTGCCCGCCCCCACTGTAGATATTGTCATCGTTGCCGTAGGCATCCCAACCGCGGTAGTCGTCGACGAATCCATTGCCGTCGTCGTCGATGTTGTTGTTGGGGATTTCGCCGTAATTGATCCAGACATTGTCTTGGAAATCCTGGTGGTTAGGGTTCAAGCCATCGTCGATCACGCAGACCACAATCGTATCTCCGAGCGGGGTCAGTCCCCCCGTCGTAATGTCCCACGCCAGATCGGCGTCGATATCGGCATCGACGACATTTCCGTTGTTGCCGTTGTTGACGTACTGCCATTGCTGCCCAAAATTGGGATCGTTGGGCACGGTGGCTCGGTTGGTTACCAGATGATTGAACTGTGCGTTCAGGGTAGCGGGATGGAAAATGACCGCATCGAGAATGGCGCGCTGATTCCGATTGCGGTGGTCGTACTCGAGTAGCCAGATGCGCATGTCAGGCACAATTTCCCGCGTGGCCCGCATTCGCAGATCACTGCCAAACCGCTCGTGGATCGTCTCCACAATCGATTCTACTTTGGCGTCGGGCATCAACTGTACCAGGACATTGCCGTCTACGTATTCCGGCTCTGGATGCTGCGCATTCAGGCCCAAAGATGTCAATACGAATAGAAATGCGAGTAAACTATGTTTCATAAAGGAGCTCGATAAGCGAATCGGTAGAATTCCATTGTTATCTCTCCTACAAGTCACCTGGGGATATCCCTTAAACAATCGATGAACGTTCTTCATATTTATTTTTGTTTGAACACGCCTTTGCGAATCTTTTTCAGTGCAATGCCAACCTGGTTTTCGACGGTTTTGGGGGACAGCCCCAGAACCACGGCAATTTCCTTGTGGCTGAGTCCTTCTACGCGGCTCATCAAAAAAATCTCTCGGGCCCGATCTGGCAGTTGATCGATCTCCCGGAAAATAGCTTTGATCCGGGTCGCTTTCTCATCGTTGCCCGCATCTTCGGGTTCCGGGGCGGGCAGATCGCGGTTTTCCTCGCTGAGTGACTCCATGCGCAAGCGCTTGAGCCGGTTGAGGCAGTTGTTGCGCACCGACCGGTAGAGGTAAGCCTTGAGTTCGGAGGAAAATTCCAGATCGCCCCGCTTGTCCCAAATTTTGATGAAAACTTCCTGGACGGCTTCCCGGGATTCCTCCTGGCTGCGCAGTTGCGCGTAAGCAAAGCGCACCAATGCAGGCTGGAATGTCCTGAACAGTGCTTCAAAAGCCTCGCGGTGATCGTCCTTTTGCATACCCAAATAGAGCACAAACCTAGAGGGAAGAAAGTTAAGCTTTAGTTTTTCCTCTTCCAACCGATTTCGCGCTCGACCTCGGTATCGACTTCCTCGAAGGCAGATCTCCCCTTGCGGACGACACTTTGGCGGATGGCTTACTCCCCTACCCGGAATAGTTGGGATCGGGATTCTGCTCGTACAATTTTGAGTTGACGCCCCGGAGATAATACCCGCGCCCGTCCCACGCACGGCGCCGGGGATGGTCGTGACAGGCTTGGGAGCAGGTGCCCGCCATGCTATCGGCGCAAGTATCACAGATCAAAAAATGATCGTTGCACTCCGGGTTCGCGCAGTTGATCATCTTCTCGGTTGGGCCCGCACAGATTTGGCAGGCCCCGACGACCTTGGGATTCACCTCATTGACCGGGACGACGACCCGCTGATCAAACACGTAGCAACTCCCTTCAAAATGGGCGCCGCCGGTTTCGTGAGCGTAGCGAATGATCCCGCCGTGCAGTTGGTAGACCTCGGGAAACCCCGCCTGTAACATGAGCCGGGAAACCTTCTCGCACTTGATGCCTCCGGTACAATAGGTGTAGATTTTCTTGTCCTTGTAGGCTTCTAGTTCCGCAAGTTTTTCGGGCAATTCCCGAAAATTTTCGATGTCCAGGGTAATGGCATTCCGAAAACGCCCTACTTCGTGCTCGTAGTTGGAGCGGGCGTCGAGAATGACAACGTCGGCGGCGTCTTCTTCCAATACTGCCCGGAACTCCTCCGGCTCTACGTAGTTGTCCACCACTTGATCCATGTCCAGTTTTTCTACCCCCAGGTGTACGATCTCTTGCTTTACGCGGACGTGCAATTTATTGAAGGTATGGCCGGGCACCGGATCAATCTTGAATTCGGTAGCGCCCAAAATCGGATGGGCGTGCAGGTAATCCACGTACGCCTGGGTCGCGGCCACTGGGCCCGAAACGGTTCCATTCAGGCCCTCAGCGGCGATCAGAATGCGTCCGAGCAAGCCCCAATCGAGGCATTTTGCTTCCATTTCGTCCCGCAAAGCATCGGGATTGCCAATCGGGCAAAAATTGTAATACAGCAGCACCCGAAAGGGCATTTCGGAGTGGGGGGTGGATTGCGCGGGAGGTAGGGCATGCTCATGCATAACGGGGTAAAATTACAACAATCGAGCCAGCGACACAATTCGGAAAGGGGAAAGAAAAGCCCCAATTGCGGGACGAATTTAGGCGGCGCCATCGCCGTAGCGGCGTACCACGCGGGGCACGGGGTATATTTTCCCGGAAAATATCCTTTCGGCACACCCACCCGGCCGTTCATCCTCCCCCGCACCCTACTCCTCCCGGGATTCACCCCAAAAAATCTTTACCTTACCGCATGAATCGGAAGGAATGGATCACAACTATGGGCCTATTTGGTGCGGCGGGCCTGCTGGCGAGCCCCCTTCGGGCCCTGCACCTACTGGATGGCTCCGCCCGGAACCGCGCGGAGTTCGGACCGGATTTCCAGTGGGGCGTCGCCACGGCGGCTTACCAAATCGAAGGCGCCTGGAACGAAGACGGCAAAGGCCCCTCGATCTGGGACACCTTTACCCACCGCAAGGGGAAAATCAAGGACAAAACTACCGGCGATATCGCCTGTGATTTCTACCACCGATTCCCGGGCGACGTCAAGTTGATGCGCGACCTGCACATCCCCAATTATCGCTTCTCCACCGCCTGGAGCCGGATTTATCCTGCCGGAACCGGCCCGGTCAACGAAAAAGGACTCGACTTTTACGACCGCCTCGTGGACAAATGCCTCGAAAATGGCGTCACCCCCTGGATCACCTTGTACCATTGGGATCTGCCCCAGGCCCTGGAGGATCGGGGCGGCTGGACCAACCGCGATGTGGTGGGCTGGTTCAGCGATTACGCCGCCACTGTCACCCAGCGCTACGGGGACCGGGTAAAAAACTGGATGGTACTGAATGAACCGCTGGCCTTTACCGCCCTGGGGTACTTTTTGGGCATGCACGCGCCGGGAAAGCGCGGCCTCAAGCGCTTTCTCCAGGCCACCCACCACGCCACGCTTTGCCAGGCGGAAGGGGGGAGGATTGTCCGGGCCCAGGTTCCGGAAGCCCACCTCGGGACGACTTTTTCGGCCAGCCACATCGTACCGGTAGACGATCAAGAAAAAAACATCGCGGCCGCCGAAAGGGTGGATGCGCTGCTGAACCGCCTCTTCATCGAACCCGCCCTCGGTCTGGGCTACCCTACCGAGAATTTTCCCGCCCTGCAAAAAATCGAAGAATATATCCAACCCGGGGACATGGAAAAGGTGTCCTTCGACTTTGATTTTATCGGGCTGCAGAACTACACCCGAGAAGTGGTCAAAAAGTCGATCATCCCCTACGTCCGCGCCACCATGATCAAACCCAAAAAGCGAGAGGTTCCGGAAGACCGAATCACGGAGATGGGCTGGGAGGTCTATCCGGAGGGGATCTACCAATTGCTGAAAAAGTTTGCCGCATACGATAAGGTGGACAAGATCATCGTCACAGAAAATGGCGCCGCCTTTCCCGACCGGGTCGAGGGCAATCAGGTTCACGACGCCCGGCGCCTTGCCTTCATTCAGGATTACCTGGATCAGATACGCCGGGCCCAAAAAGAAGGAGTCAATGTCCAGGGCTACTTCATTTGGACCTTCATGGACAATTTTGAGTGGGCGGAAGGCTACGAACCCCGCTTTGGACTGGTTCACGTCGATTTTGCTACCCAGGAACGCCGGATCAAGGATTCCGGCAAGTGGTACCGGGACTTCCTGGCCGCGAAGTGATGGGATACTCCATTCGGCTTTTCATTTACCCGGGAAGGGTTTATCTTGCCAACTCGAAAAAACCTTATAAACCTAAATAATAAGACATGATTGAAATTATTGTCATCATCTTCGTGGTCCGGGCATTCACGGGCCTGGCGGGCCGGAAAAACCTCAACAAGATCGTTTGGGGCTTTATCGGTGCCTTGAGTTATTACATCCCCGTCCTGCTGATGGGCTTTGTGATCTTACCGCCGCTGATTGAGTCTGGGACGTTTGGCTACGGCTACGGGGCGATCATCCTTAGCGTTGTCCTCAGCATTGCCGTGGGGGCCATCACCTGTGTCATCGCCTACCAAGTCCTCAAGAATCAGGACGGTCAGCCAGATCCGAACGCTTCGGATTCGCCGTTTGACCTCGACGGGATCAACCGCGATCTCAAGTAATAACCCAAAGAGCTCCGTGCCCGAAGGATCGCGCACGGAGCTTATGGTATTGAAAAAGACGTATTGGCTTTGGTCGCTATTGAGCGGCCTTTTTTATGGGTGGGCAGTGAGTCGGTTCCGGCGGAGCCAATCGACCGCCACCGGATACCCGCAGTTATGCGGATTGCGGGTGATCGGAACTTTGCTCCGCCTCGGCCCCGGAGCAACCCTGGGTTGTCAGGGGCATGTTGTCGGTAACATGCATGGTTGTGAGATGGGTAAGTAGTGGTTGAGAATCATTAAGATCCGCGGCGCTCCACTTGGGTGAATACCAATGCCGCAGTGATCAGCATGGCCAGAAAGATCATAGCCGTTCAGGTTTGAGGGTTTGGAAAAATGAGAAAGTGAGCTTGATCGGAGCGGAAAAAGCACCGTGGCATGCGTAGCGAAAGAGCGAACAGAAACAGAGTACTCCTAAAAGGCATCCCACGGGCTTCTTCCGGCTCCGTCCGCGGTACTGCCCTGGGCCGCCCGCGGATCACTGGCCTCAATCCGCATCAGGTCGACACGGTTAAGATAGCGCACGTTCCAGTTGGGCCAGAACGTACGCCGCCAGCATAACCATCAACAGGTAAATCATCGAAATAAGGTTTGGTTTTGAGAATTGAGTTGGAAATGAGTGTGCAAAAACGCGCATTTTCGTCCCCCAGGCGGGAGTCGAACCCGCAAGGTACGCCATCTCAGGACGCAGTGTCTGCCATTCCACCACTGGGGAAGGTGGGGCGCAGCCCCACGGAAAACGTCACGGGTGATCGATACGGGACAGAAATAGCCGTACCGTTTTCCCGGACCACTCGCCGAATCGGGCTGCGCCCTTATTCAGGGCACTTTTGTCGCAGTCGCAGTTGCATTGCGATCTCTTCAAGATCCGTAACGAAAGGGCCCGGGAAGATGGGCGCGCATCCAGAGGATCATGCGGTTGTACTGCATATTCAGTGCGAAATACAGATTAAAAGTGTTCATCAGCATCAGCATGTTTTCTGCTTGCCTCCATGTTTAAAGGTGAACAATACGAAAAGTGGGGCCAGGGTAAAAGTCGCACAAAGGAGCCAAATACTCCGGGGCGTACCGATTGGGGGTCGGCACCATTGCCATGGAGCAGGTCGGAGTAGCGAAAACCGTTTTGACTACCTTAGGGCCGTTATAGTTACGAAGGAACTTTGTACTACGACACCTGGCGGGCGCGTGGCCACGCAGCGTAGTGAGCGCGGGATTTGAACCCGCAACCGCCTGGTTCGTAGCCAGGTGCACGTCCATTTGTGCTTGCTCACTAGAAAAAGAAATCGATGCGAGCGTGGGATTCGAACCCACAACCTCCTGGTTCAAAGCCAGGCACACTTCCAGTTGTGCTTGCTCGCAGACTATCTATCACAAAAAAATTGCGTTGTCACGGTGGGATTCGAACCCACGACCGCTTCCGTATCAGAGAAGTGCACAACCAACCGCGCTCAGTGACAAGGTAATCCTCTCGTGTCGCCGTGCGTTGAAAAAATGGATAGGAGAGCGGGATTCGAACCCGCGAAAAACTGATTTGCAATCAGTTGCCTTCGACCACTCGGACCATCTCCTCGGAAAATATTGCTGAATGGATCTTGTGCCCCGCTCAGGATTCGAACCTGAACTCTTCTGTGTTTGAAA
>JBCCQH010000155.1:0-12583 GCA_039024435.1 Bacteroidota bacterium
GGATTGTTCGTCGGGAAATTGGGCGATAAAGTTGAATAGATTCATGGGCAGATTCGAGCTTTGGCCGCAATCTCAACCCGCCGATTGACATCTCGTGTCAAAAGCCGTGTCAAAATCCGTGGCAAAGTTCCGGACAAGCATTTAAAAAAATTTCTCCGCTGGGAAGTAATACCTTTAAGAAAATTCCCCAGAGGTCGTCGCCGAATTCGATGACAAAAAGTTCCGAGAGTCAGCATGCGCATCCTGCTTGGTATTGCGCAATCACCATCCACCCAAGAATAAATCCCTTCCCCAAAATCCCCCCACCATCGGTGAGCATTTTTTGCCTAAATTCATCTCGGAAACGATCACCCATGACACCCTCTGATTTTACCGAACATCCTCTTGTCACCAAGGCCATCAACGACCTGAAGAACCACTTTGCGGAACGGCCCCTCATCGTCTCCGATATGATCGATGCCGACGGCAACCAGTACGTCGACCTGGTTCAGGAGGGAGGCGGCGTCTGGGGCGTGGCCTTGCTGGGCTACACCTATGTCCTCGAATGCTTTGGGGTACGCTTCGCCAGCATGGCGGGAACTTCAGCCGGGGCCATCAATACCCTCCTCCTGGCTTCGGCGGGAACCCCGGAGGAAAAGCGCACCGAAAAGATCCTGCCTTACCTCGCGAACAAGGATTTCTTTGAGTTTGTCGATGGCAATGTCTTTTCCCGCATGACAGTCCGTGCCCTCGCACGTCGTGAACCCAAAATCCTGCTCGCCCTCCGCGGCCTACTCAACTATCCCCGGGTGCGCCGCCGCCTGGGCCTCAACCCCGGCGATGCCTTCAAAACCTGGCTCGAAGAAACCATCGCCGAGTTTGGCGTGCATTCGTTCCGGGACCTACAGAAGCGGATGAACGCCTTCACCGACAGCATCCGCCACCGCCAAACCGGGACCAGCGACCCCGACATGCGCACGGGCAAACTCGCACTGATCGCCGCCGAAATCGAGACGGGCAGCAAGATCCGCTTTCCCGCTCACGCCCCCCTTTTTTTCCGGGACCACCTCGACATCAATCCGGCCGAATTTGTGCGGGCCTCCATGTCGATCCCGCTGTTTTTTGAACCGGTGGTCATCCCAAACGAAGCCTTGCCCCACAACGACCAGCAGCAGTGGCGAAACCTGCTCGGGCACACCGGCCACATTCCCCGCCGGGCCATCCTCGTCGACGGCGGCATCCTCTCCAATTTTCCCATCGACGTCTTTCACCGCCGCGGCACCATTCCCCTGCGCCCTACCCTCGGCGTCAAACTCCGGACCTTGAACAAGCGCTTCCGCAAGCCCCACCCAAAACGCCCCCTCAGCCTCAGTGGATTCCTCGGGGGCAACTTTTCCGCGGCCCGGCACCTGCGCGACCACGAATTCATCTTCTCCAATCCCGACTACCGCAAGCTCGTCGCCCAGGTCGACGTGAGTGGCCACAGTTGGATGAATTTTGGGATCTCCAATGCCGACAAAGTCGACCTTTTCGTGCGCGGGGTGCAAGCTGCCCAACAATTTCTGACCGAATTTGACTGGGAAAAATACAAAACCTTCCGGGCCACCCTGATCGCGGAGGCCATCCAAGCGCGCAAGCGGGGCATCCTCCGGGCCACAGGCGAATCCCGCCGCATCCTGCAGGAAGCACTGGAAGGCAGGCAAATCCGCATCACCGAACGGAGCCAAACCGCCCTGCTGGAACGGATGCAGGACTTTGGACGCATCGAAGATGACTTCGCCATTCTCTGGGTAGACGACCAGGACGGGCGCAACTTCCGCGAAAAAGAATTGCTCCACAAACTCGGACCGGGGGTGGCCATCGTCGAGGCCCATTCCTCGGAGGAAGCCCTGCAGCTCATTCGTGAACGGCGCTTTCAGCTCATGATTTCCGATATCCTCCGCAACGCCAGCCCTTCCGAAGGTGTAGACTTCCTGCTGTTGCTGCAACAAAAGCGCCTCGACATCCCAACTATTTTCTACATCAACAACTTCAACCCGGCTCGCGGCATCCCGATGGGCGCCTTTGGCATCACGGACAGCCCGGCGGAATTGATCCACCTGGTGATCGATGCGGCGGCGCGGGAGGGCATTCCCAAAAAAGGTGCAGACCGAACCGTTGAAATTACCTCTTAAACCGCTTCATTGCCCATGCGCTATACCTCACCGCCCCGTGAACTGTTCCTCCGCAACCGAGAAAAATTTACCCGGCAAATGCCTCCGGGACACCTCGCAATCTTGTTTTCCAGCGAAATGGTGACCCGCAGCGCCGATTACACCTACCCGTTTGCCCAGGACAAAAACTTCTACTACCTCACGGGGCTGGACCAGGAGGGGCTCGTGCTGGTGCTGTTTCCGGATGCGCCCAAAAAAGAGTGGCGGGAAATCCTATTTGTTCCGGTTCCACCCCCCAATACCGTCCTGGTGGACGGTCAGAAATTGCGCCCCCGGGAAGTCAGTGAAATCTCCGGTATCAAGCGGATTCGCGACGCCAGCACCTTCGAGCGGATGTCGGTGTCGGCAATGGGGTACGCGGAAGGTGTCTTGCTGGACGCCAATGAACACGAGGGCCGGCGTTGGTCCCAGCGCACCCAAGCCCACCGATTTGCCCGCTGGATCGCGGAAGAATATCCGGGCTACCGAATCGAACGCGCCGCCCCGATCTTTCGGCGCCTGCGCATGAAGAAAGAAGCCGAAGAACTCACCCAACTCCGCATCGCGTGTTCCATCGCGGGAAAAGCCATCCACCGGGTGGCCCAAGTGATCCGCCCTGGCGTGTGGGAGTATGAGATTGAAGCGGAAATCACCCACGAATTCATCCGCAACCGCGCCGCCGGACCGGCATTTCCCTCCATTGTTGCTTCGGGGCCCAATACCTGCGTGCTGCACTACGTCCGCAATCACCGGCAGTGTGGCGCGGGCGAACTCCTGCAGCTCGATCTCGGCGCGGAATACGGCCACTACAACAGCGACGTGAGCCGCGCATTTCCCATTTCCGGCCGATTTTCCGAGCGCCAGCGGGCCGTATACGAAGCGGTACTGCGGGTGCTCAAGGGCACGATGCAGGCCATGAAACCCGGAGTGCGTCCGGAAGACCTCCAGCAATTGACCGGGGAAATGGTCAATGAAGAATTGCTAACACTCGGGGTACTCTCCGCGGAACAGGCCAAGAACACCGCCGGTCGCTCGGCCCCCTACCGGCGCTACTTCATGCACGGCGTCGCGCACCATCTGGGATTGGACACGCACGATCTGAGCAACCGCTTCGCGGAATATGCACCGGGCATGGTCCTGACCGTCGAACCAGGGATTTACTTACCGGAGGAAGAGTTGGGCATCCGACTGGAAAACGACGTACTCATCACCGAAACCGGCATCGAAAATCTCACCGCCGGTATTCCGATTGAGGTTGAAGACATTGAAGCATTGATGGATTGAAATGGCGTGGGGAATCGGATCCAGACCTACTTTCGCGGCATTTTTGTATTTTCGCGCTGTCCCGCAGTTCGCCTCTGCCCGGGAAGAGGCCGTTTCCAAAAAATTTATATTTCTCCCACCATGTGTACTCCCACTACCTACTCCGATGTTGATCGTGCGAAATTTGAAGGCTGGAAAGCCAATGCTACCCAAAAAGGTGTTCAGCTTGAAGGTGAGCATTCCGGCAAACTCCAGTGGGCGGCGGTAAAGGGTACATTTTCCTGGAACGAATCGGCAGCCGCCCTTACCGTAGAGCTGACCATTGCTTCCACCGAGAAAAACTGCCGGGTTATGTACGGCGACCTGAACAAAATGATCCCCGCCGAGGCGGCTCCGGCCATTGCGACACCTCCCGGTCCGGCCCTGGCCATCGACGATTCCGGTCGCTACACGGTGATCGGTCGGATACTCCGCACTGGAACTCCCCTCGGTGACGTCCGGGTCCAGGCCTGGGATGCCGACAAAATCGGAGCCGATGACAAGCTCGGCCAGGCCCAAACCGACGCCCAGGGATTTTTTACCATCGGCTTCAATCCGGAAGACTTCAACGACTGGGGTACCGAAACCCATCCCGATCTTTACTTCAAAATCTTTTCCGGCGACAACATGATTGGGGAAAGTTCCGGCAACACCATTTACGATGCCCAGCCGGGAATCGACGACATCGTAATTGATTTGCCGGCCTCTTCGGCAAACAATGAAGCTTAATTACCGGTCGGCTAGCGGTTGCGGCCCGACGCTTTTCAAGTTGCCCACAATCCCTACAATTTGACGCAGGTGCCGCTCCTCGTGGGACACGATGATTTCCAATGCCATCTGCAGGGGGTAAAATACCTTCCTGGAAGCCGGTGAACAGATAATCGGATTCGCATCGATCAGGGTCGGGTGGTTGCGCAACCATTTCCGCAGTTCCGTCTGTTGTCTCCGAAATTCGGTCAATTGGTAGTGCTCCGGAATGCCCGCCGGCGGGGGTAGCTTCTGCTCCAGTATCGGCTCCCAAACCGGAAAGGTTTGGATTTTACGGGGATTATCCGTGGCGACACTTTTGAGGATCATGCGGCCGATCAGACCGGCCAGCATCCGGCTTCGGGCAAGCAACGGCTTGCGGTAGTTCTCGGCTTCCAGGGCGGAAAATACCGGAAAATAACTGCGGTTGACCAAGAGAAGGTGCTGGATGACTTCGGCCACCGACCAGGATCCCGGGGCCGGCGGTTGCCAGAGTTCGTCGGTGGTCAGCGGATGACAATGGCGCACCATGCTCTCCATGACCCGTTCCAGGCGCCGATCCCATTGCTTGATTGTCGTATTCATGCCCCAAATCTACTTTGCCCACCGCCGCTGAATCTTGGTCTAAACCAAGTTCTGCTTGCGTTCCCGCAACAACTTGCTCAGATTGGTCGGATCAATGTTCAGGTAAGAGGCAATGTGCTTGTGGGGGACCCGGGCAAATAGATGAAAACTTCGCTGGCAGAATCCCTCAAATCGCTCCCGCATCGTGGTGCTGACCAACTCAAGCTCTCTGAACTGCATCCCGATGATCATCCGCTCGTGGAAGAGGCGAAAGGTGCGTTCCAGCCGCGGATGTGCCATCAACTGCGCCGCCACCTCCCGGTGATGAATGGCCAGGCAGTGCGACTCGGTGACCGCCTCCAAGTAAAGCCGCGAAGGATTTTGGGTAAGGAAAGACGTGGGCAGCGCCGCAAAGAACGGGGGATAGGAAAATGCAATTGTGTACTCTTTGTCTTTGTCGAGAAATGCCCGAAAGGTGCCGTCCAGCATGTAATACAGGTAGTGGCAGATCTCCCCCTCGCCCACGACGATTTCTTTTTTCGCGAAGGTACACGGTTGAAACCCGGCCACCAGGGCCGCCAGGTCCGGCTCAGGTACCGGATCGATCGCCGCAATCGCGGCCCGCAACTTGGCTTGGGCATTTTCCATCTCCCAAATTTATCGCTTTTCCAGCTTTTGTCACGGAAGAAAGGCAGAGCAAACGTTGGGGCTTCGATTCACCAAGTAAATTGTCCCCGGATTCCTGGCTTGATGGGCGCCGATTCTTATGACCGACTCAACCCACCTCACCACCTGATTATCAGGATTCTTATGTATCTTATTTGCCCATGCAACCAATGCGATCAATATGAAAACTCGTCTGCTCATCTGCATCCTCCTCGCCGCTTTCATCTGTTTCGGCGGCGGAACTCCCCTCTCCGCCCAGTTGACCATGGCCGAACGCCCTTCGACCGAACAACCGGGCTTCTACGTGAGCGCTTACACCTTGTATCCCGGCAACCTGGTCATTGAAAATACCTTTTCCTACAGCCGTGCCAACGATGTCATCAACACAACTTCGGCTTCTGTCCCCGCAACTTTGGTGCGCTACGGCGTCACGGAAGGCTTCGAAATCCGGGTGCGGGGGCAGGCACGCAGTACCGCTTTCCGCGCCCTTGGGATGACCACTTCGGATTTTTCGGTCGGCGATTGGGGTATCGGGGCCAAGATCAACCTGGTGCCTCCGGGAAAGAAATTCCCGCCCCTGTCCTTGGTCACGTTTGTGCAATTGCCGCAAACCTCGACCTTCGGCGTGGCCCAATCCCAGCTTGCCCCCAGCCTATTGCTCGCCACGCATTTCCCTCTGTTCGGCGCGCTCACGGGCACAGTCAACCTCGGCGCCGCCTGGTCAGGTCTGGATCTGCAACCCAATTACCAGTATGCTTTTGCCCTGGAACGGGAAATCACCACCGGACTGACGGCTTTTGTGGAAGCCTACGGTGGCATTGTGGATCCGGACATCGGGATGAACCACAACTACGACGCGGGGCTGGTCTGGGGCCTAAGTCCCTCGCTACAATTCGACGTTTCCGGCGGTTATCAGATCGATTCCGCAACCGAGATCAATGCCTGGTTTGCCGCCGGTGGGGTCAGCATCCGCGTTATTCCCAAGCGCAACCGCAACTGATTTCCGGATTTTTCGGGCTGCGGCCTGAGCGTCGGAGAGGCGGTTTGAATTTGATTTGTATATTGACCGCTATGGTGTTTTATCCCTGCAAAAACCTGGTCAACCGCAGCGTTTGGCTGGGATCGGTGTGGCTGTTGTTCCTGATTTCAGCTCCATTGCATCCCTGGGCGCAATCCGATTCCCTCCCGAATGCCCTTTCCGACTCCGTCGGCGTCGCGGTTCCTCCCCTGTTGCAACCGGGGCCTCCTCCCGAAATTTACGACCGCACAAACTTGGAGATTGTGATGCCGGAGGTTGCAATTGCCTCGGTGCCCATCGAGATTGAATTTAGCTACACGGGCAAGGCAGAATACCTCCGCGACAATTCGGCCCACTTTTTCATCAACGGAGAGAGCCACCTGGTGGAAATGGAGGACGGCAGAGGCACCCTGGCGTACGATCTTGCGGCGGAAACAACGGTGGTAATCGAAGCCGAAACCCACAGTGTCGTCCAGGAATTCAACCCTATCCCCCTGTGGCTGTCAATTATTCCGCCTCTGCTCGCCATCCTCATGGCGCTGCTTTTCCGGGAAGTCATCACCGCACTGTTCACCGGCATCTTTGTCGGGGGCGCCATCATCCATGTATCACTCATCAGCTTTTGGGGGATTCCCAAGGGCATCCTCACCGTGCTCGATACCTACATCCTGGACGCAGTGGCAGACAAGGACCACGTCTCAGTGATCTTGTTTTCAATGCTGATCGGGGGAATTGTCGCTGTGATCTCCCGCAATGGCGGAATGAAAGGCGTGGTGGACCGTGTTTCCAAATACGCGCGCACTGCCATTTCCGGGCAGTTGGCCACTTGGTTTCTTGGAGTGGCGATTTTTTTCGATGACTACGCCAATACCCTCGTGGTGGGCAATACGATGCGCCCAGTGACGGACCGCCTGCGCATTTCTCGGGAAAAACTCAGCTACCTGGTCGACTCTACCGCAGCCCCGATTTCCGCCGTAGCGTTTATCACCACCTGGATCGGGGCAGAACTCGGCTACATCGAAGGGGGACTGGGCAAAATTGTAGCGGCAGGCCACGCCATTCCGGGAGATCCGAGTCCTTACGGCATTTTCATTTCCTCCCTACAGTACTCGTTTTACCCCCTGCTGACCCTCATTTTTATGCTGATGCTGGTGCTACGCAATCGGGATTACGGTCCCATGCTGAAGGCGGAACGCCGAGCCCGCACCACTGGACAAGTCTCCCGGCCCACTACGGACGAGCCACTTGACCGGGAAAAAGGGCAAGAACTCGACGACCTCGAACCGGTGCGCGGCGCCCAACCCAATGCTTGGCACGCGGCCATCCCGATTTTGGTGGTGATCCTGGGCACAGTCGTCGGGCTGTGGTTTACCGGGATGGAATCCTTGCGCGCAGACTGGGTGGGCGACCCCACCGAAAAGGCGGCCTATGACGGTTCCGGATTCTTCGGCCGGGTATCGCTGATCATCGGTGCTTCCGATTCTTACTCTGCACTCTTGTGGAGTTCGCTGAGCGGGCTGCTGGTGGCCATCTTTATCACCCTGGGCCGGCGGCTGATGTCGCTGGAGCAGACGATTGAATCGGTTTTGGGTGGCTTCAAAACCATGATGCACGCGATGATCATCCTGGTGTTGGCGTGGGCGCTGGCCGGGGTGACGGACGATCTGCACACGGCAGAATTCATCACCCAGATCCTCGGCAGTAGCATTTCTCCCTATTTGATTCCGACGATTACCTTCCTGCTCGCAGCGGTGGTGTCGTTTTCTACCGGGTCTTCCTGGGGCACGATGGCCATTCTCTATCCGCTCATCATCCCGGCGACCTGGGACGTATCCTTGGCGGCGAGCATTGCTCCAGAAGCGATCATGCCCCTACTCCACAATACAGTCGCCTGCGTGCTGGCCGGCTCGGTCCTGGGCGATCACTGTTCTCCGATCTCGGACACTACAATTTTGAGTTCGCTGGCGAGTTCCTGCAACCACATCGATCACGTGCGGACGCAAATGCCGTACGCGCTGACGGTGGGGACGGTATCGGTACTGGCGGGCACGCTGCCGGGCGCTTACGGGGTGCCCTTCTGGATTACTTTCCCGGTATCACTCGGACTGCTCTACCTCGTGGTGCAGTTCTTGGGCAAACCGGTGACGCCCGCCCAAACCTGACTTTGGTCGTGATGATGCGGCGGCTGATGGCGGGGGACTCGGATTGGCGTACTTGGGGTTTCAATCCTTGGGATTGTCATTCTTTTGGATGGATTCTGGGACGAAACCGGGAGCGCTGCGGCCATTGTGATCGGCCGTCATTGGATTAATCAAGACCGAACGGATTTTCCCGATTGGCGGCACACGCGGAAAATGAAACGGCCTTGTAGCCTAAGAGTCAATTGAATGAGGTCTTCATCGGCCGGAGAAGTGGAAAGGAAAGCCCTCCAAAAGATGCGGCGTCGGATGAATGTCTGTGCCCCCGGGGCTTTCCCGAAAATGCGATTCAAGTAGACAATTCGGGCAATATCCTTGGGCTGTAGGCGCCGTTTGTCACAGCCCCGTTATCTCCCCAACCGGATGCTGATTGCCGTAGGTCGGTATGATCATGGTGCGCCCAACAAATTGGCGTTGCGGCGAATGGGCTTCCAAAAGGTCGACGGTGTCCCCACCAGGGATGCACGGGAATGGCGTGGTCTATGGTCAAATTTTTCGAAGTTTCCGGGGTTTTATGGGTATCGATGGCATTCGATAGAAAGTCCTGCGTAAGTCACAAATTTCGCATAAAACGTCGGCTTGATTTGCATTTTAGTTGAAAACTTTACATCTTTGTTCAGATTGTTGATTGATAATTTGGCAGGACGCGCTATCAAAGTAAGCTATTTAGGTAAGGTCCAATTTTCTCTGTTCTCCTATTGGGCCATGTTTTCAAAAAAAGATAGCAATTTAAACTGCCGATATTTTAAAGAGGAGGTGCAAAGCCTCCTCTCTTTTTTTGTCCAACAGCAATGATTCTCCTACTCAACCCCTCCGTTTGTGGCGCTCGGTTCCCGATAACGGATTGCCCTCTCATCTTCTCCTCCCGTGCGTATCGCAAATCGCGACTTTGTCCTTGGCGGTGAGCCAGTGGCAGACACCATACGCCCGGTGCTTTGTTTAGGGGAAATTCTCCACTTGACAATCTCTCCCCAAACCCGTAACTATCGCCATGCACGATCCCCTCATCCGTAAGGTTCGGTCTTTTCCGGAAATGGGCCTCCCCGCCGCCTGGAAGCCATTGTTGCGGGCGCTGTCGGAGGCGGGCTGGGAGTGTACGGGCGATTCGGAAGCGATTCCTGAATGGTGCGGATGGCCGATTTTGCGCTTCGAGAACCGGACGGAATACGGGCGCTCTCCGCATTATCTGGCGTTTCTGTCTGAGCCCATTTGGTGTGGAAATACCTTTCAAGGGGGTGGCTTTCCGGTTGCCGCCGCCTCCCGCGCCTGGCCCACTTCTCGCACCGAGGCCGAGCAATTGACCCTGCCCATGACCGGCGATTGGGAGACGGAAGTAGAGGATTTTGTGGCCGCATTTGCAGAGTTGAGATGAGTTGATTCACTTTGTCTCTTCCTTGCCCCACCACAAATCTCCTACTGGCCTCTACCTTCAACGGATGTTCATAAAGATTCCTTTCGAATGTGCCGTAGGAAATTGTATTTTCGCCAGCGAGGCGGTTTAATTAAAAAATCCTGCGACTTTACTATGCATCTTTTTCCCTCACTTTTCAACTATTTTTTCGTCCGTGGCCCAGGCTATGAACGCCAAAATGAGTTCCAATTGAGGAAAATCTGTGGTGTCAAATTTCACCGAGCAACTTTATGCTGCCTTTTAATCAATGGATCATGCAGAAAATAACCTCGACATCGGAACTTAAAGAACTTTGTACCCAAGTGCGGCGCGATATCTTGCGCATGGTACACGCGGTTCAATCCGGTCATCCCGGCGGTTCCCTCGGTTGCACCGAGTTTTTTGTGAGTCTTTATTTCAACCACTTGCGCCACGACCCAACCGCATGGGACATGGACGGAAAGGGGCAAGACTTATTTTTCCTTTCCAACGGGCACATCTCTCCGGTATGGTACAGTGTACTGGCCCGTTCGGGCTACTTTCCGGTACCGGAGCTGGCAACTTTTCGCAAGATTGATTCGCGCCTGCAAGGCCATCCGGCCACAAAAGAGCACCTACCCGGCGTACGCGTCGCTTCCGGCTCCCTCGGTCAAGGCATGTCGGTCGCCATCGGGGCAGCCCTCGCCAAAAAGCACAACCAGGAGGAGCACCTCGTGTATTCGCTCCACGGTGACGGCGAATTGCAAGAAGGTCAGATCTGGGAAGCAACGTTGTTTGCGGCGCATCATAAAGTAGACAACCTCATCTCCGTCGTAGACCGCAACCGCCAACAGATCGACGGCAATACCGAAGATGTGCTGGCGCTGGGCGAGTTGGTACCCAAGTTTACCGCGTTTGGCTGGGAAGTATTGGAAATGCCGGGCCACGATGTCGAAGCAGTCCTCGCGACCTTGCAAGAGGCCCGGTCCCGGACCGGCCAGGGCAAACCGATTATCATCATCATGCACACCGATATGGGCCGCGGCGTCGACTTCATGGAAGGCACCCACGAATGGCACGGCAAAGCCCCCAACGACGAACTTTTTGAACGCGCCATGGCGCAACTCCCCGCCACAAAATATGGCGATTATTGAGCATTTTGGATGACTGATCTCCGATTCTGGATGGTATGCCAGCCAAAAAAAGTCATCGGACACCAGACCTCTTAAATTGAAAATTCTCACAGATTGGAAATTCTCATAGCAAGATGAAGAACTACCCTTCCCTCGGCAAGAGAGACACGCGCTCCGGATTCGGGGCGGGCCTATTGGAACTCGGTGATCAGAACCCAGATGTCGTTGGACTCTGCGCCGATCTGACTGGCTCGCTGAAGATGACCGCTTTCCGCGACAAATACCCCGACCGGTTCTACGAAGCTGGCATCTCCGAAGCAAACATGATCGGAGTGGCCGCCGGGCTGACCATCGGGGGAAAGATCCCGTTTACCGGCACCTTTGCCAACTTTTCCACGGGGCGGGTCTACGACCAAATCCGCCAATCGGTCGCCTACTCGGACAAAAACGTCAAGATTTGTGCCTCGCACGCGGGATTGACCCTCGGAGAAGATGGGGCTACCCACCAAATCCTGGAAGATATCGGGATGATGCGCATGCTCCCCAGCATGACGGTGGTGGTACCCTGCGATTTTCATCAGACCCACCTGGCGACTCTGGCCATCGCTGCCCATCAGGGGCCAGTGTACCTCCGATTTGGCCGTCCCAAGTGGGACATCTTTACCCCAGAAAAAGACCCCACTTTCCAAATTGGGAAAGCCCAAGTGATGGTTGAAGGCTCCGACGTCACCATTGTCGCTTGCGGCCACCTCGTTTGGATCAGCTTGCAGGCCGCCGAACAACTCGGAGAGCAAGGCATTTCCGCCGAGGTCATCAACATGCACACGATCAAGCCCTTCGACGAAGCAGCGCTCGTAGCCTCGGTCCAAAAGACGGGTTGTGTGGTCAGTGCCGAGGAACACATGCGCAATGGAGGACTCGGTGATGCAGTCGCCCAGACCCTGGGCCGGCACCATCCAGCCCCGCAGGAATATGTCGCGGTAGACGACAGCTTTGGCGAGAGCGGCAAACCCACGCAGTTACTGGCCAAGTACGGCCTGGATGTACCCAATGTAGTGGAGGCGGCGACCCGTGCCGTGAAGCGGAAGGGCTAGCTTGTATCTGGTAAATGTTCGCGGATGGTGGTATTGCCCGCGAGTGAGGCCTCCGAGACTTGAATGACGGTCTTCTGAGCGAAGGTAAATGGGGCTGAATTGGCCGGGCAAGATCGCGATGATAAAGCAGAGTGCCTTTCTCGGGTATCATGGCGACAAACAACAAAATGACTATCCGCTTCTTTGCCACACGTGGTATTTGTTCCAATGACGGAGCGAATTGCCCAGGATGGTCGCAAATCGGGTTTCCCCTTCGTAGCGTCGGTTCAGCTTGTAGCAGAATTCATCCAGGTAGTTCTGCAAGTACTTTTCGCTCACGCC
>JBCCQH010000156.1:0-12522 GCA_039024435.1 Bacteroidota bacterium
ACGACACCGCCGCAACGCTGGGGGAGCAGATGGGCGCATCGGCATTCAGTGCGATCTTGGGCCACTTGGGCAATTCTCCTTTCGGGCAGGGATTCAGTTCGGGCAAGATCATGGGTTACCTGATCCCGGAGATCATCCTGGCGGTGGGCTCGGCGGGGATTGGGACGGCGGTCAAGGGTGCTTTGGCTGGGTTGAAAGGCTTAAAGACGGCGATGGGCGCCTTTGCGAAGGGCGGGGCAACTGCCTTCCGAGCCGCGCGGGGCGCCATCCTGCAAGTCATGGAAATGGCCTACGCCCTGGTCCGGTCGGGGTCGAAGAAGGCCCAGGCGTTCGGCAAGAAGTTCACGGAGTTGCTGCAGAGATTGCTGCGGATTGGGAATGGTGGCCGGAGCCGGGGTGTTTGGGATTTGCCGCCGTTTGCGCGGGGCCGGGCTTTGGAAACGAGGTTTCCGATCAATCTTCCGGGCAATTATCCTACGATTGATTATTTCGATTACTCAAGGGGCATTGCATCATCTGTGAAATCAATTGACCTGCTTGCCGGATCTTATCAAACTCCCGCGAAGCTCAATGCCGTGCTGAGAAAATATGTTAGGCAGGTTTCCCAGTTTGTTGGCAGAGGTCGTTGGGGTGGAGCATTGCCGATACGGTCCCGCGATATCAATGGTAGGCGATTGGATTTGGTCATTCCGCCCGGTGGGACCGCGGAACAAACCCAAATCGTTCAAGGCCTGGTAGCCTACGGAAATTCGTTACCTAATCCTGTAGAAGTTGTAATTACAATTGCTTCAAATTAATTTTCATCTAATGAAACGAATGTCAACGGCTCTTCACAAGGGTAAAATATATCTTGAGGCAGCAGGGAAAGCCAATACCGGACAGTGGGTGTTTGTTGGATCGGTGGAAGTCTTGGACAAATCCATTGCCGACAACGAACTAGGGAAATCCATCCTGAATGTATTGAATAGGTCTAGGGAAGGGGTTCCCCTGCCGACATCCTTTGATGGTCCGGGAAATATGGCGATTGCTGCCGGATGCAAGACCTGGCCGCAATTTGCAAGGGATGCGAAAAGCGTCTCATTAGAGTGGGTAGAGAACCAAGGGACCGAGTTTTTACCCTCAAGATGGGAAGGTCCGCGAAAGGGAGGGACACTGCTGGAGGAAAAAGCATTTGTTGTAAACGATCATTCCCCGGCGAAACTGGCAGCCGCCCTGCGCCAGGCCTTCGACCTTTGCGAGTAGCCCCGCATTTCCCCAACTGGTGACTCGTCCGATTGCGAAATCTCTTCTCCTGTGGGGGGAGGTTTCACTTACCTTGCGGCCAGCCGGACGCTCAGTCGGGCGTCGATCTGGTGGGTGAGGCAGGTATCGTAGGCCACGGGCTTGGGGCCGGGGGTGATCCAAAGCTGGTAGTGGCGGCCTTCTTTGCTACCGGCAAAGGGGGAACGGACGCGATTTTCTGGGACCTGTAAGGGACGGGCCGTGACCCGAGGTACCGGGCGCGCATAGTACTGGGCGCGAAATTCAGCCTCCGGATCACACTGGTCCCGGATCCACATCGCCTCGTCGGCGCGGAGGCGGGTATAGAACCGGCGGGCGGTTTCGACTTCGCGGTCGAGGTCGCGCTGGATGTCCTCCCATTCAATCGGCATTCTTCGTTGTATCCGCCGGCCATCTTCCTGAACGGTGACTTGCCGATTGACGGAGGCAAACAGGCTATTGGCGGCTTTGAGGCGGTAGGCGCGCTTGAGTTCGGGCTTAGTGGCAAGGTCGGCGGCCCGCAGCAGGGCGCGTACGGTAAGGTGTTTGGCGGAGTTGCGTGGACTCCCTTTTGCGAGCAACAGATCGGCCAGGGCTTCCAGCAAGACCGGGGACTTGAAATTGCCGAAGCGCATCATGCCGGAAATGCCTTTGATCGCCTTTTCCAGTTCTGGCTTGGGGAGGGTGGAAAGGCGTTTTTTGCCCCGCCGCACGTGCGGTTCGTTGTGCCAGGCGAGGACAAATCCGTAAAAGTTTTCCGTGTGGGCCTTGCGCAGGTACTGCACGCCCCGGTGGTCGCCGACCGGAGCCAGGGGCAAGGGCATTTGGCCATCTTTCATCTTGCTGAGGGCGTATTCGACGAGGAGTTTTTGGTAGACTTCCCGCCCAAAATGCGCTTCTGGATTGATTTCGATGGCGGTGCGAATAAACGCTACTCCCTCGGCAAAACGGCCCGCGTGAATGAGAAAGGTGCCCCGGTTCGCGTAGGTTTCGTAGCGGCAGGGTTGCAGGCTGTCCGCGTATTCCATATAGCGCAGAGCGATTTCAGAATGTCCCAGCTTGTCCAGGGCGACCGCAAGGTCGTCAATCAGCGGAAGGCTGTCGGGAAATACTGTAAGTTGGGCCTGCCGGTTGCGCATCCGCCAGTAATAGAACTCCGGAGAGTGCCGCACAAAGTGCCCGACGATCAATTCGTGGATGCCGGGGAATTGTTGCCGCTCCATTTCAACCGTGTCAACGTCCCACATGCAAGCGTGGACGGCAGTTGCGGGCCATACCGGGGCGATCAGCAGGAGAAATATTAAGCGCTTCATACCCATAGAATGTAGTGGCACGAAAAGGTTACAGGGCGCGCAAGGTGCAGCTCGCGTCGGCTTGGTTGCCGGTACCGAGTTCATTTTCCCGAACCGAGCAGGATTCGGAGGCCGAACTTTCCCGGAGGTCATTGAACATAAAGGTCCGCTGGGTGGTATCGGGCGGCGACACCGTCAGATCGATGATGGTGCAATCGCAGGCGTAATCGCCTTTCTGGCAGGAAACCAGGGATAGGCAGGCCAAAAGACAAAGGGCGGAAATCATTTTCATGGCATCGGACTTTGGTGATACAATAAGATAGTGATTTTTTGATTTCCGATTGGTGCGTCCTGGACGCACACCCTTCAATTACAAATAACCAACACAAGATTCTTCCCGTAGCCGCATTCAAATTTATCAATTTGAACACCGCGCGGCGGAGGATCTGAGCACGAAAATTATCCGATGTAAAATTAAAAATCATCCCACGCGCCGCATGAATCCGTAGAAACACCCCGCGGCGGCGGCATTTGTCAGGTGCCACATCGCGTGTGGTTGAAACCAACTTTCGGGGTCGCAACCGATCCGTTTGATGTCAAATACAAACCACATGATCGCCAGAAGCGTCAAGCCAATGCTCCCCATCATCCACCCGCGCGACCGCCGAGTGCCACACCGCACCTGCACCCAAACCGAACTCAGCCCGATCAACCCGAGTACGGCGGGAAAGGTAAACCAGGCTTTGACCCGGAAAATGGAATAGCTGGACAGCAGCCACAGCGCAAGATAGACCGCAAGCCAAAGCCACCGGGATGACGTTTGCGGCCCTTGGGCTTCCTGCAGCCGGTGAAAATTGACCACAACCGGCAACCAACCCACCGCAAAAACCGCCACCAGATCGATCCATTCCCCAAACCAAGTGAGGGACGCGTGAAAAAAGCCACTGCCGAGAAAGGTAAGTACCAAGGCCCAACCGTACAGCACCGACCAGATCCAGTTCCGCACGATAAAGGTCGGAGCCCGGGATTTTCGGTCGCGCTGCGCAAACCCCAGCATCACCACCCCCACAAACAAAAACCCCAGATTGCTGTAGGTATCCGAAGGCTGGCGGATGAACCGATCAATCTGCGGCGGCTCACAGAAATACCAAAGCGTATTGCGTTCGGTAAACAGCGAATCCCACGCGTCCGCTCCATCCTGAGTGATCAAATCGGGCAGCGCAAGCAGCACCGCGATGACCAAAGTGGTCACCGCCGCAATGACAAAAGGACGAACCGATCCGCGCAGCATACGGCCACGAAGTTAGCGGAATTTCGGTGCGGTTACTCGAAATTGATATTTAGCACCAAAAGCTGGGAGAAAAGGTCGGTGATCGCTTTTGGGAAGCGGGTGCGGTCATCCACGTACAACTGGCGGAGGCCGCGGGTAAAGCGCAGCTCTGGAGATAACTTGAGCCGTTCTCCGTAGAGATCCACCCCGAAAGACGCAACGAACGCCACATCAAACGATTGGGTTTTTAGCAGTTCCGGGTCGTTTTGTACCTTTTTGTTGGCGGCCAAGTTGATGGTCGGCTGGATACCCGTTTGGATGAATACGCGGTAGCGGTTGTAATAATTGGACTTGAACTTGATGACAATGGGCAAATTCAGGTTCGATGCTTCGATTTTTTTACGGACCAGCGATTCACCATTGTTGGTTTCCGGATCAAAGAAAAATTCAAAGTCGCGCTCTTCCAGGGAGACTGACGGCAAAAAGCGCAGATCAAAATTGTCCGCCAGTTTGACGTTCGTGATCAGCCCCAAATAGATGCCTGGCTTGTTGATCAGATTGATGCTTTCTACCTTCTTTCCGGTCTCGGGATCGACTTGATCGATTTGCGCCGTCATATCATAACTCGCCAGGTTGAGGCCCATGGTGAAACCCAGGTTAAAGTCACGGGTATCAAAATGGTGCATGCGCTGCGCGAGGGCGGGCAGCGAGACCAGACAAATCAACAAGGTCAATGTTACTTTTCTAATAAGTAGAGCGCGCATATTCCAAAGGATAATGGTTGAAAGCGGCAGTTTTTGTAGCCAACTTTTTCGCAAATATTCACAAAATCCTTACCGTGAGGAAATGCCTTGACCGATTCGGGCAGGTACGTGTAGGCACGACTATCTTTAGAAACCAAACGCCCGATCAGGGGCAAAATACCGCGGAAATAGAGTCCGAACAATTGTTTCATCGGGAAACGCTTGGGGACCGCCGGCTCGAGGATCACCGCGGCGCCCCCTGGTTGGAGCACCCGCAGCATTTCACTCAACCCTTTTTCCAGATTCTCAAAATTGCGAACCCCAAAACCCACCGTGATTGCACCGATGCTGTCACTTTCGAAAGGCAAATCCTCCGAATCGCCTTCTACCATTGTGATCAACTCTTTGTGTCCCTTTTTGCGGATTTTTTTCCGACCGACTTCCAACATGCCTGGGGAGATATCCAAACCGATGATTTTCTTCGGCTGGAGTTTGGTGGCTTCGATGGCGAAGTCCCCCGTTCCCGTGGCAATGTCCAGCACCACCTCCGGTGCATAGGACTTCAACAGACGAATCGCCTTGCGCCGCCACAAAATGTCAATGCCTAAACTGAGGAAGTGATTCAAAAAGTCGTACCGGGGAGCGATGCTGTCAAACATCTCCGTAACCTGCTCCTTTTTCGAGCGGGCTTCATCTTGATAAGGTGTAACTGTGTTACTCAATAGAAATGGTGGATTTAATGTTCAGCAAATATAACGCAGGTTTTCCATCCGAGTTGTATATTTTTGTGGCAAAAATAGTCCCTTTCCTTCACCCAGGAAGGAATGGTCACTCGGTGGCATAAGAAACGGAATTCCCCAATCACTATGGAGATCAAACAGGTCAAATTTTTGCAAAGCAGCCAATATTACGCCCAATTGCCCCCGGCGCGACGCCCGGAGTACGCCTTTGTTGGCCGCAGCAACGTGGGAAAGTCTTCCTTGATCAATGCACTCTGCCGCCGCCGCAGCCTCGCCAAGACCAGCTCTACGCCGGGAAAAACGCAATTGATCAACCATTTCGACGTTGACGGAACCTGGTACTTGGTCGACTTGCCGGGTTACGGCTACGCCAAAGTTTCCAAGCGGGCCCGGCAAAATTTTGAGCGCATGATTCGGGATTACGTGACCAAGCGCCGCAGCTTGATCTCGATTTTTGTGCTGGTGGACAGCCGCCACGAACCGCAGGCCCTCGACCTAGAATTCATGGAGTTTCTCGGGATTTCCGGTATCCCGTTCGTCATTGTCTTTACCAAAGTTGATAAATTGAGCCAGGCCCAGCGCCACCGCAACCTTTCTGCTTACGCCGATACGCTCCTGGAAACCTGGGAGCAGTTGCCACCCATGTTCATCTCTTCTGCGGAAACGGGGGAGGGACGCGAGGACATCCTGGAATACATCGCGGAGAATTTGCAGTATTTCCGGGCAGAATGATGCCCCCTAAAGTTTCCGCAGGCGGGCCAATACATCCACCCCGTCGGCATAATCGGTCCAGGCGGGCCGCTGGGCGCTCCCAAACGCGTACTGAGCCGGAGCGGCGCCGACCACACACTGAATCTGAAGGGCCGCCGCCTCAAGGTGGGCCGCCACTTCCGAAGCACTGTGGTAGCGCACCAGATGGACCTGACCGATGCGTGCGGGCGTGAGTTGCTCCCTTTCCACCGGGAGGGCCGCCTTGGCGATTTCGGCATCCGGCGCGGCCAATCGGTGGACCGCATTTTCCCAGTGCACAATATCGAACCAATCTTCGGCCAGCCATTTCCGCGGAAACTCCGCCAGGGCCTTCCCCAGCGCCGCCCATTCCCAATCGGGGGGGACGAGCAGATTTGAGACACTGCGGCAGCCCATACCGTGGTAGAGAAGCACGTCGCGGGCCAGCGCCGCCAATTCTTCCTCCGATTCAGATCCCGTGAGCACGGCGACGCTGAAGCGATTTTTGCGGATGAGCCGCGGAATCGCCCCGTACGCGTATTCTAAATGGCGCGCCGTGTTGTCGCTCCCGGTGGCGATTAGGAAATCGGTTTTGGCGGGGTCGATCCGATCCACGATGGCGACGGGAAATTCTCCGCCGGCTTTTGCCAACAAAGCGGGAATGAGTTGGCGGTCCTTGCCCGATAACTTTACCCGGGCGCGGTGGCCCGCCAAGAGGACCGCGACCAAATCGTGCAGTCCCACCAGCGGTAAATTGCCCGCCATGATGATGCCGACCCGCCGGGCTGGGGAGGAAACGGACTTTTGGGCGGCATGTTCTACCGGACCGCCGGGTGCAAACCAAGGCTGGACCGCAGCAATCGCCTCTCGCACCAATTCCGGCAAGAACCACCGATTTTCCTGGTGGACACGGCGCAGCAAATCGCCATCGGTGCGCAGGGCGGACAGGGCGGTATGCAGGAGGGGAGCAAGCGCTTGGACGTTGATATTCACCGGATAAAATTAACAATTTAGTACAGTTGTGGGGCAGACAAATGACGAATCGAATTGGTTTTCATTGTATATTTGCACTTTGTGAAAAACAATTGCCGACGGCGGCGGGTTTCCATATCTGCAACCCAAGGGAATTGCGAACATAAATTTGAAATAACGCTCATGGCGATTATCATCACCGAAGAATGCATCAATTGCGGGGCCTGTGAACCAGAATGCCCCAATACGGCCATTTACGAGCCGGGTGTAGAGTGGAACTTCGCGGAGGGTACTGACCTCTCGGGCGACATCGATTTTGGTGACGGCACTTCGATTGATGCGGAAGCGCCGCAAGAAGCCATTTCTGACGAGTTTTACTACATCGTTCCGGACAAATGTACTGAGTGCGCGGGCTTCCACGAGGAGCCCCAATGCGCCGCAGTTTGTCCGGTAGACTGCTGCGTTCCCGATCCCGATTACGAAGAGACGGAAGACGAACTCATTGAAAAGAAAGACTGGTTGCACGTCTGAGTGCACCTCAACCAATACAAAAGGCCGCTTTCTCCCGGGGAAGCGGCTTTTTTTGATTCTCAAGTGGGAAATTTTGTATTTCGTTCCGGGGTTGATGGCCGCAGGTGGCCCTTCACGGGAAAATCTACCGTCCGGCATTCGGTGCGTCGCCAATCGAGGGGGTAAAAAAAGTAGGCCCCGCTGAAATCAGCGAAGCCTTCTTAACCATCTTCATTTGGTAAAAAAATTATTAAAAGAACAGGCTCAGCGTGCCGGACGTGTATGTACCGCCGGGCAGCTGGGCGTCACAAGTCAAAAGTCCTGAATTCCTGGGCGCTTGGAAAGGTGCAATTCACAAGTGGAGCGATTTTGAGGAAATTTGGTTCATTCGGTTGTATAGCTTGCGGATAAGCCCCGGTAAAAGATGTCGGGAATAAGGGAGGATGCTTTGCCCTTGGTTGATTTTACGTGCAATAGGGCAGGCGGAAACATGGTCATTTACTTGGGAAGTGTGCGGCCAATAAGGTTGTCGCCGATGGGCCGGGATTACAATTCGTTTTTCTTACTGTCTGATCTTCCTATTATATTTGTTATCTACGGAAACCTTAAACACGATCATGAGCAAAAGAACACCCGCGGCAGGCGTAACTGCCGGAAACAAATCAGTTTGGAGGCGGCGCTTCTCCCTGTTGGTCTTCGCCTTTGGAGCCTTGATGCTGACGGGCTGTGATTCCGGAAAAGGTGCGGCCAGCAGTCCGAATGGTGCCCAAACCGTCATCAACGGGGATCTGACGGGATGTACCGGTGATTCCATGCGGCTGTTCCGCGTTGTGGGACCGGATTTGGAGCTGATCAAGGCGGTCAAAATGGACAACCAGGATGGCAGAAATTCCTTCCGCATTGAGTTGGCGCATCCCGGTCCGGGTTTTTACGCCCTGGGGGACGGCATCCGCCGCACCGGTACTGTGGTGTTTGACCAAGCGGCCGAGGTGACCGTTTCCGGAAATTGCCAAAATGCGGGGGCGACCTTCCGTTTCGCCGACGCGCTGGTAAACGATGAATACCAATCCATGGTAGCGCGGGTTCGTCAGCACAACCAACGGGTGCAACAACTGATACAAAATCTGCAAATATTCTCCCAGACCGATCCCCAGCAAGTTCCCCGCCTACAGCAGGATTTGCAAAACCAGAACAACACGCACTTCGGTTGGCTCGATTCCTTGGAAGCCAAAGGGGGGTACATCGGCAAGCTGGCGAAGCTGTACAATTTCAAGCCTTTCCGGAGCGATCCCAGCCACAACCAGTACGAAGATGAAGTTGCCTACTTCCGGGGGGCATTTTTTGCCGGATTGGATCTGAAGGACCCGCAAATCGCCAATACGCCCCAGATCTTCGAAAAGGCCCGCGCCTACGGACAGACTTTGGGCAGCCGCGTACTTCCGGAGACGGCAAAAGCTTCGATTGACGCGCTGATGCAGCAAGCCGAAGGCAGTCCCGGATACAAAAGCATCATGAAAGGCATCTTGGGGGGCTTGGAAGCGGTGAAAAGTGAGCTGTACCTCGAATACGGAAAGGCATTTGTCGAAAAGTTTCCGCAAGATCCCCAGACAATTGCCGTCCAAAATCGCATCTCGGCGATGAAGCGCCTGGCCGTAGGGGCAGAGGCCCCGGAAATCGCCGAAAATACGCCGCAGGGTCAGCAACTCTCCCTCCGCCAACTCCGGGGTCAAGTGGTCCTGCTCGATTTCTGGGCCAGTTGGTGCCGGCCCTGTCGAATGGAAAATCCAAATGTGGTCAAAGCCTACAACAAGTACCACAAAGCGGGATTTGAAATCCTCGGGATCAGCCTCGACAAAGCAAAAGACAAATGGGTTCAGGCGATTGCGCAAGACGGATTGACCTGGAAACACATCAGCGACCTGGGAGGATGGGGCAGCCGTCCGGCCCAGACTTATGGAGTCAGTTCGATTCCGGCGACTTTCCTCCTGGACCGCGAAGGCAATATCATGGCCCGCAACCTGAGAGGCGCCGCCCTGGAAAACAAATTGGAAGAGATCTTCGGATTTTGATCGGAAGGTCTGCCGTGCAACACAATGGCCAAAGCAAAAATACTGGTAGTCGACGACGAGGAAGACATCCTCGAACTGCTTGAGTACAATCTAGTCCGGGAGGATTACGAGGTTATCCGCGCGGTCGAAGGCGAGGAAGCCATCAAAATCGCCCAACAGGAGCGGCCGGATATGATTTTGCTCGACATCATGCTGCCCTCGGTGGATGGGGTAGAGGTGTGCCGGCGCATTCGGGCCCTTCCCAATGGGGCCCATCCCTACATTGTATTTTTGACCGCACGCTCCGAAGAATACTCAGAAATCGCGGGCCTGGAAGCCGGCGGGGACGATTATATCACCAAGCCGATCAAGCCGCGCTTGCTCCTGACCCGCATCAATGCCGTTTTGCGCCGGGACCGCAAGCCCACCCGCACCCAGGAAACCCCCACGGTACTCCGCATCGGGGAACTGGAAATCAACCGAGAACAGTACGTTGTCCGCAACGGCGCGACCCGGCTCAACCTGCCCAAGAAGGAATTTGAATTGTTGGTTTTCCTCGCTTCCCATCCGGGAAAAGTTTTTTCTCGGGAAGTGCTCCTGGAAAAAGTGTGGGGCACCAACGTGCATGTGGTCGACCGAACCATCGACGTCCACATTCGAAAACTCAGAGGAAAAATCGGAAAGCATTGGATCCAGACGGTCCAGGGAGTGGGCTATAAGTTTGCCGAACCAATATGAATCAGAAATACCCACCTTCTATACTCGTGGCGCTCTACACTTCACTGTTGATCGTCGCGATCTATCTGTTTGCGCGCTACTTTGGCACGGGAGAAAGTGAAAGCTTACTCGTTGAGCTCATCGCGGTGTTTACCCTTTCCATGCTGGCCTTTACCGGCATTCTGGAACTCTACCTCTACCGGCGATTGAAGCTTTTGAATGCTTCGAACACCCGGGAAATCGAGCGCCTCAAAGAGATGGAAGCCTTTCGCCGGGAATTCCTCGGCGACGTCTCCCACGAGCTCAAAACCCCTATTTTTGCCATTGAAGGCTTCGTGGAAACCTTGCTAGATGGAGCATTGGAAGACAAAAAGGTCAACCGCAAATTTCTGCAAAAGACCCGCAAGCACGCCGAACGCCTGTCGAGCTTGGTCCAGGACATCCTGATCATCAGTCAGATCGAATCGGGGGATCTGGGCATGAACCGCGAAGCGTTTCGCATCGTGGACCTCATCAACGACGTGCTGGATTCTCTGGCCTACAAATTCACCAAGAAAGGGCGGGACATCCGCTACGAAGTGGTCCTCAACGGCCTGGACGACACCTTGGTCAATGCCGACAAACAGCGCATCGAGCAAGTATTGCGCAATCTGATCGACAATGCCGTGAAGTACGGCGATAACCGCGGAACGGTTCAGATCACACTCAAGACCGGACCGGACGGCAAGGTGGTCATCCAGGTCCAGGACGACGGCCCCGGAATCGAGCCCCATCACCTGCCCCGCCTGTTTGAGCGGTTTTACCGGGTCGACAAATCGCGATCGCGGGGCAAAGGCGGCACGGGCTTGGGCCTGGCCATCTGCAAGCACCTGATCGAAGCCCACGGCGAACGCTTGTGGGTAGAAAGCGAAGTCGGTGAAGGATCTTCCTTTCAGTTCACTCTAAGCGATTCAGCAGTTTGATCATCACCGAGCAGGACCATACCCTCCGGATCGGGAATGCCTCCATCCCCTACGCGGTCAAGCGAGGCCGGCCCAATCGGGTCCGCCTTTCATTTTCCGAAGACAATCAACTTTGGATAGAGACTGGAACCGGGCAGTTGGGGCATTTTGAACGGGACTTTCTCGTGAGCAAATCCCGCTGGATTTTGCGGAGCTACCGCAATCGGCTCGATGAACACGACAAAAAAGCACGTTTTTTGGCCGGGTTGGAGCACCAGGTGCTTTTGCTGGGGGAAGAAACCGCGATCGATTACCAAGTGGCCGCTGAGACTTCCTTTCACTACAAAGTTGCCGGCCCCTTTACGGTGTACGCGCCCGAGCGCTTCATCCGCGAACACCGCAAAGCCCTGATTTACCAGGCATTGCGCAAGTTTGCCGAACAATATCTGCCCTTGCGCTTGGAACACTGGTCGGAAGTGACCGATCTGGGTTTCAACCGGGTGCGGATCAAAGATTTGCGCTCAAAATGGGGAAGTTGCAGTTCCCGACGCAACATCAACCTCAATTGGCAGTTGGTATTCTTAACGGAGAAACTGATCGACTACGTGCTGGTCCACGAGTTGATGCATTTGCGGGAGATGAACCACAGTCCGCAGTTTTGGAAATGGGTAGAAAAGTACTGCCCGGATTACAAAATCCTGCGGAACCAATTGAAGGAGGTACATTGGCTAGTCGGCATACTGAAGTAAGGCGTCCGAAAAAGGTGCGGTTTCGCGACCTGATTTTGCACGAAGATGATCGGGTAGTGGTCATCAACAAGCCCGCGGGCATCGCGAGTTTGAGTGACCGGGAAGACGGCGAAAATCTGCTTTTCCTAGCCCGGAAATACGATCCGGCTCTCAAACTGTGCCACCGTTTGGACAAGTATACCACCGGGGTATTGCTTTTTGCCAAAACCCCCGACGTCTACCGGGCGATCGCCATTGCTTTCGAAGAGCGGGAGGTTCACAAGCACTACTTGGCCGTCATTGAGGGGATCGCCACCTTTGAAGAAGAGGTCGTTGATTTACCGATTGAAATTGCCGGTAAGGGCAAGGCCCGCATTGCGAATGGAGGCGGGAAGCCGAGTTTGACCGTTTTCTCCACCGCAGAGATGTTCCGGGATTACACCTTACTGAATTGCCACCCGATGACCGGACGCATGCACCAGATCCGCGTCCATTTGAGCGCCATCGGCCTGCCGATTGTGGGCGATGGGGCCTACGGCGGCAAAGATGTCTTTCTTTCTGAGATCAAACGC
>JBCCQH010000157.1:0-11851 GCA_039024435.1 Bacteroidota bacterium
TCCCATTGACTCCGGATCCTGTTCCTCCGGCTTTTTTCAACGGCTTCATTTTCCCGTCCCTCCACCCGGCGAAAACCATGCGGCAATTTGGCCCTTCGTCGGAAAGCGCTCCGCCTGCCGGACTCCGCTGAATTCCTCCTCAGGGCCGGTCTTGCCCCATGTTTCACCGGCCTACGGGCCAACAAAATGAAAGCCTTATGAAAGAAAACCTACAGAACAAAATCCTCCACCAACGGGTGCGCCACCTGCTCCAACGGCTCAGGGAGCTGGAGCACCGGAAAATGTCAGAGCAAGGGCGGAGCGAGCTCCGCGCCCAGATTTGGCGAAGCATTTACGAATGCTTCGACTTTTGGGAATGGGAGGATCCGGGCTAGCCCGGTTTTTTTGTTGGTTTGGGTTTTCGCCGGGAGTTTCCCACCGGCAAGTTGGCGGGGTTGGGGAAAACGGCCTCTTTGCATCCGGCCTTTATTCCCCACCCCCGCCGTGTTTGCCCGGCGGAAACACCCGGCTCGGGGGGAACGGTGGTCCAGCTCCCTGAGCGGTTTCCGCGGGTGCCACCTCGCGTGATCCCAAGTCAAAGACATGCGATTGTACTGGGCCAGAAAGTCCCTTCGGAACCTCCAAAAATTCGCATTTTCAATGCACTAGGGCCAGTACCAAAACTTGACTGCCCCTTTGACCACATCCAAATAGCGGTCAAAGGTCCAGTCGGGTCCATCCCAGGGCGGAGTGTACATCGCGGTCATCTTGAGGTTCAGGTAAATCGCGGCCAGTAAAACCAGTCCAACGGCAATCCGGGGCCATTGTGCTTTGCGTTTTTGGAGGGTGGAAACGGTCCACGCCATGGGCCAGGCGAGCAAAGCGTAAAACTCTACGTAGCAGCGGTGCCCAAAGGCTCCGCCGAACCACCAGGCCCACCAACTGGCAAAGGTGTAGCTCGCTAGGAAGAAAATCAGCCCGGTTACCGGCGCACTCATTTGCCGTTTCCGCCAGGCGCCCACTATTCCCACTACCGCCAGTAGCATAATTGGCGTGTAGAGAAAAAGGCCGTTTTGGTGGCTGAACCATACTTGGAGGAGTTTGGGATGGTTCCAGTAGATGAATCCTTCATCCCCGTAGGAATAGGTCAGCCAGGACCCAAAGGCATATTTCCAGTACAGCAATTGGGGCAATATAAACAAGGCAGTGGTCGCCCCGATGCCCAACAGGGCGGGCCAGCGCCGCAGCAATAACTGCAACCGGGCTTTCAGTTCTGCCCAAGTGTAGACCTCAAACCCGACGAACATAAGCAGCAGAACCAGGTTGGTCGGACGAATCAGCAAAACCAGGCCAGTCACCGCGCCGAGCAGCAGGGTGGTTGTCCATTTGCCCTGCGCTAAAAAATTCGGCAGCAAATAGAGAAATGCGGCAAACAGGAAGAAGGAGTACACGTGGGACATGCCTGGCTCTTGGGTCGCGTAGTAGTAAAGATTGGTGCCCAGGAAAATGACCACAATAACTGGCAGCACGGCTTCGGGGGAAAACCACCGCTTCAGGGTCTGCTTGAGGCAATACAGCCCCAGGCAGAGGTAAAAGATGCCCGCGATGACGACGCCGGTGGAGTAAGGGTGGGACCAGCCGGTGGCCCGGCCCCGCAGTTCGGTCCAGCGGCGGTCACTGATGGACTGCGCCCAGGCGTTGTCCGCTTTTTGGGTGTAGTCCGGGGGAGGCGGGGTTCCCGGACCTTGGAAGAGGGAGGCGTAGGCGTGGGCACCGAGGAAAAACGGGGCTTCCAGCAGCGCGATGCCGTAGGTGTAGCGGGTTTGTACGATCTTTTCCTCGTTGACCGCGCAACAGGCAATCATGTTCAGTCCATCCTCGCCGTCAAACTGCTGCCAGCTATTGTAAATGAAGGTCGCCGGCAAGTACAGGTAGTAGCCTTCACCGTCCGACCAGAGGACGTTTCCGGTGCGGATACTCCGGATATGGTTCAGGCCCGCTGCGGTCCCGATCAAGAAGAGGAACGGGATCAACCAGCGGTCCAATTGGCGCAGCAGTGGCGATTGCATGCGCCCAAATTACAAAAAGGAAGTAAGTGTTGGATTGCGCCAAATTTTTCTCGTTTGCCCTTCATTCAAATTTCGCCTTGAAGTCGCCTCCAAGGTAGTGAAAGTCGCTGTTGGAAAAGTTGTGGTGTGGCTCGATCAGTTGCAGTTCCAGGGAGCCGGATACCACTTTTCCGGCTTTGATCTGGTCGATTTCGATCCAGCCGGTCGCCCGAAAGGTGTGAAACATAAGCAAATCACCTTTTTCCCAGTAGCAGATTTCGATTTGGGGATCGGGCAGTTGGAAGCGTTGACCGGCTTTCGGGATGGTTTTCCAAGCGACAATCAGATGGACCCGATTTGGGGTTTCGGAAGTGAAAAGGGGATTTTCGTGGTCTTTTTCTAGGTGTAAAGTGGCACCTTCGGCATGATCAGTACGGCAGGTTTTGCCCTTTTTGGCATCAAACAGGCCACGTTCGGTCTGGTATACTCCGGCGAGGGTGCGTTTTTCTGGGGTGTTTGGGAATTGTTTTCCTGTGATGGTGATCAACAAGCTGACCAGCAGGAGCGGTAGACCGTACAGGAGATTCATTTGCCGGTAAGTGTGGGATTGAGCAGTAAGAGCAGGGCATCCATTTTTTGGTTTGCGGCCAAAAGGGCCCTGGCCGCTCGGAAGGGGTTTTGGTTGTGGTACTGGGCGCCGTGGGTTTTCCACCAGGCTTGGATTTGGGCGGCATCCGGGAGTGCGGGCATATTGCCCAGGCGGCCCAGATCATTGCCGGTCAGTTGTTTGGAGTTGCGGATGTGTTCCGGCAACGCATCGATGCCGATGCCCGGTTGGGCGAGTGGTTTTTCCACTTCAAATACGGCGCGGCCACTTGCCCGGCTGTAGTAGGCATCGCCCATGCGGCCCACGAGGTCGATTTTGTGGGGATCGATGAATCTTTCTTTGGTCAGGACGGCTTGGTTGATGTGCAACCGCAGTACCCGTCCAAAAATCAACTGACCGGCGCCACCGTGCTCACCAAGGGGTTTGATTTCGACGATTTTGCACTCGAACTGAACGGGGGACTCGGCCACGCGGGGCGGACGGACCAATTCACTGGGCAGTGGGGTGAAGCCAGCCTTTTCGAATTCACTTACATTATAAGGATAGTCGGAACTGGCCAGGTTCATTTGCTGAACGATGCGGTGGCTGACCACGTTGACTACCACTTCCGGGACTTCGTAGACATTGCTGAGTGTATCCTTGGTGGTGTTGTTGCGGACGCGGCGGGCGGGGGAAAAGATGACCGTGGGCGGATTTGAACTGAAGACATTGAAGAAACTGAAGGGCGCGAGATTGGGGGTACCGTCGCCGCTGATGGTACTGGCAAATGCGATGGGGCGAGGGGAAATGGCGCCCAGCATGTAGCGGTGGAGATCCCGCGTTTTCAGCTCACCGGGGGTGATGGTCAGGTATTCGTTCATGCGGTAAAATTAGACAAATGGCCGATCTTTGCGATGATTTTCCTGAGGGGATCGGTTGCGGAAAAAAATGCACCGGAACTGAGGGCGTGTAGGGCGCTGTTTTTTTGGCATACCGAAATAAAATACCTACTTTTGCGGTCCCAATAACTTTGGGAAGAAAGGAGTTTTAATCCGTAAATGACTGAAAACGAAAACGAAACCCTGGATGTAAATCAGGAAGAACTGCTCAACGAGGATGAGCAGTCTGAGGCGCCTTCGGCTGGAGCTGAAGCGACCGTTGAAAATGCTGAGGGCTCGGAAGAGACCCCCGAAACCCCGGCCGTTGAGGAAACGGCTGTTGATGCTCCCGCGGTAGAGGAGCCGGTGGCCGAAACTACGGAGGAAGCATCCCCCGTCGCGGAGGAAGCAACCCCGGCTGCCGAGGAACATTCGGAAGCAGTGGCTCCCGTTGAGGTACCCGTTGCTGAAGAAGTAGCCGAGGAAACCCCGAAAGAGGAAGTTCTGCCGGACACCTCCAATGCCGCCGCAGCGGTTGCTGCGTACAATGAAGAAGAGGACGACGACGATTTTGACTGGGAGGAAGCCGAGTCCGGCTATTCCAAGGAAGAGCGTGCGCGTCTTGAAGCCCTTTATGAAGGTACCTTGACCGAGGTCAATGAAGGCGAAATTGTACCCGGTACCGTGGTGAGTGTGGGTGACAAAGAGGTCATTCTCAACATCGGATTCAAGTCCGAAGGCATTGTGCAGGCCACCGAATTCCGTGACCTGCCTGACCTCAAACCTGGTGACCAGGTAGATGTATATCTGGAAAGCGTTGAGGACCAAGATGGACAGTTGATTCTTTCCCGTCGCCGTGCCAAGCACGTTCAGACTTGGAACCGCATTTTACGGGCGGAAAATGAAGACATTATCCTCGAAGGTTACATCAAGCGCCGTACCAAAGGTGGTTTTGTGGTCGACATCGACGGCATCGAGGCGTTTTTGCCCGGTTCGCAGATCGACGTGAAGCCGGTGCGCGATTTTGACGCTTACGTGGGCAAAACGATGGATTTCAAGGTGGTCAAGATCAATCACCCCTTCGAAAACGTGGTCATCTCCCACAAAGTCCTCATCGAGAAGGACCTCGAAGAACAGCGCCAGGAAATCCTCAAGAATCTGGAAAAAGGTCAGATCCTCGAAGGTACCGTCAAGAACATGACCCACTTTGGGGTATTCATCGATTTGGGCGGTGTCGACGGTCTGCTCCACATTACCGATATTTCCTGGGGCCGGATCAACCATCCGGAAGAAGTGCTGGAACTCGATCAGAAAGTCAACATTGTGGTGTTGGAATTCGACGACGAGAAGAAGCGCATCAGCCTGGGGATGAAGCAACTGCAGCCGCATCCGTGGGACTCGCTGCCGGAAGAAATCCAGCAGGGTTCGAAGGTGCAAGGCCGCGTGGTGACCGTCGCAGAGTACGGTATCTTCGTCGAAATCATGCCGGGCGTGGAAGGCCTCGTTCACATGAGCGAAATGTCTTGGTCGCAGCACCTCAAAAATCCCACCGAGCTGTTTAAGATCGGTGACGAGGTGGAAGCTACAGTACTTTCGATCGACCGGGATGACCGGAAGATGTCCCTCGGTCTCAAGCAGAGCAAGGAAGATCCTTGGCTCAACGCCGCCGAGAAGTACGCTGTTAGTTCCCGCCACACGGGCATCGTGCGCAACATGACCAACTACGGTCTGTTCGTCGAGCTGGAAGAAGGGGTCGATGGTTTGGTTCACATTTCGGATCTGTCTTGGACGAAGAAATACAACCATCCTTCGGACTTCATCAAGCGCGAGGAAAACCTGGAAGTCGTAGTTCTCGACATCGACGTGGACAATCGCCGTTTGAGCTTGGGTCACAAGCAACTGACCGAGGATGTCTGGATTACCTTCGAAAGCATCTTTGTCGTTGGCTCGACGCACCGCGGTACTGTTTTGTCGATGAACGATAAGGGTGCGGTTGTGGAACTGGAATACGGAGTGGAAGGCTTTGTGCCGAGCAAGCACCTGATCATCCAAGATGGCAAGAACAAAGTCAAAGGCGGTAAAGAATACGATTTCAAAGTGATCGAATTCAACAAGGACGCCAAAAAGCTGGTGCTCTCGCACCGCATGACTTGGGACGACACCATGCGCGATGAGCAGCGTGATCGCCGTCGGGGCAAAGGAAAGAAGAGGTCTTCTGACCGCGGAGGCGGTGGTGGAACCACCAATATCCCAGCAGCAAAGACGGAGACCACGACCTTGGGCGAAATTTCCGCACTGGCGCAATTGAAAAAGCAACTGGAAGACCAGGAGCGCGCCGCCGCCGAGAAAAAACTCGCCGAAAAGGGTTATACGAAAACCAAAGATTCCGAAGCGCCGGAAGCTGAAGCCCCCTCCAACGAGGAAGAATAAGCCCGGAACGCATTTATCGATACGAGAAAGCCCCTGCCATGATTGGTGGGGGCTATTTTTGTGCCAGCGGAGGCGAATTTTCAATGACTGCGGGAGGATGGACGCTGGGTAATGACACAGACCTGATTTTGGGCTGGGCGGTCATCAAAATGCAGGATCCAGATTTATTCTTCCTCGCGGAAATTCCCAAATTCTGGGTCCAGGCTGAGGTCGATCTGAATCGTCATGTCCGCAAGTTGCTCGGGTTCGGATTCCGCCTCGGGGGCAACCGGAGGCGGGGTTGGGGAAATGGCAAACAACTCGTCGGTGGGGGGATCGGGAATGGGTTCGGTGGGGACTTCGATCTCAGGGGGGGCAGTGGGTGACTCCGGCACTGGAGTCGGCTCGGTAGCGGTTGCAGAAGTTGGGTCGGCCAATTGAATGCCAAAATATGCCGCGAGGGCCGGAAGTATGGGTTCGACGAACCGGCCTTTGGACCAATCCACCAGCACGAGGTCTTGCCTCTCCATGAGGTGCACGAGTTGCCGCAGGTCCGGTTCGACGGTTCGGTGGGATTCTTCGGTCGGGGGCACAATTCCCAGGCATTGGAGTTGGCGGCGGTTGCGGAGCCCGTACAACCGCAGACCGGCAGGCATGCGAAATGCGTAGGCATCGGCGGCTTGCCCCGGCTCCCCCATGAATCCGATGCCGTCGATGGGCGTCGCCGATGGAAAATATTCGGGAATCAGTGCTTCGAGGGGCGATTCCAATCCCAGGAGTCCGCTTTCGGGCAGGCTGCGGACATGTTGATCGCGGAAAAACTGTTTGCCGCCCTCTTCTACGGTGGCCCGGTCGCGCAATGCTTGAATCGCTTCGAGTTCCCGCGCGATTTCTCCCCGGTACCGGCCGGCAATCAGTTCGATTTCCCGCCATTCCCATGCGGCCATGGTCAGCAGATCGTTGGCGGTCTGCGGCAGAAAATGGGGGATCGTGGCGGCGCGGGAAGGCCGGACGTAACGCGGGGAGTCGGCCCGGACGGCGGAATGGTCCACTTGGGTCAGCGGGTCGTTATCGTCGGTGGGTTGTAGAGTGATTTTGAGGGTGCCCGCTCGCAGAAAATCCTTGCGGGCAAATGGTTCCGCCGTCGCCAGTTTCCAGGTCCGGCCGCCGATTTTGACCAGGGTTTCGTACTCAAAGGTCGGTGGGATCTTTTTGGGTTTCTTCTCGTCGAACCCAATCATCTCTCCGGTTGTCGCGTCGTAGAATTCGATCCGAATTCGTTTTTTTCTCCCAAACATATCGCCAATTCACGTCGATGATCAAACTTGCGCAATATACTGAAAGAATTCGGGATAGCTGATGTGGGCGCGCGCGGAGTGGGACGGAATGGACGCCAACTCTGCCTAGGGCACAAGCATTCGCCCACACCGCCATTCTCCCGGTGAATTTGTGGTTTGCATCGCACGGGGAGACCATTGGGCGATCAAGAATTCATGCGGAGCTCACCGCGAAATTGGTATCTTTACTGGTATGAGTTTTCAGGGAACCGATACTTACATTGCGACCGGAGAGTTGCAGGCGGCGGTCAATGCAGCCATTCACTTGGAGCGCCCGCTGCTGGTGAAAGGCGAACCGGGCACCGGCAAGACCTTGCTGGCCCACGAGATTGCCCGCGCGCTGGATATGCCATTGTACACTTGGCACGTAAAATCAACTACCAGTGCCCAACAAGGGCTGTACGATTACGATGCGGTTTCGCGGTTGCGCGACTCGCAGTTGGGCGATCCCAAAGTCCAAGACATCGCCAACTACATCAAGCGGGGGCCGGTCTGGCAGGCATTTGACCAGGAGCAAACCTCGGTGCTCCTCATCGATGAAATCGACAAGGCCGATATTGAGTTTCCGAACGACCTCCTGCTGGAACTGGACAAGATGGAGTTTTATTGCTACGAACTGCAACTCACCGTCAAAGCGAAGCACCGTCCCGTGGTGATCATCACTTCCAACAACGAGAAGGAATTGCCGGATGCGTTTCTGCGCCGTTGTTTTTTCCATTTCATTCAGTTTCCCGACCGCGACACCATGCGCCGCATTGTAGATGTCCACTTTCGCGATCTGGAAGACAAGCTGTTCGGCGATGCGATGGACGTATTTTACGCGGTCCGCGAAGTGCGGGGCATGAAGAAACGCCCCTCCACCAGTGAGCTGATTGACTGGATCAAGTTGCTGATCCTGGGCAAGATCTCACCCGAAGAATTGGCTACGGTGGATCTGAAAACGGTCGTTCCGCCCTATCTGGGTGCATTGGTGAAAAACGAAAAAGACCTGGAACTGCTGACTACGCGTCTACGCCGCTGAACCCAACGCTTCTGATTATGTTCCTGGACTTTTTCCTTCTGCTCAAGCAACACGGACTGCCGGTGACCCTCAAGGAGCACCTGGTTCTCCTGGAAGCCCTTGAAAAGGGCTTGGGCGGGATGCGAGTGGAGAGCTTTTACTATCTGGCGCGCACGATTTTGATCAAGCGGGAAAAGCACCTGGACAAATTTGACATGCTGTTCTCGCACTATTTTCGGGGCATGGATCTGATTCCAGACGAAGTCTTTACCGACATCCCCGAGGAGTGGTTGCGGAAAAATCTGGAATTGTTTCTCGGTCCGGAAGAAATGGCCCAGATCGAGGCGCTGGGTGGACTGGAGGCCTTGATGGAACGCTTCAAGGAACTGATGGCCGAGCAAAAGGAACGCCACGAAGGCGGCAACAAATGGATCGGAACCGGGGGACGCTCCCCGTTCGGAGCTTACGGATACAACCCCGAGGGTTTCCGGATCGGGCAGGAGGGGAGCCGGCACCGCCGCGCGGTCAAAGTCTGGGACCAACGTATGTTTCGCAACCTCGCCGACGACGTGGAACTGAACACCCGGAATATGAAAATGGCCCTGCGCCACCTGCGGGTCTTTACCCGCGAAGGAATCGCGGATGAATTGGATTTGGAGACGACCATTCGGAAGACGAGCGAAAATGCCGGTTTGCTTGAACTGGAGATGGTTCCCGCGCGGCAAAACCGGGTCAAGGTGTTGCTGTTCCTGGATGTTGGCGGCTCGATGGATGACCATATCCGCACGTGTGAGGAACTGTTTTCCGCCGCCAAGTATGAGTTCAAGCACCTGGAATATTATTATTTCCACAACTGCTTGTACGAATCGGTGTGGCAGGACAATTACCGGCGGTTTTCCGAGCGGATTCCGACCTTTGACGTGCTGCACCGCTACAATCGCGATTACCGCGTCATCATCGTCGGGGATGCGAGCATGTCGCCCTACGAAATTACTTATCCCGGTGGGAGTGTCGAGCACTACAACGATGAAGCGGGTGCGGTCTGGTTGCAGCGTCTGCGGGACCATTTCAAGCGGGTGGTCTGGCTGAATCCAGTGCCCCGCGATCTGTGGCGGTATACGCAGTCGATTGGCATGCTGCGGGATTTTTTTGAGGAGAAAATGTATCCCCTCACGCTGGAAGGCATCCGCGCGGCAATGGAGCACCTGCGCCGGGAGCACGGCTGACCGGTGGTCCTCCCCGGCGAATTGCATTTATTTTCGCGGAAATCGGATGGATTTCGCTATTTTCCCCCCAATGAAAAGGACGGCGTATATCGCGGGGGGACTGCTGGGAATGCTAGGTGTAATCATGGGAGCTTTCGGGGCGCACGCCCTCGAATCCACGCTGACGGCCAACGGCTACGCGGACACCTACGAAACTGGAGCACGTTACCACATGTACCACGCGATTTTTCTGGTGGTACTCGCGGTGGTCGGTGAGTTTCGCCAAAGCCGCTGGTGGCGCCTGGCGGTGATTTTTGCCATTGTCGGGACCGTCATATTTGCCGGAACCCTGTACCTGCTAGCCATCATGTCCTGGCCTTGGATGGGGGCGATAACCCCTCTGGGCGGCGGACTGCTGATCTTGAGTTGGGGAGCTTTGCTTGTCCACGTAGTTACTTCAGACAAAAAAGACAAATGAACGAATTCGAACAGCTCAACCGGAAAATGAAAGAGATTGCGGATATCCACGCCGCGGTTTCCTTGATGAGTTGGGACCAGGAGGTAATGATGCCGCAGGGAGGGGCTCGGATGCGGGCCCGCCAGATTTCGACCTTGCACGGACTGGCCCACCACAAATTGATCCATGAGTTGGGGCCGCTGCTTGAATCGGCCCAATCGGTGGATTCGCCATCGGATTTTGAGCGTTTGAACCTCAAGGAAATCTCCCGGGGCATGAAGCGGTGGACCCGCATCCCCAATGACCACGTGATGGAAATGTCGCGGGCGACTTCGGAGGCATTGCAGGCTTGGGTGCAGGCCCGGAAGGAGAGTGATTTCTCGCTGTTTGAGCCGCACTTGCAAAAGATCGTTGAGCTGAAGTTGCGGGAAACCGAATACCTGGGTTTCGAAGAGAATCCCTACGATGCACTGATCGATGAGTATGAGCCCGGGATGAAGGCGTCTACCTTAGAAGCCATCTTTACGCCATTCAAGGAGCGTTTGGGTACTTTGCTGGAAGCGGTTCGGCAAGCGCCCCAGGTGGATGACAGTTTTCTGGACCAGCCTATTCCGGCGGAAAGCCAGTTGGCGTTTGGCAAGGAAGTGGTTGCGCGCTTGGGTTACGCGATGGAACATGGTCGGCAGGACCTCTCGGCGCACCCATTTTCCATTGGCTTTCACCCTGAGGATGTGCGGATCACGACAATGGTCCGGGAAAATGACCTGCGCGAGATGTTGTACTCTTCGATCCACGAGGCCGGGCACGCGATGTACGAGCAGGGGCTGAATCTGGACCATTACGGTCTGCCCGCCGGGGAATATTGTTCGCTGAGCATCCACGAATCGCAATCGCGGCTCTGGGAAAACAATGTGGGACGCGGGGCGGCTTTCATCGGGCATTTCTTCTCCCAGATGCAAGCGCTCTATCCGGACAATCTGGCCGGTCGCTCAGCGGATGATCTCTTCCGGGCGGTCAATCGGGTGGAGCCGGGCCTGATCCGGATTTCCGCCGACGAGTTGACCTATCACTTCCACGTGATTCTCCGGTTTGAGATTGAAAACGCGCTCATCAATCGGGAAGTCAAGGTCTCGGAGCTGCCCGATCTGTGGAATGCCAAGGTCAAAAGCTATCTGGGACTCGATGTTCCAGACAATGCCCGCGGGGTGTTGCAGGACATCCATTGGTCCCACGGCAGTATCGGGTATTTCCCCACCTACTCGCTCGGTAGTTTCTACGCCGCACAGTTGATGCATTTTGCTCGGCAGCACCATCCCGATCTTGACGCCCAGTTCCTCTCCGGCGATTTCAGCGCGCTGAAGTCCTGGCTAAATGCGCAGGTACACGGCCGCGGTCGCTTGTACAATTCAGAAGAGTTGTGCACCATGGTCACGGGTGAGCCCTTGAATGTCAATTACTTCATTGATTATGCCTGGGAAAAATTCGGGCGTGTTTACGGCATAGCCCGCGCTTGATATGGAGTGGGGCCTCAGTTTCGCTACCGGAGTCGTTGTCGCGATCATCTCCTCGGTTCCGATGGGACCGATCGCCTTTGCGATTGTCCACGGGGTAATGACCCGGGGCAAAGCGGCCGGTGCGCGCATTGGGATCGGTGGGCTTATCATTGATGCGATTTTTGCCTTTGTCGGAATGCGCTTGTTTGGCCTGGTCGCTCCTGAGGACAGCCCGGCGGTTTTTGATTGGATCAATCTCCTCTCGATTCCGGTACTGGTGTTTTTGGGCGTCAAAATGATCCGTGACCGCAACAAGATCCAGGAAGTAGAGGGGGGGCGGCGCAACCGCGGCGATCTCTTTTTTGGCTTTAGCCTGGGGCTCTCCAATCCGGTCTTGTTTGCGTATTCGTGACCCAGCCCTCACCCGTGACGTAGGATGCCACCCAAAGCCAATACCCA
>JBCCQH010000158.1:0-11809 GCA_039024435.1 Bacteroidota bacterium
GGCTGTTTAAAGTTGGTTTGTGAAATTTGCTATCGCAGATTTTTTTGTCTCTCAAAGCTCATTTTGGAGTCCATAGCCAAAGCTATGGGCGAGAAAATAGCTGAAGAGAGGCGGAAAAAGATGCCATAGCAAAATCACAGGATTAAATATAAACCGCCTCTAAGGTGGGATGGGCAGTGCGCGCATTTTCAAACTGCCGGCCGAATGACCGCAGGCAGTACGGGATGCTGGAGTTTGTGTTGAGCAAGCTGAAGATGGAACGGCCCAGCGTCACCATAATGCCGCGCTCCGCCGGAATGTAAATGGGTGAGGGGTAGTATCGGCCACCGTGCATTTCCCGTTGGGAAGCCGCCGCCCGAGTCCGAATCTTATCGGCAATTGCAGCGTGGCTGCCTTCAAATCTGGTAAAAATGCTGTCCAGGGTCGTATTGACCACTGAGATAAACTCGTCGAGTGAAAGCCGCTGGTCCAGTTGGTAGTCGATTCGTTTTTTGGCCAGTCGCCAGTAGCCGGGAATTTTTCTGGGGACACTGATTGCGGGATTGCGATATTCGATTACGGTCCGCTCGGAAATCGAAAAAAGAATGTTGTAGGCCTTGAGTGCTTCTTTGAACCCAAGCAAATTGTCAATTGGGAATTCACTGGAACGAAAGATGGCCGTAAGCTTCGCCACCGTACTTTTGCCGCTCCCCGTCGTCCCAATGAGGACGTTTACATCCTTGATTTCGATGTCGATCTCCCGGATCGGTCCGAAATGCTTTACAATCAGTCGTTCCATCCTCTTTAAGTTACGGAGATTCTACATATTCCGCCGGTATTGTCCGCCCACTTCGTAGAGGGCATTTGTCATTTGGCCGAGGGAGCACACCTTGCTGGCTTCCATCAGGGCGGCAAATATGTTTTCGTTCCGGATCGCGGCCAGTTGCAGTTTGCGCAGGGCTTCCCGTCCGGATTCGGCGTGGAATTCCTGCAAGCCCCGGATGTCGCGGATCTGCACTTCCTTTTCTTCCTGGGTTGAGCGGATGACCTCGCCGGGGACGATGGTGGGTGAGCCTTCACTGCTAAGGAAAGTATTGACCCCGATCAGCGGCAAGGCGCCGGAATGCTTCTGCATCTCGTAGTAGAGCGATTCTTCTTGGATTTTACTGCGCTGGTACATGGTTTCCATCGCGCCGAGCACGCCGCCCCGATCCGTGATTCGGCGGAATTCCATCATCACCGCTTCCTCAACGAGGTCGGTCAGTTCTTCGACGATGAAGCTGCCCTGCATCGGGTTTTCGTTTTTGGCAAGCCCCAGTTCCTTGTTGATGATGAGCTGGATGGCCATCGCGCGGCGCACACTGTCCTCGGTCGGCGTGGTGATGGCCTCGTCGTAGGCATTGGTGTGGAGCGAGTTGCAGTTGTCGTAGATGGCGTAAAGTGCCTGCAGCGTGGTCCGGATGTCATTGAAGGCAATTTCCTGGGCGTGCAAGGAGCGGCCACTGGTCTGAATGTGGTACTTCAACATCTGCGACCGCCGGTTGCCGCCGTACTTGTTTTTGATGGCTTTTGCCCAGATGCGGCGGGCCACCCGGCCGATCACCGCGTACTCCGGATCCATCCCGTTCGAAAAGAAGAAGGACAGGTTGGGCGCAAAGGCATTGATGTCCATGCCCCGGCTCAGGTAGTACTCGACGTAAGTAAAGCCATTGGCCAGGGTAAAGGCCAACTGCGTAATGGGATTGGCCCCCGCCTCGGCGATGTGGTAGCCGGAAATGGAAACCGAATAGAAGTTGCGTACCCGGTGGTCGATGAAGTGCTGCTGGATGTCGCCCATCATGCGCAGAGCAAATTCAGTGGAGAAGATGCAGGTATTTTGTGCCTGGTCTTCCTTGAGAATGTCGGCCTGCACGGTGCCGCGGGTGGTGGCCATCGCCTCGGCTTGAATGCGTGCGTAGACCTCGGTGGGCAGCACTTGGTCCCCAGTCACCCCGAGCAACATCAGCCCCAGGCCGTCATTGCCTTCGGGCAAGGTCGCGCGGTAGACGGGTGGCTCGGCCTCTTTTCCGCGGTAGATCTCGGCGATTTTTTCTTTGACCTCCGCTTCGAGACCATTTTCCCGAATGTATTTCTCACACTGCTGGTCGATGGCAGTGTTCATGTAGAAGGCCAGCAACATCGGCGCCGGACCGTTGATCGTCATCGATACCGAAGTACTGGGTTTGCACAGGTCAAAGCCCGAATAGAGCCGTTTGGCATCGTCCAGAGAGGCAATTGATACCCCAGCGTTTCCGATCTTCCCGTAGATGTCGGGTCGGTAGTCGGGATCCTCCCCGTAGAGCGTCACCGAATCAAAAGCCGTGCTCAAGCGGGCCGCCGGCATGTCGAGCGAGACGTAGTGGAAGCGCTTGTTGGTGCGCTCGGGACCTCCCTCGCCGGCAAACATCCGTGTCGGATCTTCCCCTGTGCGCTTAAAGGGGTAGACCCCAGCGGTATAGGGAAATTCGCCCGGAACATTTTCCCGCAAACTCCAGCGCAGAATTTCCCCGTAGTCTTTGTACTGCGGCAGGGCGATCTTGGGGATCTGAGTATGCGAAAGTGACTCGGTGAAGTTGGCGACTTTGATTTCTTTGGTGCGGACTTGGTAGGTGAAAAACTCCCCGGCATAGCGGGCCTTTTTCGCGTCCCAATCCGCCAGCAGATCCTGGTTTTCCGGCGCGAGGCGGCGCTGGATATTGTCGCGCAGCGTTTGCAGTGCTTCCACAGAAGGCGTGGCCGATTCCTGGGTTTCCAGCAGGGCGATCGTCCCGTCGAGGTTGAACACTTGCCGGGCCACTTCGCTCTGCTCAGTCACCCACTTTTCGTAGCGCTGGTTTTCCTCGGAAATCTCCGCGAGGTAGCGCACCCGATTCGGCGGGATGATGTAGATCTTCTCGCTCATTTCGTCGGCCGCCCGGAAGGAAGAAGTCAGTGGCGCCCCGGTTTTTGCTACGACACGGGCCATGACCTCCCGGTAGAGGCGATTGGTGCCGGGATCATTGAACTGGGAAGCAATCGTGCCGAAGGCGGGCATCTCTTCGGTGGGATCGTCCCAGCGATTGTGGTTGCGTTGGTACTGCTTTTTTACGTCGCGTAGGGCATCCAGGGCCCCGCGCTTGTCAAATTTGTTGATCGCGATCAGGTCGGCGAAGTCCAGCATATCGATTTTCTCCAACTGCGTGGCCGCGCCGAATTCCGGGGTCATGACGTAGAGGGCTACGTCGGCGACTTCGGTGATTTCGGTATCGCTTTGTCCGATCCCGGCGGTTTCCACGATGATGAGGTCGTAATGGGCCGCACGGAAAATTTTGACTGCCTCATCCACCGTTTCGCTCATGGAAATGTTGGCGGCGCGGGTGGCCATTGAGCGCATGTACACCCGCTCGTTGAAGATGGCGTTCATTCGGATGCGGTCTCCCAGCAGGGCCCCGCCAGTTTTCCGTTTCGAGGGATCCACCGACAGCACCGCAACTTTCTTGTCGGTGAAGTCGAGCAGGAAGCGCCGCACCAGTTCATCGGTGAGCGACGACTTGCCCGAGCCGCCGGTTCCGGTGATTCCGAGAACGGGAATGATTTTGTTCGGGGGCTGGATCTTTTCGACCTCCCGCATAAAGGCCCCGCCCAACTCTGGGACGTTCTCGACGATGCTGATCACCCGCCCGACCATGGCCGGGTCCTGCTTGGGGAGATTCACGACCGATTCGGGATGGATCGTATTTGAATTGGCGAAGTCACAGGTCTGGATCAAATCGTTGATCATGCCTTGTAGTCCCATCGCGCGGCCGTCGTCCGGCGAGTAGATCCGGTTGATGCCGTAATCGTGCAGTTCACCGATTTCTTCCGGGAGAATGGTACCTCCCCCTCCACCGAAGATTTTGATGTGGCCGGCGCCTTTTTCCCGCAGGAGGTCGTACATGTACTTGAAAAATTCCACGTGACCGCCCTGGTAAGAAGTAATGGCGATTCCCTGGACATCTTCCTGGATCGCACAATCTACGATTTCCTGCACGGAACGATTGTGGCCCAGGTGAATGACCTCCACACCGGTGCTCTGCATGATGCGGCGCATGATGTTGATCGCCGCATCGTGCCCGTCAAAGAGGGACGCGGCGGTGACGATGCGGACTTTGTACTGCGGGGTATAGGGGGCTACCTGATTCATATTGCAATTCCATTGAGATTAAGCCGTCCTCTGGCGCAGCGCTGCACGCAGCTCCACCAGATCAGGATACTGGGAATATTCAAATTGATCAATGACCGTTTTGTAATCGGATTTCCAGGGGAAATTGGCGGTGAAAGGGGCCAACTTGCCTGTCATCTGCTTTTGCTGATCTTTGGCCTGAAACCAAGTCAGATACTTGCGGGTGGCAATGAACTGGTCGTCAAACATGCTGCAATAACGCCGATAAAGATCTTCGAACTGCGTCTTGTCAACGATACTTTGCGCTTCAGCCAGGTAATTTTGGAGCAAGGTCCAAACCTGGTTGCGGTTGTGCGTCCTGGTCGTCCCGATGCGATTGGCCCTTCTTGTTTTTAAGGCTTCTCCCTTCGCTTGCCGGTAGCCCTGAATAAAGGCGCGCATCCCGTATTTGCCCGCTCTCCGAGTAACCGATACGCCGGCAGGGACAACCTGGGTCAACGTCCGCAGGTCACAATCTCCTTCCACGACCAGTATCAGCTTTTTCATGGATCAAAGTCGTATGGTCTCTTGCTCATCAAACCGGGCCACTGCGCGGTCCAGATACAATGCCGCAAATATACACATTGCCACAAGAGAATGTGAACTTCCCCCGCCGGAGATTGCTTGGAATTGCGGGCACTTGTCGGGAGATTATTCTGGGCATCGGGACAAGAAGTGAGGGAATTTCCTTTCGGGCTTCGGCGATGAACCGGGGCAATTCCGCGGCGATTCATCAATAAAAAATGTGTATCTTTTGCCCAATGAAACGCTCATTGGACGCTCCGCTTGCTCTCATCTTGTTGTTCATCTTGATTTTTCTCGGCTCCTGCGGCAACCGCGTGCAACGCATCGAAGACACTTCCTGGGAGATTCAATCCTTCTGGGATGGACAAGGACTCACCAAAATATTTGTCACTTTCAATGAAGACGGGTCGCTGACCTATTCGGACGACTCTTCCGGAACCTACTCCGGAAGTTGGTCTTCCTCCGGCAACGGCAACGTTTCCTGGCGGGTCGATGCCCCGGGACGCTTGCCCTCGTACCGAGCCACCTACGACAACCGCAAAATCGAAGGCACGGCCGAGGATCTGAGCGGGGATACGGCAATTCTCACCGGTGATGAACAATAAAAAAGCGCAACCCAAGCGACCGTGCCTGGATTGCGCTTTCCCTTGGCGGGAAGAACCGATCAGCCTGTGACCGGAACCGTGATCGTGACCGTAATTTCGGCCGCCGTTTTGCCTCCGCCTCCGACATTGAAGTCTTCGCGGGCCACGGTCATGACACCGGTAAAGGTGCCGCCGTTCTCGGCTTCGGCAAAGGTAAATGGCATCGTGATCTCTTTGGTCACCCCGTGCATGTTCAGGTCACCCACACACTCGTATCCGTCATCGGTGGTGCGGATCTCTTTCGAAGTGAAGGTGATGGTGGGATATTTTTCCGCGTCCATCCACTTTTCTGACTTCGTGTGCTGCGTTTGCAGCTTGCTTTTCGTGTCCAGCGTATTCGCATCTACCGATGCGGTGAGCTTGGAATTGGCCAGGTCGGCCGGGGAGAATTTGATCTCGGCTTCCAGTCCGGAAACCGAGCCTTTGACGCCTTTGCCTTCAAAGGTGATGGTTACGTCTTCCACGACGACGGTCCATTCGGAGACCATAATCGCGCGAAAACCGACAAATGCTGCACCAGCGAGCAGGGTTAGCAGCAGAAGAAATCGTGTGTTTTTCATGTTTTTGGAACTGGTGTACCTACATTGAATTTATATTTTCATTACAAAAACCAGGCCAATTTGTTTCGGATCGGTTGAAAAACCCTTACTCCCTCTGCATATTTGCAGACAATGGAAAATCGGCGAAAATACCTCACGTTTATAATCATCGTCACCATCGGCGTGGCATTGGACCAGATCACCAAGGTCTACGCGGTGCGGAACTTCAAGGGCCAACCGGTGTACGACGGCGATGCCTTCTTTTCCTGGGCCTACGCCGAGAACGACGGGGCATTTCTCAGTTTGGGTTCCACCTGGCCCGATGAATGGCGGCTGATCCTGCTGACGCTGGTCCCGGCCTTGCTGCTATTGGCGGTAATGGTTTACATGTTGCGGGCCCGCAGTACCCGGTTCCTGGAAGTCATGGTCTTCTCGTTGATTGCGGCCGGGGGCATCGGCAACCTCATCGACCGGATCCTGGAGGGCAAAGTGGTGGATTTCATGCACATGAACTACGGATTTGCCCAAACTGGCATTTTCAATGTGGCCGATCTCTACATCACTTTTGGCATTATCATTTACGTACTGGGCTACTTTTTTGTCATCCGTCACCGGGAAGAGTTGGGCGAGGAGAAGGACAAAATGGCCCCCCAAGTTGATGACCATGACCAATAGGGTTTCCCCTCAATCTTGAAATCTTCCGGGAAGATCTACTGATCAGTCCGCTATCCTTTCGTGTACCCGGCACCTACTCCACCTCCTGCCGCGGCTGTACCTTCCGCCAAGCAAAAATCGCAGAGCGGATCTCCCCTCTGCGATTTTACCATTTTAACTGCACTGTTCCATCAAGCGTCGGGTTCGAGGAAAGGATAGCGGTAATCGGTCGGCGGAACGAAGTTTTCTTTGATCGTCCGCGCCGATACCCAGCGCAGCAGGTTCAGGTAGGAACCCGCTTTGTCGTTCGTACCGGAAGCGCGTGCGCCCCCGAAAGGTTGCTGACCCACGACCGCCCCGGTCGGCTTATCGTTAATGTAGAAATTGCCGGCGGCATGGACCAGAAGATCGGACAATTCCTGTACGATATAGCGGTCTTGGGCAAAAATCGCGCCGGTGAGGGCGTAGGGGCTGGTTTCATCGAGAATGGCGACCGTTTCACGCCATTCGCTGTCCGGGTATTCGTAGACGGTCAGGACCGGGCCGAAGATCTCCTCGACCATGGTCAGGAACTTGGGATTCGAAGTTTTGATGATGGTCGGCTCGATGAAGTAGCCCTTGGACTTGTCATAGTTACCCCCTGCGATGACCTCCGCATCCGGGCTGGCTTTGGCCCGGTCAATGTAAGAGGCGATTTTGTCGAAGGCCTGCTCGTCGATCACGGCGTTGACGAAGTGGGTGAAATCGCGGGGCGTGCCCATGGTGATCGTCTTGAGGTCGGCGAGGACGCGTTGCATGACGTCGACGTAAAGGGATTGGGGCAAATAGACCCGCGAAGCGGCGGAGCACTTTTGCCCTTGGAACTCAAAAGCACCGCGGGTCATCGCCGTAGCAACCTGGTCGGCGTGGGCGGAATGGTGGACGAAGATAAAGTCTTTTCCCCCGGTCTCCCCGACCACGCGCGGGTAAGTCTTGTACCGGTCGATGTTCATCCCGATTTCTTTCCACAGGTGTTTGAATACACCGGTAGATCCGGTAAAGTGCAGCCCGGCAAAGTCCGGATGCTTAAAAATGATCTCGCCGGCGGTGGGACCATCCACGTATACCAGGTTGATTACGCCATCGGGCAGTCCGGCCTCGCGGTAAATGTCCATAATGACTTGGGCCGAATAGATCTGCGAATCGGCCGGTTTCCAGACCACGGTATTGCCCATCATGGCGGGAGCACCGGGCAGATTGGCCGCGATTGAGGTGAAATTGAAGGGGGTAATGGCAAACACAAAGCCTTCAAGACCGCGGTATTCTAGCCGGTTCCAGGTGCCCGCCGGCGAATAATCCGGCTGCTGGGCGTAAATAAATTGCATGTAGGCCACGTTGAAGCGCCAGAAATCACACAGTTCCGCGACCGCGTCGATTTCCGCTTGGTAGGCATTTTTTGACTGGGCCAACATCGTCGCGGCGTTCATCCGGGCGCGGAAAGGTCCACTCAGGAGATCGGCGGCTTTCAGGAAAATGGCGGCGCGGTCCTGCCAGGGCATCGCGGCCCATTGGGCCCGGGCTTCGAGTGCAGCGTGGATTGCCGCGTTCACGTGCGAGTCATCCCCCTGAGAGTAGTGACCGATCACGTGCTGGTGGTCGTGCGGCGGGCTCAAAGGATGTTTATTGGCGGTGCGCACTTCCTGGCCCCCGATGAACATGGGGACATCCAGGGTTGAAGAATAGAGTTTGTCGTACTCGCCTTGCAGGGCCGTGCGTTCCGGACTGCCGGCGGAGTAGCTGAGGACGGGCTCATTTTCTGGAAAAGGGACTTCAAATATTGCGTTCGACATATTTCAATAGCGTTTTTTTCAAATCAATTGCGCCAAAGTTAGGCATTGTGGCGCGAAAAAAGAACCGCATTTCCCCTTCCGGAATCGACCAAAAATCGACCGGTTGGCTTAACGTAAAACGTACAAAATGAAAGAGATCAGCGGCGAATGACGACTTTGCGTACTGTTTGCCGGGCGCCGTTGACTTTGAGCAGATAGAAACCATCCGCGAAGCTGCCGACCGGCAGTTGCAGGGTACGGCTGCCCTTGGACAGGGCTTCCTGGATGCGCAACAAGGTGCGGCCCTGGATGTCCACCAGTTCAAGGTCGATGTTGCCGGCCGCCGGCATAAGCAACTCGATGTTCAGATCATTGCCGGAGACCGGGTTGGGATAGACACTTTGCAATTCGGGTACAATTCCGTCGAAAAAGACCGAGCGGATTTCCGAGTACAAGCTGGCCCCATTTTGGTCGACTTCGCGCAAGCGGTACCACAGTTCACCGGCTACCGGAGCATCATCGATGAAGCGGTAGGTCTCGCCGGAAGCGGAATTGCCCGCCGAATTTACCCGCCCAATCGAGGTAAATGTCGCCCCATTAAAGGAGCGCTGGACATCAAAGTAGGCGCTATTGGATTCGTAGGTTGTACCCCAATCCAGTGCGACTTGGGCGTCTTCGGCGGTCGCGTTGAAGTAGGCATATTCGACCGGCAAGACGCAACCGCTGAAAGGGTTAAAACTCGTCCGAAAGACCCAGTTGTTGAGGACTGCGCCGGCTCCGCCGGCACCCGCTCCCAGGCTCATACCATTGCAGGTCGCGCCCACGTTGCTTCCGGCAATTCCACCCGTGACCAGAGTTGTGTAATTGGCCGGAATGGTTGCGGTCGCTGACCAGATGGCACCGCCACCCCCACCGCCACCGGGGCCTTTGCAATTGGTGGAGGAGCCTCCCCAAGAATTGTCCCCGCCTTTGCCGCCGGCAACATTCAAGGTCAAAGCTCCCGGACCGTAAGCCCGGGTATTGAGAATGATCGTGCCTCCGGCCCCGCCGCCACCACTGCCGTCACCGACCGCGTTGAAGAGCTGACCATTCCCGATGGCTTCGAGCTGGCGATTGCCCCCTTCGATGGAGTCGGCGATCAGGATGATGATGCCACCGCCGGATGCACCGGGTGTTCCCGTGGTATTGTTGTCGTGGCCGGAGCCACCACCACTGCCGAGAAAGATGCGGTCATTGGAAGCAATTGGGCTGGAAAGCGCGACGCCACCCACTCCGGCAAATTGTCCGCGGCAGTACCCGCCAAAGAAGAAGCATGAGGGATTGATCGTGGTGCCCCCGTTGCCGCCGGCGCCGTAGTTGGCCCCACCGGCCCCGCCGGAGTTGTGGTCATTGCCCCCGCCGCCACCAGCGGCGAGTTTGCCCCGCCCAAATTCCCGACCGGGGATGGAATCGGCGATGCTTTCGCCTTTGGCGGCACTGCGGCAATTTCCACTGTTGTAATAATAATCTTGGTACTGGGGGGCGGCGCCACAGTTGCAGTCGCAAGGCGCATAGCCATTCATGTCCCACCCACCGGCGAATCCTGTACCATTCATGCGCACGGGAGCATTTACGCGCAGCCACCCGCGCGCAGCGACGACCATGACTCCACCGACCCCGGTATTGACATTCCAGGCTTGCTCGGTGAGCGTGCCGCCGATTACGACGTTTTGATAGACCGGTACGCGGATCAATTGCACGTAGCCGTCGGGATCGTAGTTGTTCAGCAGTAGATTGGTAAAGGTGATCGTATTGCCCTGTACGTCACAAATGGTGGCGAATTCGTAGCCGCCCGCGTTTGCGATATCGTTGATGTCCCCGAAAGTTGAAGCATTGTTGATGTCGATGCTCGCACCTTTCATCTGCATCACCAGGACGGTATCGCCAATGGAAAAAGCAGCGGAAGAGGTAACATCTACGGAGTTGTTGGCAGCATCAACATTCGTGACTTTTACCATATCGTTGCCGAGCGTCCCGGCAAGACCAGTGATTTGGGCGGACACGGTCGCTTGGAGCAGCAAAAGCAAAGCAAGGACCGATCCGATCCCGAATGTCTTGTTCATAGCAGCGCTTAAAATTGAAAAGTGGTTAGCAAAATTTTCCGACTACTACTTTTGCTTGAATTTCGCCTTCCAAAGATACAAAAATGCTGTGCTCTGTTCAACACCCGGTGCCGACGATTGTTTGGGCATGGCGGAGCAATCATGCGATTTGGTCCAATTGGGCGAGGTGGCGCATAAATATTCTTTTGGCCACGGGCACGAGGGCTTCTCTTTCCGGAAATCCCAATTTTGAATGGATGAAAAAGGTGGCCGGATTGGGCAGTCCACGGCGCCGGCGGATGAGTTCAAGTTTGATCATCTCAAAGGTGTGCGCGAGCCCGTAACGGAAGTCGCCCACGTGCTCGGTCTGGATGCTGCGGTAGCGCTCGTGCGAGTTTTCGAAAACGGTGATTTGGTATTGATAGGCCTTCACGGTGGCGGTTTCCCCACCGCGCAGCAAGAAGTAACCCGCGCTCCGGTTTAAGGGCAGTAAACCGACTTCTCCGATCTCAATGCACTGTTCGATGAGTTCAAAGATTTCCTTGCCTTCGTCCAGCAATTCCTTTACCCGGGGCAAAGCGTACCCGACGATGTCTTCGACTTCTTGTAGGCGCTCATCGTCTTCCACGAGGCGGCGGTACTGCAAACGAAAAGCTTCCATGTCCACGCCAGTTAGTTCGTAGGGAAACTGGGCTTTTAATTCGGTGAGGTGGTGATAGAAGCTATTTAGGTTGCGGTAGTGGTCCACAAGCTGGCTCAAAGTGGGATACAAATGGGTATCATCCAAGCGCTCACGCGCCCATTTCAAGTAGCCGAGCAAGATGTACTTTTTGTATTCGTAGTCCTGGATTCCTTCCAGGAACCAGTCGGAACTCAATTTGGTCATGGGATTGAATGTTCTGCTTCGATATAGAATATACGGGCAGAAGCGTACAATTCATCCCTCTACGTAAGATTTTTTTGATTTTCGCAGGCAGAAGGGGGGAGACAAAACGCAAAAAAGCCGGTCACAAGGAGCGACCGGCCGGGTATTTTGGGGGGGGTAAGCGGGGGATCAGTTCTCGTCGAGGATGACGATCTTTTCGATCTTGTCCCCCGGGCGGATATCATCCACGGTATCCACGCCCTCGATGACCTTGCCGAAGCAAGTGTGGTTTCCGTCGAGGTGGGCCGTGCCTTGGCGACTGTGGCAGATGAAGAATTGAGATCCGCCAGTATTGCGGCCGGCGTGGGCCATGGAAAGGACGCCGCGGTCGTGGTATTGGCGCTCGGCGGTCACCTCACAGGGGATTTTGTAACCGGGGCCCCCGCGGCCGGTGCCTTCGGGGCAGCCGCCCTGAATGACGAAATTGGGGATGAC
>JBCCQH010000159.1:0-11224 GCA_039024435.1 Bacteroidota bacterium
ATTCCTCACGATCTCCTCCTTGCTCCTTTGTCGCGCGTCGCGATGACACAGATGAGGAAGATTGGGCAGAAATACAAACCTGACAAAGTAGAATTAGAGGCGGTTTAAATTTAATTCTGCGATTTTGTTATGGCATCTTTTTCCGCCCCTCTTCCGCTATTTTCTCGCCCATAGCTCGGGCTATGGACTCCAAAATGAGCAGCGATGGACAAAAAAATCTGCGCTCGCAAATTTCATCAACCAATTTTAAACCGCCTCCTACCGCCTTGTCGCCTGATTCCCAAGCCTTGTCCCGCGCTGGCCCCGAAAGCGGGCAAACAATCCCCCGAGGCATTGGGTTCATTTCGGTGTGGAAACCACCGAACCCCATTACGAGTTTACCCAAGAAATCCGCCAATTGGAGCCCAAGCGCGGTGCCTATTTTTACTTCACGCTTTCCGCCGCCACCGTGAACGAATTTTCCCGGCAGCGCAAAACCCGGCTCATCTGCGAAGTCGACGGGACCGTCGAATTCCGCTGCGGACTCAATCACCTGGGCGACGGCAACTTCTTTCTCATCCTCGCTACCCGCCACCTGGAAACCCTGGATAAATCCCTCGGCGATACCGTCACCTTTCGCGTACATGAGGATCCCGATCAATTGGGGGTGGACGTTCCCGAAGTACTGACCGTGTTTCTGGCCCAGGATGAACCAGCCCAGCGGATATACGAACGCCTCACCGACGGCAAAAAACGCGCCCTCATCTACACGATCAACCGCGTCAAGAACGTCGACCTGCAGGTCAAAAAGATCATCAAGTTCCTCGAAGAAGAAGAATTCCGCCAACGCAAAAAGTAATTCCGCCCAGATTCCGCTCGGGTGTGTTGCCTCCCTGATCCCCCCCGACGCATCCGGTGCCCCGTTGGGAAAGCGGCAACAAATGCGTCCCTCCACCCCACCCGCTCACAATTCAATCCCGCCCAAGAAATCCGCAAACTCCCCCACCACCATTCGGCTCCCATTCCGATCAAAAATCGACGCCAGCAGCAAAGCCTTCAGCGAGGGCACCAGACTTGCCGTCCCAATGCGTCGGTACAGGTGCGCGCGACTCCCCGCCGGCCCCACAATCCAGTGTGCCAGCATCCGCCCGAAATGCTCCACTGCCAGCGGCACCAAATCCTCCCCCATCCATTCGGAATCCGCCGTCATCAACCGCCCCAATCCACACCAAGCCGGCGACCAGGCCCGATTCTTCGTCCCCTTGTGGTGGGCCAGCAGCATTTGGTCCGGACGCGGTGGCGACTGCGCCAATCCATATTCCTGCAACAAAGCCCAGGACCGGGCGCTCGCCACAAAGTAGTCCCGCAAAGCGCCCCAGCCTCCTGGAGTATCCACACCGGGAAAAGGATGCACCGTAGGAAACAACCCTTCCCAACTCCCGCCCACCAGCGCTTGCCACCGGTCCAACAGGCTGCCCCCCGTCACAAAATCCTGCGCGTACCAGTGGGGACCGCGGGCCCGCAACCGTGGCAACTGTCTGCGCAACAGCGCAAACAACTCCCCGTCCGCGGGAGCTTCGTGCGCCATTTGGTACAATTGCAGGGCCGTCACAAACCCATTGGTGGGGGCAGGTTCCACCAGCCCCGCCTCCACAAAACGCACCACGGAGAGGCTGGCTTCCGCTCCATCCCAGGCCAGCCACACCTCGCCGGCCGATCCCCGCGCCAGGCAATTCAACCCCAAAAACCGGTAGCTGACCTGGACCTGCCGGCGATGCTCCCGCCGCCCGAACCAAGGCAATTTTCCTCCCGCCCGGTGGGCCGACCGGAGCAACCGCATCGCCCGGTAGGCGTGGTCCGGCCCTCTCCCCCGCCGCCCCTCCAACACCAGCAAGTGCTGGTCCACCGCCGAGCGCGCATTGATCCACCCCCGATCCGGATCGCCGTCCATTGCGGTCCGCTTCCCCAGCACGATATTGTCGACTGGCGGCACCGTCCTCCCCTGGGTCACCGAACGGGAAGCCGGCTGCTTCCGCAAAGCCGTCTCCACCGCACGCAAAAACGTGACCGGAAACGCCTTCGTACCCGCATCTTCCGCGAGCAATTCCCGCACCCAATACAGAGAGCGGAACAGCCATTCACCCGCCGCCACCTCCCGCACATCCAATCCCCCAATCTCCTCCGCCAGGCGCTGGTGCAGGCAAAACGCCAGCGACAAACGCGGAGTTCCACGGTTGACCTGTCGGCGAAAACCCCGGATCAATTGCTCCAAATAAGCCCGATTTTGTACCCAGAGCCGCGGATAACGCAGCCGATAGGTCTCCCGCCTCAGGCGCCCCTTGCTGATGTACAAGTACAGCCCATCGAGAAAGGAAGCCTTGACCCGCAGAGCGGTCCCACCCACCGCTTCCCCCATCGGTTGCGCCAAGCGCACCAATTGGACCAATTGATAGGACGAAACCGATACCTTGATCTCCCCGCGTTCGTTTTTGCCGATGATCGTAATCCGGCGGCGCGAGGGCGAAATCTGCCGGTAATTCTTGCATCGAATCAGCTCAACTGTGGGCAGGACCTCAGCCAGGATCGTGCACAAATGCTCCAACAAGTGTCGGCATTGGCCGTAGTTCGGCGGGCCGTCGGCAGGGTCCCAGGCAAAGGCCTTCGCTCCCGGGGCATACTTCACCGCCGTCTGCTCCCGGTAGCGTTCCCGGATCATTTCCAGCAGGAACCGGGCCTCAGATGGGGAAATGGGCGACTCATTCTTGCGTTGTTTTCTCCTTTTCTTTTCCATCTTATTTCCTAAATGTTGATTGTAATTTTTATCGGGGCAGTCCGGTCCGGGGCCAGCATTTGATTTGCGCAGAAATTGTCTCATCCTTTGACAGGAAAGCGCACCAACCTCTGTTATAACCCCCGGATTTCTCCTATTCTAGCGGAGACATTCGCGGTCGATGCTCTCGGGAACCGGCCGCTATTTTCTCAGCAAAACCCCAGTTATACCATGTTGATTTCTCCCTTTTTGTCCATCAATGACCATACACTTCCCGACTGCGCGCGCCGGGCGGCCGAAGCCCGGACCCGCTGCGTGGTGCTGTTAGAGGTGATTGAAGGCTTTTGATTGTGCGCCGCGGATATTTTCCGCGGCCTTTCTTTTGTGAGTTGATCGGCGAAGGTCGGGAGTGGCCCTATCCCCGGAATCTTCCCCAAACGGCTCAATCGAGGCGCAGGCCGAGCAAGATGATTTTACTCAACCAATGCCGCAGTGGATGCGCGGGCAATTGTTCCACGTGCTGCCGCAATTTGCGCAAGCGCAGGGTCCGGCTGATGCCGTTGCGCATGAGTGCCTCGTAAACGGTCCACAACAGCTTTGCGTACAGCCGATAAAAACCAGCGGGGCCAGAAGTATTGCCATTCCGGCGAAAGAACAGCCGGGTCTTTTCCTTTTCGAAGCTGTAGAAATGCGGGTCGTACTCCTCCTCGGCGAGGGCGATCTCAATCTGACAACGCCACAGGTACAAGCGACCGTCTGCCTTGAGGTACCAGTCGTCATTGGCGTAGATGACCTCCTGAAACCGCCGCCGCGCCTCGCGAAATTCGCCTTCATAATAGAGGAGGACCGCTTCATTGTAGCGGCGAGCGTGGCCGTTTTCGTCACCCGCGATATGCTCGTGGTGGCGACTCAGAAAAGCCCGGGCTTGCCGCAATTTGCCTGCGTGTACCAACAGAGCGATCATATTTTTCAAGTCCCGCGGATGGATGACTTTGCCGATCTGTTTGGTCTTCCGAATGAGCATATCGCGGAGCAGGTGCAGGGGCAAACTTCGCTGTTTCCAGAGGCGCAAGGCTTGGTTGAAGGCCAGCCCCATGAGTTCCTCCCGCACCGCCGGTTCCAGATTTCCGAGGGTTTGGTCGAGTCGGTATAAATTTTCCTGAAATATTTCGGCATCCGTCGGGTCCAACTGCATCTGCCGCACCGCCCGGTATCCCCGAAAGAAAGGATCCTCTTCCATTTCCGGCCGCTGCATCAACTCAGAAAAATAGCCTTCTGGCAATGGAAGCCCCGCATCGGCACTGCCTTGGTTGAGGCGCAGATCGGTGATCAGACAGTGGTAGCGCAGAGCCTGGGCCAGAATCAATTGCTCAAAGCAGTACCAATTCCGCACCAAGAAATCCTTTTGGCCCAACGATCCTTCCCGCAGCGCGGCTACGTGCATCGTCTCTTCCCAGGTGAACCCCATGATGAAACGGTCCAGGGACGATTCCCCCTTGGTGCTTTGGTTGCGCAGTTTGCGGTACAGCGGGCGCTCTTCCCGCAGCCAGCCTTGCTCCCGTACGTATTTCAGTGCGTAGTGGTAGATGTTCATCGATCCAGAGCGCAGCATTTTGACCGCGATGTATTCGTAGATGAACTCGCGCAAGCGGTAGAGAAATACCTGCAAACGGTTATCGCTGTAGGCAAATTGATCGTTGGGGTGGCAGAGTACGAAGAGTTCCTTCTTACTCAAAGCCGCCCATTTGTGCTTGCCAAATGCTTCAATGGCCGCATACAGCGGCGGCGAAAGTTCCACAAACCGGGCAAACCGGCAAAGTTCGGCGATCTCGATTTGCGTAAATCGCGCGAGCATACGTGTCGTGACCGTTTGGTCGAGCCTTTTCATATTTTACCAATTTTAGAGCCAGAGATTTTATCAAACAGCTTTATGGCATTTTAAAAACATTTTGCCGGCAAATCTACCGTACAAACGCGGACTGGCCGGTTTCCGCACAATCCCCCTTGTCATTTTGGGGCCCAGGTGTCCGGCCCTTGCCCATCGCAAAGCCGGGTTGAACGCACAAAGACCGCCCCCCCTGGTCCACCCCCACTGACATTTGCCCTTCCCATCCGATCATTCCACTTTCCGGCCGGCCCGTAATATTTCCCTTCAGAAGTACAGCCCCGCACCGCAAAAAAATCCGGTTGGGCCAGAAGCCCAACCGGAAGTGTCGCTACAATGTAAGTCTCGTCTATGTCATCGATCTTTGAGATAAAAAGATGGGATATGTGGGATGAGATAAATGGGATGGGAATGAGTGGGATAGGATATCTATTAAAATGGTGTTTCAATCGTTTTCGGGGTCTTTGCGGCGAATCCAGCCGTCGGGATCCCCGGGATAATTCTGCGGTCGGCGCGGAAATTTCAGGACGATGTAATTGGCCTGAAACGCCTGCAGATTGGTGTGGTCGGTGGTGATGCGCGGGGGCTTCACAAATATGGGCCGCCGCCAGTCCTCGGTGTATTCGTAGAGCGATTCTGCCTCGGCGATTTTGTCTACGATGCGAAATTGCTCTCCGTAGCGGCGGCGCAGTTCGTAGAGCACCCGACTGCGGATCGCAAACAGCTTGAGGGCCGCCAGTTCCAGGTTGCTCAGGTTGCGGTGCTGGGGAATGACCACCACAGTGTCTTTTTCATCGACTACCGCCGCAATCAAAATCGAGTCACAGCCCGGGTGAAAGGCGGAAAACTCGCCCTGGTAGACCATTTTTGAGGCAAATTCGGCATCGGAGGCGTCAAACCGCAGATCTGAGTTGACCTCGATCCAGGCGAGGTGGCGCAGCGCTTCCAGATTTTCCGGGTCGCGTACCTGGCTGCTGTCCGGGTACAAGGCGTCCTCGACCACGTGGTCCACGATCCCCCGCACCAGCGCATCGATCCCGGTCCACTCCCGGCCGACCCGCTTGATCGCCCCGCCCTCAATGCGCGGCAACTCACCCGAGTACAGCAAGCTCCGGTCCAGCCAGCGGTAGGTCAGGAACACTTCCCTTTCGAAGACCTCCGCAAGACTGGTCAACCCCACCGGCCCGGCGGGATCAAGGTATTTTTCTTTGTGGGCCACCTGGGCCGATTCTCCTTGCCAGAAGACCTCCGCGAAGGGCAGCGTGTCCACTTCAGCATCCCGCAACCGCCCAAACACCCACTGCAAGCCCACATCCACCGTGGGACCAAATGCCTGCCGGGTCGCGAGGGGATAGAGCAGACCAAACCGGACCTTGAGCTGTTGCTGCTGGTCCCCGGGGCGGGCCTCAAGCAAGTTCGAGACGAGCGGAAATCCCACCCCTACGGCCACCGCGCGGTCCGTCATCCGCCAGGCAATCCCGCCCGACAGGCTCCGTTCCGGTATTTGCACCGCTACCCCGATGTCGGTCCCGCCCCCACCGAAAGTCCGCTCTTCCGCCACCAGGCGCCGGTAGGTCCCCCGCGGTCCGATCCGCAGATTTTCACCCGCCAGAAACAACAGCCTCGCTTCGGCGAGCAAGTGGGGGTACAGCCGCATGCCTTCCAGTGGACTGCTGATCAGATTGCCGGAAAGCTGGGTGCCGGAAAGGCCCGCATCCAGCCAGAATCCTTCGCCCCGGTGCTGCAGGCTCACGCCAGCGCCCGTGTTGACCTCCGTGAGGTTCAGATTGGCCGTGGTGATGGGATCGCCCAGATCGTGGATCCGCCGCCCGAGGTAATTGGAGTTCCAGAGCAAAAAGCCGATTTGGACGCCCAGGCGGATCTGCGTCGCCTCATTCGCCCAAACCTCCGCGGAAACCGTCGGGGCCAGGGCAAACCGCTGCTCGGTGTGCTCGATGTCGTGGATCGCGTTCAATCCCCAGCGAAAAATCTCTTTGCTGCCTTGGGGCCGGCCCCGGTAAGCAAGGAACTGGCTGGCTGAACGCCAACCAAGACCTTGCCGTGCCCGCTGCTGGACCGCCAAATCGAGCTGATTGACGGGCGCAAGCACCGGAGCCGCCGGATTCATAAAGTCCCGTTCCACGAGCTGGTGGACCGACAACGGCAATTGTTGCGCCCGGCCACCGGAAACGGTTCCCCAAACCACGGCCCCCAGGAGGAGTGCCAATTTTTTCGCGAAATGAAGGGTAGGCAATTTCATTTTCTTCGAATGGTTACGCCGCCAAACTCCAGGATTTCTTCCGTCGCCCCCCGCAAAATCCACCGGTAAACCCCGTCCGCGAGACTTTCCGCCCGCCAGTCCGAACGCAGGGGCTGCATGTTCAGAACCTCGCCGTAGGTCCGGTTAAATACCTGAATGCGGTACTGCCCGGGATCGATCCCGTCGATCCACCGGATCTGCCAGGTATCGTTGAAGCCATCGTCATTGGGGGTGAAGACCTCCGGAATAAAAATCGGGGTGCCCGGCGGATTGATGATCAGGGGCAAGGTGTCGCGGTCCCCCGGACAGTTGAGGTTCCGCAACTCCAAGATCAATTCGGTCAGGATCGGATAGCGGACCGGATCTGCCATCACGTCCGCGAAAAATAGTTCGGAGGCGGGCCCGAAAGGCACAGTTACGGTCCCCGACTCGGGGCTCAGTTGCAGGGCAGGATGCGGAGAAACCCGCCAGTCGACCGAGGCATTTTCGGTGGAAGCCGCGAGGGGCAATGCGATTTCGCCGCTGCCGTCGACCACCAGCGAGTCGCGTTCAAGCGCCAAGCGGGGGGTCTCAAACTTGGTCAGGGTAACCGCCACCGTGTCCCAGCAGATGTCGTCGTCGGAATGGATCAAACGGACGACTTCGCCAGTGGTAAAACTGTCTACCACCACCGCGTCACGGCGGTCTTCGAGCAGTTGACCTTCTTTGAAGAAGCGAATGTAAGCGCTGAATTGGGTGCTGAATTCGACATTGGTGCCGGCACAGACCTGAGAATCGGGAAATACATTCCAACTCAGGGGCCGGGTCGGAGGATAAAGCAAAATGTCCAGGGAATCGCGGCCGGCACAGCGGCCCGGTGTTTCGTAGTACACCCGGGCCACCCCCGGTATCGACGCAGCCAAATTGATTTCTCCACGCAGCGGATCGACGACCAGGCCCAGGGAACCGGAAAAGCTCCCTCCGGGCGTCATCACCGACAGCGGGGAAGGATGCGCGGCATTCCGACAGTAGTCCTGCTGCAGGTAAAAAAAGGACGGATCTTCCCGCCGCAGCAAGCGCAACGAGTCGGTGACGACTTCTCCGCACACGGTTGGCAAGGTATAGTTCACCACGTACTCCCCCTGCGCAGTGAGGTTCAGGTCCACGGTTCCGGTCTGGACATCGGCCCAAAACAGTCCCGGTCCGGCACTGAAACTCCCGTTGGTGTTTCCCGCAATCGAAGCCGTCACGGAGCCGTCGCCCACGCAAAACGTATCGTCCGGGTAAGCAAAGGTGGTCAGCGAATCGTAGGCCACAATCCGGATGTCCGCCGTACGGACCTGCGGGCAGGCTGCCGCGAGGGTGGTCACAAAGGTCACCGGAAAAGTGCCACTATCACTGGCCAAAAGATCCACCGCGCCGGTCAGGCTGTCGATCACCAAGCCGAGCGCTCCGCTGAACGCCCCGGTGATCGCGAGGGTCGCCGTGTCTACCTCTGCCTGACCGCTTCCCCGGCAGTACGCCGGTTCACGGTAGGCAAAGGTGAAAGAACTCACTGGAAGAATGGTCACGGTATCTTTCGCGGCCGACGCGCAGGGCGACGGCGCGGTGTATTCGACGATATAATCACCCGGAATGGATCCGGGGACGTGGATTTGGCCATTGGCGGCGTTCAGGTCCAGTCCCACTCCCGAAACCGCGGCAAATACGCCTCCGCTCGTAAACGTTGAGTCCAAGGGACTGGGCATCGCAATTCCGCCGGCGGCACAAAAGGTATCGCTGGGGTAGGTAAATGCGCTCCCCGAGATGGGCAGCAATTCGATGACCTCGTCGCTGAAGACCGGGCAGCGGGGAGCACCGAGGTTGTGGCGTACGGTACACAATCCCGCGGCACTGCTGTCGAGGTCCACCACTCCGCTCACGGAATCGATGATACAACCGCCACTCACCACCTCAAAGGTTCCCCCCGGCGCAACCGGGATTGCTACCGGCGGGGCGCCATTGCGGCAGACCTGCACGGGAAGACTGAACTGCGGATTGGGCAGGGGAATCACCACGATGGAATTGCTCGCCATGAAGGTCTCGCTGCACGACAATCGGGTCAAGTTGGCGGTTACCGAGTAGGTTCCGGGAAGGCTGCCCCCGGGATCGACTTCTCCGGTCATGGGATTGATCAACAAGCCGGGTGGGGTCACGCTGAAACTGATGGCCACTCCGGGGCTCACCACGGAAAACGCGGGCAAAAACGGGGGATCCAGGGCACAGGCCGTGTCCTGCGGGTAGTCAAACACTGCGTTCAGGGCAATGATTTCCAGCCCCGCAGTGTCGTTGAGCACGCAGCGGTTTCCCGGCGGGTCGTAGATGTACTCGTGGGGAACATTGGGCAGGGAGGCATCAAAATCGATGGTCCCGGAGGAAGCATTAACCGCCAGACCGACCGTTCCTTGATACGAGCCCCCGGGCGGCAGTGCAAGGAGGGCCGACTGATCGGGTTCGTAGCTGCAGAAAATCGATTTTATGAGGGCGACCGAAGCTTGGGTGGTCGGCTCCACCTGCATCACTTGGTTCAGCGGCACGGTATCGGGACATAAATTGCCCTGGGGCAGCGCAAACAAGGGGTAGAGTCCGGGGGCGGAATTTCCCGGGTTGATGCGCCCGGTACCCGGTACGAGATCCAGGCCGGGGACCGGCGAGTAGAGGAGTTCTCCATTGGGAGCCGGATTCGGAAACACGGGGGCTTCTCCGGTACAGATCAGGGTATCCGGATACAAGAACGAACTGCCCACCCCCGGCACCAGGGTGACCGTCTCGGCAGCCGAACCCGCGCATCCGGTCTGGGCCGAATCGAGGGAAAACGTGATGCCCCAGTTCCCGCTGGCGCTGTTTCTCACATTGATGATCGGCCAGGTGGACTGGTTCGCCCCGACGGTGAGGTTTCCGGCCGCCGCCAGGCCCGAGCCCAACTGGAAAGTGCCCGGCCCACCGAGGTTGGTGGCGGCAATGGTATCGTCACTGCTCTGGCAAATGATCCCCGGCACGTTGAAATCGGGACTGAAATCGCGGATGTCCACCATCACCGAATCGGTATTGGGACAGCCCTGGTTGGTGGTGTAGCGGATGAGGAATTGGGGAGAACTCCCGGCATTGTTGAACGATTGTTGCAAATCGAGCTCCCCGGTGCTAAAATTGACCACGGCATCGGAACCGGGCGGCACGTTGAAGGCGCCCCCCGGAACGACCGTCGGCAGGGGGTTAGGCTCAAATTTGCAAAAGACATTGTCGCCGTAGTTGATTGAGGCATCGTCCGTGGGTAAGATCTCAATCGCGAAGGTGCTCACGTCGCCGCAAGTGCCGTAAAACGGGACGTAGGTCACCACGTGCAAGCCGGAATCCGAGGCTGCCAAATTGATTTCCCCGGTGAGAAAATCGACCACCAGGCCGGGACTGCCCACGAAATTTCCCTGGATATTGGTGGGGGCCGTGGGAAATACCGGAAGGGGATCGTTTTGGCAATAGGTCGAACCGGGGTAGCTGAGGGCAGAAGTTGAGGTGGGAGGGGTGACACTGAGCACGATTGTTCCCCCTTGGGCCGGACAAGCAGCATTGGCCCACTGGATGATGGTGTTGCCGACATTGTCCAGGGACAAGGAGCCCAGGAGGGAATCGACCTGGTTGGCGCTGTTGCCCAGGGTGGAAAAGCGCGCCTGGCCCCCCAGGATGGTCGGCGAAATTTCGACCAGGGGATGCTGGCAGTACGGTCCGGGCAGATAACTCACCGAGACGTCCTCCACGGCCGAGATACCGGTAAGCACTTGACTGACGATGACATTCAGTAGCGTATCGCGAATGAGCACCCGCAAGGTTTGGGGGCCCTGCTGAGCCAAAGTGGGGGCAATCGCCTTCACTTGGGTATTGGTGACACTGACGACCGGACAAGAAATGCCCGCCACCTCCACCTGGGTGATGCGATTGCCCCCGGGGTCCAGGTTCTGGCCGATGATTTCCAGGGTATCGTTGGCACAAAAACTGCTCGGCGTTACCTGAAATATCTGCGGCTGCGCCAGGACCCTGGCGAAAAACAGCTCAAACAGCAGTACGAATAAAATTCTTGGTATCACGGGTTGGATCAATTGCGAGTTTTACCGGATAAATCGGGCGGGGCATCCACTTACTGGGCCTCGGGACCGGCTGGGGCCGGATCGGATTCTGCTTCTTTTCCATCCGTTTCAGGGGCCGATTCCTCCTCCGAGGGGTTGGTCGTGGTGGCGGGCTGCGGTTGCCATCCTTCAAGGACCGTACCGGGGTGCTCTTCCTCCCAATTGGGGTTTTGCCTCACCCCATCGAAAATTCG
>JBCCQH010000160.1:0-11165 GCA_039024435.1 Bacteroidota bacterium
CATTTGGCGATTGACCGTCTTTTGGAGGTTTTCCGGGAGGTCCTCTTCGGTCAGAATCTCAAAATTGAAGCGCCGCTGGATGAAGGGCAGTAAGATTTTGGAAAAGTTTTCCCTAAGGATGCTGTCGTACTGATTGGGCATAATGTCGACGCAACAACGGGATTGATCGGGTCAAACGCAAATCGAGTTTGGACCAGTTGCAGGGGAAAACTTGAGTTCTTTACCTCCAATAACCGGAAATATCCATTGCGCTGTCGTGCCGGAACGCCTACCCTAACTTAAAAATTGAATCAGTGAAACTTCCGGAGCCAACGGCAAGCCCGTGTCGGCTGACGCCCTCAATTCGAGTGGAAGCCTTCGTAGAAGACCCGGCATCCGGGGGTGACGCGAAAGGTCCAGATATCATCGTGCTGGCACCCCGAAGGACAATCACCGTAGCTGTCATAAATGCGGATCAGCATGTCATTGCCCTCGCGCAGGCCCACTATATCGTCACCGTCCCCCACCAATGTATTTTCGTAGCCATCAACAATTCCTTCGATGTCCCGAAATTTTTTCAGCAGCGGCAACAATTGCAGGGGCTCCGAACTCGCCACTACAACATGATCGCCCGCCTCCCAATCGTAATAGGCGGTCACCGTTAGGTTGTAGCGGTTCATCAAAGCGTCCACCTCCGGATTACCGGTCATCGAGTTCAGATTTACCCAGGCTTGCACCCAGGGTTCCCGGGCATCGACATGCAGCAACAATTCATCCATGGCAACCCGCTGAAATGGCTCAACCGAGAGCAGCGCGGATAAATCCTGACATTCCATTTGGGGAATCGCGGTCCGCACCGCCGCCAAGGCTTCCGCGTAGGGCCGCCAATTCGCTTCGGCAATTCGTACGCTGTCCGCCGCCGGACCACCCTGCTCGCGGATTTCCCGCAGTGCCATTTGCATCGCTCCGCGTTCCAAGGCCTGAAGGTCACTTACCGATGCGGCACAAGGCACCTCAATTGCCAAAGGCAAAGCGAGATCACAGCCCATCGGTTCTTCATTGCGGCACCCCGCCAATGATAACAGGACCAAACTTGTACAGAGAACAAGGCGAATCGATCCGGAACATTTCATAATTCACTGGAAGATAATGCATTCCAAGAGAAGCGTCAACCGTGGACAACGCAAATACTCTCGGAAATCAAACACGCTACAGGAAAGACCATCCCTCAAAAACCGGGCAAAAAAATCTCAGAAATCGTGGGATCGGTCTCAATTGCGGCACAAATAGTAAAACGCAGGAGGAAAATTGGCCCAGATTTTCTTCGATTCGGTTACCTCGGCAAATCGTGCCTCCAGTTCCACCCGCAGCCGTTTGCCCCCCGCGGTATTTTTACCCAGGCTCAGGCCCACGGTCACAAAACGCCCCTCAGGCCCCAAGCCCTCCACGACCGCATCCAGGATCGCAGCGGAGGCATCTGCACTGAGCAAAGCCCAGGGAATCGTACACAGAATCGCATCACAGTGCGGCATTCCCCGGTGTTGAAGATGGTGCAAAAGGTGCTGACACGAATCGACGATGACCTCCGCTCCGGTACGCCTTCGGGTTTCGGCCGCCAGTTGTTGGTTGATTTCAATGGCAAAGAAGCGGCAATCTTGAGGAATCCGCCGAACAATTTCACGGGTCACAACCCCGGTTCCCGGACCGAATTCTACCACGTAGCGGGCTTGTTTCAGCTCCGCTGCTTCCGCCATTCGCACCCCCGTTTCGCGGGAGCACGCTACGGGAAATCCAATTTCTTTCGGATTGGAGAGATATTGTCGCCAGAATTTCGCCATGGTGCTGAAAGTGAGGCCGGCAACCCACACGGTACGTGCGCAGTTGCCCGGAGAAAATTAAGCATTGCGGCGGGATATAAAAAGTCAACTTTAGAGCCGGTTAAAAATTGGTTTGTGAAATTTACTAGCGCAGATTTTTTTGTCTCCCGGAGCTCATTTTGGAGTCTGTAGCTAAATCACAGGATTAAATTTAAACAGTCTCTTAGGATCGCCAGAGGAAGGGACCGCCACAATTGCGGGAGGGTCGTGCAAAACGGAACCCGGCCCCTCCACCAAAGCTTCCCTTCTCTCGACAATTGTGCGTAAATTGCCGCCTATGAAGAAGCAATGGTGCTTTTGGCTGGTGATCCTCGGTTGTGCGCTCCCGCTCCGGAGCCTGGCCCAGCAGGAATTGCAAGAACAACTGATCGCCGCCGTCAAACAAGCCGACGCCAAAGCGGTCAAAGAAGCGGTCAAGCAGGGGGCCGACGTCAACTCTACCGTCGCCCGACAAACTCCTGAATTCAGCTTCTACCTCAGCCGCGACCGCTACCTGAACGGACTTGCCTCCGAAAATGAAGCCGCAGAAGTCTACATCGGTGCCATTCACGCCAATGCAGTCCAGGCCGATGCAGAACTTATCTCGACTTTGCTCAAACTCGGGGCCAACCTCAATGCCGGTGACAGCCAGGGCAAAACTGCGCTCATGTACGCGGTGTACGAACCGGAGCGGGAAGCTTACGCCCAAGAACTGGTGCAGCAGGGAGCCAAATACACCGAGCGGGACCAAAATGGGAATACCGTTCTGCACTATGCCGCGTACGGCGGGCACACCGCGGGAATTCGCCTGGCCCTCACCGCCGGAACTGACCTCAACCGGGGAAACCACGATGGCATCACCCCCCTGATGGCGGCGGCGATTGCCGCTCCGGTGGACGTTTTGCAAAGCCTCCTCGACCTGGGCGCTGACCTCCAGGCCGAGGACAAAACCGGAATGAACGCCCTGCACTACGCCGCCGGGTATGGCCGCCGGGACAAAATCAAATGGTTCCTGCAACAGGATGCCAGTCTCATGACCCAAGACGAGCAGGGCCGCAGTCCACTCGACCTCGCCCGGCTGGCCGGGAACAATGAGGCAGTGGTGCACTTTCGCCGGAAAGGCTACACCTTTAATGGCCTATTCTACAAAGAGATGCGCGAAGCGGTCCAGAAAAACCACCTCGAAAGTGCCGAGCAGTATCTCTTTAAGGGGGCCAATCCCAACCGCACCGCCGAAACTTATCCGCTGCACCTGGCGGCGGACAGGGGATACGCCGATATGATTCGCCTCTTGCGCCGCTACGGTGCCCAAACCGATGTCCGCGACCTCCAACGACGCACTCCACTCGATCTGGCCATGGAAAAAGGGCACGCTGAGGCGGTGGCTGCTTTGCTCGAAGGCGGCGAACGTGCCAGTGCGGCCCAGTTGATCTTGGCGATGAACAAACTGGCGATGGACGGTGACCAAACCACCTGGCTCCCAGTCATCGAGCACCTGGCGGAGCAGATGGACGACTTCAGCGGGACCGGCGGAAAAATGAACATCCCCGTGCTGCACCACGCCGCCTACCTCGGGCTCGAACCGGTGGTCGAAGTGCTCCTGCGGGTGGGAGCCGACCCCAATGCTAACGACGCAGACGGCTGGAATCCGCTGCACTGGGCGGTGATGAAAGGTGACCTGAAATCCAGCCATCCAGAAAAGATTGCGATTTTTGAAGTGCTCCTTTCTGCCGGTGCCTCGCTTACGGCGCAGGCGAAGATCCCCAAAGTATTGCCGCACAAGCAACCCTACCTTGCCCGCCGCGTCCCCGCTCACGCCACGCCGATGGACATCTTGGACTATGCCCTCCCCAAGGACCTGGGGATGGAAGCAATGGTAGTTACCAAGGGCGGTGAACGCAAACTCAACGGGGACGACTACCGCAGCAATGGTATTGAGCTGTTTTTAACCAAGGATTACCGCACGGCAATGCTGGAATTCAACCGTGCGCTGGGCAAGGATCCCGACAACGCCGAAGCCTATTATTACCGCGGGCTCTGCAAGTCGGCCTTGAGCCTGTACCGGGAAGCCGAGCGGGACCACGAAGCGGCCTTGACCTTGCGGCCGGTCTTTCCCGAAGCGATTTTTGCCCGGGGAAAAGCTCTGTTTGAAGTCGCCGACTACGCCCTGGCGATCCGCTATTTCAATGAATCAATCCGCATGAACCACGAAGTAGCACGCTCACTTTTCCTCCGGGGCAAATCCAAACTGCGCAGCGGACAGCGCACCGCTGCTTGTGGCGATTTTACCGAAGCCATCGCCGCCGGTTCCCTTGATGCCGCCACCGCCAAAGATCTATACTGCAAATGACACGATCCCTCGCCGGTCTGATTGCCCTGTTCCTGCTGGGTGCCCTCAGCAGTTGGGCGCAAAGCCACCAGCAGCAAAAAAAGTACTTTCCCAAACCCTTCAAGGACCTTTACCTGGGGATGCCGCTGGCGGACTTCGCCAATCGCCGACCAAAACTTCCGCCGGAAACTTTGATCCGGGACGACATCCGATACCGCTGGCGCGAATCGTTTTCTGCTTCCTCACCGATCATCGCCGCATTGTATTACTTCGATGACAAAGGCGACCGACCGCTCTACGAAATCGTCATCTTTTACCGGGACCTCGCCGACCGTGGCAAATGGGTCCGCAAACGCCTCGGTACCCCGAATTACAAAGACCGGGAATGGCGCCTTAGCAGTGCCGAAGGCTTCCTAATCCGCGCTTGGCTCTACGAAGAAAAGCTGATTTTTGCTGGGGAATTGCCGGGAACGGAATGGGGGCCCGACGAATCGCAGGAATAGCGGCAACAAAGACATTTGCTCGGAAGTTCAATGGAAACAAAATGGGAATCTGCATGAAGGCAATTGAAGCAACCGAACTGAAAGACATGGTCACCCGGCTGCGGGAATTGGAGGGCGTGGCCCGCATTCTGGAACCCGACGCCGAACAGCGCGCGGCCTATCTCGCACAAGTCCGCGATCACACCGAGCAATTTTTGTCCCAACTGGACCACGCCAAAGCATTTGTTTCCGCAGAAGACGATAGTCGCCCCCTGCTGGAATTTACGCCCCGCGAAAATGGGATTGGAATGGACCTGGCCCTCGATCTGGTGCGGCGGCACGTGGATACCCCCGGCCTGAATCCGGCCTCGGGAGGCCATTTGGGCTACATCCCGGGAGGAGGACTGTACCTTTCTGCCCTGGGCGATTACCTCGCCGATGTGACCAATCGCTACTCCGGGGTGTTCTTCGCCGGTCCGGGGGCGGTGCGCATGGAGAACATGATGGTGCGCTGGACGGCCGATCAATTTGGCTATCCGGAAACGGCGGCGGGCACCTTGCTTTCCGGGGGGTCCATCGCGAATCTGGCCTGCATCGTAGCGGCGCGGGACGCCCACGGGATTCGGGCCCGGGACATCGAGCACTCGGTGGTGTACCTGACCGAGCAGGTCCACCACTGTGTGACGAAAGCTTTCCGCATCGCGGGGATGGCCGAAGCGGTCATTCGGTACGTCCCGCAAGACGAGCACTTCCGCATGGATCCGGCAGCGCTGGCCACGCTGGTGCAGAAGGATCGGGCGGCGGGCCTTAAACCCTTCATGGTGGTGGCCTCTTGTGGGACCACAGATACGGGGGCGGTGGATCCGGCAGATGCCATTGCGGATGTCACCGAAGCCCACGGCCTCTGGTTGCACGTAGATGCGGCCTACGGCGGGTTCTTCATCCTGTGTGAGGAAGGCCGAAAAATCATCCGGGGACTGGAACGCTCCGACTCGCTGGTGGTGGACCCACACAAGGCGATGTTCTTGCCCTACGGTACCGGAATCGCACTGGTCCGGGAAGGACGTTACCTCGCCGATGCCCACCAGTACAGCGCCAATTACTTGCAAGATGCGGTGCTCCACACGGCGGAAATGAGTCCCGCGGATCTGAGTCCGGAACTCACTCGACACTTTCGCGGGATGCGGATGTGGCTGCCCTTGATGGTCCACGGGGAGGCGCCTTTCCGGGCGGGCCTAGCGGAGAAAATGTGGCTGGCGCGCTATTTCCGGGAGCGTTTGTTTGAGATTACCGGGATGGAAGTGGGACCAGAACCGGACCTTTCGGTGGTGCTGTACCGCTACGTTCCGGAAACCGGCGATGCCAATGCTTTCAACCAAGCCTTGATCGATCAGATCCACGCGGACGGCCAGGTGTTCTTGACCTCCACCAAGATCAAGGGAACGTTTTTCCTGCGCTTCGCTTGCCTGGCCCACCGGACCCATTTGGCGACGGTGGATGCCTGCCTGGACATGCTACGCACCTGTATCTCCGAGGTAAAAGCGGAGCAAGCGGCGATTTAGAGGTGGTTTAAAATTGATAAATCGGCCACGAAGGGATATCTTGAAGGAGAGCAATCTACGCAAGATGAAAGTATCCGCTTGGTTTGGGGTTCTGGTTTTCCTTCCGCTTTGGGGAGTGGCCCAGGATGTATCCTTGGGATTCAAGGCGCTGCACGACGGCAACCACGCGCGGGCCCGGATCGCATTTGAAGAAGTGCTGGAAGTCGATCCCGACGATGTGGCGGCCCACTACGGACTTTCCCGCTACTATAGCCTCGCCAGCATCAACAACAAGGAAAGGGCGCTCGATCACCTGATCCAGGCGGAGTGGAATTTTCCGAAAGGCGACGAAAAAGCCCGCGCGGAATTGAAAAAAGCGGGAGTTTCGCGGGTCAATCTGCGCGAACGCCGCAATAGCCTGGAAAAAAGTTTTCTCGCCGATGCCCAAACGGAAAATACTGTCGCGGCCTACAACGCTTTCCTGGAGCGGTTTCCCAAATCCCGATCATCTTCTGCCGCGCTTGTCCTGCGCAACACAAAGGCATACCAGGACGCCCAGGCCCTCGGCACGGTCGGAGCCCTGGACGAATTCATCCAGGAATATCCGAACACCCCCGAAGCCGCCCGCGCCATTCCTGAACGTGACGCCCAGGCCGCCGAAATCGCCCTGAAGGGGAATACCGAGGAGAGTTTCCGCTACTTTTTGGACCACTATCCCCAGGCACAACAAGCGGCCATGATCGAACAGCGTTTGTACGCCCTCGCCTACCAAAACGCCAAAGCAAAAAGCAGCTCTCAGGCATTGGAAATGTACATCCGTGACTTTCCTGAGTCAATTTTTCTGCCCCAGGCAGTGGAATTGCGGGACGCCTTGCGGAAGCAGGGAAAATAGGCCAGCGAATCAACCCCAAAACAGAACGAATTTTTCCAATCGGACATTTTGGGTAAATTGTTGACGCATTTTATAGGTAGAACTATGAGAAAAAATCTGCTACTGCTCGCGATTGCTTCGCTTTTCTGCATTTCGCACGGCATGGCTCAGGTATGTACGCCATTGCCGATTCCCCTTCCCGGTATCTATCCCAGCCCATTGACCACGGACAATCTCCCCGACGGTCAGCAGGGAGTCAACTATTCGGAAACGGTGACCATTGTCGTCTTGGCCGATACCAGCCTGGACCTCTCGGTGTTTTTTCCCGGGTTGCCGACGGTCACGGTGGCGGTCGAATACCAGCGCGTCAACAGCGTGAATGGCTTGCCTTCCGGACTGAACTTTGCCTGTGACATCTCCGGCTGCGAAATTCCGGGCGACTCCTCCGGCTGCGTCCTCATCAGTGGGATCCCCGATACCTCGGGGGTGTTTGAGGTAAGCATGGACATCGACATCGGATTTGAGATCCCAGCAGCGATTCCGGTCATCGGCGGTACAATTCAGGAACTGCCCCTTTTTGGCATCAGTTGGGATCTGGAAATCCAAAGCGGTGTCGGCATCGAAGAACTGCAAGAAAATCGATTTGATGTCGTCCAAAATGGTCCCAATCCTTTCCGCGGATCCACCGATATCCACTACCATGTCCTCAAGTCCAGCCCGGTCGAATTTACGGTCATGGACATTTCGGGACACATACTGCACCAGCGATCCGCACGCGCTGCCGCCGGTCGCAATGTCCTCACCTTTGATGCCACCGGCTATGCCCCGGGCATCTATCTGTATCGCCTTTCGGACGGTGAGCGCTCGGTGACCCACAAAATGATCGTGGTTGACTGATTCCTCCTCCCTTTGTCTACACTCAATCTGAACTCAATGAAAAAAATCTCTACTCTGATCATTGTCCTTGCGTTTGCACTGGCGGGTACTGCCTCCGCGCAGTGCATGCCCGATCCCGGAATCACGGGCGGTGGCATCTTCCCTACGCCGATTACCGGAGTACCGGTGGGCAACGTGGGAACGCCCTATGCAGAAGTCTTCACCATCAATGTCCCGCAAGACACCAGCCTCGACTTGTCGGTTTTTGCGCCGGGCCTGCCCACGCTGACCGTCACCGTCAATTTTCTGCAGATCGACTCTTTCGGGGGGCTACCTCCCGGGCTGACCTCCACCTGCAATCCGATGTCCTGCAACATCACCGGTGGCAACTCCGGTTGCATTGACCTGTCCGGAACCCCCACGAGCGGGGGCAACTTCATTGCAAACCTCCAGACGACGCTGAATGTGACCATTCCCGCATCGATCCCGTTCATCGGCGGCACGCAGCAGGATGTCCCCGGCCCCCTCGCATACAACATCGAAATACTCGGTGGCGTTTCGGTCGATCCCGGAATGAATGGTGCTTTTACCGTGGACCAAAGCTTCCCGAATCCGGCCTCCGAGGAAACCCGGATCAGCTTCCACACCCCCTTCCAAAGCGAAATCGCTCTGGAAGTGTTCGGCGTGACCGGTCAGCGCGTATTTGCCCAGACCGTCAACTACCCCAGCGGTGAGCACGCCATCGACCTCGACGTGCGCTCCCTGGAAAGCGGTGTGTACTTCTACACCCTTTCGAACGGCAGCGAAAAAGTCACGCGCCGCCTGATCGTCTCGCACTGATCTCAAAAGAATTAAATACGAAATTTTTGGAACGGGCCCCAGTACGGGGCCCGGCTTTTTGTTTCTCTTGACCAATTGTTTGCGCACGCCAATCCGAGGTTGTCAACCCACTAAATCAGCCAGATCATTACCCCGACATTTCCGAAAACGTTGAAGCGGGGCTGGTAGGCGTCCACGCCACTCACGGGGATCAGCAGGCCGACTTCGCCGTTGATTTCGAGGCGCCAGAGTTTGATCCCGCCTCCGATTCCAGCGTCCATTTGCCAGACACTTTGGGTAAGGCCATCGCTGAAGTTTCCGCGCTGCATGGTTCCGCCCACAAAAAGGTAGGTTCGCAGCAGCCGGGCGATGAAGCCCTTGCTGTAGAGCCGCGCGTCAATTTTGGCGGTCATAGCGTTCACCATGGGCCCTTGATCGGTGCGCAGGCGGTTGTAGGCAATGTCAGCGGCGACGGCGAGTCGGGTCGGTCGGAAGATGACCCGTCCCCCAAACCCAATCGGTCCTCCCGCCACCAGGCCCACGGCCAGCGTGTTTTTCTTTCGGCGGCGGCGCTTGCGTTTGCGCCGCATCTCCATCAGATTGATGTCCTGGGCCCGGAATGCTCCCCTTTCCGCGGTCCCCTGTGCGGCCCCGCTGAGAGAAGGATTCATCAATTCCGGAGAAAATGCTAGTCCCGGTTGGGCGTCCGCCCGCAACTGCGCCGTCGCGGGAAGTGCGGCCAGCATGAAACCCATGCCCCAAAGGGCCATCCACAATTTTTTCATAAGCATTTGTTCTTCTTTTTCGAATTCTGTCTTCAATTCAGGCGCGTCCCGGTCGGTTGCCCACATTTACGGGATCGGTCAAGTGCAGGTTGTCACATGAAAGAAATCCGCAAATTTGATTCCGGGAAATGCTGTAGCTTTGGGAAATGGGGACGCTGCTGCGATATCTTGGATTCAGCCCACTCGTGATGCTTTGGCTGCTGGCTTCTGCCGCTCCATCGGCAGCGCAGGACACCCTTGAAATCCGCAAGGCGATGCAAGCCATGGAGAATGGCGACGTAGAGAGTGCGGTGCTCCTGTTCAATGACGCGATCACTTCGTTCCCTGACTCGGCGGATTTATACATGTTGCGGGGGATCTGCCGGGTGGAGACGGGACAAGGTGCGGAAGCAATGGCGGACTACGGAATGGCGATTCGCCTCGACCCTCAGCTTCCGGAGCCTTTGCTGGAGCGGGCCCGTTTGCACGTGGAGTTGGGGGATCTGGATGCAGGCTTGAAAGATATCCGCAAATGCCTGAGTCTTGCTCCCGATTTTGTGGAAGCGCTGCTGTTGCGGGCGGAAATCAATTTGGAGACAGGCAATCTGGAAGATGCCTGGAGCGATCTTGAAGCGGCGCGGCGCTTGGCACCCAAGGACCCTGAAGTCTACTGTTTGCGGGCGGAAGCCCAGGAATTTCTCGGCGACCTGCGCCGGGCGATCAAGGAAGCGAACCTGGCGGTGAAATTGGGTCCGGAGAACCCTCTGCCCTACGCGACCCGGGCGGGAGTGTTGTTGTATTCCGGGAATCCTCAGCCGGCTTTGCTCGACATCGAACAGGCGATTGCCTTGGCCCCTTACCAATACAGCCTGCTGAATACCCGCGCTTACATTCACTGGGCCAATGGGGACAGCAGTGCCGCCATGCAGGACCTCGCCGCTTACCTGGAAGCCGATACCGGAGCCTATACAGCTTACCTTACCCGGGCCTTTTTTCACGAGAGTTCCGGCCAATTGGTGGAAGCGGAAGCGGATCTGGAGCAGGCGCTACGCCGCCGTCCCACCGACGTCTACATCCTCACGATGCTCGGGCACGTCTACGTCCGGATGGAGCGCTTCTCCCGGGTGGTGGAGTTGATGGAGCCAGTGGTGGAACGGTCGCCAGAATTGGCGTTTGCGTTTTCCTCGCTAGGGTTTGCCCGGTTCAAACTGGGAGATGAGAAAGCCGGGCTGAAGGATCTCAACCGCTCGATCAAGTTGGATTCCGGGGAGCCCCGGGCCTGGTACCACCGGGCGCTGGTCTACATCGCGATGGACAAGCTTGACCATGCTTGCGAAGACTTATTGATGGCGCAGGCCCTCGGTTTTGAAAATGCCTATCCGGAAGACCTCAAAGACGCCATCCGGGCAGCTTGCCAGAAAAAAGGGAACTGAGCGGGAACCACGACCGCCGTTTCTCCCGGCTAATTTTGCAATATGCTTGTCCGGAACTTTGCCACGATTTTTGACACGGCTTTTGACACGAGATGTCAATCGGCGGGTCGAGATTGCGGCCAAAGCTCGAATCTGCCCATGAATCTATTCAACTTTATCGCCCAATTTCCCGACGAACAATCCTGCCGAACCCACTTCGGCGACTTGCGCAAGCA
>JBCCQH010000161.1:0-10720 GCA_039024435.1 Bacteroidota bacterium
GCGCTTTTAATGGGGAAGATTTTATAAGGGCCACCGACATTGAGTTTTTAAGGGTTTTGATGGTGCGCTCAACCAAGCCGAATACCTCCACCGACCGCAACTCTACCCCGGTAGGTTTCCGGAGTCCCCGCTTGGCGGTTCCCCTCCTGACGCTCTTTCTCCTTTTCCAGTTGGCCTTTCCCTGGCGCTACCTCCTCTATGACGGCAACCTATTTTGGACCGAAGAAGGCTACCGCTTCTCCTGGCGGGTCATGCTCATGGAAAAGGCCGGTACCGCGACCTTTTATGTGAAGGATGCGGAAACCGGCCGTGAAGGCTCGGTCATCAACCACCAGTTCCTCAACGAGCACCAGGAAAAGCAGATGGCCATGCAGCCCGACCTTATTTTGCAGTACGCCCACTACCTCAAAGCGCACTTTGCCAATGAAGGTGTGGCCGATCCCCGCGTGCGTGCCGAAGTCTGGGTCACCCTGAATGCCCGGCCCGCCCGCTTGCTCATAGATCCCCAGGTGGACCTCACCCAAATCACCGACGGGTGGGCTCCCAAGGACTGGATTGTCCCCTACGAAGAAAATCGCCTGCCATGAATACGATTCGGCTCTTGGTTCTAATCCTGTTGCTGCCTTCCGCCGCCAGTGCCCAACTGTTCAAGGTCACCGGCCGCGTCCTCTCCCAAATCGATGGCACCCCCATCGAGGAAGCCATGGTCCTGGTCCAGGCCTCCCCCAGCATCATCTATACCGATACCGAGGGCAACTACACCCTCGCCCTGCCCCGGGGAAAGTACAAAATCGAAGCCTTCGGCATGGGCATGAAAGCGCCCCCCGTGTACGTGGACCTGACCCGCGATACCACCATCAACTTTTTCGTGGAGGACGTCAATGTCAACCTCCAGGGATTCGAAATCGTGGACCGACGCCGCACCAACGGGATCACCCGGCTCAAGGCCATCGACGGTTTCGGCATCTACGAAGCCAAAAAAAATGAGGTCATCGTCTTGGACGACTTCGCGGCCAACAAGGTTGCCAACAACGCCCGGCAAGTATTTGCCAAAGTCCCCGGCCTCAACATCTGGGAGAGTGACTTTGCCGGCTTGCAACTGGACATCGCTGCACGGGGCCTCGGTCCGAGCCGCACCGCCAACTTCAACACCCGGCAAAATGGCTACGACATGAGCGCCGATGCGCTCGGTTATCCGGAAAGCTACTACATGCCCGCGCTGCAAGCGGTCGAGCGGATCGAGGTGGTCCGCGGGGCCGCCTCGCTGCAATACGGCTCCCAATTCGGCGGGATGCTGAATTTTAAACTCAAGGAAGCTCCGGACAAGCCCTTCGAATTGAATGCCGAGCAAGCCGTCGGTTCCTTTGGGCTGCTCAATTCTTTTTTGAGCGTCGGGGGGCGCAATGACCGGATAGATTATTACGGCTACTACCAATTCCGGACCGGACGGGGCTGGCGAGCCAACAGTGGCTTCGATGCCCACACCGCTTTTGGTCGGGTCGGGGTTCAGGCGACGGATCGTCTCAAGCTGGGCTTCGAGTATTCATTTCTCTACTACGAAGCCCAACAGCCGGGGGGCCTGACCGACAGCCGCTTTGCCTCCGGGGACCTCGCCCAATCGCAGCGGGGACGCAACTGGTTCCGCGTTTCCTGGAATCTCTTCGCCAACACGATCGACTACAACTTTTCCGAGCGCACCAAGCTCAACATTCGAAGCTTCGGGCTGGTCTCGGCCCGGGATGCCCTGGGCAACCTGCAACAAATCGGTGTACGCGACAACCCCAACGCGCCCCGCACCTTGATTACCGATGCCTTTCGGAATTTTGGATCGGAAGCCCGGCTGCTCCATGAATACCGCGTCGGAGAACAAAAAGCGGCCTTCGTGGCCGGGCTGCGCTACTACAACGGCCTGACGCAGCGCCAACAAGGTTTTGCCAGTGCCGACTCAACCCCCGATTTTGTCCTGCTGAATCCTGAGGATCCCGAAGAATTTGACTACGATTTTCCCAGCGAGAACCACGCAGCCTTCGTGGAAAATCTGCTTTACCTCACGCCCAAACTCAGCCTGACCACCGGTCTGCGTCTCGAACACATCCGCACCGACGCGGATGGGATCTGGAAGTTCAACCGCTACGACTTTGCCGGGAATCTCGTCTCCTCCACCACGAATCCCGACCAGAGTTCCACCCGCCGTTGGGTGCCGCTCTACGGCGTGGGCAGCAGCTACTACCTCAAGGAGGGCCTCCACCTCTACGCCAATTACTCACGGAATTTCCGCTCGATCACCTTCAGCGACCTGCGCGTGGTCAATCCCAATTTCCAATTGGACAGCTTGATCACCGATGAAAATGGCTACAACATCGATTTAGGGATCCGGGGTCAGTTGTTCAGTTGGCTCAACGCAGACGCGAGCATTTTCCTGCTGCGCTACAACGACCGCATCGGGCAATACGAATTTCCCGGCAGCACCACCTTGTTCCGCACCAACATCGGCAACTCCCGGCACATCGGGATGGAGTTTTTCGGCGAATTTGACCTCTACGATCTCATCAACCGGAAACCGGGCCTGGACAAATTGGCGCTGTTCGTGAACCTGGCCCTGACCGACGCCACCTACATTCAATCAGACATCACCGCGATCCAAGACCGCAAAGTGGAGTACGTGCCCAACATCATGCTCCGCACCGGTCTGAATTACCGCTGGAAGGGCCTCAAGCTGACCTACCAGCTTTCCTACCTGGGCGAGCAATTCAGCGACGCCACCAATTCGATCTTCAACCCCAATGCCCTCACCGGCATCATTCCGGCTTACTTGGTGATGGATTTTTCTGCCAATTGCCAACTGAAGCGCTACAAAATCGCCGCCGGCGTCAACAATTTCCTCAACGAGCAGTACTTCACCCGCCGCGCGGAAAGTTATCCCGGCCCGGGCATCATCCCGGCGACGCCCCGGAGCTTTTACGTTTCGGTCGGGGTACGGATTTGAGCCACCCAATTTGGCAGGCATGAGCTTTGCGAAACAAAAATTCCCGGTCGGAGTGACTGGGAATTTTTGTTCATAAGGACTGCGAGGCTGTGCAAATTTAACTCTGCGATTTTGCTATGGCGGCTTTTTCTGCCCCGCTTCCGCTATTTTCTCGCCCATAGCTCGGGCTATGGACTCCAAAATGAGCTTCGGTGGATAGAAAAATCTGCGCTCGCAAATTTCACCAACCAATTTTAAGCCGCCTCTGAGTTCTCCCTCAAAACATTCCATTTTCGTGGGCCATCTCGGCCGGGATCTCCTGGATCACGTCCCAGTGTTCCACGAGTAGCCCAGACTCGATCCGGAACAGGTCGTAGAAAGCGTGGGGCTTGCCGTGCCACTCGCCCTCGCTCATGGTCAGGACAAAATTTCCCTGTCCCAGGATCTTGTGAACCTTGTGGTAGACAAACATGTCGTTCTTCGCCGCCAGAGCGCCGAAGGCCGCCTGCAAACCGGCCAAACCGTCCCCGATGCCTGGATTGTGCTGGTGGTAGGTCTCCGCACTGATGTAATCGGTGAGCTTCTGTGGGTTTTCCCCCAACAAAATGTCGCTCATGAAGACTTTGATCAGGGCCTTGTTCTCTTCGGTCTTGGCCAAATCTTTTACTTCCTTGGGGCCATCAACCTGACTGCGGCCGCTTTGGGTGGTGACCACCCGCGGCTGAATGGCGTCCCAGTGTTCCGCCAGGCGGCCCTTTTCCACCCGAAAGACATCAAAAGTTACGATTTCCTTGGCCCCAAAGGCTTGGGCGTTGTCGTAAGTATTGTGGGTGACGACAAAATCACCGTCCTGGAACACACGGTGGGTCTTTTGGGTGGTCCCGGCTTCCTTCAGCGCCGGCAAAAAGCCAATCAGGGGAGCACGCCCGGTAGGGATGCCCGGATTGTGCTGAATGTAATTTTCGGTAAAGTATTTTTCCATTCCCGCCGGGCTGTAATCCCGGAACACTGCGTTCAGTCCTTTGGAGACGAGCCGGATAGCATTCGAAGAATCCGAAGTATTGGCCTTGGATCCGATGCGGGAGCGGTTGCAACCCACAGTCAACAATAAAGCCGTAGCAAAAATATAAATTGTTTTCATAGTGATTTTTTTCCAAAGGTCACGCTGCGCGAGGCATTTGGAAAGGTCAGAATCGGACAATCAAGTGTAAAAATCAGAAATTTCTTGATTTAGACCGGAAGGTGGATTCGGCGGAAAGACTGGGGCGTTTCCCCGGCGAGTCGTTTGAAAAACTTGAAAAAGTTGCCCGGATCATCGAATCCCGACTGAAAGGCAATCTCTTTGATACTCATGCTCGAATTGATCAGCCGGCGCTTGATTTGCAGCATCAATTCCTCGTCGATGAAGGCTTTGGGCGATTTGCGAATGCTCTTCTGCGTGATGTTGTACAAGGTCTTGGGGGTCACATGTAACTGATCCGCGTAGTAATGCACCGAACGGGAGGTGGTCACGTTGCGTTGCACGAGGCTTTGGAACTGGAGAAACTGCTGGATGTATTTGTGCTCGATGTTCAGCTTGATGTCGGAAATCCGCGCCCGGTGCAGCTTGCTGATGACGACTTGTAGCAGGTTGCGGATGATTTCCGAAGTGTATTCGTCCCGCGGCCCGGTAAATTCGCGCTGGATCAGTTGAATATTTTCCCGCAAATCACGGAAAATATCGGGGTCCAAAGGGGTGTGCTGACAAAAGAGCAACTCGTTGAACAGTTCGGTGATGCGCTGGGCACCCGATACATCCAGGTGACTGACCACAAATTCTTCGGTGAACAACAGGTTGACGCCTTTTACGTCACGGGGAAAATATTTGTGGATCTGGTCTTTGCGAATGGTCAGCACCGAGCCGCCGCGGTAATCGTGCTCCTGAAAATCAATTGCGTGCTTCCCCACTCCTGATGTAACCAGCAACAATACATAAAATTCCACGCGGTGCGGCCGCAGCGGATCAAACTCCGGATAAGGATAATCCAGGAGGTCCTCCAGGCGAACAATGTCAAAATCAATCCCCTGACTCTTGGTGTAATTAAAAGCAATTTGGGCAATTTCTTCCGTCATGGTGTGCGGTTTCCGCAGTCAATATAAGTGGCAATTCGGGAGCGAATCCACCCCCAACCCAAATTTCCTCTTCTCCGGCGGTCATTGGCGGGGAAAAACGGCCGATATGCCGTCCAATCACCGAATCAAATGGCGCAAATTTTCGTACATTAATTTGAGTGGATAAATATCTATCGCATTGTTATTTTTACAAATGAAAGAAACCGTATAAATCGTCCTAAATACCCAAAAGATCATTTTCATGCGCCGATACAATGAATACCTACAAGAGATCGAAGAAAGAAAAGAACAACAACTCCATCCTAAGCCGATTGACGATGCGGAATTGACTGCGGAAATCATTGCCCAAATTAAAGACCAGGACAATCCCCATCGCGCCGATTCGCTCAACTTCTTTATTTATAATGTACTGCCGGGCACTACGAGTGCCGCCGGAGTGAAAGCTCAGTTCCTCAAAGAAATTATCCTCGGTGAAGCCAGCGTCGCAGAAATCTCATCTGAATTTGCCTTTGAGCAATTGTCCCACATGAAAGGTGGGCCTTCGGTCAAGGTATTGCTGGATTTGGCTTTGGGGGAAGACACCGATACGGCGCGCGCCGCCGCCGAAGTGCTCAAAACCCAGGTCTTCCTCTACGAAGCGGATACCGAGCGTTTGGAAAACGCCTACCGCAATGAGCACGCCCTCGCCCGCGAAATCATCGAGAGCTACGCCCAGGCGGAATTTTTCACCAAGCTCCCACCGGTCGACGAAGAAATCGAGATTGTCACCTACATCGCAGGCGTCGGCGACATCTCCACGGACCTGCTCTCGCCGGGCAGTGACGCTCACTCGCGCTCCGACCGCGAACTACACGGCCAGTGCATGTTTGAGCACAACAAAGAGCGGCAAAACGAGCTCCTGGCCCTGCAAGCCGAGCACCCGGACAAGCGGGTCATGCTCATCGCCGAAAAAGGCACCATGGGCGTGGGTTCCTCGCGGATGTCGGGGGTCAACAACGTGGCTCTCTGGATCGGAAAGCCTGCGAGCCCCTACGTGCCCTTCATCAATATCGCCCCGGTTGTCGCCGGCACCAACGGCATTTCACCCATCTTTCTTACCACCGTAGGCGTCACGGGTGGCATTGGTGTGGACCTCAAAAACTGGGTCAAGACCTACGACGATGCGGGCAATCTGATCCTCGACGAGGAGGGCGAACCAGTCCTGGAGCAAGCTTACTCCGTAGACACCGGCACCGTCCTCAGGATCAACACAAAAACAAAGAAGCTCTACCGAGGTGACCAGGAACTGATCGACATTTCCTCCTCGCTCACGCCGCAAAAGATGGAATTTATCCGGGCGGGCGGCTCTTACGCCATCGTTTTCGGCAAAAAATTGCAAACATTTGCCGCGAAAACGCTCGGAATCGACGTGCCGTTGGTCTTTGCCCCCTCGAAAGAAATTTCCCACGAAGACCAGGGACTGACCGCCGTGGAAAAGATTTTCAATAAAAATGCGGTCGGTACGTCGGGAGCCATCCTGCACGCGGGCTCTTATGTACGCGTCGAGGTGAACATTGTCGGGTCGCAGGATACCACTGGACTCATGACGTCCCAGGAACTGGAGATGATGGCGGCGACCGTGATCTCACCGATTGTCGACGGAGCCTACCAGTCGGGCTGCCACACGGCTTCGGTTTGGGACCTCAAGGCCCAGGAAAACATTCCCCGGCTGATGAAGTTCATGAACGATTTCGGTTTGATTACGGGGCGAGATCCGGAACATGAATACGCGCCGCTCACCGACGTTATTCACAAGGTGCTCAACGACATTACGATCGATGATTGGGCGATCATCATCGGCGGGGACTCGCACACGCGTATGTCTAAGGGGGTGGCCTTTGGGGCCGACTCGGGGACGGTTGCGCTGGCTTTGGCCACAGGCGAAGCTTCCATGCCGATCCCGGAATCGGTCAAGGTAACCTTTAAGGGGGAGATGAACGACCACATGGATTTCCGCGACGTCGTTCACGCTACACAATCCCAGATGCTCAAGCAGTTCGGCGGGGAAAATGTCTTCCAGGGCCGCGTCATTGAGGTTCATATCGGCACCCTGCCTTCGGATCAGGCCTTTACCTTTACCGACTGGACGGCGGAAATGAAGGCCAAAGCATCGATCTGCATTTCCCAGGACGATACCCTGATTGAATCGCTTGAGATCGCCAAGGGCCGTATCCAAATCATGATCAACAAGGGCATGGACAACGAGGGCCAGGTCCTGCAAGGGCTCATCGACAAGGCCAATGCGCGCATCGCCGAAATCCGATCCGGAGAAAAACCGGCCCTGACCCCGGACGAAAACGCAAAATACGCGGCGGAATTTACGGTCGATCTGAGCATCATCGACGAGCCGATGATCGCTGACCCCGATGTCCACAATGAGGACGTGTCCAAGCGCTACACCCACGACACCATCCGCGAACTCTCCTTTTACGGTGGGGAAAAGAAAGTGGATCTGGGATTTGTCGGTTCCTGCATGGTCCACAAAGGCGACATCAAGATCGTCTCGAAAATGCTGCGGAACCTCGAAGCACAAAACGGTACGGTGGAGTTCAAAGCTCCGCTGGTTGTGACCGCGCCCACCTACAACATCATCGATGAACTCAAGGAAGAAGGCGACTGGGAAATGCTGCAAAAGTATTCCGGCTTCGAATTCGACGACGCTACGCCAAAAAACCACGCCCGTACAGAATACGACAACATTCTCTACTTGGAACGTCCCGGTTGCAACCTCTGTATGGGCAACCAGGAAAAGGCGGAGAAGGGCGATACGGTAATGGCGACTTCGACCCGCCTCTTCCAAGGCCGGGTGGTGAAGGATTCCGACCGCAAGAAAGGCGAATCCCTGCTGGCCTCGACTCCGGTGGTGGTACTGGCGGCGATTCTGGGCCGTACCCCGACTCTGGAAGAGTACAAACTGGCGGTGGAAGGGATCAAACTCACCCAATTTGCTCCGCCGCTCAAGAAGATGACCTCCGGCCCGATGTCGGGGCACGTGATTTCTTATTGAGGCGCGTGGGTGGGGAATTCAGATCGCCGGGAGCCGGTCATGGCCGGCTCCCGGCGATTAAAGGCGCTCCGCCAAACCCCAAGTAAACCGATAGTAAACGAAATCCGATCCCCTCAGAGGCTGTTTAAAATTGGTTTGTGAAATTTGCTAGTGCAGATTTTTTTGTCCATCGAAGCTCATTTTGGAGTCCATAGCCCGAGCTATGGGCGAGAAAATAGCGGAAGAGGGGCGGAAAAGATGCCAAAGCAAAATCGCAGAATTAAATTTAAACGGCCTCTCAAGCAAATCGCCCGATCTTCTGCGCTTTTACGAGTTCTTCGATTTCGCCGAGCACGCTCATGTCTTCGATGGTCGAAGGCGGTTGGAAGGGTTTTTGGTCGGTGATGTAGCGCATAACTTTGCGCAGAATCTTGCCCGAGCGTGTCTTGGGTAGCCGCTGGGCCACCACCGCACGCTTAAAGGAAGCCACCGCCCCGATTTTTTCCCGCACCAGCGCGATGATCTCCCGCTCCAATTCTGCTTCCGCGGTTTCAACATCCGATTTCAGTATCAGGAAGCCGACCGGAATTTGCCCCTTCAATTCATTGTAGACCCCAATCACCGCGCACTCAGCCACTGCGTCGTGGGAGGCGACGACTTCTTCCATTTCAGCGGTGGACAAGCGGTGACCGGCTACGTTGATGACATCATCAATCCGGCCCGTGATGAAAAAATACCCGTCTTCGTCGAAGTAGCCGCCATCGCCCGAGAAATAGTACCCGGGAAATTGGGTCAGGTAGGACTCCTTGAACCGCGGGGTGTCCCGCCAGAGCGTTGGCAGACAACCGGGCGGTAAAGGGAGCTTGACCGCAACTGAGCCTTCCTGATTCGGCGGCTGCGGCTGTCCCACCTCATCCAAAATCTGGATGTCAAAGCCAAACACCGGGAAAGAGGCCGATCCCGGCTTGGTGGCGTTCATCTTTACCCCCACCAGATTTGCCAGCATGGGGGAGCCGGACTCGGTTTGCCACCAGTGATCGATCACCGGTACCTGGGCCAGTTCCCGCAGCCAGTGGTAGGTGGACTCATCGGTGCGTTCTCCGGCGAGGAAAATGTATTTCAGACTGGAAATGTCGTATTGCTGCTTGCATGCTCCTGCCGCATCTTCTTTGCGGATCGCCCGAAAAGCGGTCGGCGCGGTAAATAGGACATTGACCCGGTACTCTTCAATAATCCGCCAAAATGTTCCCGCATCTGGCGTCTTGATCGGCTTCCCTTCAAATAAAATGGTCGTGCAGCCGTGAATTAAGGGTCCATACACGATGTAAGAATGCCCGACCACCCAACCGATGTCGGAAGCCGCCCAGTAGACATCGCCCGGTTGGGTGTCGTAGACCCAGGTCAGACTGTTTTTCAGGACGACGGCGTGGCCGCCATTTTCCCGCACTACGCCTTTGGGCTTTCCGGTTGTGCCGGAGGTGTACAAAATGTACAGGGGATCGTTGGCGTCGACTTCTACATAGGTAGCCGGGGCCGCGGATTGCAATAGGGTTTCCCAATTGTGGTCCCGGCCAGGGGTCAATTCGGCGGGGATGATGGCCCGCTGGTACACCACACAAGTATCAACTTTGTGGGCCGCTTGCTCAATGGCGGCATTGACGATGGGCAGGTAGGGAATGAGACGGTTGATCTCCTTGCCGCCGGAAGCGGTGAGGAGCACCTTGGGCTTGGAGTCGTCGATCCGGTTTGCCAGCTCGTGGGCGGCAAAGCCGCCAAACACCACGGAATGAATCGCGCCCAGGCGCGCACAGGCCAGCATCGCTACGACCGCTTCGGGAATCATGGGCATGTAAATGACGACGCGGTCACCTTTCTCGACGCCCAGTGATTTTAGCACCCCGGCAAAGCGCGCGACTTTTTCGAGGAGTTCCGCGTAGGTAAACGCGGCTTTGGTCTCGGTGACCGGGGAGTCATAAATCAAGGCCAACTGCTCCCCTCGCCCCTGCTGGACGTGGTAATCCAGGGCGAGATAGCAGGTATTCAGCTTGCCCCCTTGGTACCAGCGGAACAAGTCCTCATCGTCCTGATCCAAAATGTTCGGGGGAAAAGTAAACCAATCGAGGGTTTGCGCTTGCTGCCTCCAAAATGCATTGGGATCCCTGAGACTTAGCTCATGCTTTGCCGTATAGCTCATGTTACTGTCGATTTTCTGGCGAAAACGGTAGAAAATAGTAATATACTTTTGTGGCAGTGAGAACGCAACCGAGGAGCGGTTTTAAATTGGGGGAGGAAATTTATGAGCCGGAATTTTTTCATGCTTGTCCGGAACTTTGCCACGGCTTTTGTCACGGCTTTTGACACGAGATGTCAATCGGCGGGTTGAGATTGCGGCCAAAGCTCGAATCTGCCCATGAATCTATTCAACTTTATCGCCCAATTTCCCGACGAACAATCCTGCCGAACCCACTTCGGAGACTTGCGCAAGCAAAAAGGCGTCGTCTGCAAACGTTGCCAGTGCCGGGAGCACTACTGGTTAACCGCCAAATCAATGTTTCAGTGCAAAAAATGCCGCTTTCGCACGACTCTGCGCAGCGGAACGGTCATGGAAAATTCCAAGC
>JBCCQH010000162.1:0-10664 GCA_039024435.1 Bacteroidota bacterium
CCATAGCCTGAGCTATGGGCGAGAAAATAGCGGAATAGGGGCATAAAAAGATGCCATAGCAAAATCGCAGAATTAAATTTAAACCGCCTCTAAGCCTACCGCATGGGAAAAATGCAACCCGTCGACTTCGATTCGGTCGAAGAATTCTTGGACTACCTCCCGCCATCGGAGCGGACGGTAGTAGACCGTCTGCGGGAGATCATCTTGTCGACCATCCCCGAAATCCAGGAAAACCTGGCCTACCAGGTGCCCTTTTACCGCCGCCGCCCGCGGATCTGCTTCATCGGGCCGGGTTCCGTCCCGTGGGGAAATGTTCCCCCGGACGGTGTCCAGTCGGGTTTTGTGCGGGGTGATGAACTCCAGGACGACCGGGGTTGGTTGGAGGCGGCGCATCGCAAGCACGTGCGGACCCGGACCTCCTGCGTGCCTACTTGTACGCCGCGGTAGAGTTGGAGGGGTGATAGGTGATTTTTAATTGCCTGATTTCCGATTTCGGATGGGACAAGGCCGTTGCATCAGAAATGGTTGAATTGGGAATCAATCCCGCATCGTATAACTTTGCTGTATGGCAAGACTGCGCCTGCAACATATTGGTCCGATCAAGGAAGGCTTCGTGGAGGACGACGGCTGGCTGGACTTCAAGAAGGTTACTGTTTTCATCGGTGGCCAAGGTTCCGGTAAAAGTACCGTTGCCAAGGTCTACTCTACTTTGAGCTGGATTGAGAAAGCATTGGTTCGGGGAGATTTTTCGGAAGCAGAGTTGATGGTGGAGCGTGATTTTCTTGAATTCTTCAATTACCAGGGCCTCCGCAATTATTTCCGGGAACCCGACTTGCTCAGCAAAGGCTCTTCGGTCCAGTACCAGGGAGATGCTGTCCAGATGGCCCACCGCGGTGGGCCGCGCTTGTCGGAAATGGTGAGCCGGGAAGGTGACCACTTCCATTTTCCCAAGATCATGTATGTCCCTGCGGAGCGGAATTTTGTCGCCACGGTAGATCGCCCTGATCTGATCAAGCGCCTTCCCTTGCCTTTGTACACGTTCCTCGATGAATACGAAGCGGCAAAGCAGCACCTTTCGGGACCCGTCAAACTGCCCGTTGGAGGAGTAAGTTTCGAATTCAATCCCAAAAGCGGCAAGTCTGTGTTGGCGGGCGATGGGTTTTACGTGAACCTACTCGAAGCATCCAGCGGTTTTCAGTCCTTGGTTCCCCTGGTATTGGTGACGCGGTTTCTTTCGGATCTGGTACTGAATGCGCGTCTTGGAAACAACAACCTCAACAGCCTAGCTGAAGTCATGCGCATGCGGGAGGAGATCGCCGAGTTGTACCGCAATCCCAATCTATCGGAAGCGGTTCGCGGGGCGGCTTTGGCCCGGATATCCGCTCGTTTTGGATCGTCCTCCTTCTTAAATATTGTGGAAGAGCCGGAACAAAATCTGTTTCCTTCTTCCCAGAAAGAGATATTGTTTGAACTGCTCCGCTGCCGCAGCAAGAGTCCCGAAAACCAATTGGTGATCACCACCCACAGCCCTTACATCATCAACTACCTGACCCTTGCGGTCAAGGCGCATCACTTGTGGCAGAAAATGGGGCACCGCGACGCCCATCCTTTGGCGGATCAACTCGCAAAAATCGTTCCTCCCCAATCCGCTGTGTCGCCTCAAGATGTGGCGGTCTACCAGATCGATGATCAGGGTCAAATTCGGCGTTTGCCCGATTATCAAGGGATCCCGGCCGATTCCAACTACCTCAATAATTTCCTGATGGAGAGCAATATTTTGTTTGATCAACTGCTGGAAATTGAAGAAGAACTATGAGCATTGACTTTTTCACCGAGGCTTGTCGTTCAACCGTGCCGGCGCCTGTATTTGGGATTCGCGATGGCCGGGATACTGCGCCAGCCTACTGGACAACCGAGGACAAACACCCGTGGATTGCGACGGTCGAGAACGAGAAGAGAAAATCGATCAATTTTCACGCGATTGATGGCTGTGTGGACCTGCGACAAATCGATGGCGACCAGGAGAAGCGGTGCGATGCGATGTTGAGCTACCCGGAGAACCTGGTCTTCATTGAATTGAAAGAAGTCAAGGCAAACTGGATCGAAGGCGGAATTGCGCAACTGCAACGGACAATTGAACTCTTCCGCGAGCACCACGATTTGGCCGCCTTTCGCAAACGCCGCGCTTTCCTGGCCAATCGGCGACACCCTTCATTTAAGTTCAGCCACAAAGAGCGGATGGCGCGTTTTCGGGATGTCACCGGCGTCCGGTTGATCATCGGCGCCTACATCAAAGCTTAGGTGATTTCCAATTGCCTGATTTCCGATTTCGGATGGGACAAGGCCGTTGCATCAGAAATCGAAAATCAGAAATTAACTCTCATTCATCAGCCCCCTCATTTATTTCGGTACCAACGGTCCATGCGCTCCTGAACGATGTTGCGGCCGGCTTGGAGATCGCCCTCGCCGATGCTTTTCAGGCGCGCCTCCAGCTCGGTGATCATGCGGGTGCGTTCCGCCGGTTCGAAGTAGGGTTTGGCAAATTGCTGGATGCTGCCCCCGACAAAAGGACCGGTAAAATAGTCGTCCAGGTAAGCCGCCCCCCGCGTCGCGTACAGGTGTAGCAGGCGATCCCCCTTGAGGCCAAACGCCAATTCTACCTGGTCCCGCCCCGCATTGTAGGAAGCTTGCTCGCCGACGGTATTGCAGGTGCTACCGGCACAATCCGGGGTGGGGGCGATGAACCGCCGTCGCATTTCTGCCAGGTTGTAAAACAGTTCGGCCGTGGGGATCGGGACCCCGGAAGGAATGGTCGGGGCCGAATAGGGATCGTCACCGTGGGGCATGCTCCGGTCCAAACTCGGAAAGATGGGCCGGCTGTGGTTGCCTCCACTGAAGTCAATGCGCCCACTTTCCACCGGAATATTGACCGTGCGCAGCACCGCATTGTAGAGCCCCGTGGTGCCCCAGCAGCCTGCCGTGACGTGTTTTTTTCCGTCAAGCGCGTAGAGCACCTTGTCGACCGGTGGCCGTCCCGGGTAGCCAAATTGATCGGTAAGGACATGGCTGCTCGAAATGTGGATCAGATGGCCGCGCATCCAGTCAGTCAGGGCGTAAAGGGTATTGAGGGGTGAAGGCTTGATCATCCCAAAGTTGTCCAGGAATTCGTAGGCAATTTTGGGATTCCAGGCGGTGACCCCGCCGAGGTTCCCCGTAGCAAAGTAATATTGCCCGCTGTTCACGCCGAAACTCAAGAGCTTGCGCCCATCAAAAATCAAACGCAAATGCCCGGGGGTATGCCCATTCAGTTTCCAGGGGACGCGGTTGTTGACGTCCACCCAAAGCGACTGCGCGACGTGGGCGAGGTAGATTTGCCAGGCATCCGCGGCGGAGATGACATTTCCCGGTAGTATCGTCGGGGGGGCCGCAGGAGCTGGATTGCCATTGTTTTCCAGCGTGCGGATGGCGGCATCGAGGGCATTTTTCTCGGCGGCGGTCCACTGCGTGTAGTTGCGGGGACCGCGGGTGCTTTCCCAGATGATGGCCTCGGCGATTTTGGTGATCGCCAGCAGTGAGCGGTAAGGCGCAAGGTCAAAAGCACCGCCCAGCCATTCTTCCCGCACATTGTTGGTGTTGTCCAGTTCGGCTTGGCTGCTGCTGGTGGTGAGCAGCACCCGGACCGACTGGGCAGAATTGATGGGAACCGGCGGGGAAAGGGTGACCACCGTAGAAGCCCCCGCCGGAATCGCAATCAAGTTGGGGCTGCGGTCGGCCAGGACCGTATTGTTGCCCAGGACGCGGATCTGGACCGGGAAATTGGGCGGGGAGGCCCGATTGCCGAGGTTGCGCACCCCGATGCGCAGTTCATTGTTCGGGGACAAACTCAGGCTTTCCAGCGTGAGATCGGGCCCGGTTTTGCGGGGCGGAGTAATGGTTTTCGCAACCTGATTTTGGAATTCATTGGCTTCGGTAATGACGGAGGTGGCGTCGATGAAGGCGCCAATCCGACGGTTGCGGCCGGCCACGCGAAAGTTGGTGGTGATCGTAGTACTGCCGTTGACGTTTTTGAAGTTTTGGTTGGCGAGATTGGCCAATGCATAACCGGCCGTTTTCCCGTCGACAAAGACGTGGAGGTTGCCCGTGTCTTTGGTCACCGGACCGTAGCCCTCATTTTTGAAGGTGACCTGCACGAAGTTGTCCCCGTTCAGGGAAAGGTCCGTGATGACCAGATCGGGAAGTTCGGATTTGCTCGGGTCGCAGCCCCACCAGATAAGGGAAAGGAGGACGGCGCCGAAAATCATGCGATTGAAAGGTTTCATTTTGCAAAGAATATCAGATAAAACGAATCACAAGGCTCGTAAACCGATGACGGGGCTGCAGAGCCGATTCCATTTTTATCTTCAATTCCCCACGGGAGCAATTTCCGGTGATAGAATTTTCAATTCTCGATTTCCAATAAACTTCCACGGACTGCGATTGGGGACCGTTGAAAAGTAAGCGCAGCGCCAATTGAAAACTCTCGAATGCAAATCCCTCACTGCACGTGACCCCGCGCCGTGAGGGAAGAAATCTTGTTTTGAGTTTTGTTAATTGCGCGTTTAGGACGCGCCAATTGGAAATTGAGCAATTGAAAATTTTCGACCCTGTTCGACGGCCCGGAGGCAAGGGATCAGTTGTGGTCATCGTAGCGCCGGCGCTTGCGGGAGTAGTACTGGCTGGCTTTGGCGCCCTTTTGGTGAAAGGCCCGGAGCGGTACACTCATCGCTTTGATTTCGTCGATCCGGCGGTGGTAATCGACAATCGATTGGTGGATTTCCTGCAACTCGGGCGAGGGCTTCAGCATCCGGAATACCCCTTCGAGGTGCGCCAATGCCCGCTGACAGGTTGCCCGTGCGCTTTCCGCGTCCATCTGATCCAGGTGGGCAATCGCCTGTTCCAGCAAAGAATTGGCGTAGAACTGGGTGACATTGTCGAGGGCGTGTAGGTGTATCCCGCTTTGGTAGGTCGCCGGGTCAGAGGTCGGCTTCAGGGTCAGAGTGCGCGATTCTATCACCGGTTCCAGGCGTTCCACCACATCGGTGTAGCGCAGGGTACTGGAAAAAGTGAGGTCCCCGCCGGCCGAATCATTCAGCAAGAACTTGACCGCAAGCGCTTTTTCCTCCTCGGCAAAGATGTCATTCAGCGGCACCCGGAGGACATTGTCCACGACCTCCCCGGTGTAGCCAAATACTTCGGCGAAGCGGACCGCCGGCGGAAAGGCGATTTCGAGGACCGCACCTTGGGCCACCACCGAGAGCAGCCCCTGGAGTTCATGGGCAAACATCGTGGGAATCTTGTCCGCCGACTCGATGAAGAAATAATTGCCGCCCCCGTATTCCGAGAGGTTGGTCATGAGGTCTTCATTGTAATCGGCCCCCACCCCAAAGGTGGAAAGCCCGATTCCGCGCGTGCGAAATTGCTTCTGCACCAGGTTGTGCAGGGCTTGAGGATCGGTGACGCCTTGATTGGCGAGGCCGTCAGACAGGAGCAGAACGCGGTTGACCCGCTGCTGCTCTTGCATCGCAGCCACCTGAGAAAAGCCTTCCAGCATGCCTCCGCTGAGGTTGGTACTGCCCCGGGAAACGATGGCATTGATCTTGCGGTGCAGGGAATTTTTTGCGGTGACCTTGTGTTGTGGTTGGACCACATCGACGAGGTGATCGTACGCCACCATGGAAATTTGATCGTCCTTTTGCATCTGGTCAATGACAAAACTGAGTGCGGCCTTGGCGTACTTCAGTTTGTCGCCTTGCATGGAACCACTGCGGTCGATGACGAGGGAAATGTTGAGGGGGATGCGCACTTGATCGGCATTTGTGGGGCGCTGTCCGGTAAGTTCAAAATAAAGGTAAATGGCTTGGTTAGATGGTTTGCCGCCGTTGTCGGGAGAGAGGTAAAAATTGTTTTCGGAAGATAGATTAAAGCGTACAATTGATTCTTGCATAGGTGGGATTTTGGGACAATCGTTAAGTTGAAAAAAGTGCGGGTAGTGGTCTCCGGTACAAGGGATCGCCGGATACGAGAAGCTTACGCGGGGAGTCGAAGGAAAATATCCATTGTGTCTTTCCTCCCTACGAATCCACGGCAAAAATGTTATGCGCCGGGGGAATTTTTTTTCTTCTCCACTTTTCCTTCGTATTTTCCGTATCTAAATCCGCTACGCTGTAATCGGGACTGCTGCGCCCGAAAAGTCCTAACCTTTTATTTTTTTGCCTTCCTAAGAAGGCTCGAATCCGGTTTTTGAACATAAAGGATGTTTTGTATGCTGAGATTTTTCCCCCGCTTGAGTGCCTTGATGCTGTTCCTGGTCCTGACCGTCGCGCCTGTTCATTCACAAACCCGTGCCCATGAAGTATGGTACTTCGGTAACCTGGCCGGGCTCGATTTCTCGGGTGGAAACCCCGTGGCGGTGACCAACAGCGCTATGAACATGTTTGAAGGTTGTTCGAGCGTTTCCGATAGCCTTACCGGCAGCCTGCTTTTTTATTCGGATGGGATTACCGTGTGGGACCGCAACCACAACGTCATGCCGAACGGCACCGGCCTGATGGGGAACAATTCGAGTTCGCAGAGTGCAATGATCGTCCCTAGTCCCGCCGCCAACGGCCAGTACTACCTCTTCACGGTCACCACCGGACTCAGCGGCTTGCGCTATTCCATCGTGGACATGACCCAAAATGGGGGTTTGGGCGCAGTAACGACCACAAAAAATATCCTGCTCCGTCCCGGCACCACCGAGCAACAGGCGGCGATTTATCACCAGGATTGCAATCGGGTATGGATCATGTGCCACGGCACGGGTACCTCGACCTGGTACGCGTTTTTGTTGAGTGCGACCGGGATCACGGGACCATTTCCTTCTTCAGGCGGGGGCGCTTCGCTGTGGGGAATCGGGCAAATGAAATTCTCGCCGGACGGTTCGCGGGTAGCTGTGCGCCGGGCCTACAATCCGGACTTCACGGTGGTCTGCGATTTTGACAATACCAACGGGACGGTCAGCAATTGCATCGAGCTCAATACCGGCACCGCGTTTGACAACTACGGCTTGAGCTTTTCCCCGAACAGCAACCTCCTCTACATCTGTTCTTACAATGGTTCTACCTTGTCTCAGTTTGACCTGTTGGCGGGATCGCAGGCGGCGATCCAAGCTTCTCGGGTGGCGATTGGCAGTCCGAATCAGGGGGGAAGTATGCAAAATGGCCCCGATGGCCGTTTGTACATTTCCCCGAGTGGGCAGACCTCAGTTCACCGGGTTAACAGTCCCAACGTGGTCGGAACCGGCGCGGGTTTTCAACTGAATGCGGTTAGCCTCGCCGGTCGCCAGGCCCGCCTGGGCCTTCCCAATCTCAACGAAGGCTGGTACGCGACCACGCCTTGTAGCAACCTGATCTTCGACTTTGCGTGGAATGCGTTCTCCGCACGGGTGGAGGATGCTACGGTGTTTTTGGACTGGGAGATTGGGACGAATCCTTCGGACTTGGATCATTTTTTGGTGCAGCGGAGTAGCGACAATGTCCACTGGGGCGCCATCGAAAACGTGCCGCGGGACGCTGGCATCGAGCAAGCTGGTTCGCTGACTTACGCGACGACCGACTTGCCGCAGGAGGAAGGCCGTTATCTTTACCGCTTGCGCAAAGTGGGGCAGGATGGTACACACGCCTATTCCGAAACCCGCGAGGTCAGTGTGAGCTTGCTTCACCCGATTCAGATATTTCCCAATCCCGTTGCCCGCAATGGGCGGGTGCAAGTGCGCTACACCGGTACGTCAACCGCGCCGCTTTCAGCAAGCCTGCACACTGCAGAAGGTCGCCTGGTCCGCAACTGGGACATGTCCGGGGTCAGTGGCACCCTGGACACGCGCGGCCTGGCACCGGGTATGTACCTGGTGCAACTCCACAATGGTGTTGAGAAGTGGTGGAACAAGCTTGTGATCGAGTAGTTCGCCCTTGCGATTTACTTTTCGACAATTTTACCCGCGCCGTCAATGCCGTAGTTGGAGACGGTTCCCTCGCCGATGGGCTCACCGGTTTCTTCCAGGCGTCCGCTGCGGGTGACCGCCCACGTCTCGTCGTCGGTAAAGATGGCTTCCAGTACTTCCTCGCCGTCCGGCCCGGCAACTTGGCGGAAGTCTTTCAGTTGGCCGTCTTTGTCGAAGACATTGAGGGTAAAGCTGAAGATACCTTCGCGGTTCTCACCGACCACAAAACCTTGGTAATCCGCACCGATTGAGAAGCGGGCGACCGGGTACAATTCGCCTTTGCGCTGCAGAAAGTTGCTTTGGAGCTCGTCGGCGAGCGAGGTGCCCGAAGGGGCCGCCGTGTAGCTCAGCGAGTAAGGCAGCGGTTCCTGGAAAAAGAGCTGCTCAAAATTGGGGAACCGGGTATTGGGATCCGGAGCGGGAGTGTTTTCCGCCGGGGGATTGGTGTTTTCGCTGGTCTCGGAACCAGAATCACAGGCCGGCAGGACAAACAATACCAACGCCAGCAGAAAAGGAAATAACCGTACTTTTTTCATGGAATGGGGAATGAGCGTTTCGTTCGGGCCTCAATTTAGGACTCTGCGGTGATTCGCCCAAATGGTGGGGGAATCGCCGTGCCCCGGTTCCTGCGCTCCCGGTGAGCGCCAAATGAATCGGCCCGCGCCTCCTTCCGCGGACCAAAATTCGTAACTTGCCCCATGGCTCACTCTTTTCGTTTGCCGCTTTGCTTGTGGGTTTTTGCGTTCTTCGGACTGGGGACGGGCCGGCTATTCACCCAGACGCCGACGGTCGGATTGACCGCAAATGAAGCGGGTGCTTTCACCGGATACACGTTGATTGCGCCGCAACGCTCCGATTCTACTTACCTCATCGACCAATGTGGCCGCCTGGTCCACACCTGGGGCGACGAGTACGAGCCCGGCAACTCGGCCTACCTTTTGCCCGACGGCCGGCTCTTGCGCACCGCCTCCGAAGGCCAAACCGCAAATGTCAATTTCGTCGCGGGGGGCGCTTCGGACCGCATCCGATTGCGGGACTGGGAAGGCGCCCTGCTGTGGGATTGGAAGCTGTCCAATGCCCAATTTCGCCTCCACCACGACGTGGCCTGGATGCCGAATGGGCACGTGCTGGCCATTGCCTGGGAAGCGATCGGGTTTGACGCAGGCCGGGCCGCCGGACGCTCCCCCGCGAATTTGGGGGCTTCCGTGGTTTGGTCGGAGATCATCCTTGAGGTGGAGCCGATCTTCCCGGACAGCGGTCGCATCGTGTGGCAGTGGCGTGCTTGGGACCACTTGATCCAGGATTTTGACTCAACCCGCGCCAATTTTGGGACGGTCGCCGAGCACCCGGAGCGGATTGATGTGAATTACCTTGGGTTGCAATCGCCGAACGATCCCGACTGGCTGCACTTCAACAGCATCGCTTACCATCCTTTGCGGGACGAAATCATGCTGAGTAGCCGGGAATTTTGCGAGTTTTGGATCATTGACCACAGTACCAATACCTTGGAAGCGGCGGGGACCACCGGAGGAAGTGCCGGACGGGGCGGCGATTTGCTCTACCGCTGGGGCAATCCGGAAGCGTACCGGGCCGGGAGTGCCACTGACAAACAACTTTTTGCCCAGCACGATGCCCACTGGATTGCGGACAGCTTGGCGGATGGGGGCCGCGTGATGGTATTCAACAACGGCACGGATCGTCCGGGGGGGAATGCTTCCTCGGTGGACATTCTGGAATTGCCCCAAGACCGGACCGGTGCCTACATCGTCCCGAATACTGGAGCTGCTTTCGGGCCGTTGGTTCCGGTTTGGCGCTATTTTGCCCCCGTACCCACTGATTTTTACGCTATTTTTGTCTCCAATGCCCAGCGCCTCCCGAACGGAAATACCTTCATCAATGAGGGCGTTTTTGGGCATTTATTTGAAATCAATCCCCAAGGCGAAGTGGTCTGGGACTACATCAGTCCGGTGGACGATATGGGGCGGATTGCCCAGGGAGATGTCCCTTCCGCTGGCCCTTCGGGAACTCTGAACAATCGGACTTTTCGGGTGTACCGTTACGATCCAGATTACACCGGGCTGGCCGGTCGCGATCTGACTCCGGGAGCGGTCCTGGAATTGAATCCGCTGCCCGATCCCTGCAATCCGCCGATTGGGGTCGCGGACGGGATGGTGGCGCCGCACTTTTCCTTTTACCCGAATCCGGCGACGACTTATTTACAGGTGCAGCTGCCGGGCAAGGCTTCGGCGTGGATAGAACTGCGCGATGTCTACGGGCGGGCTGTTTGGCAGGGAAAAATCGCCCCCGGAAGCCACCGAATCCCCGTAGCTGAACTGCCCGCCGGCACTTACCTGGTCTTGGGCGACCACCGCCCCCAAGGCCGATTTGTCCGCACAAACTGAGGGGAGAATTTTCCATGGGCGCATGAGAATTTTCAATGGGCGCGTCGAACGCGCAATTTGCAATGAAATGAGAATTTCCGATTGGAAATTCCTCCATTGGAAATATGCTTGTCCGGAACTTTGCCACGGATTTTGACACGGCTTTTGACACGAGATGTCAATCGGCGGGTTGAGATTGCGGCCAAAGCTCGAATCTGCCCATGAATCTATTCAACTTTATCGCCCAATTTCCCGACGAACAATCC
>JBCCQH010000163.1:0-10651 GCA_039024435.1 Bacteroidota bacterium
GGGTGTGGGGGGTGGGGCTGGGTCGGGGGGGCGGGCCCGGCGGCTTTTTGGGCTTGCAATTGGGCGGCCTCGGCTTCGGATTCCGGGTTTTCTTTTTCGCTTTCTTTACCGGCCTCGCGGGCAAACGGATCCACGGGAGCAAAGCTCTGCTTCATATCGCGGGCGTCGAAATCGGCGGTTTCCCCGGTTCCGGGGGCTTGGTGCTGTTGTGTTGATTGTTGGGGATCTTTCATCATAATGTTGCGATTGGCTTTCGGAGACAATATTAGCCGGTGCCCAACACTTCCCCCAGGTCACTTTTCTGGTAAAATTCGCTCCTCTCGGACCTACCGGCCTCCCCCCAAACCGTCCCGGCCAACACTTTGGCGGGTTTTCGGCGCTGCGCACTGGTCGTTCAGCGCCGCGAATTACGATATCCGTCCCAAAACGTTCTCCCAAGTGTCGCAAAGCCGATTTTTGCCCCAAGATGGGCGAGAAAAGGCCCAATAACCGTTCGGAATAATTTTTTCCTCTAACCGTCCATCCGGAGTGAAGCCCGGGCGCTCTCCGGCCGATTTTTCTGCGCGCCTGGCTCCCCGGCCCCGAAATATTGGCGGTAAATCCTACTTTCCTCGCCCCGCTTCCCGATCCAATTTGCAACCATCAATCTGGCAATCGGCGACCCGCTGACCTGGTTTCACACAATCGCCGTGCATCGCACTGCGCCGTCCGCCCGCCGATCCAGACGACCCACTACGAAACAACAATTGCTCGCATTATGAAGCGCAGTCTCTTAATGATCTTCGTGTCCATCTTGGTTCTCCTCGTCCTCTTCCTGGGAATGGTTCAAAAAGCCTATACCCAAACGGGCGGGCACTTCCCGGTGGAATTTGAGACGGTGGTCCGGGATTGCCGCGGACGCATGGTGCGCAATGAACCGGCTTATATCCGCTTTACCATTCGCTCCTTTCGGGTGCCGGTCTACCAGGAAGAACAGAAAGTGATTCCCGACCGGGAAGGCAGATGCCGTACCCTAATCGGGCAGATCTACCCCCGCAAATACCGTGCGCTCAATTGGAGCCGAGGTGATTACAGTCTCCTGGCCGAATACATCGATGCCCGCGGAAGCTGCCTGATTGCCGAAATCGGCATACCCGAACCACCCCGACCTCCCTCCGCGGAGGCCCCCTTGCCCCCTCCGATCTCCGATACCCAAAAATCCCCGGCGGCTGGCGCCGAAGCCTCAATCTGCAATAATCTCACCGCGCAAAGGCCGCCGGGATCGGAGATCACCTTTTCCACCGGGGACCGGAGCCTCGCCTTCGGCCTGAATTCAGAAGCCAGCGGCGACCTTTCGGTGGCCGGCGGATTCAACTCCCGGGCCGAGGGCTTCTCCGGAGCCGCCATCGGGTTTCGCGCCCGGTCCAGCACCCCGTACGCCCTGGCCATGGGGGACAGCACCGAAGCCCGGGGCTTTGCCGCTACCGCCCTCGGTTACCGCACCCTCGCCAGCGCCCCGGGAGCATTTGCCCAAGGCGCAAAATCGGTCGCGGAAGGCGCCTATTCGACCGCCATCGGGGAAGGCGTGGTCGCCACCGCCAAATCGGAAGTGGTGTTCGGCCGGTTCAATGCCATCCGCGACACCGCCCACCCCTACGCACACTACCCCGCCGACCGCATTTTTTCCATCGGGAATGGCGCATCGGACCGGGAGCGCCGCGATGCCTTCGTCGTGCTGAAAAACGGCACCGTAGGCATTGGCACGCCCCTGCCCACCGCCCAGTTCCAGGTCGGGCAAGCTTACGACGGAACCTGGATCAATGCCAATGCCTTTGCCGCCCCCGGCACGCCAAATGACCAATCTTTCCTTCGGCCGGTCCAAACGCCCCTCGCCGCCATCGCGCAGATGTCCGGTTACTATTACCGGGACAACAATGCAACGTGGCGGCTGGGGCTGGCCCCGGGGGAAGTCCGCCAGGCGGCGCCAGAGCTGCTCTACGGTTCCCGCACCGACCCCCAAATCGACTACGGACGCCTGACCGTTCTCCTTCTGGAAGCGGTCCAGGCCCAACAAATACAAATCGAAGCCCTCCAAGCTCAACTCCGCCGCCCCGCCGAAGCCGAGGGTCAGCACCGGGCCTCGATCAAGAAGCATTCAGATACCGATGATTGATTTCCGTCCAATGATTTTTTCATGACAACTGACCGCAAACGGCCGCACAGTTTTTAGCACCCAATTACAGCAAGCGCGGACACGCATGTACCCATTCGCGGAGCCATCCGCTACTTCTCCGTGTCCATGTGCAGTAACCATTGGCACCTCGAATGGTATAGACGAATGAAGCAAAACTACTTTATTGATGTTTATCCCATTCCCGAAACCACCTGATGTACCCAGGTGGTTTTCGTTTTTTATACCCCCCGGAGTGTAACCTTCCTCTCCCCCCGCATTATGACTTGCGAAAACCGGAACGATTGGGCCCTGGTTCCGGCAGGCGCAGTCTCAAACCATCAATGCAACAACAAGCAATGAACACTCTGAAATTATACCTGATGCTTGCCCTGTCCTTGCTGCTCGGCGGCAGTGCCGGGGCCCAGATCCCCGGGACCAATATTCCCCCGCGAGAGGACGACCACTTCCAGCGCTGGCTGGTGGTCAACCGGATCGACCTGGACGAAAAGATCAACCAGCCGATTGTGGCTACCCAGGAGCCCGGCCTCTACGAAAGCTCGAAGTACGGCGAGACCAATGGCGTAGTCACCGCGCTGATCAACGGTCTCAAGTCCGGCAAGTACCTGGCCTACGATCCGGACAGTCTGAACAAGACTTTGACCTACGAAGACGTCGTCGCGATGGCGCAACGCATGAATGGCTCCGAGGAAATAGAAGATCCCGAAACGGACCTTTGGACGGAAGATCCCTGGGGCGAGGAGATGGAGGAAGAAAACGAATCGGGGCTGGTCGATCCGTTCTTCAACGAAGAAGATTCGGATCCAGAAAGTCCCTACGGATTTGAGGTGGCTCCCTTTGAATCGGTGCTTGAATTTATCGAAAACCGAATTGTCGACAAAAATCGCTCCTCCGTAGTAAACGACATCAAGTACATCCGCCTCGTGTGGGTCGATCCCGGTGAGACGCTCCCAGACAAAAATTTCATCTGTCTGAAGTTTGCCGACGTGCTGGAAACTTTGGAAGATACCCAATGGAAAAATAAGTACAACGACGCCGAATGCCGCAACATGCGGGAGGTATTTGAGCTGCGCATGTTCCACGGCTTCCTGACCAATGTCTCTGGACGGGGGGTGCGTACGCTGCCCGAGTCTGATTTCCGGCAAAATCAACTGCTTGCCTTTGAGCACCACCTCTGGAGCTTCTGAGCTACCGGACCGGATAAAGCAATTCACACCGCATTTCATACAGCATTTTTTGAGGAGGGAAAGCCGGCCGGCAGGTCGGCTTTCATTTTTTCTTGCCCCTGGTTTTCGCCGTTTTAATCCGGCAATATTTCCCGACTTTCACCGGCAACCAATAACAAAATGACGCCTAAAATTGATTTTGTTTAGAATTTACGGTACATTATTTCAACAATAAGTCGACTTATACATCCTCTACATTTTCCACCAAAAGCAACAATCGCTTAACCAACAGTTATTGTCTTATGAAAAGATTTGTTACCGCAATTTTTGCGCTGCTGTTTGCAGTCGCATTCCAACCCTCTAATGCTCAAGATGCTGGCGCTCCCGATGGCCAGATCCAATTCAACACCAACCTCAACGGACGTACCCTCGGCCACTTGCAAAATGGCAATTTTGGGGACGTGATGAACCCCGTTGCCAACTGGACCGCAATCGGGCAATCTCCGTTTCCGCCGATCGGCGCACCGTATGGCATTCGTCTGCAGAGAAGTGGCCAACTTGCCGTGTTCAATCTTCTCAGCAACCCCCTGGTCGCCCCGTCACCGGAGGAACTGATCATCGGGTTTGGGGAAGATCCGACCAGCAATCTCCGAATTCGCTACATCTCTGACCAAATGGCGAATACATTTGATGATTTGATCGTGGCTTCCGCCAATGGCTCGGTGGGCATCGGCAAGGATCCAGACGCAAATTTTGCCTTGGACGTGCAAGGGGGCAATGCCTTCTTTGGGGCGGGGGTCCGGGCGGACTACAATGGATTTGGATTCCCGATTTTGGGTGAAGATGGCCTGGTCTCGGTTTATGGTGTCAATGAAGGCGTTGGAGGGCTGGTGCCGTACGGGGTATTCGGTCGGGCCACGGCCCAAGACAGTTCGGGGTCAAGCTTTGGCGCTTTCGGATCGGCCACGGGCGCAACGGTTGTGGCCTACGGCGTCTACGGACAAGCGAATCAGGATCCGGGCGACTGGGCAGGTTATTTTGTCGGTCGGACCTTTTGCACCGCCGGTATGTGGACGGCCTCGGATCGCCGTCTCAAGACGGAAATTCGCCCGGAAAAAAGCGCCCTGGATCGCATCATGAGCTTGAAGTCCTACACCTACAAATACGACCGGGCCGCCAATCCGGAGCTCGGCCTGGCCCGCGGCCTCCAGCACGGATTCCTCGCCCAGGAACTCGAAACCGTATTCCCGGAAATGGTCACGGAGGTCAACCACACCATCGTCGACCAGGATGACCCCAGCCAGATCGAAAGGGTCAAGTACAAAGGGGTCAGCTACGACCAAATGGTTCCGGTGCTGACCGCCGCAATGCAGGAGCAGCAGGCGGTGATCGAAGAGCAAAGCGCTACCATTGTCGAGCAGACGGCCCAACTGGACGCTTTGCTGGCCCGGATCGAAGCCCTGGAAAAGGCCGCTTCCGGCGCAAGCAAGTTTGACCAACTGCAAGGCAGCATTCGATCCGAACTGTTCCAGAACGCTCCGAATCCTTTCAATGAGCGCACGGTGATCGGCTACCGCCTTCCCGCAGGCAAGACCGCCACGATCTACGTCTTTGACATGAATGGCCGCCAGATCCGCGAATTCGACAATCTCCGGGGAGAAGAACTCGTCATCGAAGGCAGCCAACTCGAAGCGGGCATGTACTTCTACAACCTCGTGGTTGACGGCCAGGAAATCGACATGAAGCGGATGGTGTTGACGAAATGAGTTTCTGATTTCTGATTTCAAATGAGTTGCGGTGGGTTGTAGATTACAATCCGCCGCAATTCATTGGAAATTTTCAAGGGAAAATCCTCGCGGGCCGCACGGCGTGCCGTGCGGCTACGATCCCCCGGGTTGTAGCGGCGTTTTCGGTTGCTTGTGCATCGCTGTTTGCGCGTCTGGGACGCGCGCATTGGAAGTCGGAAATCAAACAATCAAAAATCAATAACCCGGATTCTGTAAATTTGCGGGGTGATAAATATTTTGGCTATTGAATCGAGTTGCGATGAGACTTCGGCGGCGGTGCTGAGCGATGGAATTGTGCGGTCGAATGTCATCAGCAGCCAACTGGAGCACACCGAATACGGCGGGGTTGTGCCCGAATTGGCCTCGCGGCTCCACCAACAACAGATCATCCGCGTGGTCGCTAAAGCGCTGCGCGAAGCCGAAATGGACAAGTCCGCGCTCTCAGCGGTGGCCTTTACCCGCGGTCCCGGCTTGCTCGGAGCGCTGCTGGTGGGGACGAGCTTCGCCAAAGCCTTTGCGCTGGGACTCGGCATCCCGCTGGTGGCGGTCAATCACATGCAGGCCCACGTCCTCGCCAATTTTCTCTCCGATGCCCCCCCGGAATTCCCTTTCCTCTGCCTGACCGTTTCCGGTGGCCACACCCAATTGGTGCTGGTGCGCGGCTACCTGGACCTGGAAATCGTGGGCCAAAGCATCGATGACGCGGCGGGGGAAGCATTTGACAAGGCGGCCAAGCTCATGGGCCTCGGCTATCCCGGCGGTCCCCGAATCGATAAACTGGCCCAGGCTGGCAATTCCAAGCGGTTCTCCTTTACCAAGCCCTCGATCCCTGGGCTGGACTTCAGCTTTTCTGGGCTGAAGACCTCGCTGCTGTACTTTTTGCGAGACGAAATGAAAAAAGACCCCGCGTTTTTGACGGAAAATCTGGCCGACATTTGCGCCAGCTACCAGCGCCGCATCGTCAGCTACCTGCTCGCACGCTTCGAAAAAGCCGCCCTGGCTTATGGAGTGCAACATTTGGCCATCGCCGGGGGCGTCTCCGCCAATTCTGAATTGCGCCAATCTTTCCGGGAAATGTGCGACCGCCACCACTGGACCGCTCACATTCCGGCGTTTGAATACTGCACCGACAATGCGGCGATGATCGGCATTGCCGGCCACCACCGCTTTCTCGCCGGCGAATTTGCTGCGCAAGATGTAACGCCCTTTACCCGGGAACGATTTCTGTGAAGGCTCCCAAATGCTGCGAATTTATTTGTAGATTGATGTACAAAGTTCAAAGCACATGGCGGAAAAGAAATACAAATCGCTCAAAGAATTCTATCCTTATTATCTCACCGAGCACGCCGATCCGGTGTGCCGCGCTTTGCATTTCATTGGGACCAGTGGGGTATTCATATTGCCCCTCATCGCGATCATCACCCAGACTTGGTGGCTACTCGCCCTCGTTCCGGTCGCGGGCTACGGATTTGCCTGGATCGGCCACGCGCTATTTGAACGCAACAAACCGGCGACCTTTACCTACCCCGGATGGAGCCTGGCTTCCGATTTCATCATGTATTTTGATATGATCACTTTCCGCATCAATCGCCGACTCAAAGAAGCCCAGCAGATCATCGGCAGCGCGAACTAAGGGCGCGTACCCCGGGCGCGGTGGAGCGTATAGGTACCATCCCCAAATTCCCCCATTTTCTCCAGCGTCTCCCAGGCCACGCAACTGGGATATTCGGTCCGCGCGTAGGGACCTGCGATCAGCCATTCGCCATTGCGCAAGTTCAGATCCGGACACTTTGCCGCATTGGAGGGCACCACGACGGGCAAGCGAAACCGCACCGCCTCGGGCAAAAACGGGACTATTTGTTGGTCGTAGGTAAATACCCGCGCGACATCACGCCGCAACACCTCGGCCACGACCGCTTTTTCCTCGGCATTCGGAGGCGGACCCAAGGTCCGGCGACCGAGCAAGTAAAGGCTTTGCTGAGAAGCCAGCAGGAGCACCAAGAGCAGAAACCCGGCCTGGGCCACCCGGCGTCCCCGGCGAAAGCCTCCGACCCGTTTCCAGCCCGCCGCCGCAAATTCCCCCAGGTAGATTGCCGGCACAAATAACAATTGAAACCCAAAGCGGTCGTAGCCCGCTGAGGCCAGGAAAAACAACAGGTGGCTGCCGTGCCAGATCAGCAGCAACAAATCGGCCGGTTCCCGCTTGATGCGGACCTTGACCACCAGAGCAACCGTCCCCAGCACAATTACCGGTTTGAACAGCAAAAAACGCAGGGTTTCGCCCCCATCGAAGGCCAGGAATTCCGAACGGTAGGAACTCCGCTGCCCCAACCAGTCCCCTACCGCCAGCAGCGACCCGCTTTCCGCCGCTTGCCAGCCGAGCAACAGGCCCCCCGCTACCGCCCCGAGCAGCAGCGTGGCAAACATTTGCCGGAAGGCTCCCCGCAACAGCAAAATCAAGCTCCATCCCCCCAAAGTCAGTACCAGTGGCGCTGCCAGATAAGCTTTGGTCAGCAAGGCCATGCCCAATGCCACGCCCGCGCCCAGCGCGAACCGCAACTGCTCCGATTCGAGATGCCGCAGCCAAAAAGCCAGCCCGAGGAAGAGCCAGCCCAGCATGGGCACTTCACCGAGCACTTCCGCACCGTAAGTGAGCAGTTGCACATTGCCCACCACCAAGACCAAAGCCCAAAATGCCTTGTGGTCGGCTACCCGAAGTCGCACCAACTGAAAATACGTCCACAGGGCGACCAGACTGAACAACACCATAAATAGGCGCAGGGAAAGCATTTCGGTACCGAATAGCTGCCCCCAACTGCCCAGCGGATAGCTCAAAGCCGGTCCCAACGTGATGAATGGCGAATCGGGATCGCATCTAGATTCGTCCAGGTCCACCGGATAGCAAGGCGTACCCTCCGCCACGAGTTCGCGCACCACCAGGTAGTGTCCCGCGTCGTCGTACCAAACCGGCGAGCGGAAAGCCGAGAGCACCAGCAAGCCCGCCACCAGGGCAAAGAGAATGAGGTATGGCAGGGAGCGGTGCAAGGTATCCGGCGGGCGTTTAGAATTGAAGGGGGAGGTTCCGGGCCGCAGATCCTGGCGTCAATGGAAGCTCAGGATGGGATTTGCCATGGGAGCCCAAGACAGAAAAATGGTGGAAGCGGGAGGGAAAAAGCTGCATAACGAAATCGCAAGATTAAATTTAAGTTCCCCCAAATCGGATGCGGGGAACGGCGACAATTCGACGTTACAAAGAAAGAAGCTTTGAAGCGTAAATTTGCCGAATAAAAACGCAGTCTCAACGACCGCGAAGGACACATTGTCCTGTCGTTTTGGGAGCCCGCAACTTCCGGAAAACCACTCCGTCGCCGAGGTCGCTGCGCCCACCTTCCCAATTAGGGAAAGATTTATAACTTTGCCCAAAGTTATATCGAACGTCCACAAATACAACAATACAATGGCTAGTACATCTTATGATTTGATCGTCATCGGAAGTGGCCCTGGAGGCTATCCCGCCGCCATCCGAGCCGCGCAGTTGGGCATGAAGGTTGCCTGCGTGGAACGGGAAAAACTGGGCGGTATCTGCCTGAACTGGGGGTGTATTCCCACCAAGGCGTTGCTCAAAAGCGCCGAGGTGTTTGAGTACCTCAAGCACGCGGACGATTACGGCATTGAAGTGGGGGAATTCCGCCCCAAATTTGACAAGATCATCCAGCGCAGCCGGGGCATCGCCGACGGCATGAGCAAAGGGATTCAGTTCCTTTTCCGCAAGAATAAAATCGATCACCTCGCGGGCAATGGAGTGCTGACCAAGGACAAAAAGGTAGAGGTCACCGACGAAGCCGGCAAGAAAACACTTTACGCCGCGAAGCATATCATCGTGGCCACCGGCGCGCGTTCGCGCCAACTGCCCCACATGCCGATTGACAAGCAGAAAATCATCGGCTACCGCGACGCCATGGTCCTTCCTTCCATGCCCAAAAGCATGATTGTGGTCGGATCCGGTGCCATCGGTTCCGAGTTTGCCTACTTCTACGGCGCAATGGGCACCAAAGTCACGCTGATCGAGTACATGGAACGCATCGTTCCCGCCGAGGACGAGGAAGTGAGCCGGACCCTGGAAAAGTCCTTCAAGAAGCGCGGTATCACGGTCATGACCAATTCGGAGGTGACCCAGGTCGATGCCAGCGGGGAAGGCGTCACGGCTACGGTGAAAACGAAGAAAGGCGAACAGAAAATCCAGGCGGACATCCTGCTCTCAGCCGTCGGAGTCGTTCCGAACACGGAAAACATCGGTTTGGAAGCGCTCGGGATCAAGATGGAGCGGGGCAAGATCATCGTGGATGACTTCTATCGCACCAATGTCAAGGATGTCTACGCGATCGGGGACATCGTCCACGGTCCCTCCCTCGCCCACGTGGCCACGGCGGAAGCGCTGTTGTGCGTGGAAAAGATTGCCGGACATTCGGTCGAAGCCCTGGACTACAACAACCTGCCCGGCTGCACCTACACCCAACCGGAAATCGCTTCGGTGGGCTACACCGAAAAGCAAGCGAAGGAAGCGGGCTACGACATCAAAGTCGGCAAGTTTCCCTTCACGGCTTCGGGAAAGGCCAGCGCCGCCGGCAAGAAAGAAGGCTTCATCAAGGTCATCTTTGATGCCAAGTACGGCGAATGGCTCGGCGCCCACTTCATCGGCGCCAATGTCACCGAGATGATCGCCGAAGTGGTCGCGGCCCGGAAGCTGGAAACCACAGGTCACGAAATCATCAAGTCGGTTCACCCCCACCCGACCATGAGCGAGGCAGTCATGGAAGCGGCGGCGGCGGCCTACGACGAGGTGATTCACCTCTGAGAGGCGGTTTAAATTTAATGCTGCGATTTTGCTATCGCAGATTTCACAGACCAATTTTAAACCGCCTCTAAACAAGAAGTATTCCTGCAATCTAGGTGCGCCCCGGCCGAATTCGGTCGGGGCGCGCTGCACCTGAGTCCCAAAAGTCAGGCGACGGAAAAGGTGTCCGGCTTTTTTCGTAGTTTTAGATATGAGCCAAGCGAATCGCACCCCTCAGTTTAGCTTCGAGGAATTCCTCCTTCAGGAAGAGCAGGCACCGCACAAGAGCGAATATTTCCACGGGGAAGTGTTCGCCATATCGGGCGGAACTCCACAACATAGCCTGATCGCAATGAATATCGGAGGTGAACTCAGAAGTGCGATCAAGGGTACTGACTGTTTGGTCTACAATAGCGATCTGCTCATCCGCCTGGAAGAAGCCGATGCGGGATTCTACCCGGATGTCTCCGTGGTCTGCGGTTCCCCCGAAACCACCTCCGAAAAACAACTCGCCCTCACAAATCCCACGGTGATTGTGGAAGTGCTCTCGGACAGCACTGCCAGTTGGGACCGCGGGGGAAAATTTCGCCAGTACCAATCAATTCCCTCCCTGCAAGAATACATCCTCGTCGAGCAGAATGAACCCCACATCGACGTCTATCGGCGCATGGAAAATGGCTTCTGGTTCCTCCAA
>JBCCQH010000164.1:0-10572 GCA_039024435.1 Bacteroidota bacterium
GATGGCCAAGGTCAAAAGACAAGGCCAGTGGCCCGAATTGAGCGATGCGGATTTCATCGATACCGAAGAAATTGCTCCCCAAGGCAGTAACATCTACGTACAATTTGATATTGATCCCAGCATCGGGTTGGAGACTAACTTCCGGGTGTACTCACCGAGTCGATACTTCGAACGTACGCGAGGTAAACCGGAAATTGGGAAAAAGGACGACAGGCTGTTTTTCGATGGCTTAATTGAAACAACTTGGGGTCTACTTTGCCTACTCCCCAAAACCAGCTACATCCCAATCCCTAAAATGGATTGGGGGCGCAACCTGCGTTTTTTCGAACGGCTGCATGAGGACTGGGAGCTTCTGCTGAATGAACGCCACCTCTTTGAGCATATTTGGCAAGGCCGAAAAACTGGGACTTACTTTTGGCACAACACCTACACCCAGTTGTTTCCAGCGCTCTATGATGCCGGGGTTCCTCTCGAAATAATGAAAAGTGTCGACTTCAAAACCGCCGACGATTACCTCGTCCCCCGCTGGATTGAGGAGTACATCCTGTGATTTTCGCGGCAACGCAATCCCCATTCCCCCCCGTGGATCGGGTTTAAATCCCACACTTACTCATTCCGCGGGGGCCGATAACCCGCCGCCTTGTAAATCTGGGCATAATCCGTGCGCGCCACCAAGCCAGCCAATTGCTCTTCCGGATGCTTTTCCGCGTAGGCTTGCACAATCTTCCACCCCAAGAACTGCCCCAGACGGGGCGCCGACTTGCGGTTCAGTTGACTGGTAAAAGGACTGTCCTCCACGTAGCGCCGCACCTGCTCGTAGTCGATCTCGTAGAGGTGAGGCAACAAATCAAGGTATGCCTTGCCCTCGTAAAACTGCGCCCACTCCAATTGCTCGGCCGTGTAGTACATTTTGATCGTATCCGAGATGTCGGGGCCGAGCACCTTGTCCACAAAATGCATCTGCAAGCCCTCCTGGATGATGTAGTCCAGCAACACCGGATTTTCGTCCAGGGCCGGCGCGGGAACCGCGATATCGGCGAGGCGATGGGCCACCAGGGCCGGCAAGTGCGCCGGATTGAAGCGGCGGCGGACGTACTTGGGCAGGTCCGGCGGATAGTAGGGAAATTTACCCCCCATAAGATAGTGCACGCCGATGCCCAGGTAGGTCGGCGTCACCACCAACTGATCAAATCCCGCCTGCGCCGTCGGCGGGTATCCGTCCACAAACGTGACAATCTCCGGAATGGACCGGTCTGGAAAATAGTAGCGGTAGCGCTTAAACAGCGGAGTCAGCGCCGCCGAGGGATCGAAACTTCCCGAAGGGAGGGCCTGCTGAATCGTATCCAGTAAATCCTGCCCGTAAGAATCCGCCACAAAGCCGTACATCATCCCGGCCACCATCGCATCGGTCACGCCGCTGTCCTGGCCCAAAAACATCCATTCGGTGATGAAATTGCGGTATCCCGCAAAATGCTCCTGGTACAAAACGAGGGTATCCACCGTGGAGTCAGCTTGGAGACTACGGGCCGCATTCGCCATGTCGACGTCGAGGCGCAACACCTTGACCTCAAGGTCGATTTCATCCAAGGCAAGGTCCTCACTACCGCCACCGCAACCAGCAAACCACAACAGGAACAGCGCCGCCGCGGCGGTTTTCATAATCGGAAAAGACCGACACTTTCGGCCCGAAAAAAGCTTCATAGGCAACGGAGAATTTGGCATCGAAAATATGAATGTTTGGGCAAATTTTTCTATTTTTGCGGCGCTAAGGAGCGAACCGTTTACGAGATGCGAAATAATTCGCGTAACATCAATACCGAAAAACTATGAAAAGAATATCTTTTGTTGCGGCAAGCCTTTTGTTGCTTTCCTTGTTCATCTACAAACCGGTCCAAGCTCAGGAAGGCGTAAAGATCGGTTTCCGGGCCAGCCCCCTGATTGGCTGGGCGAGTGTTGTGGATGACAGCACCAAGACCAAGCCCGACGGCCTGACCACCAAAGCGGGTCTCGGATTTTCCTTCGACTTCGTGTTTACCTACGGATTTTCCGATAACATTGCCTTCCGCACGGGAGTCAATATTGCCACCAAAGCGGTGAGCAACGAAAGCGTCGTCGACCTCAGCTTGTTCGGCGGAAGCGCCAACCAAACCCTGGTCGCCAAGACAAATTTCACCTCGGTTGAAGTGCCCATCGGTTTGAAATTCCGCTCTCCGGAAATCGGTACCGGCATCTACATCGTCGGTCACTTCGGGCTGAATGCTGAGTTCAATGTGCAAAACCGGACCACCACCGACGAAGTGGACATCCTCCTGACCCCCCCTTCGGTTGTGGTCAACTCGGTGGAACGCCGCGACGTGGATGGGCTCGCCCTGTTTACCGCGTCTTTCGTCCCGGGCGCTGGTGTGGATTGGGAATTTGACTGGGGCATGCTGGAATTTGCCCTGACCTACCACTGGGGTCTGTTGAGCTTTACCGATCCGGATGAATTCGGCAATCTGCGCAGCCGCCTCAACTATCTGGCCCTGAACGTCGGCTACTTCTTCTAAGCCGGCAGCAACATCACAAAACAACGCAGGGGGCAGTGACAAGCTGCCCCTTGTTTTTGGCCAAATTTGCAAAAATCCGCTTGCCGGCTCAGAGGCGGTTTAAAATTGGTTTGTGAAATTTGCTCGTGCATATTTTTTTGTCCCTCGAAGCTCATTTTGGAGTCCATAGCCAAAGCTATGGGCGAGAAAATAGCGGAAGAGGGGCGGAAAAAGATGCCAGAGCAAAATCGCAGAATTAAATTTAAACCGCCTCTCAGGCAAACAAACCAATCCTCCAACTGTCGGCAAACAGAAATAAATGCGGCGAGCAATCGTTTGGTCATCTATACGGTTTTCTCTAATTTCCGTCCCAAATACAAGACGATGAAAGCGCCCAAAATATTAATCATAGACGACGAAGAAAGCATCCGGATGACCCTCAAGGATATCCTTGAGTATGAAGACTACAAGGTGGAAACCGCTTCGGATGGTGAGGAAGGCTTGAAGAAAATCAAGTCGCATGCGTACGACGCGGTGCTCTGCGACGTCAAAATGCCGAAAAAGGACGGCCTGGAAGTATTGGAAGAGGGCTTGAAGCTCAACCCCGAACTGCAATTCATCATGATTTCCGGCCACGGCACCATCGAAACGGCGGTGGACTGTACCAAAAAGGGCGCCTACGATTTCATCCAGAAGCCGCCGGATCTGAACCGCCTCCTTGTTTCCATCCGCAATGCGATGGACAAAACCGAGCTCGTGACCGAAACCCGCATCCTCAAGCGCAAGGTCACCAAAGTCCGCGAGATCACCGGGGAATCGCCGATCATCTCCAAAATCAAGGAGACCATCGAGCGGGTCGCCCCCACCGACGCCCGCGTGCTCGTCACCGGCTCCAACGGTACAGGCAAGGAACTCGTCGCCCGGTGGATCCACGAAAAAAGCAACCGCGCCGCCGGACCCATCATCGAGGTGAACTGCGCCGCCATCCCTTCCGAACTGATCGAGAGCGAGCTGTTCGGCCACGAAAAAGGGGCCTTTACCGGTGCCCTCAAACAGCGCATCGGCAAGTTTGAGCAAGCCAACGGCGGCACGCTCTTCCTCGACGAAATCGGCGACATGAGCCTCTCCGCCCAGGCCAAGGTCCTGCGGGCCTTGCAGGAAAACAAAATCACCCGAGTCGGTGGCGACAAAGACATTCAGGTCGACGTGCGCATCATCGCGGCCACCAACAAAGACTTGTTGCAGGAAATCGAGGACAATAACTTTCGCGAAGACCTCTACCACCGCGTAAGCGTAATTCTCATCCACGTACCCTCACTGAAGGAGCGCAAAGAGGACATTCCCCTGTTGGTAGATCAATTCCTCCGCGAAATCTGTGAGGAATACAAAATGTCCACCACCAAAATCTCCAAAAAGGCGATGGAGGAACTGATCAAACTGGAATGGCGCGGCAATGTCCGCGAATTGCGCAACGTCATCGAACGCCTCGTCATCCTCAGCAACGACGAAATCACCGAGCACGATGTCATCTCCTTTGCAGTTCCGCGGAAAACCAAAAGAACTGAAGACAGTATATTTGATCGCCACGACAAGTTTCAAGACTTCAAAGATTTTGCGGAGAAGGAATTCATCGAACGAAAACTGCGCAAAAACGGCTGGAACATCACAAAAACGGCGGAAGAGATTGACATTCAGCGCAGCCACTTGTACAACAAGATCGACAAGTACGGGTTAAAGAGGGACAAGTAAGTCGCCCGGAGCGACCGTTAATCACTATGGAGCAGATACGGAATTTTTGCATCATCGCACACATTGACCACGGCAAGAGCACCCTGGCCGACCGACTCTTGGAGTATACCGGAGCGATCACCGAGCGCGAAATGATGAACCAGGTCCTCGATGACATGGACCTCGAACGGGAAAAAGGCATCACCATCAAGAGCCACGCCATCCAGATGGACTACGTTCAGGATGGAGTGAAATACACCCTCAATCTGATTGACACCCCGGGACACGTAGATTTTTCCTACGAGGTGTCGCGGTCCATCGCCGCTTGCGAAGGCGCCCTGCTAGTCGTCGACGCCGCCCAGGGCATCGAAGCCCAAACCATTTCGAATTTGTATCTGGCCATCGAGCACGATCTGGAAATCATCCCGGTCGTGAATAAAATCGACCTGCCCGGAGCCATGGTCGAGGAGGTCAAGGAAGAAATTGTCGACTTGATCGGCTGTGACCCCGACGAAATCATTCCGGCCAGTGCCAAGGAAGGCCTCGGGATCGGGGACATCCTCGCGGCGGTGGTGGAGCGGGTACCTGCCCCCACCGGCAATCCTGAAGCGCCCCTCAAAGCCCTGGTCTTTGATTCTATGTTCAATCCTTACCGGGGGACCATCGTTTACTTCCGGGTGTTTGACGGCAGCATTTCCCACCGGGAGCGCGTCAAATTCATGCAGACCGAGTCCGAGTACGATGCCGACGAGATCGGGGCGCTGAAACTCAAAATGGAGAAACGTCCCCGCGTCGAGTGTGGCAGTGTGGGTTATCTCATCTCCGGCATCAAAAATGTCCGCGAGGTCAAGGTCGGAGATACCATCACTTCCTTTGAGCATCCGGCCCAGGAAGCCGTAGAAGGATTTCAGGAAGTCAAGCCCATGGTCTTTGCCGGAATTTACCCGGTCGACACCGAAGAATTTGAAGACTTGCGGAGTTCACTGGAAAAGCTGCAGCTCAACGATGCCGCCCTGGTGTGGGAGCCGGAGACTTCGGCCGCCTTGGGATTCGGATTTCGGGTCGGCTTCCTCGGCATGTTGCACTTGGAAATCGTCCAGGAACGCCTGGAACGCGAGTTTGGTATGACCGTGATCACGACGGTACCCAACGTGGGGTTCCGCGCAACTCTGACCAACGGGGAGGTCGTTGCGGTCAACAGCCCATCCGATCTGCCCGATCCCGGCAAAATCAATTTTGTCGAGGAACCCTACATCAGCGCTCAGATCATCACCAGTGCGAACTTCATTGGGCCGGTGATGAACCTCTGCATCGACAAGCGGGGCCAATTCCGCAATCAGACTTACCTCACCACCGACCGCGTCGAACTGAGTTTTGACTTACCGCTGGCGGAGGTTGTTTTTGATTTCTTTGACCGGCTAAAAACAATATCCAAAGGCTACGCTTCCTTCGATTACGAGCTGATCGGGATGCGCGAATCAAAGCTGGTCAAACTCGACATCCTCATCAACGGGGAGCAGGTGGACGCCCTGAGTGCGATCATCCACCGCGACCGGGCTTTTGACTGGGGCAAAAAGCTCTGCATCAAACTCAAGGACCTCATTCCCCGGCAGCAGTTCATGATTGCTGTACAGGCGGCGATCGGATCGAAAATCATTGCCCGGGAAACCATCCGCGCCCTGCGCAAAGACGTCACGGCCAAGTGCTATGGCGGAGACATTTCCCGGAAACGGAAGTTGCTCGAAAAGCAGAAAAAGGGAAAGAAACGTATGCGCCAAGTGGGCAACGTAGAAATCCCCCAAAGTGCTTTTATGGCCGTCTTGAAAATCAACAGTTAACCGGTACATTCACTTTTTGGGTTACTCCGGAATTGGTCCGCCGCACGTCCGGCACGGCCCAGTTTTTTGCGTCGGGCAAGTCCCAAAATCACCGGCGTTCTGTATCTTCGCGCCGACAACAATCGATGCCCTCACAAACCAGAACTGCGCCATGGAACTACTCGACGGAAAACAGCTTTCTCAGACAATCAAAGAAGAACTCAAGGCGGAAACCGCCGCCCTGGTCGCCCAAGGGCACCGGCCGCCCCATCTGGTTGCCATCTTGATCGGAGACAATCCCGCCAGCCAAACCTATATCCGCAACAAGGTCAAAGCGTGTAATTTTGTGGGCTACCGTTCTACGGAATTGCTGTACGACACTTCGATCAAGGAAAATTTCCTTTTGCGCAAACTCCGCTCCCTCAATGCTGATCCCGAAGTCGACGGCATCCTCGTGCAATTGCCTCTGCCCAAGCACATCTCCCCCACCAAAGTCATCGAAACGATTGCCCCGGAGAAAGACGTGGACGGCTTTAACCCCATCAATGTGGGACGCATGGCCAAAAACCTACCCGCTCCCCTGCCCGCTACCCCGGCGGGCATCCTGGAGATGATCCGCCGCTACGGCCTCGAAACCAAGGGCAAAGAAATCGTGGTGGTTGGCAACAGCAACATTGTGGGATCACCGGTGAGTATTTTATTGGCCCGCGACAATGAACCGGGCAATGGCACCGTGACCACCTGCCACATCCACACCCGCGACCTTGCTTTTCACACCCGCCGTGCCGATATTCTGGTGGTGGCGACCGGCGTGGTCCACCTCGTCACCGCCGACATGGTGCAGGAAGGCGCCGTGGTCATCGACGTGGGCATCAATCGGATCGAAGATGCTTCTCGCAAAACGGGCTACCGCCTGGTCGGCGATGTAGATTTTGCCGCGGTGGCCCCGAAATGCAGCTACATCACGCCGGTACCCGGTGGCGTCGGTCCAATGACAATCGCGATGCTGCTGAAAAACAACATGCAACTCTACCGCGCGCATTTGGGAATCTGAGTCACTTTTCTCGGGAGCAACCGCACCCGCAATTCCCGATAACATGCGTGGCTCCCGAACCACCCGCCATTAATTTCTTCCTTCTTCCACCCGGGAAAAGGAAGAATCCCCACCGCATTCCGCCCCCATTTCGCCCCTACCCGGGCATTTTATCCCCTTTTCCCGCTTACAATTCAGAATCCATGGGGCAGAATTCCCAAACCTGTCCGGATTACTCTTGTCCAAAGCTCCCTTCTTGCCCCCGTCACTGAAAAAGACACTTCTTATTTGTCAAACTAAACACTTTCAACAATGAAAAGAGTATCCACCTTGTTCAGCCTAATTGCTTTTCTCATGCTCGCCGGAACGGTAAATGCCCAAACAAACCTGACCTATACCGTGAGCATTCCTTCTTACTCAGGCTGCCACTACACGGTCTGCGCCTACCTCGCGTACAGCACCGGTAGCGGCACCAAATTCGATCCTTACGTAAATGCGATTGTGGTGCCCCAATGCGCCAGCATTGCCATCGGTGGAACCTATGCGTTCAATTACACCATTCCGGCGGGAGCGACGGTCACTGACATGAGTTTCGGCGTGTCGGGAGGCGATTTTCGGCACAACTTCGGACTTTCTTCGGAGATGGTGACCGGAAACTGCAACAACCTCTCTAACCCCGTCACGATCTGGACGGCGCTTTCTGCGTACGACTTCCAGCTCGAAGGGCAGAATATTCTGGGGACCCGCTGATCCATTGAAACCCAAACCAAACTTGTTGCCGGTCCCAGGCTTTTGCCGCGGGCCGGCAATTTCTTGGGGAAGCCGCGGGACAACACCCGCCTTTCGGCCGGGAACGCTGGTCGTTGGTTGAAGTATAGCGGCGTTGGTAGAAAATCATTGGCGCCATGCCCGAATTGTACTTCCTTTGGGGCATGACCATCGGCTTATCCATCGCGATCAAACGATTCTCTCTGGCGGCCTGGCTGCTCTTGGGCTTTTTCCGGCCAATGCACGCCCAGGACTACACCCAGACCATCCGCGGTACGGTCACCGACGCCGATGCCAAATCTCCCCTCGAAGGGGCCACCGTGCTGCTGATCCAAAACCAGCCCCTCACCGGCACCTACACCGACGAGCAAGGGCGGTTCCGCCTGGAAAAAATTTCTCCGGGACGCTACACCTTGCAAATCACCTACCTCGGCTACGAAACCGCTACCATCCCCAACGTGGTCGTGAATACCGGCAAAGAAGTCGTCCTGCAACTCAGCCTCACGGAAAAGGTCATCCAGGCCGCTGCGGTGGAAATCATTGCCGGCAGCAAGCAGGAAGCCCGCAACGAAATGACCACCGTTTCCACCCGCCAATTCAGCATCGAGGAAACCCAGCGCTATGCCGGCTCCTGGAACGATCCCGCCCGCATGGCGCGCAACTTTGCCGGAGTTTCCACCGGCGACGACGCCCGCAACGATGTCATCATTCGCGGAAACTCTCCGAGTGGGGTCCTCTGGCGACTCGATGGTGTGGACATCGCCAATCCCAATCACTTCAGCAGTTTTGGGACCACCGGGGGGCCGGTGAGCATCCTCAACAACAATCTCCTCGACAACTCCGACTTCATGACCGGCGCCTTCCCCGCCGAGTACGGCAATGCCCTGGCGGGGGTGTTTGACTTGCGCCTGCGCAAAGGCAACGATGAAGAATACGAATTTCTCGCCCAAATCGGAGTCAATGGCCTGGAATTCATGGCGGAGGGGCCGATTTCCCGGAAGACCGGCGCTTCCTTCCTGATCAATTACCGCTATTCCACGCTCGAACTGATGAAAGATCTGGGCATCGACTTTGGGACCTCTTCCCAACCGAGTTTTCAAGACGCTTCCTTCAAGGTGGTCTTCCCCTCACCGAAAATGGGGGACATCAGTATTTTCGGGATCGGTGGCCGGAGCAACGCCTTGATCCTGGACAGTGAGCGGGATACCTCCGACTTCTTTGGCCCGGCGGGCAACGACATCGACATCGGATCCAATACGGGCGCCCTGGGCGTGCAACATCGCATTTTTGTGGGCAAGAAGACCTTTGTACGCAATACCATCTCGGCCACCGGAGGGACCCAATTGCGCATTGTGGATGCGGTCGATCAGGAGACCAAGCAAATCACCCCGTTCTACCGCAACAATTCTTTCCAGGGCAAACTGAACCACTCTTTGCTGATCAACAGCAAACTGAGCGTGCGCCACACGATTCGGGCCGGCTGGTACCTGGACCAGCAGCACTTCAATCTGGAAGAAAGCCTGCAGATCGATCCCGACCTGGGCTTTGTGACCCTGGCCGATTTCAATGGCCAGTCCTGGCTGATTCAGCCATTTGCCCAGTGGAAATGGCGGATAAATGAGCAATGGACCCTGAACGCCGGAATCCACTACCAGCACTTCACCTTCAATGGGAGCTCGGCCTTGGAGCCGCGCCTAGGGTTGCGCTGGTCGCCGGTGGACCGCCACGCATTTGGCTTTGCCTACGGTGAACACAGCCAGTTGCAGCCGGTTTACGTATATTTCATCCAGGATTTGCAGCCGGACAGCACCTATCTCATGACCAACCGGGACCTGGATTTTACCCGCAACCGCCACTTTGTCTTCAGCTATGATTGGGGACTCGGCAAGGACATGCGCTTCAAGGCGGAAGCCTATTACCAGCAACTCCGCAATGTCCCGATTGCCGGAAATGAGGCCAATTCTTTTTCCTTGCTGAATGAAGGAGCGGATTACGTCGTGCAACTGCGCGACAGCCTGATAAATGAAGGGACGGGCCGCAATTATGGCTTTGAAGTGACGGCGGAGAAGTTTTTCGGGAACGGATATTATTTTCTCTTGACCGGTGCCTTGTTCCAATCAAAATACACCGGGAGCGACGGCATCGAGCGGAATACCGCATTCAGCAACAACTATACCGCTACCTTGCTGGGCGGCTACGAAAAGGCGGTCGGGAAAAAGAAGCGCGTGCGGTTGGGCTTTGATGGCCGGGTGGCGACGGCGGGGGGGCGCCGTTATACGCCGATTGATCCGGTGGCCAGTGCCACGTCCGTATTTGCGGTGTACCGCGAAGATCTGGCCTTCGGCGAACGGCTCAAACCGTATTTCCGCGCCGATATCCGCACCAAGGTGCGGGTCAACAGCCGCAAGGTCAGTCAGGAAGTCGCGATTGACATTTCGAATATTTTCAACACCACCAATCCATTGAACATCATCTACGACCAAACAACGAACACCTTGCGGACCAACTATCAATTGGGCTTTTTCCCGGTGGCGCAATACCGAGTGGAGTTTTAGAGGCTGTTTAAAATTGGTTTGTGAAATTTGCTAGTGCAGATTTTTTTGTCCATCGAAGCTCATTTTGGAGTCCATAGCCAAAGCTATGGGCGAGAAAATAGCTGAAGAGGGGCGGAAAAAGATGCCATAGCAAAATCGCAGAATTA
>JBCCQH010000165.1:0-10555 GCA_039024435.1 Bacteroidota bacterium
CTACAACCAGTTGAAGGACCGGTTTGCGAGGCACCTCCCGGTGCGGGCCCAAGGCAAAAAGGCGGTCAAATTGCTGCCCTGGGTACACATTTCGGTCACCAACGTGAAGCGCAACCTCTCGGGGATATTCCACGGTGTGAGCGAAAAGTACTTGCAGAATTACCTGGATGAATTCTGCTACAAGCTGAACCGACGTTACGAAGGGGAAACCCGATTTGCGACCATCCTGGGCAATTCGCTCCGGCATTGGAACAAATACCACGTGTGGCAAAGAAGCGGATAGTCATTCAACCGAAAAGTAAATTGGGCCAGCGGCGGCGACCCAATTAGTTCATTTCCCGGTATTCCCGGGGCGAGGTGCCGGTGGTCTTGCGAAATGCCTTGTTGAAGGCGCGGCGATCCGTAAATCCAGTCTGGTAAGCGATTTCGGTCAGGTTGTGATCGGTAGTGGTCAGCAGTTCTTGCCCTTTCTCGATCCGGCGGGCCAGCACGTACTGGTAGGGTGAGCGGCCGTAGACTTGCTTGAAGCAGCGGAGAAAGTGGTATTTCGAGAGGCAGGAAAGCTCGGCCAGATCATCAAGGGCAATGTCTTCCAAGAAGTGCGCCTCAATGTAATTCCGTGCAATGCTCACACGCCGGTAGACCTCCTGCCGTGTGGCGGGCCGTTCCATTTCCAGATTGCCGAGAAGCTGGTCGATCTCGCGCTGGCTCAAGACCAGGTGCTCGGCGAGTTCGGTAAGAAAGGTGCTCAGACCGTTCAGTTTCTGCATCCGCTGGGTGCGTAGGAAAGGGATGGTTTTCTGCAAATATTTCCCCAACGCATTCTCCCCCAGGCTGTATATTTTTTCCAGGAACGAAAGATTGCTACCCGGACGGGGATTTTCCAAAAGGCCATCGTGTCCGAGTTGACCGCTGTGGTAAATCTCCTGGACCAGCTCGGGATCGAGGTAGATGCAGATGCCTTCTACGGCTTCCCGCGCCCGGACCTGACAGTGAAATTGTTGGTGTTCATTGACCAGCAGGAAGTAGCCCGGGCGAATCCGGTGGGTGAGGTGCCCGATGGTATAATTTTCCGTGCCGGTGAGGGCCAGCTTCAGAGAAAGGCCCGAATCGGCCTCACGCCGGTCAAAAGCGGTGACCCGAGAGTGGAGTACGACATTGCGAAAGTTCAGCGGAGAATGCGCAAGGTTATTGCCGACTTGGCGGATATGTGCGGTAGCGGTCAATGCGATGGGAATTTTATTTAGCTACGCCGGATCCGGGGCAGGGTTGCACCAGGATTGCGGTCTGTCGTAGCGAAGGCAATCCTTCAGTAAATCGCCGCCTTCAAGGCCGGGATTGGTTTTGCACGCGGGGGCCCTCGGGTGAGGGGACGACAAAAATGCCAAGGCCTGCAAAAACCTCGCTTACCCACGCGCTTGCGATGCCCTTCGTACCGGTCAGACTACTGGATATTGCAGTACCGTGGGAATTTTTCCGCACAATTAGCCCGGATGCAAAAGTGTCGTTTGCCCTCAGAGACAAAGTCAACTAAACTGATCGAAAAAATATCTATATTTGGTTTAGCGGTGGCGCAAAATTGATTCGAGATTTCTGCCGTCAGAATTACCGAATTGAATTTGCTCTGCCTTTTTCACCGGAGCCACGCGTTTGCTTCGGGCGGCTTTCGCTAACCATTTTCGGGGCGATAAACCGCAAGTGTTAGGTTTAGCGATCAATCAACTACTCACCCGTTTGCTTAGGCCTTGTGCCTTGACGTTGAAAGAAGTCCAAAATCATCTACCGATTGATCGTGCGAAAAAGCTGGGACAATTTGATCTTGTACTGCGTACAGTTTCTCCTTGGCCTTGGCGTGAAATGTATGGCATAAATCGATCAATCACTATTTGGAATGCACCGACGTCTATCCATCATTGCCGTTTTCCTTCTGGTCAGCCTGGGTGCCCTCGGACAGGCACGCATCGGATTTTCCCATCTCAATGGTTTCCCGTCGCTCATCGTACAGGGAAACGCCTATACCGTCTCCGGCCACCTCATCAATACCGGCCAGAGCCCGCTGACCGCTCCCCTCGATATCTACTTCGCCGTCGGCAATGGACCGGCGGTGCTGATCGAAAGCAACGTCAACCTAGGGACCATCGCCCCGGGAGACAGCGTGTTGTGGACGAAAAGCGGACACCATTTTCCCGGCGCCCAATTTTCCCCCGGCAACAATGACGTCCTGATTTGGCCGACCCGCGCGATTGGGCCGGGCAACGTCCAGATAGAATCGGTCAAGAAGCAAAAATCCATCTTCTTCATCGCGCCCAATACCGCTGCTTTCCGGATCAATCCCCAACTCGGGGGATTCACCACGGCGGTACCCTTGACCCAGCCGATCAACCTAACGGCCACAGCCGAGAACGTCGGCGACACCGCCAATTCTGACGAAGTCGCTTTTTACCTAAGCTACAATGGGCTCAGTCCGGTGCGGATCGATGCGGACGGGCAAGCGGTTCCAGTGGGAAATACGATCACCTTTGTGCTATCTCAATTCATCCTGTTGAATCACCTGCCTTACACCGGCGGCGAGTTTCCGAACGGCATGGTCGGTGAGGTCACCTTCTTTGTGGCGGAAACCGATGGCTTGGCCCCGGTCAACTCGGTATCGTTTCCCATTTCGGTGGACAATGTGACGGCGATGGATCCGGCGGCGGTTGCGGTTACGGCGGTGTACCCCAGTCCCGCGACCGATGTCGTGCAACTGGACTACCGTACGGAGGTGGCCCCGTTGGTGACCGGCGTCGAAGTTTACGACCTGAACGGGCAAATTGTGCGGTCTTTCCCCGCCGCCGTTTCGCACATTTCGCTCGGCAAATTGGCGGCGGGGAAATACTGGCTGTTGGTGCGGACCGAGGCCGAGGTGGAGGTGCACGCGTTTATCAAGCAGTAAGGTTGCTGGCGCATCTCGCCTTTATTCCAATGGGTTGGCGGCGAGGTCATCAAAGCGCACCATCTGCGAAGCCGAAGGTTTGCCTTTGGAATCCACGTAAAACAGCATGAAGAAACCCGGCGGAATCAAGGCATCCTGCATGTCCGGGGTAGTAAACACCACCGAATTGGGCGGACGCGACTCCTCTTTCTCGGGGGGCAATATCTTCAGGTCGATGAACATCTGCCCGTTGTCCCAATTGTGGGTGAAGGAAGGCAACTTGATCAAAACGACCTTTTCTGGAGCATCGCCCGGGGTGGGAGGCAGGCCATCCACAACCATGCTGTAGGTGCGGTTGCCGCGCAAAAGGTAGAAATCTTTACCGTGCAACTTGCGATAGAAATCGGAGTTGCTGGGATTGTTGACGTCGCGGAAGCCAGATAGTTTCAGCTCACGCCCCGGATCGATGTACCGGTAGGGCGGCGAAAATATCTCCGCCGTCCAGTTTTCTGTCGGGGTCACCTGCATGCCCGGCAAGGCCCGGGCCATCTGTCCGTCCCGGAAGAAGTACATGTTGACGTCCACCAAGTCCAGATCTGGTTTGGGCTGGCCCGGCCCGCGGTTAGGCGGCGGCTTTGGAAATTCTTGGCTCACCGATGCCCGGGCACTGTTGCCCCCGGAGACAATTACGCGGCCATCGGGCAGCAGCATCGCCCCGTTGTGATAGAGCCGGGGTTCCACCGCCGGCGCCAGGCGTCGGCGGTCGTAGCGGACAAATTTGCCATTTGCAAACACTGGGGTCATGAGAATCGGGAAGAAAACTGGCCCGTAGAAATCGTAGTTGCCCCCGTTGATGACCAGAACCTGCCGGGTCGGAAGTAAAATTGCGGTCAGCATGGTGCGGTTATCCTCAAAATGCGTCCCCAAAAAGTCCTTTTCCAGTCGCCAAACGCCATTGGTGACGTCATCTCCGGAAAAGTTGTAGTCCTCTTTTTTCCGGCTGCCCAGGCCGCCGGCAAATTGGGTGGGATTTTTACTGTCCAGTGGCAGCAAAGTCCCCGGGGAGGTCGGCTGTCCCCCCAGAATGGTCACACTGCCGGTGTTGGGGTCCACGTAGGAAGTCCCGTACGAAGTAATCGTATCCGGACGGTCCGGGCCCAATGAAAAGCTCACTTTGGGATTCTTTTTATCTTCGTTGAATTCCATGAAATAGGTGTGCTTGGTGCGGCGCATGAACTTGGTGTCGCCGGTCCGCAAGCTTACCCAATCGCCTTCCCGGCTCAGGAAGATGCGGTTTTTGCTCAGAAGATAGTTGTTCGGGTAGAGCTTGAAGGCGTCAAACTTGTTGTCGTTGATGCACTCGTCTCCGCATTCGCAGGGCAGGGGGAAATCGTTGTCGCAGGACCGCGATTCCCAGTAGGCTTGAAATTCTACGTCGTAGCAGGGGGGCGGGACGAAACCAGGATTGATCTCGGTGGTAAATGGCCCATTGGGGAGGGTCTTGGCGTCGACCACTTTCCAGGCTTCTTGCGGGGCATCGCGCCGGTAGGCGGCGGGGTTGAAAAACTCGATGTAGGGATTGATTTGGAAACGGTACATGCGCGGAAAGCCTTCGTCAAAACCCACAAATCCGCTGAAAACCACAATGCGGCCGTCCAGCAAGGGGACCAGGGACGGATACCAACGGCCCCGCTTCAGGAAGCCGGAGAACTCCCAAGGATAGCTCGGCGCGTATTCTGAAGTGGGCATGACCCGCCAGTCGACCTGCCGCCAATCGATTCCCAGCTCTTTTTTCCAGTCAAAGATGAAGGTGCTGTTGTGCCCCGTCCGGTAGGGAAAGTAGTACTGCGTCCCGCCGACAAAGAGCGGATTGCCGTTGGGCAATTGCAGGTGTCCGGTACAAAACATGTCCGATGGGACAAAGCGTTGCGCCACTCCGTTGGAATCTCTCGGTTCATCGACCGGTACCGGATGGGGGATGCGGTAAAATGTATTCTCTACCGGATCGTAAATCGCGGCGTTGTTCACCAGGTCGTAATAGTTTTCCTTGCGGAAATTGGGGACCTGCGCGTTCACGAAGCGGCTGTTGCGGAAGGGATCGTCGTACATATTGAACAGGCCCATTGCGGTGATCGGGTCCGTGTAGTCGGGAAAGGTCTGAATGTTCTTGAAATTCCGCCAACTACTCCCGCTGACCATCAGGACTTTACCGGAGGGCAACAACAAATTGTGAACCGTCTGCATCCCGAGGATGCGTTCGATGGCGGCCCCCTCGGCTTTGGGGATGACGGTTTCCCAGGATCCCAATTCCGATTCGGGGCCGTCGACACTGCGGCTGCGGAAGGCGCGCATTTCCTCCATATACTGCAAGTCGGTCGCCCGTTCAAAGTGTTTGGTGTGGTCCTCGTGGCCGTGGTGGCTTTCGTGACCTTCGTGGGTCTGCTGTCCCCAAGCGGGCACCAACGACAGCCCCATCGCTGCACCGAGGCACAGTAATTTTGCAATCATTTTCATGACAATTCAATTTCGCGTCCTTCAAGGGCTACGCTACCAATTCGGTAGCCCGATTATTTAAACTTGTGGTTCCATAGATTCCGGATGGGTGCCCTGTGGCGCCTTTCCGATTATATTCCTGTAATCAAGATACCAATTTATTGTTGAAAGACAAATTGCGGGAATCTTTGGTTGCGCGGGGGTAAATTTGCCGGAAAGGCGGTTTAAATCTAATTCTGCAATTTTGCTGTGGCATCTTTTTCCGCCCCTCTTCCGCTATTTTCCCGCCGCTAGCTCGGGCGATGGACGCCAAAATGAGCTTCGATGGACAAAAAAATCTGCGCTCGCAAACTTCACAAACCAATTTTAAACCGCCTCTGAGCTTCCGGTCGGGTTTGCTGATTTTGGGGTGGTTCGCTCGCGTCTGTGTGCGGTTCCATGCCTTCTTGCTCGTCGAGGGAGATGAATCTTCCGAGCGAGTTGCGGTCGAAGTATACCGCAGGAGGGAAATTGACCGGTGCCGTGGACCATTGGCCTGCCGCTGAGTCGGAGGACCGTTCGGTGCCGATGCACATTATTTACACCATTGGTGTAATTTTACTAAGACATACAGCAACTAACTTTGTCCAACTATGCAAAACGACGCACAAGATGACGCTCCCAAGAAGGGCTTTCTGGAAAGCATCGCCCCTGGAGTCTTCCACCAAGCCGAAAAAGAAGCCGCCGGGCTGCTCCCCCTGATCCACCTGCTGGACATCGAGTTTGCCTGGGAAGGCTCTGACTGCTCGAACAGTGCCATTCCCATCCAGACCAGCGCTACGAAATGGGAACCGGAGTACCGGCAAATGGTCGCCTATTCCATCTTGGATACCGAGGAAGCCATTCGCGAGGGCAAGCTCACAGTCCGGGCCCGTTTCCAGTGCAGTGACCCCAATCTCCGCATCCAGGTGCGGGCCTATCCGGTCGATCACGACCCGATGGATACGATCAAGCAGGAGATCAGCAACCGCTACGCGGGCCGGGATGCCCTGGGCGAAATTCTCCCTACGACGGTGTTCATCGATGCGGGGGGAATGTCGGCTTACCGCCGCCGCCACGCCGCCATTCCGTTTAAACTATCTAACCCCCAGTTTCCGAACTACGGCATTGGGGTGTACGACGTCAATCTGCGCTGGGAATACCGGATGGAAGACAAAACGGTCGAGGCTCCCCGGGGAGAAATTGCCTGGCAGGAGGCGTGGTATACGATCAAGACTACCCTCGACAACCTGCCCCTGCACCAAATCGAGCACTTTCAGATGTCCCGGCACCGGGTCTGCGCGACGATGTCCTATCCCAAGCTGCCCTGGACGCCGGACGAGTTTGCCGACTATTGGGACGGTCCGCCCTACCCGATGCCGCTGTGGTCGTTCGGCCTGGAAATGGCTTGCAATCTGGCGGCCGGCGCCCAGAACGATATCGAGGCGGGGACCATGATCGCCGACAAGATCGGATTCATGGGGGGCTTCGTGTACCACCCCAACCCGTACTACACCAGCACGAAGTACAGCAAGGTCAGCCGCCAATCGGGCCGCTCCCGGGAGGTAGAAGAGGATCCGAATCTGGTGTATTTTCGTTTCAATCGCTTCGTGGAGCGCATCCTGGGCTTTGGGGGCCTGGGGGAAAAGGTGAACTGCCTCGATCTGGCGGTGGCCGTCGCCACCTTCGCGAACATGATCGGCTGCAACATGCGGGTGGGCAAGCTCCAGGCAAAGCCGGACATCGATTCGAGCGATTCCACTCACTTTGAGGACAACAAGTTCCAGTTGGGCGCGCCGATCCTGCCCCTCGGCCACCCGCCGGGGGCCCGGATTCCCGGCGTCACCGACAAGGAAGGCGCATTTTTCGGTTACCATGCGGTGGCCTACCTGCCCTACGAGGGAGACTACGAAGACCCCGAGCAGTTCCGCGATCCGGCCGGTTTCATTTTTGATGCGAGCGTCCGTTACCTCCATCCGGATTACGATACCCCGCAATCGGTCTCCGGCTTCCAATTGGGGGACGGCCGTACGCCGAATACCTACATTGACTTCCTGGCGGCGGATACCCCGATGGGCCGTCCGCGTTGCATCCCGCAGCCGATCACAGTGGTGAATGTGCAGGTGTTGTATTGAGGTGGCGCCTTAATTTCTATTTCGGACCGGCTTCTTCTTCGTAGCCTTCCTCGACGACGCGCCCATCGGTGGCCACTGGGTAGGCGGTCAGGATAAACGGTCCCGCATCATTCTTCATGATGACGGCCTTGATCGTGTTGATTCCGACGACCGGGGACTTTGCATCCAGAAAGCCGTAGCCGTTGATGCTCGATCCGATCACCGAGAGCACCACCCGCTTGCCCACTTCCAGGTCTTCGATCTTTTTTTGGTTGCCACTATTGGCGACCAACGAATTGAGGGCAGTGGCCGCGACCTCCGGACTGGGAAATGAGGTGGCCGACACGCCTTGCTCTTGGGTGCGTTTCAACAGCGCTTCCCAGGGCAACCCGATGTGGCGCTCCTCCGCGTGGCCCTCGTCTTTGCTCATGTCCACCTCGAATCCACCGCCGGAAGTGGCGATGATGCTGAAGGCGCGGCGGGATCCGCCCCCGCCGCCCGACACCAAGCTTCGCCCCAAACTCCCCGCTGCGGACATCATCATCTGGGCCACCGGCTGGGGCGGTCGCTGACTGACGGTGCGGCGCAATTGTTCCACCCGGCGCAACTTGGGGCTTTGGTTTGCGAGGTTTTGCAAGCGGCTCAGTTTGCGCTGCATGGGGGATGAGCGGTCCATCCGGGTCGGACCCGAATTGGGGAGACTGGGGGGCGAACCGGGGCCGTTTTCCTTTTTGGTGCGGTGGTGGACCGGGTCAAGTTTGTCCTTTTCGGCTTCCGGCTCGCGCTCCGGCGGGACTCGATCTTGCATGCAAGTAAAATAATACTTTTGGCAATAGATCGCGACTTTGCACGCTGATTTGCGCGGAAAACCCGCGCGGAATGGGCTTTGCCCGCCACAAAATTCCGATGTGCATTTATTTTTGCTAAATTAAATGCACGCATTATACCCCAATCCCCATGGTTCAGTCCTATAAAAAACGCCCCGAAATCCGCAAAGTGTACGATGCCATCCTCATCGGGAGTGGAATCGGTTGCTTGTGTGCGGGGGCCCTCCTCGCCAAAGAAGGCAAAAAAGTCCTCATCCTCGAACGCCACTACACCGCCGGTGGCTTCACCCACGTCTTTAAGCGCCGGGGTTACGAGTGGGATGTCGGCATCCACTACATCGGGGAAGTGGGGCGTCCCAACAGTGCGATCCGGCGCCTGTTTGACTACATCACCGACGGTAAGCTGAAATGGGCCGATATGGGCGAGGTCTACGACCGCATCTACATCGGGGACAAGGCCTATGACCTGGTCAAGGGCGTGGACAATTTCAAGGAGCGGATGTACGGCTACTTCCCCGGGGAAAAAGCCGCCATCGATGCCTACGTGGACCGGGTGTTTGCATCCTCGCGGACCGCCGGCAAATACTACGTCGCCAAGGCGCTGCCCAGTCTGGTGGGCGGATTGATGGGCGGAAGCATGCAAAAAGCCCACCTGCGTCACGCTACCCGGACTACCTACGAGGTGCTGCGGGAACTCACCGATAACGAAGACCTGATCAAGGTGCTCACCGGTCAGTACGGCGACTACGGGTTGCCCCCGCGCCAAAGCAGTTTTGCGATGCACGCCTCGGTCGCGAAACACTACTTCAACGGCGGCAATTTCCCGATTGGAGGATCGGCCCGGATCTTGGAAACCATCGACCCGGTCATCGAGGCGGCGGGCGGCACCATCATCACCAACGCGGAGGTCGCCGAAGTCGTCATCAAAAACAACCGCGTCCAGGGCGTCCGCCTAGCCGACGGCGAATTCTTCCCGGCGGACATCGTCATCAGCGGAACCGGCGTCTTCAACACCTACGAGAAACTATTGCCCAAAAAGATGGCGCAAAAGCACGGCCTCTTCAAAAATCTCTCCAAGGTCCGGCCCTCGGTGGCCCACGCCTGCCTCTACGTCGGACTGACCGGGGAGCCGCCGGAATTGCAGCTTCCCAAAACAAATTTCTGGATCTACCCGGACGACCTGGACCACGACGGCTGCGTGGAACGTTACCTCAACGACCACAACGCGCCATTTCCGGTGGTCTACGTCTCTTTTCCCTCGGCGAAGGACCCGACTTGGACCGAGCGCTACCCCGGCCGGAGCACCATCGACATCATTACCCTGCTGCCCTACGATACCGTCGCCCAGTGGGAGGGAAGCCGCTGGATGAAGCGGGGCGGGGAGTACGAGGAATTGAAGGAAAAGATCGCCCAGCGCCTGTTGGAGCACTTATTCGTGCATTTGCCCCACCTGCGCGACCGCATCGACCACTACGAATTGTCCACCGCGCTCACCACCAAGCATTTTTGCAACTACAAGACAGGTGAGTTGTACGGACTGGACCACACGCCGGACCGGTACACGCAAAAATTCCTCAAGCCCCGCACGCCGATCAAGGGCTTTTGGCTGACCGGGCAAGACATCGTGACCGCGGGCGTCGGCGGGGCGCTGTTTGCTGGGATGCTGACCACCTCCGCCTTGCTGGGCAAGAATCTCATGAAAAAAATCTACGCCGAGCCGGTTCCCTCGGCCTGAGGGGAGCGTTTGGGGCAGTAATTTGCGCGCGCAATCGATCACCGGTGGGGCAACCCATCCCCGGCAAGATCACGGCTTATCCAGCGGGATCGCATCCACTTAGCGGTCGTCGCCAATGGGAATATGCTTTTTTCCGTACCGTCCTCCCGTACCGTCCTCCCGTACCGTCCTCCCGTACCGTCCTCCCGTGCTGTCGACCCGTGCTGTCGACCCGTACCGTCCACCCGTTCACCGTCCTTCCCCGGGCGGCGATAATATTGCCCCACAAAAATACCTCCACTTTTGGGCAAATCGTGTCCCCCAAATCCTTATCTTGGAGGCGGTTTAAAATTGGTTTGTGAAATTTGCTATCGCAGATTTTTTTGTCTCTCAAAGCTCATTTTGGAGTCCATAGCCAAAGCTATGGGCGAGAAAATAGCTGAAGAGAGGCGGAAAAAGATGCCATAGCAAAATCACA
>JBCCQH010000166.1:0-10128 GCA_039024435.1 Bacteroidota bacterium
AGGCATCTTTTACGTCGTGGGTTTCTTGATTTGGAATTGCACGGGGAAGTCACAGCGGGAAGCCGCACGGGGAAAGATCACTGCGTATTCCTCGCGATCTGCTCCTTGCTCCTTTGTCGCGCGTCGCGATAACTCAAATGAGAAAGATTGGGCAGAAATACAAACCTGACAAAGTAGAACTAAGAGGCGGTTTAAATTTAAATTTGAGAACCCCACACCGGCAAAGACAACGTCGCCGCCCAAAATACCCAAATCCGTACCCGCCTTCGCCCACTACCGCAAAGATTTCTTCCCCCTGAGCTTAAACCGCTTACCGCTTCCCGTCGTTAGAATACTTGTACTCCCCTGACAAAAATGTTAGATTCAGTATTGAAATCAACCTCTAAACGCAGTGCGCAACCAACGTAAGATCCTGATCGCCATTGGCTTACTCGTATCCTGCTCTGTAGGCGGATACGGGTTGTACCAAAGCCAGCAAAACCGCCGGGCCCTCCCGGATGGCGCCCAGGTGCTCGACGCGCGCACCATCACGTTCCGGGACCAATTCTTCGACGTGCTCACGGTCGATCCGGGAGCGCAGGAATTGCGGCTGTACTGGAAAGACGAGGCCGGTCGGCCCTACCGCGATTTTGCCACACTGCAAGATGCACTCGCCAAAGAAGGCAAGCAATTGCGCTTTGCCACCAACGCAGGCATATTTTCCGAAGACCATACCCCCGGAGGCCTCCACATCGAAAATGGGCAAGAGCTGAAAAAACTCAACCTCCGCGACGGCGCCGGCAACTTCCACCTGAAACCAAACGGCGTATTTATCCTCGGTGCGGAAGGGGCCGGGGTCATGGAAACCGAACAATTTGCCCAGGGAGACCGGCACCCCACCATCGCGACGCAATCTGGACCGCTGCTCGTCCACGACGGTCGGCTCCACCCTGCATTCCGCGCCGGGTCCTCGAATCTCCATATCCGCAATGGTGTCGGCGTGGACCGGCGGGGCCGCATCCACTTTGCCCTTTCAAATACGCGGGTCAACTTTTTTGACTTTGCCAGTCTGTTTCGCGAGCGGCTCGACTGCCCCGATGCCCTTTACCTGGATGGCACCATCTCCGAATTTTATCTGCCGGAACTGGACCGGTTCGGCAGCGGGGGCGACTTCTGCGGTATCCTCGCCGTAGTCGAATAAGCACCTCATGAAAGCTTCCCTCCTCGAAGCCTGGAACACCAATCTGCGGGTCACCGAGCACCTGTTTGACTTGCTGCGGGACGAAGACTTAAAACTCCGCTATGCACCGCGTGTCCGCAGCATCGGGCTGACGGTCATCCACCTGCACAATGTCCGACGGCGCTGGTTGGGAGCCGATGGAGAAATGCCCGCTTCCGTATCCAAAATCGACCGCAAAGCCAGCATGACCGTCCCTCAGCTCCGTACCGCCCTGCAAACTTCCGGTCGGGCCGTCGGCAAATTCCTGGAACAAGTCGCCCAAACCGGCGCAATTCCCCACTACCGCGGTCACCCCGTGACCTTTCTTGGCTACATGCTGGCCCACGAAGCCCACCACCGGGGCCACATACTCGCCACCCTCCGCGTCCACGGCCATCCCGCTCCCTCGGAGTCCATCTACCAACTCTGGGAATGGGACCTGGAGTGAGAATTTTCAATTTTCAATGAGAGAATGTTCAATTGTTACGCCAACATAGTGATTCCACACCGCTACGCGAAAGCTGAGATGGGAATTTTCGATTTTCAATGAGAGAATTTTCAATTGCTACGCCACCGTGGTGATTCCATACCACTACCGGAAAACTTGGATTTAAGCTCCCCAAACTACGTGATCGAAAGTTGCGCGTCCAGGACGCGCCAATCGGAAATCGGACATCAAAAATCAGCAACTCGCTCGACCAATCCCCGGCGGAAATTGTCCTGGACAAATTCCACCACCGAGCGGTCACCGATTTCATTGAACAACGCCTCACAATCGCGGACCAATACCTGCCGCAGCTCCAATTTGCAGGTCGCTCCGTCCGCGATCAGCCGCAAACGGGCCGGCAAATGGGCGCAATCCTTCCCGATCAATGTTTTTCCCCGGGCATCGGGAACGGAAAACGAAAATTCGAAAATGCCTTCCGGGCTCACGTAGTGCGTGTCGCGCGCATAGGTCACGTATTCTTCCAGGCGGTATCCGGTCGAATCCACCTCATCGGTCGCCCGATCAATGTACTCGATGACTACCGTATCCGACGCCTCCAGTGCGCGGCCATTGTGGTGGTAATAGTAGCGGTCCCCCTCCTCCGTATCGAAGGCATTCGCATTGCGGTGGTTCGTGCTCAACGGAAGATTGGGGAGCTGCTCCTCCCGATTGATCTGGTTGAGGCGGCGCACCAGTTCTTCGGCTGGCATCCCGAATTCGTACACTGCCTCGTAGTCAAATTCCGCCCGGTAACTCGTGGCCACAAACGCCAGCAGCGCGCCCCCCAGAAGAGCAAATTCCGCCAGCGGTCGGGGAGAGCGGGCCCGCGGTGGCGGGAGCCGAGCGGCCAGCGGCAGTACCAACAAAGCCCAGAGGTCCGTGGGATCCAGCACACGGTGCAGCGGTAGAATTCCCAGCCCATTCCAGGCCTCCAACAGGGGCGTCGCGAGGGGCATTTTCCAGCCAATGAACAACAGACCGCTCACCGCAACCGCGGCGCCGGGACGGCGGAAAAACACCACCCGGGCGACGACGGCAAAAGCAAACAATCCCGCAAAGTCCGACAACTTACCGGTAAAACCATTGTGCAGCGCCGATTTCAGCCACCCATCATTGAGGATCAACAGCCCCAATGCCACCCAAAATGCCGGGTGGCGCAAACGGTTGAGGGGAAAGCGAGACAAAAATCGGTTCATACTCCCAAAATAAGACATCCGATGCAAAGCGGTGCAATACGCAAGCGCGTATTTCCGACCCTCGCATCACAGTCATCCATCCCGCACAAAGCCATCGGTGCAAATCCCAAATGTAACCCAGGTGACGCTTCCTCCTCGCCCAAAAATCTCCGGTCCGCCTATCTTTGCCAAGCCGCAATTGTGCGGACACTTTTTCAGAAAAATGACATCATTGCCCTAAAATTAAAGAATCAAAAAAATGGAAGAATCACCGACCACGATGCCTCGCATCGGCGATACCGCGCCGGACTTCGAGGCCAACACGACCATCGGTAACCTTAAATTCTCCGAATGGGCCAAGGACAGTTGGACCATCCTCTTCTCGCATCCGGCGGACTTCACTCCGGTTTGCACCACTGAATTGAGCGGATTTGCCCAGCGCAAAGCCGATTTTGACGCCCGCGACACCAAGCTGATTGGGATCAGCATCGACAGCATCCACTCTCACCTCGCCTGGGTGAACAATGTCCGGGAAAACACCGGCGTCTACCTTTCCTTCCCGATCATCGCCGATCTGGACATGAAAGTGGCGAAGCTCTACGGCATGTTGCAGCCCAACGAAAGCACCACCGCAGCAGTGCGGGCGGTATTTTTCATTGACCCAGCCCGCAAGGTGCGCCTCATCATGTACTACCCGCTCAATGTGGGCCGCAACATGGACGAGATCGTGCGCGTGCTCGATGCCCTTCAATTTGCCGATCAAAACGCCGTCGCCCTGCCGCTGAACTGGCAGAAAGGCGATCAGGTCATCGTACCCCCGCCCAAAACCCTGGACGAAATGGACGCCCGCATCGCCGACGATTCGGTCGAGAAAGTGGACTTCTACCTCGCCCGGAAAACGGTCTAAATACCACCACACACGACAAAAAGGGGTTGTAGCTTGGCGGCAACCCCTTTTTTATGGAAAAGAAGATGCATCCGCTTCCGGAAAAGGCAGCACCGCAACCCCAAAAGTGATCCCGGTGACGGGCAATATTTCCAGCCGCACGTATTCGCCCGCCGACACCCGCTCAAACTCGGCCCGCTCGATCCGGAATTCTTCTCCGCCGATCTCCCACCAATAGGTGTACAGCGTCCCCGAATTCGTGGCGGACTTGTTTTTGCGCCGGACCTCCTGCACTTCCCCCTCCACCACCCGCTTTTGCCGGTTGCGCAAATCAAACCGGAGATTCCGCATAAAAAACCGAATCCCCACCTCGGCCATCCCCTGGCCCACGCCAAAAATAAGCAGCACCATCACGTAAGTCAGTGGTCCCGCGTCCGTCTGCCGGATATACAGCAGCGAAAGCCCCAAAACTACCAGCATTCCCAGCCGGAGGATCCAGGGAACATAGCGCCAGACATTGATCTTTTTGTAGACCCGCTTAAAGTCTTCGGCAGTCATTTCCGCCAGGTAATCGTAGTGGGGCGACTCGGACATGCCGCAAATTACAAAAAGATCATTGGTACTGCACCGAAGAACAACTCCCCGGGGCGGGAAGATCGTCCCGTCACCAACGCAGGCCGGAGCAACTTGCAAAATATTGTGGGGATGCGCGCGGCCTGCCCGCAAGGATTTTCCCATCCTTGAATTATTTTCCTCCGCCCACAATTCCCGGATGTCGGAACAAAATCCGAAAAATTAGTTTATTTTGATAAGATTAGGTTGACCAACAATACGGAAACGAAGTGCTGGAAGGATACACGAATAAATGGACAGAAGCCGAGCTGGAAGGGCTTGGATTCAACAAAATAGTGGTCGGCATCCCCGGACGCCCCTTGCCCATCATGGCCCCCAACCCGGCGGGAACTTCGCAGGACGATGCCTACCGCCTCGAAGCCTTGGAAGATGAGGAGCACCCGATCATCCTGTGGTCAAAACGGCCCTACGCCGAGGTCATCGGACTGCTGTACCGCTACCTTCCCACCCCCTCCATGCTGCCGCTGTTCTACGAGACGCTGCAACTGATGCAAGTCGAAAACCAGCGCCGCATCCAATTTTACATTGGCAAGCACGGGAGCGGCAAGTCCTTCCTCGGGCGACTCATCGGGGAGATATTGCACCCGGATGGAGCCATTGCCATGAACTGCGCCGACCGCGACATCAATGAATTGCTCTTCGAAACCGTGCTCGATGTTGCGGCAAACCCCGATCTCTACACGCAGATCAATGAGCGCCTCGCTTCCGGCAGCATGAACCTCACCTCCATCGCCGCCCTGAAAGCGGTGGTCGGCAATGCCTACCGGGAGGTCAATGGCATACCCCGCATCGCCTTCGAAGAAATCGGCGCGGTGCGCCTGGAAAAAGTCACCGATGAAGACGGCCTGACCGAAACCGAGGCCATCTTCAGCGATGCCAATACCCGGGAAGTGGTCGAAACCATCCTGAAAATCGCCCAAGTGGAAGGCCTCTCGAAGGAAGCGGCTTTCATGCCCATCAAATCCCAGCTTGGTCTGCTGCCGCGCATCTGGCAGGAAGGCCGGGTCGCCCACCTGGAAGAATACAACAAAGGCAAGGAAGGCTCTGATACCGCCTTGCACCCGGTTTTGCAGGTATTCAATGGGGAAAATACCCACTGCCGCGTCTACGGCTCGGGCGGGATGAGCTTTGTCTTTGACAACCGGGACCGCAAACCGGGATTCTTCTGCTACCTCGATGGCAACATGCAGCAGGACGGCGTTGCGACCCATTCGCTTTCCGCCTCCGCCAACGACCGCATCCTCCCCAACATCATCCAGGACATGATCCAGGACGACTGGCAACACCGCTGGTGCCAAATGCTGACCGGCCTACCGATCAAAATCCTCTTCGAAAGCAAGCGCGACCAATGGGAAGCCGATCCCGACAGCTTTACCCGCTTTCTGCACATGATTCGGGGCTTGGGAACCCCGCGCGTGCCCACTTCGCAACGCCACTACATCGACCGGTGGGAAAATGTGCTCGACGCCACCTACATCATTTCCCGCTACAACAAGCTCTACGACGAAATGACCAATCCGGACTCGGCCGCCAACAAGGAAGGCAAGTACCCGGAGTTGTTCACGGAGGTCGATGAGGAGTTTTACAACATGGCCGGCGGTTCCATGCGCCGCAACATTTATTACTTCAAAATGGCGGTCCTGGGTCGACCCCGTACCCGCCTCACCCACGAAAGCCAAGGCTACGACCTGAGTGAGGATTGGAGCAACCCACCCAAAATCGCCATTTCCAAAGACGATTACCGTCCAGAACGCCACCTCGGCACCAACATCGTCGAGATCCTGTACCGTGACATGGTGCGGCTTACCCTCGGGCTGGGCAAGGTCAATCTGTACACGCGGCTCAAGGCCGCGTTTGAATCGCTGCGCGTGATGCGTCCCCAACTCAACGAAGGCACAATCAATTCCGACATGCCCTACCTCGCCGATCTGCTGAACAGCGAAGATGTGGCTTCGGGCAAAAACCTCAACCTACAAGCGGTTTTCTGCGCTCGGCTAAGGGCGCATTTTTCCGGGACGCCGCTCTCCCAGCGGGACGACGACCTGCTGACCACCGACCAAATCGACAAGGCATTTGTCCGGGCTTCGGAGCGGGGGCTGCCGGCTTCGGACAATCCTCGTCTCGGCTACCTCCACGCCCAGCAAATGGTTCCGCTGGTGACGGTGGACAATATGCTGGGAGCAGTGGCGCTGCTCGACACCTTTGGTACCGATCTCCCGCCGCTCGCTCCGGCAGACCTCCTCACCCACGATCAATTGCTGGCCGCTTTGGCCCTGCCCCGGCTCGGCAAGACGAATCTTGGGCGGCTTTGGCACACGGGCTTGATCGACGCGGTAGATTCTCCCATCGCAGCGGAAGATCCCGCCCTGCAAATCGTCAGCGGAACTTCTCCCAGCGGGATCGCGATGACGACCCTACTGGTCACCGGTCCCGATGGGGCGCCGGTCCCCATTCACGTACTGCGCGACGCGGCACGCCACCAAGTCCTAGTGGTGGGGGAGCCCACCGGCGAATCCTTGCGCTCGATGCTCAAGGACGCCGGAATCGAGTATCTGGACCGAAGCCAAAAAAACCTCCGGACGCGGATCACAACCTTCCTGAACCGCCTCCTGATCAAGGCCGCCCCCGAAATGGAGCAGTTCCTGGTGTGGGCGTTTTTCCACCGCAATGGGCTGCCCGGACGGCAGTTGCCGCGCGACCTCGATACCATCGAGCGCAGCCGCTTGTCTGATCTGCTGGCCGATCCGGAGGTAATTGCGGCGTCGCCCTTGCAGGTTTCCAACTACACCGAGCACAAAAAGATCCAGGCGTTCCTGAGCCGCGCGGTCAGCGCCGGTGTTCTGCAAACATCTTAATCTGAATTCTCCATGTCAAATCAAGGCCGAGCCCTCATCAGTGCACTTAACCGGGGTGATTACCAGGCAGTCCATCAATTTTCCAATCTGAGCGATCCGGACATCCGCATCGTCAATCACCACGTACACGAACTGTTTGAGCGGGCCATTCGCACCGAGAACTTCAAGCTTTTCCTGGCCCTCATCAAGATTCCGCGGGTGCGTGTCACCGGCGGCGAATACTGCGGTCTGCGCCACGCGGTCCGCCAGGGACTTGTAGAGTTTGTGAGTGAAATCGTCCGGGTTCCGAGTACGAATCCCAATCTGCCGGATCGCCAGGGCTACTCCGCGCTGGTCATTGCAGTTCGGGGCAAATGGTCGGAAAAAAAGGCCCTCGACATGGTGCGGGCGATGCTCCAGATCGACGGCATCAAGCTCAATCTACGCGGTCCCAATGGCAAAACGGCCTTGCTGATCGCGATGGAGAAAAACTGGCTCAAAGTCGCTTCGGCTCTGGTCGATGCCGGAGCCCACCCCAAAATGGCGGACAAGGACGGCAAGACGCCGCTTTCATTGGCGCTGACCGGAGACACGGGCGATCTTTTCGGTAAGATGCTCACCTTTGACGGTGATCCGCCCGAGGAAGAAGCCGACGAGTTCCAAGACGATGATCCCCTGGCCGACGATTCCGCGCCCGGGAGTCCTGCAGCGGGCGGCAGCAATGGCCGCAGCCCGGGCATCACTTCGGTTCTCAATACGCCCCCGATGGTCCAGCAGGTGGATCCGCAAGTCGGCCACCTGCGTCCCCAACACGATCCCCCGGCACAAAAAATCGCCCCTTCCACTCCACCTTCTACGGCGGCTTCGGTGACCAAGCCCGCCGCGGTCGCCATTGACACTGCCGACTTGGGCACCGTCATGGAGGACCAAGAACTCGATGAGACCCTGTCCAAGCATTTTCTGTTTGAGTCGACGACCGACGATCCCCGGCTGCGCCTGCACCGGCGCGCAGTACTGGAACACCTGGAGGAGATCCAGGGCGTGCTCACCGCGAACAACAATGGTCTGCAAGCGAGTGATGTCGCCCGAACTGATCCAGCGACCGGGCTAAGTCTGTGGCACGTAGCGGCGCTGGAAGGACGCTTCGAAATGCTGCTCCGCCTGGTGATGAACCGGGGGGAATTTCCCGAACCGGCGGCTTTGGGCGCGCTGGCCCCCGACGGGCGGGGCATCGCAGCGATCCTGGACGAAAACTCTGCGCTACAAAATGTGTTGTTGGCTGACTATTGGGCCGACAAGGCGCGGCACCTAGCGGCTTTCCTCTCCGGCCTGGAATCGACCCGCAAAACGGCATTCGGCAATCTGATCGCCCGTACAAATCTGACCTTGTTGCACGGGGGGTAATGCTCCGCAAACCGGGGAAGCGGGCCAGTGGTGATTGATTCTTGGGTTGAAGCGAGCGGCTTTGCTGGCCGATAAGGCAGAGATGCGCAGACAATAGCCACTTGAGCCACCACAATCGGACTTCAAAATGCACCGGGATCAGTGATTGGCCAGATGCGCGACCTGCCGCAGATAAGTGTGGATCGCGGTGTTTTCGTAGACACCGGTAAATTTTTGGCTACTCTTTCCGCGGGCAAATACCGGAATCAGCGTCGTGCTGTGGCCACCGGTAGAAAAAGTCGGCGCGATGCGGTTGTAATCGGTAGAAGTGGTTCCGGTCGCGGTGTCCTGGACGACTTCGCTGGCGAGGGTAAATCCTCCGGTTTCGTGGTCGGCGGTCACGAGCACCAGGGTGTTGTCGTTCTGTTCGGCAAAATCCAACGCTTGCCCCACTACCGCGTCGAATTCCAGTTGTTCCTGAATGAGGTAGTCGGCATCATTGGCGTGGCCTCCCCAATCGATTTGCGATCCCTCGATCATGAGAAAAAAGGGGGCTTCCTGGCCACCCAGGTACTCAAAAGCGCGCGCGGTGGCCTGGGCCAGGAAATCGCCGCGCCCCTGGTGCTTGGGCGTGAGTCCATCCGGGGCCATCAGGTAGCCGTACCGCCGGGAAAAGTCCGTGATGGGCGTGGTAATGTTGGCAGTGTCGAGCCGAAAGTTGCGCTGGACTTCTTCCCGAACCGCCGATCCTTTCGAGTGCTGAAAAAAGAATTTTGTTCCGCCTCCGGCAAAGAAGTCGACGCCACTGGCGGCAAGTTGCGCGGCAATGTCTTCCTGTAGGCCGCGTTGCTCAACGTGGGCGTAAAAGGAAGCCGGCGTCGCGTGGGTGATGGAAGAAGTCGCGATCAGCCCCGTATTCCAGCCGTTTTCCTCCAGCTCTTCGAGGAGAGTGGGAACTGGTTTTTTGTCCATGTCCACTCCGATGGCCCCATTGTAGGTCTTGATTCCGCAAGAAAAGGCGGTCGCACCCGCCGCTGAGTCGGTGATCTTGTGCGATCCCGAGGAAGTCTTCATCAGCCCGATATCCCGAAAGCGCGAGAAATGGGATTCGCCCTCTCCGTAGTAGTAGCCGGCCGACACCTGGGATAGCCCCATGCCATCTCCGATGAGAAAAATGATATTGGGAGGCGCTTGCCGTTGCTGGCATCCCGCCGCCCATCCCGAGACGATCAACAGCAGGAAAAAAATGCATATTTTGACCATGGGTTCAAGATAATTGAGTCGCACGACATAATCGACCTAAGCCAGTTTTTTTAAACAATGGGGGAATTTTCAATCACAATTTCCAATGGGGAATTGACAATGAAGGAATTTTCGTTCTAAGAGGCTGTTTAAATTTAATACTGCGATTTTGTTATGGCACCTTTTTCTGCCACTCTTCAGCTATTTTCTCGTCCGCAGCTTGGGCTGCGCACTCCAAAATGAGCTTCGATTGACAAAAAAATCTGCGATAACAAATTTCACAAATCAAT
>JBCCQH010000167.1:0-10101 GCA_039024435.1 Bacteroidota bacterium
ATTTTGCTATGGCATCTTTTTCCGCCCCTCTTCCGCTATTTTCTCGCCCATAGCTTTGGCTATGGACTCCAAAATGAGCTTCGATGGACAAAAAAATCTGCGATAGCAAATTTCACAAACCAATTTTAAACAGCCTCTAAGTTTCTACAGTTTTCGTAGTTTTTTTTACAAAATCAAAAGTCGAGAAGAGGATGTCCAGACTGACCGAGAAGTTTCGAGCTAGAGTTGAATTGTTGCTGGGGCTGGAAAAAGAGCACCGGGAAGGCTTGCAATCAGTTTTATCCGATGCCACGATAAAGTATACCCCCTGCGATCTGGAAACCGTTCTGACCGAAAAACTCGGTGATGATGACCTCGCCAATTCGGTCGGGGGGGCGTACTCGGTCTGTTTTCGGCTTTGGGCAAAAGTGGACAAACGGTGCCGTCGTTCATTGATGAAATAGGCAATGAGCTATTTGATGGAGAATCCGATCCGAAAAAGGAAACGGACCTTGCGTTTTTGTGCACCATTTTATCTACCGATACGGCCATCGCTACCATCGCGAAAACGATTGGTATGATCAGCGAAAACGATAACTTATTCTTGGAAACCCGGATTGTCACCGATATCCGGCCCATACTTGCCAGTGAGATTGATTCTGCCATCTCGAATGCAATGATTTTGCACAAATTGCGCATCGGATACCATCACAATGCCGAATACAATGAAATCTATTTTACGCCGACGGATAAGACCTTGGAATTGCTTGAAGTTGCGATTCAAAGGGCTCAGCAGAAGTCGGAAGCCTTGGAAAATCAGCTTGGGGAAGCAAACATTTCAATCTTTAATTTAAATCAGTGAACTATGAATTGGGGAAGTGGCGCGTACCGGAAAACTTCGATTAAAAGAAGGGAAAGAACCCCGGAAGAAGAGTTCATGGTTGCAAAGTTCCCTTTTGGGATGTCCGAAAGCGAGTGGAATGAAATGCGGAAGTTGGGCGCGGTCATCTCGCCCGACAATTGGTCATCTCCGACGACGGTTGAGTCGTCCAAATCTTCGGACCATGAGCAGATATTTGACCACGTGCAGGCAGTCTTGAAAGCCGCGACTGAATTGGGGTTTGCCACGCAAAAAATTCTTTCGCTTTGCTACAACATTCTGCAAGAAGCATATCGCCAAGGTAAATCCGATCTGCACATCGACACCAGTGCGGAAAATGAAATCATGATCTTTCGAATCATCAATGGACAGTACAGCAGAATTCTAATTGACGAAGCCGGTGACGTGAGCTACATCTTCATCGCGAAGCGTTTAGAGGACGCACGAAGCAAGACCTTCATGTTTCAGGAGGAATGGGATTTTTCGGAGATCGTTAATGAACTTTAGTGCCCGATGACTTGTGAGAAGCCCAATGTCCCTGCCTATTTGCACTGGGATGGGGAGACGATCCTTGCGCGCAACATGATTCGCCGCGACGATGGTTTACCGGGTCAAGCCGAAAGGCAATCCACTCAAGTGGCCCAGTATCCTGACTGCCTTGAGCTGTAAACTCGGTTCATTGATCCAGCTCGAACACGTTTTGGCGATTACGCGCCTAGAATTGGGCAATGAAATAGCTTATGCCTTTGTACACGAAGTTGATTCGGTTATCGTCTCGCTTGCTTGTGATCTTGTGGACCACAAATATTTTGGAGTACATGCCCTGTCCTGTTTATTGGAGCACAAGCCCTTGGCCTGTGATTTCTCCCACGTGGAAATTCAAATCCGCCACGTATTCCCGCTGAACGGGATTGTGAATGAGCGGGTGTATCGGCATGTGGACTGGAGCAATAACGATTTTTGTGTCCTCGCTCAGAAAAAGCCCAAAAGGTTCCTCAAAGACCTCCGGGCTGAATATCGGGCGAAGATTGGTACAATTTTCAATAAAGTTGTCGACCAATAGAGTCGGAGGGCTTGGGTTTTTTGGAAATATGTGGGAAGCAAAAGTGTTCCTGGCGCTCGCTCTCTCCCCTCCATCCGCCTTGCTTGTTCCCGCCCGCCCTTCTGTGTATCTTTACCGCCTCGAAAAACACCGCAATGCAAGACCAGATCAATGCTATCCGCGCGGCGATGGCCGCCTACGCTGCCGCTTCCGGCTCGGTGGAGGAGTTCAAGCGCCTTTACACCGGCAAAAAAGGCGCCATCAATGGCCTGTTCGACACCTTTCGCAGTTTGCCCAAAGAGGAAAAAGCCCAATACGGCAAGTTGCTGAACGAGGTCAAGCAAGCAGGCCAGCAAAAGCTCAAAACACTGGAAAAGCAGCAGAAAGCGCAGAAAAAATCGACCGGACCCGCCGACATGACCTTGCCCGGCGATCCCCATTTCATCGGCGCCCGGCACCCCTTGGCGATCATCCGCAACCGCATCATTTCCATCTTCGGGAAGATTGGATTTACCATTGCCGACGGACCGGAGATCGAGAACGACTGGTACAATTTTACCGCGCTCAACATCCCCGAAGATCATCCGGCGCGGGACATGCAGGACACCTTTTTCCTGCCTGCGGACAAGCTGCTCCGCACCCATACTTCCAACGTCCAGATTCGGGTCATGGAATCCCAGGAGCCACCGATTCGGATTTTGGCCCCGGGCATGGTGTTCCGCAATGAGACCGTTTCTGCCCGCGCCCACGCATTTTTTCACCAGGTAGAAGGACTCTACGTGGACCGGGACGTGTCCTTTCCGGACATGGTTCAGGTACTCGATTACTTTGCGAAGTCCATGTTTGGCGCCCAGACTGAAGTGAAACTGCGGCCTTCATTCTTCCCCTTTACCGAAATCAGCGCGGAAATGGACGTGTCGTGCATGATTTGCGATGGCGGTGGCTGCAACATTTGCAAGTACACCGGTTGGGTAGAAATCATGGGTTGCGGTATGGTGGATCCAGCGGTGCTGGAAAATTGCGGCATCGATCCCGACGTGTACAGCGGGTACGCTTTCGGTATGGGGATTGAACGCATCGCGATGCTGGTCTACGGCATCAACGATTTGCGGTTGTTTTCCCAGAATGACATCCGCTTCCTCAAACAATTCGAACTTCTGAATCCCTACTGAGATGAAAAGTGTTGCTGATATCCGCTCCATTGCCGTATTGGGCGCCGGCGTCATGGGCCGGGGAATTGCCCTGGCCGCCGCGATGAAAGGTTACCGCGTGATCTTGTTCGACATCAAGCAGGAAGTGCTGGCGACTGCCGCGCAGTATTTTGATAAGTTCCTCGCGAAGTCCATCCAGCGCAACAAAATTACCCCGGAGCAAAAGCCGGAAATCATCGCTGCGATTCAGCTCAGTCAGGACATGGCCGACCTCAAGGCAGATATCGTCATCGAAGCCATCCTCGAAAATCTGGCCCTCAAACAGCAAGTGCTCGGAGAAATCGAAGCCCAAAACGCGGAAGACACCATCATCGCCAGCAATACCTCCACGATCCCTATCACGCAGATTGCCGCCGGCCTCGCCCGGCCGGAAATGGTCGTGGGAATGCACTTCTTCAATCCCGCCCCGATCATGAAATTGGTGGAGGTGATTTCCGGAGAAATGACCGCCGCGGAGGTGAGCACGGCGACCTTTGCCCTGGCGGAAAAACTGGGCAAAAAGCCAGTACACGCCAAGGATGAGCCCGGTTTCATCGTGAACCGGGTGGCGCGTCACTTCTATGTGGAGAGCCTGAAAGTACTGGAAGAGCGGGTCGCCGATCACGCAACCATCGACCGGCTCATGGAAAGCTCTGGCTTCCGGATGGGACCGTTCCGACTCATGGACCTGATCGGCATCGAGACGAACCACGAAGTGACCAAGTCCCTGTACAATTCATTTTTCCAGGATGAAAAATTCCGTCCCAGCCGCATCCAGCAGAAAAAGGTGGATGCTGGGCACTTTGGCCGTAAAACAGGCCGGGGTTTCTACGAATATTGATCTTTAAAAAGGCGTTCGCTTTCTTCGGGAGGTACGGGGACGAAGGTTTTTTGGGACTATTTGCCTCGTGAATTGCACTTTAATCCTGCCGTTGGCCGAGATTGCGGGGAATGCAATGCGATGCGGGAAGCCCCATCGGATCCGCAAAATCCCTACGCCCCACAAAGAAATTTACACGTCGGGTAAAGTCGCCGCAAATGCCTTGTCGGTCGATCCCCGGTTGTCGTTGGTCAATCCTCGTGGCCTGTTGGCCGAAATGCGGGCACAATGTTGATACTCGTTGGTCATTCAGTGAAAAGTTTTTCCTAGTTTTGCGCTTTGTCGCACCCAATGGAGTATCCAGGTGAGTGATCCAATCAAACACGAGTGTGGTATCGCCTTGATCCGCCTCAAAAAGCCCCTCCCGTATTATCAGGACAAGTATGGTTCGGCCTTATGGGGCCTGAATCGGCTGTACCTTTTGCTGGAAAAACAGCGCAATCGCGGTCAGGACGGGGCCGGCTTGGCCACGGTGAAGCTCGACGTACCGGAAGGCCAGCCTTACATCGTCCGGAAACGCAACAATGATCCCCAGTCGCTTACGGCACTGTTTGAGGGCATCAACCAGGAACTTGAAGAACTGAAGCGCAAGTATCCCCACATCGAGCAGGATCCGGAACTGCTGCAACAGCACTTCAAATACGCCGGTGAATTGCTGCTCGGCCATCTGCGCTACGCTACCCATGGCAATAGCACCATCGACGCTTGCCACCCGGTGCTCCGCCTGAACAATTGGCGCTCGCGCACCCTTACGGTGGCCGGCAACTTCAACCTCACCAATGTCCCGGAGCTTTTCCAAAAACTGGTGGACTTGGGCCAGCACCCGCGGCACCGGACCGATACTGAAACCGTATTGGAGCGGATCGGTCACTTTTTGGAGACGGAAAACGAAAAGCTGTTCCAAAAATTCAAAGCGGAAGGCCAGTCCAACTATGAGATCTCCCGCAGCATCGCCGGTGCCCTGGATATGAAGCGGATTTTCACCAAAGCGGCCCGGCGCTGGGACGGTGGCTTCACGATGGCGGGACTGATCGGCAGCGGCGACGTCTTTGTGGCCCGCGATCCCAATAGCATTCGGCCGTGCCACTACTACGAGCACGAAGATTTTGTCGCAGTGGCCTCCGAGCGCCCGGCCATTTCGAATGTCTTCAACGTGCAGTACAAAGACATCCGCGAATTGCCGGGGGGAAAGGTGATGCAGATCCGCCGCAACGGCAAAATGAGTATCCGGGCTTTTACCGAGCCAAAAGAGCAACGCAGTTGTTCCTTTGAGCGCATCTATTTTTCCCGGGGAAACGACCCCGACATCTACCGGGAGCGCCAGGAGCTGGGCAATCTGCTTGTCCCCAAAATCCTGAAAGCGGTGAACCACGACCTGGACCACACCGTGTTCAGCTACATCCCAAACACCTCGGAAATGGCGTTTTGGGGCATGATCAAGGGGGTGGAAAGCCAAATGATCAAGGACAAACTCAGCGAACTGCGGGGGCGCAATGGCCAGGCGACCGATGCGGATCTGGTGCGGATATTGTCCTCCCGCCCCCGCGTTGAAAAGGTCGTCCTCAAAGACGCCAAGATGCGAACCTTCATCGCTGATGACAGCACCCGCGATGACCTGGTCGGGCACGTGTACGACATCACCCAGGGGACCCTAGAACCCGGCGTCGACAATCTGGTGTGCATCGACGATTCCATCGTGCGGGGCACGACCTTGAAAAAGAGCATCCTGAAGATCCTGGATCGCCTCCGCCCCAAGAAAATCGTGATTGTTTCCTCCGCGCCGCAGATCCGTTATCCCGACTGCTACGGAATCGACATGAGCCAAATCGGGCGTTTTGCCGCTTTCCAGGCCGCCATCGAATTGCTGAAGGAGCGTGGTATGGAGTCGATCATTCAGCAGGTGTACCAGGAATGCCTGGCCATGCGGAAATCCAACACACTGGATCGCAGAAATGCCGTCAAAGCCATCTACAAGGAGTTCACTGAAGACGAAGTTTCCCGCAAGATCGGCGAGTTGCTCACGCCCAAAGACATGCATTGTAAAGTGCAGATCGTCTATCAACCCCTGGCGAATCTCGCCAAAGCCATTCCCAATCACCGGGGCGACTGGTATTTTTCCGGCGATTATCCCACCCTGGGCGGCACCCGCGTCGTCAACACTGCCTACATCAACTACATCGAAGAGGTAAAGGGGCGGAGTTATTGATTTAAGAATTTTCAATTGATCGATTTCCAATTTCCAATTGGCGCGTCTTGGACGCGCAGCCCCCCCGCATGTAAGCGACCCAAAAAGTCCCTTATGCACGCAGATCGTAGCCGCACGGCACGCCGTGCGGCCCGCAAGGATTTTCCGATTTTTCTCCGTTGCATTTAATGGTGCGTTGCATATCATCAGAAATCAGAAATCAGAAATCAGAAATCAGAAATCAGAAATCAGAAATCGAAACTTTCCTGTATCCCCTAAGTTTGTCATTTACCAATATTCTCCAAAATGGCAACAAAAAACGTATCTCCCCGCATCGAGGAAAGCTGGAAGGCAGCCCTCGCGGACGAATTCAACAAGCCCTACTTTGCGGTGCTGAAAGCATTTCTGGTCTCCGAAAAGGAAGCTGGCCAGACCATTTACCCGCCCGGCAAGTACATTTTCAATGCCTTTGACTCCACCCCGTTCAACGACGTCAAGGTGGTGATCATCGGACAGGATCCTTACCACGGTCCGGGACAGGCCCACGGCTTGTGCTTTTCGGTGCAAAAGGGCGTCGTAACCCCGCCTTCGCTGCGCAACATGTACAAAGAAATCAAGGATGACTTGGGCATGCCTGTCCCCAGCCACGGCTATTTGCAGCACTGGGCCGACCAAGGGGTGCTTCTTCTCAATTCCATCCTGACCGTCCGGGCCCACCAGGCCGCCTCCCACCGCAATAAAGGCTGGGAAGAATTCACCGACGCCGCGATCCACAAGCTCAACGCCGAGCGCGAAAATCTGGTCTTTCTCCTCTGGGGAGGATTTGCCAAGAAGAAATCCTCCATGATCAATCCGGCGAAGCACCTCATCCTCAAAGCGGCCCATCCTTCGCCCCTCAGCGCCAACAATGGCTGGTTTGGGAGCAAACATTTCTCCCAGACAAATGCGTATCTTGAAGCCCACGGCATACCTCCGATTGATTGGAGTGTGCGGTGACGCACTAAATGAAACGACGGTACGTACTACTTTTCCATTTGCTCTGGGGAGTCTGGGGACTCGCTCCGTCGGGTGCGTTTGCCCAAACGGCAAATGTCCATCTGCCCGGCCCAGAAGTGAAATTTGACTTGGATCCGGCGCTCTGGATGGGGGCCAGCTTTCGGGAAATGCACCGCACGGTCTTCCGGGATGGCCGGCGCGCTTTGCACCGGCAGTGGCACCTGGATGGGGCGGGGAACCTCGTCGGGTTTGTGGAGAAATACTACGTGAACGATACCACAGTGGGCTGGGTCGATTCCCTGGATGTCCGGTGCCAATGGGGGGACGGACGGCTGGTGTGGCGGAAAGTCCACCTCGCCGAAAATGCTGCCTTTTACGACCCCGACGGCGACAACGATTTCTTCACCGAGGGCGGCCACTTCATGATTGATACTTTTTTGTACGCCGGAAAAAATCTGGTGGAGGTGAAGTCATTGGCCCAATTGCATACCAGTTACCTGCCGGAAGACTACACGACCAACTGCCGCTTTGCGTACGATCCGCGCGACAGCCTCGTATACCTCCAAATGGAGGACCGGGAACATTTCTTCCATTACTATGAATCGGGGAAGTTGTGGCGGGACTCTTTTCCTGTGGCTGGCCTCGTCATCGGGGTGAATGCCTGGGAATACGACGCGCAGGGCCGGACCGTCCGCCGGGACCACTACGGCTACCGGCCGGGTCGCGGCGAGCGAATCAATCACCTCACCCGCACGACCGAGACGACCTGGGGCGAAGGCAAGTTCCCGGTCAAAATCCAGTGGTTCCGGGGAAGTCGCCTCGACTCGATGGCGACCTTTGCCTACGATGCAGCGGGTCGGGTCATCCGATTCGAGCAGTCCTGTCTGCGCCTGGGCCTGGAGGAAGATTTGACCTACATCCGGCGGGAAACCGTCTATGATCGCCGGGGGCGGCGGATCCGGGAAGAAGAAGTGAATCGACGCCGGGGAACCCATTTGGTGCGGACTTGGCGCTACCGCAAGCGCGGTCGGCGGGTGGAATGGCAATCGGTCGTGGTGCCCGGTGGCGCGGTGTTTGCGGAGGGCTATACCCGGTATCAGCGTGCCGGCCTGCCCGTCGAGGAGTACCGGCAGGGGGCCACTGGGGAAGAGCGGGTGATGTATTGGTATCGGTGAAGTGGTTTTTTATGTGGCTGGGTTGGGGAATCTTGGGGGAGCCAGGGGCGTTTTGCCATAAAAAAATTGGATTTTCTGGCATTTATTGACAAAGCGCTGCCGATTGGAGTTGTAACATAGTACATCGGTTAGGCTGTCAACGATTGGGTTACACCTTGCACTTTACTTTCCGTGTAAAATGGTCCCCAAGGAAGGCATTGATAAATCGTTTTGGTGCATACCAAGTCTGCCGAATTTAAGTCGGTGAGTTGCCCGGCAAGTTTTGTCGGAAATGGCAAAATGATCGTGCTAAACTGATATGAAGATTGAGCCTTTACATCGATTGGTTCACTCCTTGTCCCCCGAAGAGCGGAGCATTTTTCGCAAGCAGGGGACGTATCGGAGTGTGACCGAAGACATCGTCTTATTTGATCGAATCCTCAAGCATGTGGTACTCGACGAAGTCTCAGAATCAAAGATCAAGGGGAGGAAGTTTGCTTCTATTTACAAGTACTCAAATTATCGATCAACTCTAGCGGATAAGTTGATCACTTTCCTGGTTGCGCATGGGACTTCCTTTAACCGACTACCGGGGGTCTTGCGTCGATTTGGTGCTTTGGGAATATTGGAAGAAGTGGTCCCGTTCCTTGAAAGGGATATGTTGAAGGCGACCGAGATGGAAGATTTCACCTTTCTCAGCTATGCTTATGAGATATTGGGCCGTCTTCCGCGTTTGATGCAGGAAAGCATTGTGTTGCCGCCGGAGATCCTTGGCTTCGAAGCGGTAAAGGAGCGGAAACGAGAGATTTCAGTATTTGAGCAGATTTTCAGCCAGGTTCCGGCAGCGTATCGGGCAAATTTAGAGACGCGCCGGTTTGCGGCAGAAGCGATTCGGGACCGAGTGGGGGAATTGAAGTTGTTGTCTCGGACGGCTCAACAAATGGTTCACAAGGCTCGCTCAGCGACCTATTTGTTGAAGGGAGACTGGGAGGGTGCTTTGCGGGATCAAATTAGGTATGTTGAGGCCTTAGAATCGAGGAAAGAGCGACTCTCAGACTATCGGTTGGCCAACGAGATGAAAAAAGCAGCAGCTTATTCCGCACTCGCTGGTGAATTCACGGTCACTTCATATATGATGGACCGGATACGTTCAATTTCGATGATGGAAAGAAATGCGAATTCTGATATACCTCGCGGTCTACTTCTGCTTCAGGTGGCTGTGGCAGACTGCTTTGCGGGCGAAGAATTGCTTTCGGAGGCTTTGGGGCGGTTCAGCGATAATAAGCACACGTTGTCCAACCGCGATATTGCTGCGGTCTATTGGCATAGTGCGGCAACTTACTTTCAATTGGGTCGATACAAAGCGTCCATAAAAATGCTTCATCTCCACTTGGGATTACCCAAAAAAGCACGCATTCCATACAATTGGGAAGCTCACGTGCTACTTCTCATGTGCCATCTTGAGCAGAATACCGATGGGATTATGAGTGCTTTGGTCCAAGCGGCTAGGAGAGCGCTCCCTGCAGAGAATGGTGACTACGATCGGGATGTTTTGATAATCGTGAAAAGGATGATTGCCAATCCCATAAGATCTCCTGAATTCCAAGTTTGGATTTCGGATTTGCAGAAAAAATTCAATCAGGATCCAGAATATCTTAGAGGCTGTTTAAAATTGGTTTGTGAAATTTGCTATCGCAGATTTTTTTGTCTCTCAAAGCTCATTTTGGAGTCCATAGCCAAAGCTATGGGCGAGAAAATAGCTGAAGAGAGGCGGAAAAAGATGCCATAGCAAAAT
>JBCCQH010000168.1:0-9746 GCA_039024435.1 Bacteroidota bacterium
ACCAATGAATATGGAAAAAAGTTATAAAATCCTAGAAAAAATCGGCGGAAAAATCTCATAAGTGTTAGATCGAAGGCGGTTTTGTCACCGAATTGTCAGCGTAGACAAGCCGAAGTTGGCACACGAAAATCGGTGGGCGGGGGCCCGAACTTTTAACAAATTTGGGACTTGCACCAAAAATCAAAATTTCGGTGTCCAAAATTGGCCTTTGGATGGTATCTTCGCCACGATGAAAAATCCTACTGCAATTCGCCGCGAAGATTTGAGCAAAAGAGGAGAAAAGCGGGTGGCCGTCGTGCCGGCACTCGCCCGGACTCTCACTGACCAGGGCATCGCATTGTCGGTCCAGCCGCGCCAACACCCGGAAGCAGGGACAATTAAGCGGGCTTTCGAGGATTCGGACTACCAAGCGGTGGGTGCGCAGATCACCGAGGACATTGCGGCGGCCCAAGTGGTTTTTGGCTTGAAAGAAATCAAGCTCGATTACATCCATTCGGGCCGGACCTACCTCTGCTTTTCCCACACCCACAAGGGACAGGTCAAAAACCGGCCGATGCTCAAAGCTTTCAAAGAGCGGGGCGCAACGCTGATGGACTACGAGCTTATGGTGGACGAAAGTGGCGCACGGGTCATCACTGCATTCACCTATTTTGCCGGGTATGCGGGTATGGTAGATACGCTGTGGACGGTGGGGCGTCGTTACGCGCGGGCGGGCCAGCCGCATCCCTTCAGCCGGGTGCCGCAGTCCATCGAAACGGAAGATTTGGGGGTGATCAAGCAACTGCTGGCGGAAATCGGGCAAGACATTACTGTCCACGGAACGCCGGCCGACCTTCCGCCGTTCATCAATGTCATCCTCGGGGAGGGCAAAACCAGCTACGGAGCACAGGAAATCTACGATATCCTCCCGGTGACCGAAATCGGACTGGGCGATCTCGCCACAACCTATGCCGAGGGGGACCGGCATCGGGTGTACAAGTGTGTCCTCGGCATCACCGATATGTTCCGCCTCAAGTCCGATGCCCAAATCTCCCTCGCTGAGTACGCCGCCCGGGACAAGGCTGGGCGCGAGGCCCACTACTTCCAGCATCCGGAGGATTTCGAATCGAACCTCGACCAAGTCCTCTCCTACACGACCATCCTGATGAATTGCATCCTGTGGGGACCCGAGTTTCCCCGCACGATGTCCCTCGACTTTACCGCCGAGCAGTGGGCCCGCTCCCAAACCTTGCAGGCCATTGGGGATGTAACCTGCGACCCGGCCGGATCAATTGAATTTTCTAAAGAAACCTGGATCGACAATCCGGTCTTCGTGTACGATCCAGCCACCCGCACGGCGGTGGATGGCTTTGCGGGCGAGGGCATTGCGGTGATGGCGGTCACCAATCTGCCCTGCGAATTCAGCGCGGACGCCAGCGCCCAATTCAGCGAAAACTTAGCGCCCTACGCAGCGGCCATCGCCACGGCGGATTACACCGGGGCTCTGGAGGACAGCGGTCTGCCCGCCGACATACAGCGTTCGGTGATCCTCTGGCGGGGAGAATTCACCGAACCCTACCGCTATATGACCGATTTTTTGCCGGATTGAACGGACTTGGCTGGTAAGCGACACGATTTTCCCCAATTTGGTTTTGTGGCAATCTGCCGTACGCTTAATTTTGCGGCATAACGTATTACCACAAACCAAAAACAATCATGCGAATCTGTCTTATATTTCTACTGCTTGTCCCACTGGCTTTGCCCGCACAGTTGATCCGCATTGTCAACCTCAAAACGAATCAACTGACCTACAGTGGGGCGACGGGCAAGGTCTACGCGACGGTGCCCAGTACCGCCGGCAGCAACGGCAATTCTATTGCGGTGATCGAACCCACAACCGCCAGCTTGGACACCACGGTTTTCATTGGCAGTGAGCCGAATGCCCTGGACATCTCGGACGACGGCTCCACGATTTGGGCCGGATTGGATGGTGCCCCCAACGTCATCCAGTTCTTCACGAACACGCTTACCACGGGCATCAGCCTCAACCTGGGGAGTACGCCCCTGAGCGGACTGCGCTTTGCCGATGACATTGCCGTATTGCCCGGCACTACGGACGAAGTCGCGGTTTCGCGCCGCAATCAGGGCTTCAGTCCGCGGCACGAAGGGGTCGCCCTGTTTGTGTCCGGAGCAGAACAGCCCCTCAGTACCCAGTCCCACACCGGTTCCAATGTCATCGAGGCGATCTCTCCGAGCTTGCTCTACGGCTACAACAACGAAACCACCGAGTTCGGGCTGCGCACCATCACCGCTGGATCCAATGGACTCACCGAATCTCAGGTCTACAACAACTTTGTTTCGGGATTTGATACCGACATCGCCTATTCCCAGGGCCGCCTCTACGCTACCAACGGCAAGGTGGTCGATGTCAGCGGCTCCGCCCCCCAGGTCACCGGGACCTTCGCCAATGTCAATGGACCCGTCACCGCCGATACGAACAGCAATCTCGTGGTTTACGCCACCGGTGATTTTTTCGCCACCAATGTCGAGGTCTACCGCTTCTCCCCGACCACTTTTCTCCCTTTCGATACCATTGTGGTGCCGCCGACCCTGGCCAGCGGTGCGGTGCGCAGCATTGTCCCCTGGGGCAACAGTGGCGGCCTCGCACTGAACACCGAGGATGTGGTCATCATCATCGACCCAAATCTCGTCGCCACCGATCCTGCATGGTTGCGCGAACCGGCGCGCCTCGCCCCCAACCCCACCCAGACCGATGTCCGGCTGACCTGGGGAAGCCGCAACCAGGCGGACCAAATTCGAATTTTTGCCGCCGATGGCCGGCTGGTGCAGCAGATTGACCGGCCCGTCTTACCCTACATTTTGCCAGCAGAGCGGCTGGCTCAGGGAATTTACCACGTCGTAGTCAGCGCGGAGGAATCAACCAGTGCGGTGAAAATGGTGCGGCAATAGCGCCACAAAAATGCCCTTTATCCCGTCGGAGCGTCCCCAAGGAGGCATCGGCGGGCCAAACGACAAAAATCTCGAAGCTTGAAAAGGCCTCGTGGGGGTACGGCATGCTGTGCGCCCACGAGGCCCTATTGCTGAATGAATCCTGTGGGTATCGTGGTACAAGTCCGGACGCAAGGTGGTCGTGCAATTCACCGGCGGCGGGCCGGGGAAAACTTCCGGGAAGTTTAGCTTATCTTGCGGCCAATGCGACTTCTGATCCCCCTTGTGTTGCTGGTTTTCCTGGTTCTGCTGGCTCTGGCTGCTCCCGGGCAATGGGTTGGGGGAATGCAGGATTCTCCCACTGCTTCGGCTGCCCAACGCCCGCTCTGTCTCCCCAATCCTTGTACCGCGGATCGTTTCACCGCCCCCACTTTGCGGATTGGATTGGTGGCGGACCCGCAGTACTGCGACTATCCGCCGGTGGCCGATCGGTATTTTCGCTTGGCCACGGAAAAACTGGACGCCGCCATCGACACTTTCAATGCTTGGAACGTGGATCTGGTGGTTTCCCTCGGGGATTTGATCGACCGGCACCTGGAGAGCTATCCGGAAATTTTGGCCGCATTTGACCGTTTAAATTCGCCCTACCAACACCTACCGGGAAACCATGAGTTTTGGGAGATGCCGAACGGGCAGAAATCGGGGATCTTTGACTCGCTGAGTTTGGGCGCGCCCTACTGCGCTTCGGTGATGCGGGGCTGGCGGCTGATTTTTCTCGACGGGACGGAACTTGCGGCCTATACCCGGGCGATCAACCGGGACAAGGCAGCGGAAGGCGACTCGCTGTGGCGGGCGGTGCAGGGCAAGGGCAAAGGTAAACTCTGGAATGGCGGAATTGGGCGCCAGCAGCGCGAATGGCTGCGCGAACAATTGGCCGAGGCGGCGTACCGCGAAGAGCCCGTGCTGGTATTCTGCCATTTCCCGGTAGCTCCGGCTGAGCACCACATGAACCTTTGGAATGATGGGGAAATGCGGCGTTTGCTGCGATCCTTTCCCCAGGTGGTCGCCTGGATCAATGGCCACTACCACCGTGGCAACTACCAGGCCTACGATGGGATTCACTACCTGACGCTGCGGGGCATGGTCATGACCGCTGATTCGAATGCATTTGCGGTGCTGGACGTCTATCCCGACCGGCTGGAAGTACACGGATTCGGTCGGGAGCCGTACCGCCGCCTGCCCTTGCGCACCTCCACCTGCCCGACTTTGCGGGGCGAAGGGATCATGCCCCCGCCCCCCCGCCGGACCGCATCCCCGCCCCGCGCGTGCGTGCTGCGGGAGATCCGTGACCTGCAGGGCCGCTTGCTTCAAACCGATGAGATCGACCGCCAAGACATCGATCAATTGCCATTCTCCTTGCCGCGACGGCGCCCCTATCACCTCCGGGTTTACCATTCAGGACGCATCGCTGATCGCTGGCACGCGGGATTGCCCCACTCAGCGGCAAAATGAGGTGCCAATTGTTTTTCGGGGTGGATTTGCAGCCTTTTTCCCTAAAAAAATTATTTCCATGCCTCCGTCTCTCTTCTCCTCCGATCCCCATCGGCCGGCTACGGCGCTGATCGCCGGTCTGCGCTATCTCCCCGCCTTTCTCCACCCGGAGGAAGCCCGATCTCTCCTGCAAAGCATCGACGCCGCGCCCTGGCTGGACGATCTCAAGCGCCGGGTACAGCACTATGGCTACAAATACGATTACCGCCGGCGCAGCATCGACTATTCGATGCGCCTGGGGGAACTACCGGAATGGGCCGCCCCCCTTGCCGAACGGTTCGTGGCCGAAGGGATCATGCCCTGGCGCCCCGATCAACTGATTGTCAATGAGTACCAGCCCGGGCAGGGCATCGCCAACCACGTGGATTGTAAGCCCTGCTTCGACGACACCATCGTGTCCATGAGCCTGGGGTCCGGCTGCGTGATGAACTTCACTCGCCTGGCGGACCGGAAGGAAATCATTCCCTTGCGGCTGCTTCCCCGCAGTGTGGTCGTCCTCACGGGTCCGGCGCGCTACGAGTGGATGCATGGCATCAAAAGCATCAAAAATGACAAGTGGGAAGGCCACCGCATTCCGCGCCTGCGCCGCGTCTCATTGACCTTTCGCAAGACCATTCTCGCCTCGGCCTGACCGGATAAACACGCGGTATGGCCCCGCTTTTGTCACATTTGTGACCGAAACTCAATGGCGAAGAACCTTTTGCAGATTTTGCCGTTCATTACCATGAATTGAAAAAGAAAGGATACAATTCCATGAAAGACCTCACAAACAATTTCGAAACTGAAGTCCTGGAACGCAGCCATGAAGTCCCGGTCTTGGTCGATTTTTGGTCGCCGACCTGCGGTCCCTGCTTGTTCCTAGGTCCGGTGCTGGAAAAACTGGAAACGGCGGATGAAGGCAAGTGGGAATTGATGAAGGTCAATACCATGCACCACGGACCGCTGGCCCACGAATACGGGGTGAGCGCGATTCCGCACGTGCAGTTGTTCTTCAAGGGCAAGAAGGTTTCCGAATTCGTTGGGGCTTTGCCGGAGGGCACGCTCAAAAAGTGGCTGGATGAGTTTATCCCCACAGAAACCAAGGAGCGATTGAACGCCATCCGAGAGCGGATGCAACAGCCCGAGGAGCAGGAAAATGCCCGGGCCGACCTGCGCATTTTCGTGCAGGAGCATCCGGAAGAGTTGATGGGCAAACTGATCCTCGCCCACCAGATCGTCCTGGAGGAGCCGCAAGAAGCGGTAAGTCTGGTCGAGGAAATCAAGCTGGGGCACTTGTTGCACGGAAGTGCGGATACAGTGCGCATCCTGGCCGAACTGATGACCTTCGAGGGCGATCCGGAAGTCCCGGTAGAAAACCGACTTCGAACGGCGCGGGAAGCCATCGACAATCGGGATTTTGAGGCGGCGATTGTGATGTTGGTGGAAGCAGTCCAGATCGACAAAGATGCGGTGAAAGAACTCCCCCGCCGCGCCTCCATCGCCATGTTCAACCTTTTTGGTTCCCAGCATCCCCTCACTGCCCGCTACCGCCGGAGATTTGAAATGGCGCTTTACTAGGATTTTCGATGGGGAAATTTCCGATTCCACTCCGCCGGACAACGCAAGTTGAATTGGAAATTCTCGCATTGAAAATCGAGAATCTAGCCTTCAAATTTTTTCCACGTTTCCTTCCGGGAGGAAGAACAGATAGGCGTCGACGGTTTCCCAACCGAGGTCGAGGAGGGTAGCGCGGTAATGCTTGAGGCCCTCGCGGTCGGGCTTGCCGCGTTCGGAATCCACAAAGTTGATGAGGGTGGCTTTTTCCTTTCCGTCCAATACGACCCGGTCCGCGGCGTAAATTTTACCGCTGGGGGACAGAACTTCGGCTTTTTTCTTGGTCACGTAGCGTTCATCGAACCAGTCTCGCAAAGGCGGTTCCATTAGCATGCGATCCAGGTGCTCTTCGATGCGGTCCTTCTGGGCTTCATCGATCAGGCCATTTTCCTGAAATTCGGTGATGAACAGGGGTAGATTTTCCGATTCCGATAGGTTCCGCAGTACTTCGCCCATGACCGTGGCCTCCGAGATGTCCCCGCGGATCTGCCCTTCACCGCTTTCCCAGTACTTTTTGAAGTTGCGCTCGATGCGAATGCGGTCACGCCAGCGTTCGGAGATGAATTCCGGAGCTTGCAATGCCCCTTCGCCGGTCGATTGTTCCCCCGGCGGAATCGGGAAGCCCGACTCGTACACGTCTTCGTCTGCCCGATCAAAGCCGGGTTCTTCCAGGACAAAATTGATCAGATCACTCGCCCGGCGCATGTCCTTCTGCGTGGGCGCTTCCGCCGACTTGCGGGGTCGGGGCTTGGGTAGATAAATGTAGAGGCGCTCCCGGGGCCGGGTAAACGCTACGTAAAGCAGATTGAGGTTGTCGAGAACCGTTTTGTTCACCTCATCGGTGTAGCTCTCCCGAAAGGCGGTGACTTCGAGGTCCTTCCGGGTGGGAACCAGGTAAGCATCCGGATACTCGGGAAAGGCCTCTCCGGCGTTGGCCCAGAAGGCGCTGTCGGCTTTGGGCTGGATGCTCCAATTGACGAAGGGCAGGATGACCACTGGGTATTCCAGTCCTTTTGACTTGTGGATGGTGATGATCTCCACGGCTTCCTCCCCTTCCGGAACGACCACGGAAAACTTTTCTTTTTTGTCATCCCAATAGCGGATAAATTCGCCCAGATCCGGCTTCTTGCGCTCGGAAAATTCCAATACGACGTCGAGAAAGTGCTGCACAAAGGCGGGCGCCACTGACCGCAGGTCAAATATCTGCACGATTTCTTCGGTGAGCTCGTACAACGGCATTTGGTCGAGTTTATAGCTCAATTTCTTAAAGGCGACCGGCAATTGCTCAAATACCGCCTGGATCGGCTTTTCGTCCTGCAGCAACTCACGGATGCGCTCGTCCAGTCTGACATTCAGCTCTTTGTCCCGGTGGAGATAAAGTAAAAAATAATGCAAGATCTCCGCCCGGGCAATCGCATCTGTCGCGTCCACCAGGAAGCGAAACAAACTCACAATGAATCCGACCACCGGTTCCAGGTGCAGCACAATCGACTCTGAGGAGATCACCCGAATGCCATTTTCCGAAAGGTATTGCGCAGCAATTGTGCCCTCCTCCCGCCGCCGCACCAGCAAAGCGATGTCCTTGAGGCGGTAGCCTTCCCGGCGCAGATCCAGGATGGTATCCAGCGTCCGCTCCAGGGCCCGCTCCCGGAATTCATCAATTTTGCCTTCTTCCAGCATCGCAACTTGGACAAAGCCTTCCCCCTCGTTCCCGGGGCGAATCTTTTGCTCGAAATCCGTGTAGATCTGGCGCACGTCCTCGTTTGATTGCAGGAGATCCCGGGCGGCACCGAAGAAACGGTTGTTGAAATCGACCACGTACTCCTTGCTGCGGTAATTGCGTCCCAAGATCCGCGGCTCGACGTCCAGCTTGACCGGCGCCACCACTTCCAGCAGGTCCACCTCGCCTCCCCGCCAGCGGTAAATCGCCTGCTTGGAATCGCCGACCAGCAGCAAACTTCCCCCCGCCTCCACATCCTGCCGGATGTACTGCAGCAGCGGTTGCAGATTTACCCATTGCAACAAAGAGGTATCTTGAAATTCATCCAGCAGATAGTGCCGGAACCGTTCACCCAGTCGCCAGTAGATGTAGTCGGGCGTTTCTTCCTGGAGCAGCCCCGCGATTTTGTTCTGAAAATCAGAAATGTGGACCAGGCTGTTCTGGGTTTTGTGCAGTTCCAACAGGTCTTCTACCTGCTTGATGACCGCCATCGAATGGATGTTTTCGTAGGCATAGGCGGCGGTCAGGTAGCGCTCAAATTCCTGAGCGTGAAATTGGAGCATGTCCTCGATCACTTGGCGCAATCCGCTCTCCATCACCGCTTCAATCTGGGCCCGGGTGTCTTTTTTCGCCCATTTTTGATTGGTGTACGCATTGACGAAACTTTTTGACTCCAGAAGGTCGCGGTAGCCCGTAGGCGTTTTGCGTTGGGTGAGCTTGCCAAAAATCCGCGCCCAGGTTCGGCTCCCTCCGGCAAAAGATTCCAGCGCGATGCCCGATTGCCGAATCAGAGCCTCCCCCTTCTCCCCTAGCATTTTCATTCGTTCCGGGAAGATCTCCGCCTGTTCCTTGATGTACTCAATGAAGGTCACAAAACGCTCTTGTTCGAGTCCCTTGAGCTGATTGAGAAACGGCTTGCTGTTTTCGTAAAACAACTGCCGCGCGACTTCGGTCACGTCGCGGTCTACATTCCAGCCGCTTTCCTGCTTGAGCTTTTCCGCCACGAAGCGGACCAGAATATCGGTCACGTAGGGATCCCGCCCGATCCCGTCCATCAATTGGTCGATCATCCGGGCGAGCATGGTATCGACCTCGGTTTCCACGTCAAAACGACTGGGCAGATCAAGGTCCTTGGCAAAGCTGCGGATCAAACGGTGGGTGAAACTGTCAATCGTACTGACGGAAAAATTCCCGTAGTCGTGCAGGACGCGGGCCAGGACTTCGATGGCATTGGCCTGGATGTTTTCCGGGGGAATGGTAAATTCTTCCACCATCGCGGCAAACATCGGGCCGTCCTCTCCGGCCGCAAGAGCGCGCAACTCACCGATAATCCGCTCCTTCATTTCGCCTGCCGCCTTATTGGTGAAAGTGATGGCCAGCACATTGCGGTAGCGCCGCGGATCGCGCAGGACCACCCCGAGGAATTCCTTGACCAGGGTAAAAGTCTTGCCGGAACCGGCGGAGGACTTGTAGATCTTAAAGGCAGAGTTTGGCCGAGCAGTTTCCATTCCTCCCGAAATTACGCGGTTTTGTGGTCATTTTCGGGAGAATTTTCCACAGGACTCAACGCCCATCCTTGGAGCTTTCAATCGGCGGGCATCGATGGGATTGCGGAGTTACTCACTTGAAGCCAAACCAGCCGCCGGCAAGCCGGACACAAACCGACCGGCGTCCCCAGTGGGCCATTGGTCGCCCCAAACCCCGCTTATTTCGCAGCATTGTCCAGTTCTGCGGGGATCAATGCGGCAGAATCGATTCAAATTGACAAAGACGGGGGAAAGAAATGTGCCCGAAAAAGGCGATCCGCAGCACGGAAAAGTGGGATGGGGTGGGTATAAAAAAATTAGGGGACTCAACCACTATTGTGGGAGTCAACCCTAACCCTTGCTCTTTCTTGATGTAAAAGTAGGGAAGCGGGTCGGAAAGGCAAACCCATTCTTACCATTCCCTTACG
>JBCCQH010000169.1:0-9492 GCA_039024435.1 Bacteroidota bacterium
CCAGCCTGACGGCGATGTCGGGGGCGACCATTTCGCCTTCTTTACCCCGGATGGCGGAAGTGTTTGCAGCGACACCGGGGGCAGAATTTCTCTCTAAGAGGCGGAAAAAGATGCCATAGCAAAATCACAGGATTAAATTTAAACAGCCTCTTAGAGAGAAATTCTGCCCCCGGTGTCGCTGCAAACACTTCCGCCATCCGGGGTAAAGAAGGCGAAATGGTCGCCCCCGACATCGCCGTCAGGCTGGAGGCAAGTAAAAGGATAGCTTTGACGAGGAATTTATGCTTCACAGAATGGAATTGGACAATGAATCAACTCGCCTCGGGGGCGAATGTTCCGCTCACCGATTCCAGAAGCGCCACCAAGGCCGATTGCCCCCATAATCTTCCGGATAATCGGGGTCATTTTCTTCCCGGGCCTGCTCGGCTTCGTAAAGCAAGTCCATCGCCCACTCCGGATCAATCCGCTCCATCGCCATCCGTAGATAAGGCTGGTAATCGCGGGAACGGGGCGAAAAGACGATGACTTCCAGGGTCTCCCGAATCTCCGGGGTGTCCCCAAAATTTCCGAGCCGCTTGAGGGCCACCCGCGCCGGGTAATCGCCCCACACCCCCCGCAAAGCACTCAGCATCACCGGCAGGAAACGCGGCGATCCGTGATCACCCATCACCATGAGAGCGTAGCCCCGCTGATCCTCCGGGAGTGCGGAAATCGCCTTGGGAAAGGTATTGATGTCGATGTCCAAAAACGCCAACAAAGATTCCAGCTCATCGTCTTCGATAGCCGTAAGGCTGTCCACATTTACCTGGCTACTGAGGTCCATCAGCCCCTCCGTTGCGAGTTCCTCCAGTTCGGGGTCCTGAACCAAGGCCACCGCCCGCTTCAAACAGCGGGCACTCCACTCAAAAAATGGCTTCCGTACCAGCACCCCCGCCGAGCGAAACAACTCAACCCCAAACACATACCAGGTTCCCGCATTGTTCACACCCGCGAGCGTCGCCTCTCCCAGCAAGATCGCTGCGGCGAGGTGGTGCTCCTTGGCGGCAAATTCCGGCGCCAAGCGCGTGAGTTGAGAAGCTGACTGTAGGTCCATGGGGAAAATATTCAACCGCAAGATACGGAATGCTCAATAATAACGGAGCAACCAGTCCCGTAAGCCCTCCCGCAAAGTTGTCCGGATGATCGGAACCGCCGTCTCCCGCTTGTGCCCTTTGCTCATCAAGACGTACGTCCCAGCAATGGCGCATTCTCCCGCCCAACGGGCCGCTTCATCGCGGTGAGCAATCACACTGTACACAGCGGCATTCCCGGCCTGGGCAATCCAGAAAAACACCCGTTTCCGCAAGGTTCTCCCTTCCTCCCCGTGCCAAGCTTCCGGAAACCGACGGTAGCGCTGCCCTGCGATCCGCGCGGTACTCAGTCCCGGCCGCTCCGCCCAGTTCTGCACCGCGGAAACCTGCTGTGCCACCGGTGTCAACGTCTTGAAGATCACCGCTTGCGAAACCGCATCCCCCCCGTGGGCCTCCACTTCCGGCTCCCAAAGCGGAAGCAACATCTGCAATATCGGAAAGGTACTGCGCACCAGTACTTCCCGACCCCAAAACCGCATGCCCCAGATCCAGGCTTCCAGGGATTGGAGCGCCGGTTCCGAAGCGTAGCGCGTGCACGGCAATTCCCCCAACTGGTCGCCCCCCTCCCGCTCCAAATAGTTGAGCAACTCAGTCTTTTCCACCCGCATCAAAGGCCGGTGTTCCAGGCTGGAAGGGTAAAAAGAATCGCGACCGTGGTCGGGCATGGGAGAAAAATCAGGCATCCAAATTGTTAAACTCGGTGAAGTGTACCTTGCCGAAATCCTTTACCGCGCGCACTTCCTTTTCCATTTCATCCGGCTCAGAAGTGGGGGTGAATGGTCGGAAGATACGCATTTGCGCTTGGACGAATTGCGGATGAAACGATTGCGCGAAGAACAATTTACCAAATATCTCTCCCCCCAATGTTTTATCTTGCTGGCATGACCAAATCTACCGAACTATTGATCAAAGTGGTCTGCGTATGCCTGGTCTTCTTGCCGTACAAATTTATCATCTTGGCCGGCGCAGAGACGTCTTTTCTGCTAGATTTTTTCGTGGCGCTGCTCGGCTATGCATTGGCCTACGGTGTGGTTTACCTGCTTCAGCGCGGCCGGTCAGGGGACTCCGAGTGATCGTTACTTTCCCCGGTAGCGCATCACGATTTCCTCGTCCAGCCCTTCCGAGAGGCGGCGGAAACCATTCGAGGTAAAAAAATATTCGGCAAGGGCATTTTGCCGGGCAAAACTGGTCCGGATTTCCTCTGCCTGCGGATCCCGGCGCAACCGCTCGATCAGCAATTGCAGTGCTTCCTTGCCGATTCCCTTTTCCTGATGCGCCTTGTCGACCAGGATGCGGCTGATCCAACTGATCCCCCCAAAGATACCGTACATCGCGAACCCCACCATTTTAGCATCGAGGAAGATGCCCATCGGCGTCAGATTTTCGAATTTACTTTGGGCGATTGAGTACAGGATCTCCGGCAAATAGTCCTGCTGGTAATCGTGCAACTCCAGCTCCAGGGCGTTTTCCCAGTTGAAACGGGTCAACTCACCAATGGTAACTTTCAGATCGGTCATCGTCTCGCCTCAGTTGAAAATGCCTTTGCCATCAATTTTGAAATTCTTGACTGCCTCGACCCGGTCGTCAAGCAGGTAACATTCAACCTCCCAGGAGTCACCGTCGTCCAGGGTAAAAGTGAGCTTGCAATTGTTGTTGTTTTCCCATTCGGCTTTCACATTTTCCGAAGTCAGCGAGCCGGCTTGGTGCTGAAAGGTAAATGATTTTTCGCCCTTGGGGACCACCAGGGTCACCGTCGTCAGGATCGGGCCCAGCGAAGTATTGCGTTTTCCCGTCACCTTGATCGTACGGTCGCCGTCGGGCGATTGGAAGGTAAGGCTTTCGATGGGCCCCGACTCACAACCAGTAAAAGCCAACAGCAACAGCAGCGGTAACAGAGAGCGAAAAATGGATTTCATAAGATTTTGTTTTTCGGCTTGGTGGCCACAAAATTTTTCAGATAGAAAGGTTCAAAGGTAATGAGATCTTCGAACTCCTGGCTTTGGAATTTTTGCCAGAGTCCCGGCCCCATTCCGGCAGCGGTCGAAAAGCGCTTTCCCAACAACACCGCGTGCGGATGGTGGAGCAGCGGCGCACACTTGGCGGCCCCATCGCCCAGAAAAATCACCTTTCCCCGGTCCAGCCATTCAGCAAATGCATCGGCCTCCACCACTTTGGCGATCACCGGGGCGATGGACTGGCCGAGCGCATCGAATGCGCCACAAAAAACTTCCATCCGCCGCGCATCGATCATCGGGACGATCACCGCATCCAGGGCCTGAGCCAGGTCCGTCACCGTCTGCGCCAAAGCCGCCAAACTGCCCACCGACAACAGCGGTTTGTCCAGCGCCATGCACAACCCTTTGGCCGTAGAAACCCCAACCCTAAGTCCGGTGTAGGAACCCGGTCCCGACGCCACCCCCACTGCCGCAAGCTCCGCCGGCGCGATGGAAAGATCGGCCAGCAAGCGATCAACCATCACCGTAAGCAAGCGCGAATGCAACTTCTCCTGGTGGTAGTCGGTCACGCCCAGCAGCTTACTCCCCGCAAAAACCGCGACGGAACTCACCCCCGTCGCCGATTCCAAGGCCAAGAGCAAAGGCTCCCGGGGAGCCGCTGACTGGGTTTTGGGGGTCTTATTGCCCATGCCGCAAAACTAAGGAAAAACGTTCAGGACCGAAGATGCCTTCACGGATTGCACACCACCGCACCTTTCATATTTCCCGATCCCTTGTCATATTACCGCCATGAAAAAGCTCCTCTTCCTGCTGTTCCTGACGCTGTGTGCCGCCCCGACCCGGGCCCAGAGCGACCTCGTGCAAGCCGCCAAACGCCTCTCTCCCACCGAAGCATTTGACAATATCCACGTGCAAAAACTTCATTCCGATGCCCAAGCATCGGTATTCTGCATCTGGATCAAGGAAAAAGTACGCCCGCACAAACACGCAGTGCACAGCGAAACCGTGTACGTACTCCAGGGAAAAGGCACCATGCGCCTCGGGGAAAAGGACTACGCAGTACGCAAAGGCGACGTGATTTTCATTCCCCAGGGCACGCCCCACGCAGTTCAGGTCCAGGGCGGCACCATGAAAGTCCTTTCAGTGCAGGCCCCGGAATACAAAGGGGAAGACCGCATTTTTCTGGATTGACTTCGCGCAAGCCCAGCTACTCTTCCGCAACCGCTTTCATCGCTTGCTTAGCGAGCTCGTCGTGCACCCAGGATTGAGAACGGTAAGCATCGGTCGCCGATTCGTCACAGGAAAAGGTCACAATGGGTTCCTTCCAGGCATCGCCATCCTTGGTGATCACCTCCTTGTAGCCCACCGCGATGCAATCGCGGATCCCGGCTACCGCCGCTTCAAACTCGGCCCGCGGCACTTTTTCCGCGTAAATATTGCCTTCAATCAGGCGGTCGTAGTAGCTAAATCGGTTTTTCACGCCTTCTCCCCGGCTGTCGAGGTAGACATCCGCCGCCTCCACGAGCTTTTCCCCCTCTCCACCAAAACCGAGGATCTTCCAATCACTTTCTTCCTGGGTCAAAAATAAAAACAGAGTCTCCTTAACCGCATATTTCGCCCAGCGCTTGACCGTTTTGTAATTTTTAAAGCGCCGGACCGAGATTTGCGGTTCGTCGTAATTGCCCGCAACAACTTTTTCCACGTCCAGCTTGAGGTTACCCCCCTTGACCTCGGTGATTTTGCCCACCAAAATCAAATCCGCTTGGTCCGCCAACTCAAATACCGTCATTTTCTTGTACAATTCTTGGGAAAACGCCAGCGAAGTGGTCAGCAAAAGCAGTGCCAGAAGGAAAAAGTATTTTTTCATGATCAGATTGGGAATGTAAGTAGCGCAAAGGTAATGATTTCACCGCATCACCCGGTTGCGCAGGAAAAATTTCTGATCGGGAGGTCCCAGGGGGAAACCCTTTACAAAGCATAAATCAGGAAATCATTGGAAGTACACAGTGCATTGGGCGGTTACCGACGCTCCGCCGAAGCGTCCGTACCCGGCTGTTCCGGGAGTTCGCGTGGCTCCGTCCCGCCGGATCGGCGCGACCAATGTCCCTCCCATCCTTACCGCAGGCAAGAATTTTTGATGATTAATTTCCGATGCCCAACCCGGCCGAACAGCCCCGAACATTGCGCAAAGCGCCAATCAGAAATCAAACAATTGGTAATTCTCCACGCAAAAACCCTCGGGGCACGCATGGCGTGCCGCACGGCTACGATCCACCTGCGGCAGCGACTTTTTGGGTTACTTGTGCATCGCTATTTGCGCGTTCAGAACGCGCCCATTGGAAATTCCAACATTGCGCGCTCCAAACGCGCAAGTCGGAAATCAATCAATTGAAAATTCCAACCTTGCAATTCTTTAACTTGCTGCGTTGAATCGCAATCCAATATACCGGCTCTATACCGACCAGCCCGCAGCGGCTTGGGCGGCGACCTTGCTCGCAGTGGCCTTGGGAATGCGCTTGGTCACCGACTTCAATGGGCTTTACGGGCAAGACAGCTACGCCTACACAGCACAAGCGGAAGCGCTCCAAGAATGGATGCGCACCGGGACGACTCCCCCACCATTTTTCTGGCCGGAAGGTTACCCCCTTACCGGAGCGGCCTTGGGAATGCTGCTGGGACTGCCCGCCGCCTTGCAATGGACTTCCCTGTTGGGAGGCGCCGCCACCGTGTACTTTACCATTCGCATCGGCCGACAACTCTATCCCCAACTACCCTGGCTAGGACCATTCCTTTTTCTCATTGTGGGATTGTCGCCCTACGGATTGCGCAGCAGCTTGCTCGTCATGTCGGATAGCTGGGCGGGAGCGGCCCTCACCGCGGGAGGATGGTGGAGCCTGCGTTACGCGCAAAATGGTAAAATTGGGCCGCTGATCGGGGCGGGATTGGCGCTGGGGGTGGCGGTGACCACGCGCTATGCGCTGGCCTTGCCCACCTTGCTGCCGCTGGGAATGATTTTACGCGCCGCGGTGCGCAAACGAGATCTCCGCAGCCTGCTGTTTCCGCTGCTGTTTCTGTTCCTACTTTTCCTCCACCAGAGCATCCATACCGGAATGGGCGGCGGACTCGCCGAGCACCACTTTCTGCGCGATTGGTCGCTGGCAAATGGGTTCCAGCGCGACTTTGCCATGGCTGACGGCGAATTTCACTACCCACGCTGGAACCTGTTTGAAGCCCTCAGCGCATTCTGGCACCCCGGACTGAGCGGACTCGGCGTCCTGGCCTTGCCGCTGATGGCGCGGAAAAAAATCCGGCTCCCCGACCGCACGGCCGGAGCCATGTTGGCGACCACGCTGGTCTACCTGCTCTTCATCGCAGGCATCCCCTTTCAAAATCCTCGTTTTCTACTGCCTGTCTTGCCTTTGGTGGGGCTGCTGTATGCCGTACAATTGGCGCGCGCGGTGGAAAATTCACCCCCAAAAATAATCGCATCGCTCGGCCTGGGCGTAGCGGTGATCCACCTTGGGCTCGGCGCATTTGCCCTGCGCCACAACATCAAGCTGAACCGCACCGAGCGGGAAATCGCCGCGGCGGTCTGCACCCAGGATCCCCCCAAAGTGTACACATTTGCCCTGGATGGGGCTCTGCGAACCTACTGCCCCGGAATTTCCCTGGAAAATCTCTGGAACGAAGGCCCCCCAACCGCCCAAGACGGAGAATGGATCCTCTTCAATGCCCCCGCATTTGCCGAACAATGGCGGGGCAAATCAGTGATGCGCAACTGGGAGTTCCTGAACCGCAACTTCCACTTGCAGGTACGGCAACAACTCCCTGCCGGATGGACCCTTTACGAAATTGCCCCGTGAGTACCCCCCGGCATATCGTTCTGCTGAGTCCGGGCTTTCCCGCCCACGACACCGACTACGCGTGCATTCCCCCGTTGCAAGCCTACTTGCCCGCCCTACGCGACCGCTTTCCCGCATGGAAAATCAGCGTCATCGCCCTCCAATATCCCTACCGGCGCGGCGCTTACCCCTGGCAAGGCCAGGAAGTCCATGCGGTCGGGGGCCGCAATCGCCGCTGGGCCAAACCCTTGACCTGGCAGCGCGCCCGCCGTATCCTCAACCAACTTCACCGCCGCCAATCCGTAAATCTAGTGCACAGCCTTTGGCTGAGAGAGGCCAGTTGGCTGGCGCAACGCTGGACCCAAAGGCAAGGTATTCCTACCGTAGCCACGCTCATGGGCCAAGACGCCGGGGCGGACAACCGCTACCTCCGGCAAATCGACCTGGACACCCTGACCGTTACCGCCATTTCGACGCGCGCCGCGGAGCGCTATGCAGAAGCCACCGGAAAGTCGGTCGCGCAGGTCATCCCCTGGGGCATTGCTCCGCAGACCGATCCACTTCCCAAACTCATAGAGCGTTCGGTTGACGTGCTGGGCGTGGGCAGTCTGGTACCGGTCAAAAACTGGCCCCGATTTGTGCGGGTGATCGCCCACCTGGCCGACCTCCGCCCCGATCTGCGCGCCATACTGGTGGGAGAAGGGCCGGAACGCAACCGTTTGGAACACCTAATTCGCGAAGCCGGCCTGGAGCGGAACTTGGAACTGCGGGGGCAATTGCCGCGTCCCCAAGTGCTTACCCTCATGGAGAACAGCCGCGTCCTGCTCCACACCGCCCACTCCGAAGGACAAGGCTACGTATTTGTCGAAGCCCTGGCCGGAGGGATGCAAGTGGTCTCGACACCGGTGGGCATTGCCGCCGATTCCGCAAAGTGGAGCGTCGCACCGGACACCATCTCCTTAGTCGCGGCGGTGCAACAGGCCTTGGAATATCCCGCCGATCACTGGCCCCGTCATCCTTTTCCCCTCGCCCAAACTGTGGAGGACTATGCCGAAATCTATGCGTCGCTTATTTGAGCGGAGCCGACCGATCCTGCTGAATGCCGGGCTGTCTCTGATGGCTCCGCTGGTCAATGCGCTGGCTGCATGGTGGGTGATCCGCGCGGGATCAGAGGCAGTCTGGGGCAGTTTTGTCGGGCCGATGGTCATTGCCGGGCTGGCGCTGCACCTGCTGAACTACGGCAATCGGGAGTACTTGCTGCGGGCATTTGCCCGGCATCCCGAGAAAATGGAACCGACCTGGCGGAAAAATCTAATCACGCGGGCGGCCCTGCTGCTCATCGTGTTGCCGGTGGCCATTGGAACGGTAGGCGGGGGCAGTGGGGGGCTTTGGCTGGGACTGTGGGTGCTCGCGGGTTTCCTCCGGCAAGCCTTCGAATCGGTGATCGTGTACCGCAAGGATTTCGGATTTGCCCTGGCGGTGGAATTGCTCGCGGCGGGCGTGCTGTTTGGCGGCTTGATCGGGGGGAGTGAATCACTGTCGGGCGAAGCGGTCCTGCAATGGTACGCGCTCGCCTGGGCCCTGCGGGCCGGAGCGGTCCTGCTGTGCTACGGGGGGATTTTTCTTTCCGGGAAATATCCCCGCGCCGATTTCGGCTACTTTGCGGCGGCCCTGCCGTTTTTCCTGTTGGGATTTGCCGGGCTGTTGCTTTCGCGGACTGATCTTTACTGCGTGACCTTGTTCGTTGAGGATCGCGCGCAAGTGGGCCGCTACCAACTGTTGATGAGTTTTTTTCTGTACCTGCAAGCGGTGGCCGGATTCATATTGCTGCCCTATGTACGCAATCTCTACCGATTGCCCGACGCCAGCATTCACAAGCTGAGTTGGCGGATGGCAGGGCTCGGAATTCCGGTGGTACTGGTCGGGCTGCTCGGCATCGCGCTCCTGCTGCATTTTGCCTACCAAATCGAATTCCCGCCCGTCTTTTTTCTCCTGGGCATTGCGTTTGTGGGACCGGTGTTTTACTATTCGCCCCTGATCTATCTGCTGTTCAAGCACGAGCAACAGCGCACCGTTGTGCTCGCCAATGCCGCCGGAATCGTCCTCAATCTCGGCCTGAACCTGGCTTTGATTCCCTCCTTGGGAATCTTGGGTGCCCTGATCGCCACGACGCTGGGACAGGGTTTAAGCATGGGAGTAATCGTACGACAAGCGCATCAAAATCAAGCCTAGTACATTAAAACCCTTCGATTTTCCGATCAAGTTGAAGTGGCACTGGTGATCCAAAAGAAGGTGAGTTGTCCCTGGACCAAGACCGGCCCTGAGGAGGAATTCAGCGGAGTCCGCTAGGCGGAGCGCTTTCCGACGAAGGGCCAAATTGCCGCATGGTTTTCACCGGGCGCAGGGACAGGAAAATGAAGCCGTTGAAAAAAGCCGGAGGAACAGGAGCCGGAGCCAATGGGAAGCCCCGCGGAAACCGCGTGGGGAGCTGGACCACCGTTCCCCCGCCGGGAGGTTCCGCCGGGCCAAAACGGCGGGGGTGAGGAATAAAGGCCGGATGCAAGG
>JBCCQH010000170.1:0-9448 GCA_039024435.1 Bacteroidota bacterium
CTCGACCGCAAGCGCATCGCCCTCAGCATGAAGAATGTATAGAATGTTCAATTTTCAATGGGAGAATTTTCAATGGACGGCCCGGCGTTGTCCGCTGGCGGCTGCGGTAAAATTGGAAACCAGAAATTGAGCAATTAGAAATCGGAAATCGGAAATCGGAAATCGGAAATCGGAAATCGGAAATCGGAAATCGGAAATCGGAAATCTACAATGCGATTTTATAAATATCACGGAACTGGGAATGATTTTGTTCTGGTGGACAACCGGGCCGGGGAGTTGCGCGGGGATGAGTACGATTACTATGCCGGGCTGTGCCACCGGCGGTTTGGAATTGGGGCGGATGGGGTGATCTTGCTCAACTCTCACGCGGAACTCGATTTTGAGATGGACTACTTCAACTCGGATGGGCGGCGCAGTAGCATGTGCGGCAATGGGGGGCGCTGCATCGTGAAGTTTGCCGAGCGCCTGGGTTTGATTCGTGAGCGGGCCCACTTCCTTGCGATTGACGGCCCCCACGAAGCCATTGTGGGTGGTCTGGGGGTGAAGTTGAAGATGGGGATGCCTCAAGGGTACCGGGCGATCAACGCGACCGACTACTGGATCGACACGGGATCGCCGCATTACGTGCGATTTCTTGACCAAGTAGTCGCCGATCTTGATGTTTTTGCTGAGGGGCGGGCGATCCGGAACCAGCCCGAGTACCGCGCCGCCGGCACCAATGTCAATTTTGCGAATGTCCGCAGCGACCAACTTGATGTCCGGACTTACGAGCGGGGCGTGGAAGACGAGACCTGGAGTTGTGGAACCGGAGTTACGGCCGTGGCGAGTGTCTACGCGCAGCGGGAAGGCATTGCGGAAGCCGCAATTGGCATCCATACCCCCGGGGGGCGGCTCAAAGTCCACGTGAACTCCGGCGCGGCGCCCTGGCTGGAAGGGCCGGCTGAATTCGTATTTTCGGGCGAGATAAAAGGACCGAATCGATGAATGACCATTCGAAAATTCTGATGCAAAGCCGTACGGGTGGCCTTTCGCTATTTGCGGTGGTCCTGGCCTTGGGAGGAGCGGCCTGCGCCGGCTTGCAGATCATGATGCTGATCGGAGGCGAATTGTCGGAGGTAGCGCCGGGAGCGCGTTTTCTGCCGGGAATCCTCAGCGTCGTGTTCCTGGGCTTGTTTGCCTGGCTGGGCTTGCGGCAGGGCGAGGTGCGGGTGTACCGGGATCGGGTGGAAGGCCGCACCAAGGCCGGGAAAAAATATGACCTGCTCTGGGCGGAAATTGCGGGAGTGGACCTGCGGAGTCGGGCCCTGGTATTGAAGGGAATGGATGGGAAAAATGCGGTGGTTGATCGCCCTCCGCGCAACCGACGCATCCGGGGACTGATCCATTTGCGGTTGGAGCACGATTTTCCGGCGGCGGTGTGGGAGGCGATTTCCCTGGCAGCGGCTGAAGCTTTGCCGGGGGCGGGCCGGCTGTTCGAAGATGATTCCGGCACCACGCAATTCATTGACGGAGGATTTCTGGTGGAGGTGGGCGGACGAATGGTGTATCTGCCCGAGCACGACACGGTCCCTACTCACGGTGCGGAAGACCGACAAAACCGCTTGTCCACGCAGGTGACCGCGGCGGGGATGCTGTTGCGGTTTGACCCCAATCCCGCGGATTTGCCCTTGCGGGAAGTGGCCGCCGCGCTGTTGGCGGCAGGATTGGAAGGCAAGCTACAACTGGCCCGAATGGAAGAACTGGTCGATGCCCACGGCGGGACATTTCTCGAAAAGTCAGCGGACGACTGGGTCGGCGAGACCGCCGGCTGGCGCGTGAAAGTCATCCCAACGGAACCTTAAACGATACCCGGGAGCGGTGACCGGTACGAGAGAAACGTGTTCCCACCCTTGGGTCATACCGTCCACCCGCACCGTTCACCGCTTTTGGGTGGGGTTTCTAATGAAAGCGAATAATTTTCTACCTTTGGGCTGCAATCAAAGTACTTACCCGCATGGCAGGACATAGTAAATGGGCCAATATCAAGCACCGAAAAGGTGCCCAAGATAAAAAACGGTCCAAGATTTTCACCAAACTGCTCAAAGAAATTACCGTCGCGACCAAAGAGGGCGGTGCCGATTCGGACATGAATCCGCGCTTGCGCCTCGCCGTCCAAAAGGCCAAAGCCGCCAATGTCCCCAAAGACACCATCGAACGGGCGATCAAAAAGGGATCCGGTGCCGACGGCACTTCCTACGAAGAGGTCAATTACGAAGGCTACGCCCCCAATGGGGTGGCGGTTTTCGTTGAATGTGCCACTGACAACCTCAACCGCACCGTCGCCAATCTCCGTTCTTATTTCAGCAAGTCGGGCGGCAGCCTCGCCAATAGCGGCTCGGTCGCCTTTTTGTTTGAGCGCAAAGGCGTGTTTACCCTCAGTGTAGGAGATATTTCCCTGGACAACGAAGATCTGGAACTCGAACTGATTGACGGCGGCGCGGAAGACATTGAGCACGAGGAGGAAATGTACGTCGTGACTTGTCCCCTCGAAGATTACGGAAACCTCTCGGCGAAACTGGAAGAGCTCAAAATCGTTCCCGGCAGTGCCGAAGTCAGCCGCATTCCCACCACGACGGTCGAGTTGGGCCTGGAAGCAGCGGAAACGGTTCTGAAATTGATTGACAAATTGGAAGACGACGAAGATGTGCAAAATGTCTTCCACAACCTGGAGATGACCGATGAACTGGCCGCGGCCCTCGCTTAACCGAGCGGAGTTCCCGATGATCGAACCACCGGAAATGGATTGGTTCCGGGGGCCTTTGCGCTCCGGTGAATCAACTGGGGTTTTTCTCTTGATTCTCCTGATCCATCGCTATATTTGCGCACGATCTTTCGGCGCGCCAATTTGCCGAATAAATGATATCCGTCTCTCATTTGGCAATTGGCTCTTCACGATCATCGGCGGACACCCGGAAATCGAATTATACCCTTAGACCATGCACCAGGACGCATACGATACCCTCCAAGACAAAAACGCCCGGGCGCTGCTCGGGGGCGGCGAAAAACGCATTGCCGCCCAGCACGCCAAGGGCAAGCTGACCGCACGCGAGCGGGTGGAACTGCTAGTGGACAAAGGGACATTTGAAGAAATCGGCAAGCTCGTCGTTCACCGTTCCACTGAATTCGGTCTGGAGAAACAGCGCTACCCGGGTGATGGCGTAGTGACCGGCTACGGCAAAATCAATGGCCGTCTGGTGTACGTGTTCAGTCAGGACTTCACCGTATTTGGGGGTTCCCTCAGTGAAGCGCACGCGGAAAAAATCGTGCGCATCATGGATCTGGCGATGAAAAATGGCGCTCCGGTGATCGGCCTGAATGACTCCGGCGGGGCGCGCATCCAAGAAGGAGTGGTCTCATTGGGGGGCTACGCCGATATATTTTACCGCAATACGCTGGCCTCGGGGGTCGTGCCGCAGATTTCGGCGGTGATGGGTCCCTGTGCGGGTGGCGCGGTGTACAGCCCGGCGATCACCGATTTTATCATGATGGTGGAGCAGACTTCCTACATGTTTGTCACCGGTCCCAACGTGGTCAAGACGGTGACCCACGAGGATGTCACCTCGGAAGAACTAGGTGGGGCAGCTACGCACGCAACCAAAAGCGGAGTGACCCACTTTACCTACGCCAACGAAGTCGCTTGCCTGGAAGGCGTCAAGCAGCTCTTGGGCTATCTGCCCCAGAACTGCGAGGAGGAAGCGCCCCGGCTGAACTGGGAAGGCGATGCCAGTGCTTCCCCGGTGGATTTGAACGGAATCGTCCCGGAAAATCCCAATCAGCCCTACGACATCAAAGAGGTCATCGAAGGGGTCTGCGATCCCGATTCATTCCTGGAAGTCCACGCGGATTACGCGGGGAACATCGTGGTGGGATTTGCCCGGCTGGCCGGCCGCAGCATCGGGATTGTCGCAAATCAGCCGGCGGTTTTGGCTGGAGTACTCGACATCAATGCTTCCCGAAAAGGCGCACGTTTCGTCCGGTTCTGCGATGCGTTTAATATCCCCCTACTCGTCTTTGAGGACGTCCCGGGTTTCTTGCCGGGTACCGATCAAGAATGGAATGCCATCATCACCAACGGGGCCAAGCTGCTTTACGCTTTCTGTGAAGCCACGGTACCGCGGGTAACCGTAATTACGCGCAAGGCGTACGGCGGGGCCTACGACGTCATGAATTCAAAGCACATCGGGGCCGACATGAACTACGCCTGGCCGATGGCGGAGATCGCGGTAATGGGCGCCAAGGGCGCGGCCGAGATCATTTTCCGGAAAGAGATTGCCGCAGCCGAGAATCCCGAAGGGAAACTCGCGGAAAAGGTTGCCGACTACGAAGCAATTTTTGCCAATCCCTACCGGGCGGCCGCCCGCGGATACGTGGACGAAGTAATCATGCCCGAGCACACCCGGAACAAATTGATCCGGGCCTTCGAAATGGCCGAAAATAAAGCGGAGAAATTACCGCGCAAAAAGCACGGGAATATCCCTTTGTAGACGATATTTGACTGACCGAACCATTTTTTTACGGACGTGAAGATGCACCTTTTGCGTTCTGCTTAACCCTCTTCTACTAACTCAAAAAGCACCTGCTGACAGCACATGAAGCATTTGGATGAAGATTTTTTAACTCGCTACTTGAACAATCCCTCTCCGACCGGATTTGAGGCGGAAGGACAAAAGATTTGGATGGAGTACCTGCGGCCCTACGTCGATGAGTTCATCACCGACACTTATGGCACCGCAGTTGCGGTAATCAATCCGGGCACCGATTACAAGGTCGTACTGGAAGCCCACGCGGATGAGATCTCCTGGTTTGTCCACTACATCAATCCAGAAGGATTTATCTACGTGAAGCGCAACGGTGGCAGTGACCACATGATTGCTCCAGCCAAGCGCGTCAACATATTCACCGATCAGGGAATCGTCAAAGGGGTATTTGGCTGGCCGGCCATCCACACCCGCAAAAACAGCAAAGAAGAAACGCCCAAGCCCACCAACATATTCATTGACGTGGGCGCAAAAAACGACAAGGAAGTCCGGGCCATGGGTATCCGGCCGGGTACGGTGCTGACGTTTGAAGATGAATTCATGATCCTGAACGACCGGTTTTTTACCGGCCGGGCCCTGGACAATCGCATCGGGGGCTACATGATCACCCAGGTTGCGCGCCGGCTCAAAGAAGCCGGGCAGAAGCTGCCGTATACCCTCTACCTCGTGAATTCGGTTCAGGAAGAGGTGGGGTTGCGGGGAGCGCAGATGATTGCCGACCGGCTCAAGCCGAATGTCGCGGTGGTGACCGACGTGACCCACGACACGACCACCCCGATGATGGACAAGATCGAGCAAGGAGATATCCGGGCGGGGCGCGGTCCGGTGATCACGGTTGCACCTTCGGTCCACAACAAATTGCGGCGTTTTCTGATCGATATCGCCGCCGAGCATGAGATCGGACTCCAGCACGATTCCGCCAGCCGCTCCACTGGCACCGACACCGATGCGTTTGCCTACAGCAACATGGGCGTTCCTTCGGCACTGATCTCGCTCCCGTTGCGCTACATGCACACGACGGTCGAGATGTGCGACAAAGCGGATGTCGATTCGCTCATTCAACTGATGTATGAATTTTTGCTCAAACTCGAAAAGGGGCAGGAATTCAAGTATTTTTGATCATCCTCAATTTTAATCTATCCATTATGCATTCAATCCTCCGCAACAACACATTTTTCGTCAAAGAGCACGTCGGGATGTTCAAGGCGTCGAACAACTACGACATTTTTGATCCGGCGACCCAACAGCAAGTTCTTCAGTGCCGAGAAACGGGCTTGTCCGGGTTCACAAAGTGGATGCGCTTTACCGATTACAAGCGCATGACGCCCTTCAATATCGAGATCCGGACCCCGGAGGGAGAGCCCGTGCTCTCGGTCAAGCGCGGCTGGACGTTTTGGCGATCAAAAGTTACGGTCCATGATGACCGGGGCATGGAAATAGGCCTTTTGCGGCAGCGGATGCTGTCCCTGGGCGGAAAGTTTGAGTTGCTCGATCCCGCGGGCAATCTGATGGCCACGCTGAAGGGCAAGTGGACGGGCTGGAATTTCTCTTTTGTCAAGGAAGACCAGGAAATCGCTCACGTTACGAAAAAGTGGGCGGGTCTCGGTAAGGAAATGTTCACGACGGCGGACAACTATATGCTGGTGATCAACGATCAGGTTCCCGCGGAGCATCCGATTCGAGTCATGATTCTCGGGGCGATCATGTCCATCGATATGGTACTGAAGGAATAGCGGTCGCCGCACCCGTCTATCCCGGAAAACGTCGGCCCGCCCGGTGGAGAAATGGAACAAAAGACGCTGGATTCTCGTTTTATAAGGGAAGCAATGGACAACAATACCGCCCACAAAAACCAAAATCGTCCGGTCGTGATTTTCGACGGGGTCTGCGAGTTGTGCAACGCCGCCGTCGACTTCATCATGAAGTGGGAGAAGCGTCCCGAACTCCTGTTTACCGCCAACCAGAACGAGCCAGGGCGCAAGATCTTGATGGAGCACGGCAAGGATCCGGATTCAGTCTCCACGATTTACCTCTACGAAAATGGCCGCCTGTACGACTTCTCGACCGCGGCCCTGCGCATCGCTCGGCGCTTGCGCTTTCCGTTAAATCTGCTCTACGCGGGGATGATCGTTCCCCGCTTTATCCGGGATGCCATTTACCGCTGGATCGCTCGGAACCGTTACCGCTGGTTTGGGAAAAAGGAGTCTTGTCGGATGCCGACCCCGGAAGAAATGGCGCGTTTCCTGCTGGATTGAGCCGATTTTTCCGCCGGATACCTATCTTTGTGGCAAATCATTAATCATGGTAGCTGATCGCTTTTCTTTGCTGAATGCGCAGGACTTGGCTGCATTTCGCGACCTGCTCGGCGAGGCCTACGTCTTGCAAGACGAGGATAGCCTGGCCGACTACAGCCACGATTACACGGAGGATTTGCATTATCGCCCCCAACTCGTGCTCAAACCCGGCAATGCCTCGGAAATTGCTGCGGTTCTGGGGTACTGTCAGGAGCGGCGCATCCCGGTGACACCGGCGGGCGCCCGCACCGGGTTGAGCGGTGGGATGTTGCCGATTTACGGCGGAGTGGTGCTGGCGACGGACCGCCTCAACCAGATCCTCGACATCGATACGCGCAACTTGCAGGTGACCACCCAGCCGGCTGTGGTCGTACAAGCCTTGCAGGAAGCGGTGGCGGAGTATGGCTTGTTTTATCCGGTGGACCCGGCTTCGCGGGGATCGTGCTACATCGGCGGGAACATCGCTGAGGGCGCTGGTGGTCTGCGGGCGGTGAAGTACGGCATCACCAAGGATTATGTCCTCGATCTGGAGGTGGTGCTGCCCACCGGGGAGATCATCCAGACCGGCGCACGTACGCTCAAAAATTCGACGGGATATAACCTTACTCAGCTTATGGTGGGCAGTGAGGGAACCTTGGGAGTGGTGACGCGGGCGACGCTGAAATTGGTGCCGCTTCCGCAAAAGCGCATGGTGATGCTGGCACCGTTTTCGTCGGCGGAGCGGGCCTGTGATGCAGTATCGGCGATTTTTCGGGCGGGCATCGTGCCTTCGGCCCTGGAATTCATGGAAAAAGAGGCGATTGATTTTGCCCAGGATTTTCTGGGCAGCTATCCTTTCGATACCGAAGGGATCGAGGCGCACCTGTTGATCGAAGTTGATGGGAAAGATGCCGATTCGGTGATGGCGGATTGCGAAGCGATATATGCAGTGCTGGAAGCATTTGACTGCGGTGAGATCCTATTTGCCGAGTCGGAAGAGGAACAAAATCGGCTTTGGAAGGTGCGGCGGACGATTGGGGAGGCTACCCGCAGTGGACACGTGGTCAAGGAAGAGGATACAGTGGTTCCCCGGGCCGAATTGGCGAAGCTCTGGAAGCACATCAAGGCGGTCGCGGCGCGGTTCGGGATCAGTGCCTTTTGCTTCGGGCACGCGGGCGACGGCAATCTGCACGTCCATTTGCAGCGCCCCCAAGGCCAGCAGTTGGACGAATGGGAGCAGGTCATCGAGGAGGCGGTGCGAGAAATCTTCCGGGGGACGGTCGCCCTGGGAGGCACCCTCAGTGGTGAGCACGGCATCGGTTTGGTGCAAAAGGATTACATGGACATTGCATTTTCTCCGGTGGAATTGGCCTTGATGCGTGGCATCAAGCGGCTGTTTGATCCGAATGGGGTGCTGAATCCCGGGAAGATGTTCCCGGAGGTCAGCCCCGAATGATCTTGAAGACGTCCGCAAGCAGCGAGGCTCCGGACTGCCAATATCAGGGCGAGGGCTTGCAGCCCAATCGTGAGGTATAGACTGACCGTCGGTCGGGGGTAGAGGAAACAATTTGCAACGAGCATGCCCAGGCTCAGGAAAAACGGGCCGAGAAGGAACAAAGCGATGAGGAAGTAAAGGTAGACCCGGCGGGCCGGGTTATTGCGGTACCATTTCTGTTCACTTTGCAAATCGAGTTCCTGAAAAAAGTAACCGGGCGTACGGATGAGCCGGAGGACCTGAGCGGGCTTTGCGACGTAGGGCTGCCCCTGTGTATCGCGCTGACCAAAGTGGTCGAGCAGCTCGGTCTCGATCCGGTGGATTTGGGTAAAGATGAGCATGGCCCGCAAGTAGAGAAATAAGTGGACCACCGGAACGACCCACAGAATAATTTCAAAAGACTTGAGCTTTACGAAGAACAGGAATGAATCGAGGGTGTTTGAATAGGCCAGATAGTACAACACCGCGAACAACAACATGAAGTAATACTACTGCATCCACTTGATCTGGAAAGTGAGGTATCCTTCGAGGGTCGTCCGAAAAAGCAGTTTTTTAATTTCACCTTTTTCCATTATCATGCTTTGCCATTTTGGGAGGTCCGCAATTTGGCAATTTTTGGCAACTGATCCGTTTGGAATCATGCGATGGTGGAAAACTTGTTTGGAAACCCAGAGAGAAAAGCATAGTTTAGAAATAAGTAAACATAAATGGCGATTTTATCGTTAAGCAAGTATGACACAACCCGAGAAGGATTTGAAATATACGTGGTACACGCCGATGGACACTCGGTCGTGGAGCGGTACCTTGCGGACGCCGAGGGGCACACTGACCTCTGGGAAGCATTTGATATTCTTGAAACCCGATTGCGGCGGTGCATCCGCGAACTGCCTACCGTGAAAGGTAGTTTGGGCAATCTGGCCGATGTACACGCAAAATGGAGTCTACGCTACATCTTAGAGGCGGTTTAAAATTGGTTTGTGAAATTTGCTAGTGCAGATTTTTTTGTCCGTCGAAGCTCATTTTGGAGTCCATAGCCAAAGCTATGGGCGAGAAAATAGCTGAAGAGGGGCGAAAAAAGATGCCATAGCAAAATCGCAGAATTA
>JBCCQH010000171.1:0-9318 GCA_039024435.1 Bacteroidota bacterium
CCCAGGTAGAACCGGTGGGCACCGAATCCGCCCGCCAGCGATGCAAACAACAGTACAAAAAGGCGGTCCTTCATGGCGGTAGCAATTTGCGGTAGCAGCCCTCTAAACTACACAATTGGCGGAAAATCTTCCTCCCGCCCCGTTCACGCTCCATCGAGCCAGGCCAGCATCGCCTCCGCCACTGCCCGATGCCGGGTATCGAGCATCATGTTGTGCGCCACCCCGGGAATCATCTGCAGATCGGCGCGGTAGCGATCCGCCATCCGGCGCATTTCCCTAGGGGAAAAGAAAAGGTCATCGCCTGCCCCCAACACCAATACTGGGATCTCTACCTGGTGCCGGACCGTGACCCGGGGAAAAAGCAACTGCAAATAGGCCTTGAAAGACTCGGCGCACATATTTTGCTTGAATTCTTCCAGCAAATGTTCCGGCAAATCGGGGCGGAACAGAGCTGCGCGCGCGTGTCCGTGAAACACTGCGTACAGGTCCCGGGTAAAGAAGTGCGGTGCGACCCGCGGATACTTCCGCAGGAACCGCAAACTCGCCCGCCAAGCCCCCGAAGGTGGAACCGGCGCCAGGAAAATCGCCTTTTTGCCGGGCGCCCGTTCCAGGTACTTCTGAACGACCATGCCGCCCATCGAGTGCCCCACGAGGATCGGTACTTGGTCCAATGCTTGCACGGCATCTTCCAGGCAGCGCACGTAATCGGCGAGGGAAAAGTGGTTGATCTTTTTCTGGCTCCCGGGCGGCGAGTGCCCGGGCAAATCCAGCGCCCGGCAGCGGTATCCCCGCTGGGAAAAGTAGGGCACAAAGTACTTTTCCCAGCACCATCCGCCGTGGCAAACCCCGTGGACAAACAGTAAAATGTCACCCGTGGCGGTCACGACGAAGGCAACGGGGTGCGGCGGCGGGGCTCCCGCTGGAGGTGGTCCTTGGGCAGGTGCTTTTTGAGCTGGCGGGTAAACTTGTGAAAATCCACCGTGATCGTGTGCCGCCCCGAATTGACTTGCTTGAAGTGCGGATGGGTGACCTCCCGCTGGCACAGCTCGGCAATGTTGCGGGGACGGGTCCATTTTCCCGCCAGTTCCCGCGCGGCGATTTTGGCTTGCAGTTCCGCCCCCGGCCAGATGCAACCCAGCGGCTGGAACATCCCGATGAAGTAAAGGTTCCGATACTCCGCGTGGAACATTTTCAGGTACAGCGGCACCGGCCCTTTCGAATAGTCGATGAAGTCCTTTCGGAAGAAGGGATGGGCCAATATGTACCCCGTGCAGGCAATTACCGCGTCGAACTCCGCCGTGCGGCCATCCTTAAATACGACCTGCTTGCCGGCAAAGCGCTCGATGTCACCGAAAGGCTTGATCTTCCCGTGGCGCAGTTTGTAGGGCAACTCACTGTTGACCGTGGGATGGGTTGCGGTGATGCCCTGCGTCGGCTTGGGCAGACCGTACCAGGAATTGGGCCCCATCGCGACTTTCAGGATCATCGCGGAAATGCCCATCCGCAGCTTGACCGGCAGGAACTTGAAGCGCGCCGAGAGCACATCGGTGGGTTTACCCATGAGGAATTTGGGGATCAAATGGTAACCGCGCCGCCAACTGAGGGCCGTTACCTGACTGACCCGACTGGTTTCGACGGCCACGTCGCAGGCAGAATTGCCCCCGCCGATCACCAGTACCCGTTTTCCCCGGAAGGGCTCCGCCTTCTTGTAGTTGTGCGAGTGCAAGAAGCGTCCGGTGAATTCGCCCGGATAATCGGGGTAGCGCGGCTGCCAGTGGTGCCCGTTGCAGACCACCAGATCGGTAAACACCTCTACCCGGGGGACGCCGTTCTGCTCAATCGTTACCTCCCAGGTCTGCTCATCGCGGCAATGGCAGGCGTGGACCAGGGTATTGAACTGGATGTAGGGGTACAGGTCGAATTTGCGCGCGTAGGCCTGAAAATAACGGCGCAATTCGTCGTGGGAAGGATAGTCCGCCACCGACGAATCGAAGTCCTCGAAGGTGAAATCGGCGTATTGGGAAAGGGTTTTCGAACTGATGATGTGGGTCGTCTCAAAAACGCTGGAATGGCTCTCGTCTTCATTGAAAATCCAGTTTCCGCCCACCTCCGAGTTGCGGTCGTAAGCGACCACGTCCAGCCCTTCGTCGAGCAGATTTTTGAGGGCCGTGATGCCCGATGGCCCCGCTCCGATTACACATATTCGTTTCATAAGTAGGAAGATACCAAAAATGGTGACACCGCTGGCGGCAGTCGCATCGCCCGGGAAACCTTCGTCAACTATTTTTCCCACCCGGACGAAATCCCAAGGAGACCGTCGGTTCCGCTTCCTGTACTCCCCGCGTCGCCGGGCGAAAAAATATCGGGGCTGGCCGGCAGCCTCCCGTGGGCGGAAATCCCGGGAGGCTTTTGCAACTAATCCACTCACTTTCACAGCTTCCCGCCAAGCTATCAAAAAACAACGTTACAACATCTTTTTGGCGCAAGATACAGGAATGCACCAAGCCAAATACATTTCATTGGCGAAAATCTGCATTTTATTGTATATTAATGGATGAGTGTTATCGCTCGTACAATCAACGTCCCACCTAGGTTAAAGTAAACGTCGGATCACCCTCCTCATAAACCGCCCCACGCGGGGTCGATGTCTCGTACTATGGAAAATCAACCATCGTCAGCCGAGCACACTCCTGCTCAGCCCGAAGGCTTAGGCAATGCATTTGGTGAACATCCCTTGGCCCAAGGTGGCTTTGCGGGATCCGGGGAGGCGCCTTCCCTGCCCCCACCCGATTTCTCAATGTTTGGGGGCGCTTCGCGGGCCCGCCGGCGGAAAGTCCGAAACCAGCCGCCCGAAACGCAAAACCGCGCTCAAGAAGCATCCGGCGGAGCGGAAAATGACGCCGGATCGACGCCTCCCCGTCGGCAGCACCCAGGTTCCCCGGCCAATTCACAGGACGAGGGCAGTGGCAGTTGGAATGAAGCTGGCGAATTCATCCCCGACCCGCCCAGTGGCGGCGGAAACCGAGGAAACAACGTCCGCAACAATCCACCGCCTCCGGATACCGAAGCCGGATACTCCGAGGGGGGTGACTACCACGGCTCCTCGCAACCGAATGATCGCTCCGGGCAAACTGCGTATTCGAGCGCGTCGAACACCGGCAATCCACAACCCCCTACCGCGGACGCCGTGCCCCTCTCTGAAATCAGCGAAGATGACTTTTTCGCCGGCCACCAAATCCCGAAAAAGACCATCCGCACCATCGGACAGACGTTTTGGATCCTCAACATCATCAAGATCGGCCAGCTCAATCAACTGGCGGCCAACCAGTCCCACACCGTATCCGCCGACGACAAAACCACGGAATCGGAAGCAGCGGCGGTAGCCCCCGAGGGCGAAACCGAATCCCGCGAGGCCCGCATGGTCGTGAACTCATTGCACGAAGAGGAAGAAACACAGGTCGACACCAGTAGTTCCAAGACGAACTACAAAAATGAACTGAATTCCGCTCCCACCGATCCCGGAAAGCTGAGGAACTACATCAACCAGGGCAAAATGGAACCGCTCAAGCGGAAAGCTACCTCGGATGTCTATTCCGGCCAGACCGAAACTGAGTCCACCTACGGGGCCATTTCCAATCTGCCGGGCACGCTGCAAGACCTGGACCACGACGATCTTCCCACCCAGCACGAAGCAGCGCTCCCCACCGATCCCCTGAAGCTAGGCCAGAATTTGCTCAATGCCCCCGACGAAGCCCACACCGACTTCAGCGGGATCATGGATGCCCTGAACGAGCAACTGCACGGTAGTGAAGTCATGGAAGGGGAAATGACCCTGGAAGAGGCCCTGGAAAGCGATACCTCGGCTTTTGCCCTTCACGCGGGCGAGCAGTACCAAGCGCTCAAAGAAGGCATCGAAACCAACAATCTGGACGGAATCTCGTCCAAGGTCGAAGAGGTTTCCGGGCCGATGGTGACCAATCTGGACACTGCGGAAAGCACCCGCAAGGGGACCATGGAAAGCTACCGCACTCCAAACCTCGATGAGTCCCGGCGCAAGCAGGTCAAAGGCAAAGAGACCTTCGAAACCGCCCGGGAAGCACTGGCGAAAAAACTCAACGGCCACTACCTCTTCGCGAAAGGCAAGGTGGAAGGAATGCTCACCGACCTGCGCGGCTGGCTGGACGGCACCAAGATCAAAGCCGGGGACGCCGGCCTCTCGGTACCCGATTACCTGGCCGGTGAAACCGGTACCCACGGCCTGCAAACCGCTCATGGACTGGAAAATGAACTGAACCTCGCGGTCGAGCTCTTCTACGCTGATTCCGACTACGAGTACGACAAATTGCTCGACTCCAGCGTAGACGGAGGGGCCGGGGGGGCCTGGGACTACTCGCCCAGCGCCAATGACTATGCCTATGCCCCATTCCGCACGCGCGTGGACGCCATCATCGACAAGTATTCGGGCTACATCGACTCAACGGTTGAGGATTGCCACAAAGCGATTGACGACGCCCAACTCCTGATCGAACGCGACTACAACGCCCACGTCGAGGCCAATGGTCCGCTGAGTACCGAGGTCAAGGAGTCGATCATGCCCCCCCTCGGCCAACTCCGCAGTGACGTCAATGATGAGCGAAACCGCCTGGAACAGGACATGGCCCAGGAGAAAAAGGGCGCCATCGATGAGGTACAGGAATACATCGATTCCTTCAAAAACCCCCTGAAGATCCTGGCGATGCAACTGCTCAACATCCTGCTGGAAGCGGGTGAAGCCGCGCTGCGCTTCCTTTTGCGGATGTTTGGGGTCAGCAACCCGGACGCATTCATCGCCGAACTGGTGCGGATTGCAGGCATCATCGGCGATATCCTCAAGGATCCCATTGGGTTTGCCCGCTACTTTGTCCTCACGATTGAGGCGGCGTTCAAGGATTATTTCAACAACATCGACCAGTACATCCAGGAGATCGTGATGGGCTGGTTCTTCGGACAACCGGACCTGGAGTTTCCGAGCGATTTCAAGCCGGAGAGCTGGCTGAACTTCATCATGCAGCAATTGCTCGCCGACGGTAATTCGGGCGACGGGGGCCTCAGCGCGGAAGGCGTCGCGGGCTACCTGGACGCGGGGCTGGCCCTGCCCGGTGGTATGGTGCTGGATCTGAATGTCCTGGTGACGGAAGGCCCCGCCGGATTGTGGGAAAGCATGAAGGGTCAGCTGGTGAACCTGACGCCGATTCCCACCGAAGTCAGTGGACCCGGTACCGGGAATGAGGGCACGGAAGGTGCCGAAGAGGTCGAAATGGCCACCTCACCCGAAGAAATCCTCGCGGAAGTGTCCAGCATGGACTGGGAGACCCTGTTGCAGGAGGCCGATGGGCTACTGGGGACCGACATCACGGGGGATCTGGACAATGCCCGCTACATCTTTGACCAGCTCGTCGCGGGCAACATCCCGGGACTGATCGACGACCTCAAGCAGCACGTTGAGGCGGACGTACTCGACATCCAAACCTGGTTGCGGGATGGATTGATCGACTGGGTGGTACAGGACTTGGTGCCCAAACTGCTGGAAAAAGTCGCGACGATATTTGTCCCGGGCGGCAACCTCAAAACGGCGATCAAGGTCATCTTTGACGGGGTGATGTGGATCATCGAAAACCGGGAGCAAATCTGGAGCGTGATCGAGACGATCTTCGGCACCCTGCCGATGATTGCGGCGGGCAATGTGGACGGAGCAAAAGCCAATATTATTTCCGGTTTCAATGCCGCGGCCACGCTGGTGCTTGACTTCCTCACTACGGTCGGACTCAATGCGTCCCCATCCAGCCAGTTCGGCAAGATGATCGACAAGCTCAAGGACAAGGTCGGCAAGGGCTTCGACGGCCTGATGAAAAAGATCCAGGACGCGGTCGAACGGTTTGTCGAGCAGATGCAGAAGGTACTGGGGCAACCGAAAAAGAAGAAAAATCGCAAGCCGGGCACCGAAGAGGAGGCCGAGCGCGAGAAGGACTACAAAGGGGAAAATATTCCCTCCGAGGACCGGATCGGCGGTAAAATCAACGATCTGAAGGGCCGGATTGACACCCGAATCGACACGGAGCTGGACGAACACGGTACGGGGCAATTCACCCCACCCAATTACGGATCTTCCTACGCCAACCGGGTCAAGACCTACCAGGTCATGCAAGGCTTGCTGGAACTTTACAAAAAGTACGGCGATGCCGCGCAGACGGAGGAGGAACGCCGGCAGGGTGCCCAGACCCTGGCCAATCAGATCCGGACCACCCACAAGGTGTTCCGCACGATCACCGTCGTCGAAGGCGAAGGGGCCCGAAAACCGACTTACGAGGTGCCCGAAGGGGTGGCGCATTGGTCTTGGGAATGGACGGCGAGCGAACCCAAAAGTGCGGCGGGCGACATCAGCCTGACGAGCGGTGACGACGAGTTGTTCAATCGCTGGTACACGGACAAAGGTGGCAACAGCCTGGCGGTGCAATTGTTCCTCGGTGCTGGCAGTACGATTGACGAGATCCAGATCGCGGGCCGCCCGGCGCGGACCTTCAGCGATTCGATGGGCGATCACACCACGGCTTTCATTGTCCACGTGGAAGGCATCAAGCAAAAACTCCTCACCAAGACGACCAAAGCCGGGGTGGACGAGATGGTTGCCCTCGCCGACTCCTTGACTACGCTGCCCGGCTACCAACTCGTCGGGAATCTGACCGGGAAGCACAAGACGCGTTTTGATAAGGCGTATGGAGAGCTCGAAAAGCTCAAGGCGGTCAAGACAGCGGACGACAATGTCAATGAACAGACCGCTCACCTGCAGGCGATGATTCGCCTCTACCTGGAAGTGCGCGAATTGTTGCCGCTGTCCACGTTTGACATTCGCAAGAAAAGCGCGATGGGCGGGAAAGGCCACGGCGAAAGTTCGGCGGTTCCGATCTTGCGCGACTACGGAAAACCGAACGGTCCCGGAGAAGAAGACGTCAAACTGGCGATCCAGAAGCTCTTTGACATGAATTCCTCGGCGGCGGTGCTGGTAGAGTCCAATGTCAACTTGCTGAAGCAGATGGGCCCGGGCACGGTGGGATCCAACAACCAACCGGTCCGTGGGTCCCGGGAAATGTTCAAACAGGTCTGGTCCCAGCACCTCAAATCGATTGCGATCAGTTTCCCCGCGGTGAAGCCCATCGCCGAAAGCGAGGAAATGGTGAATTACTTCGGGGCGATGGAGCCGGCAAATGGCGCTGGGGGCAACGAGACATTGGAGGAAGATCCGATTCTGAAAGCCTACACGGTTGATCTGCGGTGGGCGGCCCACGATTGCCATGCAAAATTGACCGGAGACCTGACTTCCAAGAAAAATGAACTTTTCTCGGCGATTGCCGCCCGCGGACTCCACCGTGGCAAATACGATCCCAGCATCGGCGATAAGTATGCCCGGATGCAGCAATTCATCGCCAATATGAAAGGCGAAACGGGGGTAGTCGTGCTCCGATCCATTTTCAACCCGATCATTCCCGATACGATTGCTCTGCTCAAAAAGGTAGAAAATCTGGAAAATATCGTAGCGCGCCTGGTGGACGATGAGCTGCCCAGTCTTTACGCGACCGACAGCAGCGGTAGCATCCCGGAGATTGAGCTTTCGCCCTACAAACTCGGCTTCCACAAGATCCTCAAGCGGCAATTTGAGATCATGGAATGGTCAATTTTCGATCACCTTGCCGGAGACGAAATGGACAACAGTGAGTTTTCCGCAGGAATTCCCGAGGCGGCCGGAGCGCGGCCCAGTCGGGGGAAGTCCGCCTACAATGAACAAAAGGAAGCTTACGAGGCGGAATACACCATGAACGCGGATGCCCCCCGCAAGGCGTTCAAGTACCGGGAACCCAACCCAAACCTGGATGCTGAAGAAATCAAGCGGCAAAAGGTGGCGACCGCGCGCAACAACCTGGGAATTCAGATCGAGCTGGACAGTTCGGGCAAGATCACAAAAATGATTTCCGATGGCCGGTCCATGTCACCTTTCAAAGGCACCATGGGGGCCCACACGATTGCCTGGACCATGCACCTGAACCACGTGCGCTCCCTGATCATCGGCAAGAATATCAATGCCGCCATCGGGGTGATCAGCGGTGATTTTTACGAATTTGTGACGGACCTCAAAGCCGAACAGAAGGGACTCAATACGGAAAACGATCCCGACAATGTATCGGGAGCACTGTGGGACCGCATCGGCGATATGCAAAAGGTTGCGAAAAAGAAGAAAGATGACGCCAAGAACCTGGCCTTCCTGCAGGAATTCATCGCAAATCTGCTTGCCTACACCAATTTTATCAAAGACATCACCCGGGAGTCGGTCAATGTCGACGGTAAATCCGAAGGGAACGCCAACCGCGATCTCCAAAAGCACGAGCAATTGATGTGGGCGAAACTGGGGGCGGCAAAATCCGTCGATGAGTCGAGGATCAACCAAACCCTCACCGACTACTATTCCAAACCCGGCAACAACCTCGACCAGGATGCGGACGAGTTGGTCCGGTACGTGAGACTGCTGCAAGATCGGGCTACCGCAAAGCTCATCGTCGTGCAGTACCAGATGTTGCAGGAAGCCTTCCCCTGGACCTTCTACACCATCAAGATGGCGAACAAGTTGCCCCCATCGGTCGCGGAAAGCCTCAAACGGGATTCCCCGGATGATGCGGGCAGTGAACCGGACAACAAGCGGCCCCGGACGGGCAGTTGATGGACCGGCTGGCGGAAGCCATATCGGTGCGGGGCGACCATTCGCGGGGGTGGAAGGTCGCCCCGCGGTTGGGGACTGGGTGAGGGAAACGGCGCCGTTGACTAACTTTGCGTTGTGACCGGTGCCCGGTCATCCCGTGCGGTTGCTTTTGCATTGTCAACCCATCTTTACCGAGGTGCAAAGAAAGGTCGCCTGGCTACGAGGCTTGCGGTTAAGGGCCGAGCGATGGTGGCGCAAAAAAGCTACTGCCCTTGGGAGGCCCCCTCACAATCGAGGTAGTTGACGTCGATGGACCTTTTGATCGCAATGACCACATCGGAAAATTCAATTGGCAAGCCCCCTGCACTCCAAAAAGAAAATATGCTTGTCCGGAACTTTGCCACGGCTTTTGCCACGGCTTTTGCCACGGCTTTTGACACGATATGTCAATCGGCGGGTTGAGATTGCGGCCAAAGCTCGAATCTGCCCATGAATCTATTCAACTTTATCGCCCAATTTCCCGACGAACAATCCTGCCGAACCCACTTCGGCGACTTGCGCAAGCAAAAAGGCGTCGTCTGCAAACGTTGCCA
>JBCCQH010000172.1:0-9102 GCA_039024435.1 Bacteroidota bacterium
CCAGTGCACGGCCAATGTTCGATTTTGGGATAAGCGGGAGTGCCCTATCTGGCCATCAAAACTGAATTTCTGGGAGAAGTAGTCGCGCTGGACTTCCGGCAAGGTTCCCCTGAGTGTATTTTTGGACGCAGAAGGTGAGCCAGGCAACGAATTGGTTTCCTAAAGACTGGGCTGATCAGCCTGCGAGACCGCTTGAGGAAGCGGGCGCGGCAATGAACGGGTCAAAAAAAGGCCCAAAAATGAGTGGATAAATTTGTGATTGCGGGACCACAGAAGCAAAACTGACCGGAAAAACGAAACCGTGCGATGAACTTTCCGCGGTGCTTTTCTCTTGCGGACTCCTGATTGCACGGATACGCGTAAAGCCGACACGTTTGCGCATTGTTGTGGTGTGTTCTGGGATATAAGCGGCAATTTTCGTCTCAAAATTTAAGTATTCACCTAATTAATGATTTATGTTTGGCAAATTACGATACAATAATTTCTTCCGCACCGCTGGGGCGGGACTGCTCGCTTTGTGTTTCTTTTGGCTTCCGATTGCCGCCCACGGCCAATGCGGGGCCTTGACCGCAGATGACATCATTAGCTTTGGGAATGGTTCGAAAATAACCTTTGCCTGGACCGACGTCGGGGCGGTGGCCTATCGCTTTTCGGGACGCCTTCTCCCCAATGGCACAATGAGAACCATTGTGGTTACGGGCACCAGTTTCACAGTCAACAATGTCCAGGTCTGCAAGGACTTTGAGTACACCATTGAGACGCTGTGCAATGGAACCACGGTCAGTTTTACCAGTTCGGGTATTGTGCGCACCGGAGGCTGTGGGATCGCCCCTACGGACATTGCGCTCTTTGAGTCCAATTCAAAGGTGTACGCGAGATGGCCGGAATCATCTCCCTCGAATTACGAACTGATTTACAGTGTAGCGGGAAGCCTGCCCCGCGTTATATTTACGAACAGTTCCACCACGGAGCTTCCGGGCGCAAGTGCCTGTGATCCGGTGGAACTCGTCAGCCTGTCCGCCATCGTACCCATTGCGGAGACCACCAAAAGCTTGCCATTGGCCTCCAACATCAACATTCCCGCGCCTTGCAATGGATCGGGTGGCAATGGTGGCTCAAGTGGGACCTGTACGGGACCATCGGTGAGTGCCTCGGTGTCGGGGAGTGACATTACGCTCAATTGGACCGGAAATGCCCCCAGCTACAACCTTAGTTTGACGAAGCCCTTTCCGGCCGAGAACATCTATGTTGAGAATTACAGTGGCTCCACTTACAGCTTTCGGGACCTGGCTTGCGGGGATTATGGCTATTCCGTGGTTGCCAACTGCAGCAACGGGGATCGGCCTTCGGATGGCGGCTCTGTGAGCGTCACCGGAGCCAACAGCAGCAATTGCGGTGCGCCGAGTGGCGTCCAGGTTTTTACCGGCAATGGCAACGTGAGTTTGCGGTGGAATCCTACGGGAGCGTCTAACAATTCGGTTGCCTTGATTTTGCAGGGGAGCGGTAACTCAAGCTTCAACCGAATTGAATCAGTCGGCTGTGCGACTTCGTTTTCGGCATCTGGACTCGTCTGTGGAACCTACGATTATCAAGTCGTCGCCAATTGCCCGGGTGGCAATGCGATTAGTTCGGGTACTTTTACGATTTCCGGCTGTGCCTCCAAGGATGAAGCGCACCAGCCCAACCCTACCCGTCTAGCGGTGGAGCTGACGGTTGTGCCGCAACCGGCCAATGACCACGTCACTTTGCAACTTGCGACGGAAACCGCCGTCAAGGCAGACCTTGCCCTGTACAATCTCCAAGGTCAGCGGATCCGTTCTCTGCTGCAGGCCACGCAAATGTCCCCGGGAACGCACGCCCTGCCGGTCGACTGCACCGATTTGGCCAATGGCGTCTACTTCCTCAAGCTGCAGACCGAAGGGGGATTGGTCACGCGTCGATTGGTCATTCAGCATTGATGGATTTTGGACAACGGATTGCGGAAACCAGCTCACATTTTGTTCATTTTAGTTGCGGACAAGATGGAAGCTACTCCCCGATTCAGCTTGATTGATACACTGGGAGCCGATTTTCGGCTCCCATTTTTTTGGCCGTTTTTTTTGAGAAAATAGCAGAATTTACCCGCTGGCGTTGACACATCCTGTCAAAGGCCACGCGTATATTTAAGTATAACAAAAACAGTCATCAATCTATCAACACTAACTTCCATCATGAGAAAACCAAAGTTCGAAATCTTCACCACCAACGATGGTCAATTTCAGTTCCGCCTCAAAGCCGCCAATGGCGAGCCGATCATGACGGGCCGGGCTTATGACTCAAAATACGGCGTGATGCATGCCATCGCGCACGTGATGAAGGAAGCGCAGGAAGAAATCCGCTTCGTACGGAAAGCTTCCGCGAACTATAAATTTTTCTTCCAGTTGCGAAGCAAAAGCGGCCGCTTGATCGGATGGAGCCAGCTTTACCAGACCCGTCAGGGTCGGGACAATGGCATCCGCGCGGTACAAACCGCGATCAAGTGGGGCCGGGTCGAAGACCTGACCAAGCTGCAGATCGCTTAATTTCGATCTGACAAAAATGTCCATGCAGGGCGGCCCGGCGGTGCAGTGTCGGGCCCGTCCTATTTTTTTGTTCCTGCCAAATTCGGTTTTCGTCTTCCCAAATTCGCTTCCCATGGCTTGGGATTGGAAAATCGGGTGAGATTGCGCAGATTCATTCTATAAAAAATGAAGATGGGCCTCACCACGCGACCATTCGGAAATGCAAAGCTCGCCATTGTTTTTGGCGTGGTGCATGCCTGTTTTTTTGTGATTCTATCGGCCCAGTCTGCGCCGGATAGCCGCTATGTAGTCAAGTACTTGAACAGTACGCAGGGCTTGTTGCAGAATTCAGCTTACGCGATGTTGCAGGACGAGTTTGGTTTTGTATGGATCGCCACGCAAATCGGACTTTCGCGTTACGACGGGCGCAAGTTTGTCAATTGGTCATACGAGGACCTGGCGGGTCGCAGTGTGGTGCGCCTGGAAGAGGAACCCTACATTTGCGAATACCTTGCGATGGGAGAAGACCGAGCACGCGACCTGATTTTTATCGGGGCTTGTGGGCGGCTTTATGCTATTTCTACAGTAGCGGATGAGCACTGGCAAATTCCGCTTGAGGGCATCAGTTTTATCCATGACCTGATCGTGGACCGCTGGGGACGCCCCGTGCTCGGGACAGAGCAAGGCTTAAAGGCGGTCGATTGGGAACCGAATGATTCGGAGGCCCAGTTTTCGACGATCATGGAATGGTCAGGCGAGAGTCCCATGTCGGGGAGGACCAAAGTTGCAGGGGAAAAGGAAGCCGGCCGCCTGGCTAGCCGATCGGTTTTGAGCATCAAAGTTCTCGGGGCAAACTGCCGCCATTGGGCGATCGGGACGGATCAGGGTTTTTTCTACTTGGCGCACAGCCATCGGAATCACGCTGAGGTCTTGCTGGAAGTGAAAAGCCCGCCAGTGATGGAAGTGGCGGTTCGGCAAGGGGACCGGAACGGGAATGCACCCGAATATTGGTGTGCGACCAGGGACAGCGTCTTTGTGTACAATGTCGTGGGCGATTTGCTGGGCAAAATGTCGCAACGGCGTGTCAATTGCATGACTCCGGTCCGGCTTGCGACGGGAAGTGATGCCGAAACGATGCTCATGGGAACGGACTACGATGGTCTGTTGCTTGGGGTCGCAAAACCGGCTTCGGTAAATGAGGCTTTTCCACCGGGCTATGCGGTGGTTGCGACGGCCCCCGGAGCCACTTTCAACTGGCAAGGTATGGCCCTCAGCAACCAGATTGGATCGGTTATGGTGGCGCGTGACGGGAGCATTTGGATTGGGAGCAAGGGCAATGGTCTGGCCAAGATCGTCTACCGGGACCAGGTCTTTGCCCACCATTTTCGGCAGGTGAGTACCCCCGGTCAGGTCGCGAATAACTATGTATGGGCCATTTATCGAGAAAACGCAGCGGCAAATGCAATGTGGATTGGTACCCAGGGCAATGGGGTGGTGCGCTACGATCTAGCCCAAGAGCGGGTCACCGATTTTTATCAAGTGGATGAGCGTTTGGACTACAATATTGTGCGGACCCTGGCCGTCGCCGGGGACACTGTTTGGCTGGGAGGCTTTGCCGGACTGCATTACTTGCTGCCGCAGATCGCGGGTGCCCAACCTGTGCCGGTAGCGGGGAAAGGGACAGTTTTAGAGCGGAGGCGGGTGATGTCACTCTGGTACGAAAAGGCGCGCCGGCGACTTTGGATCGGGATGTTTTCGGGTGCGGTGGGGATTTTAGAAGGCGGAAAGGTCAAGGCAGCGGAGATTCCGGCAATCGGCTTGGTCACCTACATTGGTCCGGGCAAGGGGGATTCGATCATGGTGGGAACCGATCAGGGATTTGTCCAGTTTCCCGCAAACCGTCCGGTAGAAGACCTGGTTCCGAGTCCTTTGTACCTTGAAGGGGTATCGGTAAAGTGTGTGATTCCCGGGCGGGGCAATGAATTTGCCTGGGCCGCCACGGTGGGAGAGGGATTGATCAGACTGACCCGCAAAGGCGATGGGCTGTTGCGGAAAGATTACCTTCTTGAGGATGGCCTCCCGGATGCAGTGGTCTACGGAATCCTGCCTTCGGAAACTGGTAGTTTGTGGTTGTCGACGAATCGCGGGCTGAGTCAGTTTTTTCCGGAGCGCAATCTCTTTGTCAACTATGAGCAAGCAGATGGTTTGCAACATCCTGAGTACAATACGGGGGCGTTTTTCAAAGTAGGGGATGCATTTCACTTTGGAGGAGTAAATGGTATCAATGTGTTTCACGAAAGTGATCCGGCGGAAGACCCTTACCTGCCGCGGGTTGCGTTGGGGTATTTCATTGCCGATCCCGGCGGAAAAAATGAGCAGTTTCTTCTGGCAAACACCGAGCCGGATGCCGAGCCGGCGATTCACTTGGAGTATGATTATCAGTACATTGAATTTCGGATTGCGGCGTTGCACTACCAAGACTTTGCCAAGGTGAATTTTCGCTACCGGTTGTATCCGGAGGGGGCGGAGCCGCCGGAGTGGTTGCTTTTGGGGACTCGCCCTTCATTTACACTTTCACGCGGAATTGGTCTGGACAGCAAGTGGTTTTTTCCTCAGCGCTACATCTTGGAAGTCTGGGCCTCGGATTTGCGGGGTGGGCAAGGTGGTCACAGTGGTCGCCAGCCCAACGGGAATTCTCTCCGGGTGGTCTTATCAGTTTCTCCGCCTTATTGGCAGACATGGTGGTTCATCCTGAGTATTTTTGCGGTTGGAGTGCTTATCGGGGTACTGGCGTTGAATCTTCAGCGCCAAAATGCGCGCTTGCGTGTCCGAAATACGGATCTACAAACTGCCTATCGCAATACGGCGGCGCTGGCGGACCTGAATGAAATCGGGCAAAAAATTGTGGCCTCACTGAAATTGGAGGAGAACTTTGAAGCGATTCTGGAAGAAATCCGCAATCTGAGTGATCTGCGATCCGATGTATTCGCGGTAGATTTGCTGGATGAGGAGCGCGGAGTGTTGGAGAGCCGCCTGAGTATAGAGGGAAGCGAACGACTCAACAATTACAAACTCTCACTGGACAACCCCAACAGCTTTGCGGTGGCCTGCGTACGCATGGCCCGGGCAGGAGGGGACTATGCAGATGGCTTCGTGATCAACGATCTCCACAACCGGGATCAATATCCTTTTCTGTCCGGTGAGCCGGCGGTACCCCAAGGACGTCCCACCCTGGCGATGATGTTTGTTCCGCTTCGGGTCGGAGAGCGGGTACTCGGTGCGGTTACGGTCCAGAGCTATGCTCCGGATGTGTACCGGGCCTATCACCTAAATATGCTACAGATCCTGGGGGCCTACACGGCGATCGCAATTGATCACGTGCGGACCACCGAAGCGTTATTGGAGGCCGAGCGGGCCAAAACCCGCGCCGAACAGGGGGATCTGATCAAGTCCCTGGACATCAAGTTGCTCCGGAGTCAACTCAGTCCGCATTTCATTTTCAATTCGTTGGGGACGATTCAGTTTTTGGTTTCGGAAGAGGATCCAAGAGCAGATGATTACACCGCGCGGCTCGGCGAGATCATGCGGGAAGTTATGATGATGATCACTCGTGCGGACGTAACTCTGACTACCGAAGCAAACTTCCTGCGGGGCTATATCGCGGCCGAGGTCATCCGCTTTCGCAATGAGTACGAGTTCCGCTGGTGCCTTGAAATCGATCCTGATCTCGATCCGGATGCGGTTTACATTCCCCCGATGCTGTTACAGCCATTCATCGAAAACTCACTTGAACATGCATTTTACCCTTTACCGGAAGGTGGCCCTGAGATTCGGGTGTATTTCGGCCGGAGGAATGATTCACTCATTATCGTAGTCCAGGACAATGGCATCGGTTTGGCCCACCTTGAGGATCGAAAGTCGCCCGGACGGGTCCGGAAGACGTCGACGGCCTTGCAGAATATTCGCCGCCGCGCAGAACTGATCAATCAACTGAATCAAAATCCCAATTTGCGCATGGAGGTTCGAGCCATTGATGTTGCCACCGCCGATTCCGGCTCCCTCACCCCCGTCGAAAAGTGGAAGTTGCCTGATTTTATCGGAGGTGCCCGGTTTGAGTTGCACCTGCCTTTGAGTTTTAAGTTTACTGCCCCCCAAACGAACGAATGACCATGGAAAATTTTATTCGAGCATTGATCGTCGAAGACAAGCAGGATCACAAGAAAAATCTGCGCAATCGCTTGGGAAGAATCTTTCCGGAGATCCAAGTACTGTCGGAGGAAGCCCCCACGAAAACGGTTGCGGAAGCGGTGCAAGTGATTGCGAATCACCGCGATGAATTGGATCTCGTGTTTTTGGATTATGCTCTGGTGGACGGGGACGCACGTGATGTCGTTGCCGCGGTGAGTGAGCAGAGTGAGATTGATTTCGAAATCATATTCGTGACCGGTAATCGGGACATCGCCGGCGAGTGGATGGAAGCCAATGGATTGATTTGTATCGACAAGCCGATCAACAACGACAAATTGGCGCGGGCGGTAGAACAGTCGCGCAAGAAGCGCCAGGAACAGAAGCCGGACACGCAAGCATTGCTGGAAAAGTTGGGTTTGGTGCTGGATCAGGAACGGATGCGCGAAGCTCTTTTTCCCGATAAGCGGTTGTTGTTTCGTGAAGGGGGCAACCTCTATTTCGTACGGAATCAAGAAATTTTGCGGGCGCAGGGGGACGGTCAGTACACGCTCATTTACTTGAGTAAGCGGGAGGCAGCGCGCTTGGGCTTGGAGCAGGACTACCTCCGCCCGAAAGTTGTCCTCTCGGAAGCTGCGGCAAACTTTTTTGAACCGGTGCACTCCATGGTTCAGGTCAATCGCTCGGAGTTTCTGAACCTTGCGTTCTTGGTTCGGGTTTCGTATCACTATCGGGACATTACACTTTGCTTCGGAGAGGATGACCAAGGGCGTCCCTTGCTTTATACCACGACGGTTACCGATTATGATTATTGTCGCGCCCGGCTCAAGTTGCTGTTGGAAGGTGCGTGGTAAATGGTTCATCTTTCGGGCAGTTTTCTCCCTCATGCGGGCAGCGGTTTTTGTTCGAAACCAGAAGAGAGTTCCGCTTCCAGTTCTTCTACCGAAGGCAACGCACTTTGCAGGCGGTATTCACTGATTCCGATGGGCTTGCGCAAGCCCCGCAATGCGTACTCCGCCACGACTTTGTTTTTGGTGCGGCACAGAATGATCCCGATTGAAGGCTGGTCCGTTTCCTGTTTGATCTGTTCGTCGATCACCGAGAGGTAGAAGTTGAGTTTGCCGGCATGTTCCGGTTTGAATTCGCCGGTTTTCAGTTCAATCACGATGAAGCTCCGCAAGGTGTAGTGGTAAAACAGCAAGTCGATGTAAAATTCCTGGCCGTTCGTTATGATTTTGTATTGCTCGCCAATGAATGCGAAGCCGCGGCCGAGTTCCAGCAGAAATCGGGTCATGTGCTTGGTGAGTTGCTTTTCGATATCGCGCTCCCGAATGGCACCCTCAGCATCGAAAAAGTCAAAGATATAGGGATTCTTGATGGTTTGGGCAATCAGATCGGACTCTCTTGGGGGAAGGGTTGCCGAAAAATTGTGTATGGCACTGCCCTTTCGCTTGTGCAAGCGTGAGTCGATTTGCATAGCCAGCACGTTGCGGGACCAGCCATTTTCCACGGTCTCCTGCAGATAAAACTGCGCCGCCTCCAATCCATCTACCTTGTTTATAATCAGTCGATTGTGTCCCCAGGGAATTTGTGCCACAACTTGTGGCACAATTTCGCCGAGCGGGCGATAGTACTGATAAAACTGCCGCATGTACATGAGATTCCGCTTGGAAAATCCTTTCAATCCCGGAAACCCTTTTTTGAGATCGGCCGCCAATTGCTCGACGTACTTGCTGCCCCAAGCGTGGGCCGCCTGCTTTTCGGTAATGGTTTTACCCAATTCCCAATACAGGCGAATCATTTCCTTGTTGACACTGAGAGCCGCTTTGATTTGTGCTGAACGGATGCGCGACTTCACTTCCTTCACCCACATCCGATAGCTTTTATCGGATACTACCTCTATTCGCATTTTGCTAACCACGGTGAAAAAATCGTCAAATCAAAATGAGAAGGTCCGGAATGAAATTGTGCCACAACTTGTGGCACAATTTGCGGCACAACAAAATGTAATTCGTAAAATATTGTAAAGCAATTGATTATGAATAAAATTTGCCCCTTGCACAGTTTTGGAAATCTCGGCTAAAAAAATTGCAAAAAATTTTATCCACAAATCAATCTCTTGGGCAATCCCTTGAGCTACGCGCTTGCACCGAGGGCTTTTTTCGGAATATCCGCCACAAGCCAGGACGACAACTCACTCTTGTGGAGGATTGAGTCAGACCAACGAAGCGGGGGGGGGGCCCAAGTAAGGGGGCCCCCCCACCGCCAAAACCACCGCCTGGGCCCGCGCAGCGTTATATTCCGCGCCGACTCTTTAGCGACGTCTCCTTTGCATCTGACTGCGCCACCCCACGCGGCGGGTGGGCTGGGAAGCTCG
>JBCCQH010000173.1:0-9003 GCA_039024435.1 Bacteroidota bacterium
CCCCCCCACCACCCCGTTTCAATACCAACTCTTCATATTTACCAAATTATACCTCAAACCCGGGGCGCCCCACCCGGGCCCCCCGCTACGATTAGGAGAAGCGATTTTTACAATCGCATTGGTGGAAAATATCCACGACCGAATCCGAGCGGAAATCGGCAAAAAGCTCAAGATCTCAGATGAACTTGCAAACGCGCGGCACAGGAATTTTTGGTTGTCGCACCGCAATGCACGGAAAAATCCTTCGTACCTCCGCAGTGCGGAAATCAGAAATCCCTACCGCCTTTTCTTCCCCGACTTTTCGCGGGCGCGGCGCTCCCGCCGGCTGAGGGGACGGCCATCTTCTTCCCCGCCACCACTGCTGGCATTCGAATTGGTCGCCAGGCCCTTGGTGGCTTCGCGGCGCTGCTTTTCCAGCCCTTCGTGCCGGGCCCGCATCTTGCTGAAGTCGTCGCGCTTGGGCGCGCGGGCATCGCGGACGTTTTCTTTCGGCTGCTCGATTTCGGCCTTGAAAATCAAGGTGATCACCTGCTCGTTGATCGCGGCAAGCATCTGCTGGAACAATTCGTAGGACTCGAATTTGTAGACGACCAGCGGATCTTTCTGCTCAAAAACTGCATTTTGCACCGAGGTGCGCAATTCGTCCATTTCCCGCAAGTGATTCTTCCACTTCTCGTCGATGATCCCGAGCATGATCGCTTTTTCCAGGGTCCGCGGGACATCGTGCCCCTCCGAAGCCAGGGCTTTGTCGAGTTCTACCGTGACCCGTACCCGCTTGATGCCATCAGTGAAGGAAATCTCCACCAGGCGCACGTTCGGATTGTTCTTTTTTATGCGCTGCAGACCGATAAAAGTGCTTTCCGCCAGGTCTTTGGTCTTGCGATCATAATAAGCGCGGGCGGCAGCGTAGATCTTTTCGCCGACGTCTTGCTCATTCATCGCATTCAAATCTTCGATGGTGACCTTGGGGTCAACCGCCAGGAGGCGAATCGCATCCAACTGGATGCCTTCCACGTCTAGGGAAGGATAGTTGTCCGTCGCGATCTTTTGGCACAGGTCGTAGAGCATATTGTCGATGTCTACCCGCATCCGCTCACCGAACAGAGCGTTGCGGCGGCGCTTGTAGACCACCTCGCGCTGGCTGTTCATCACGTCGTCGTATTCCAGCAAGCGCTTCCGCATTGAGAAGTTGTTTTCCTCGACCTTCTTCTGGGCATTGGAGATGGACTTGGTGATCATCGAATGCTGGATGACCTCGCCCTCCTTGATGCCCAGGCGGTCCATGATTTTAGAGATCCGCTCGGAGCCGAAGAGGCGCATCAGGTCGTCTTCCAGCGAGACGTAGAACTGGGACAATCCGGGATCTCCCTGACGCCCCGCCCGACCGCGCAACTGCCGGTCAATCCGCCGCGATTCGTGGCGTTCGGTACCCAGAATCGCCAATCCGCCCGCTTCCCGCACACCGTCGCCAAGTTTGATGTCCGTCCCGCGACCGGCCATGTTCGTCGCCACGGTCACGGCGCCGGGCTGGCCCGCTTCCGCGACCACCTCAGCTTCCCGCTGGTGCTGCTTTGCGTTGAGCACATTGTGGGGCACTTTGCGCAGCTTCATCATCCGACTCAGCAATTCCGATACTTCCACCGAAGTCGTTCCGACCAGTACCGGCCGGCCCGATTCGCGCAGCTTCTCCACCTCGTCGATGACCGCATTCAGTTTTTCGCGCTTGGTTTTGAATACCAAGTCGTTTTCGTCTTTCCGGACAATGGGGCGGTTCGTAGGGATCACCACCACATCCAGCTTGTAGATTTCGAAAAATTCCGATGCCTCCGTCTCCGCCGTACCCGTCATGCCGGCGAGCTTGTGGTACATTCGGAAGAAGTTTTGCAGCGTGACCGTCGCAAAGGTCTGGGTGGCCGCTTCAACCTTGACGTTTTCCTTCGATTCAATGGCCTGGTGCAGGCCGTCCGAGTAGCGGCGTCCCGGCAGCACCCGCCCCGTCTGCTCGTCGACGATCATGACCTTGCCCTCGGCGACGATGTAGTCCACTTCCTTTTCAAAGAGAGAATACGCCTTGAGCAACTGATTGATGGTGTGCAGGCGCTCCGACTTCTCGGCAAATTCCCGCGCCAACATGTCTTTCTTCTTGACCTTTTCGTCATCGTTCAGAGTGAGGTCCGCGTCGATTTCGTTGAGCATGGTCGCCACTTCGGGCATCACAAACAACTCAGGATCTTCCCCCTGGGAAGTGATCAGATCGCGTCCCTTGTCGGTCATTTCGACTTGGTTGTTCTTCTCGTCAATCACAAAATACAGTTCGTCGTCGACGATGAACATATTTTTGCCTTTGTCGGCGAGGTAGAAAGCTTCGGTTTTGAGCATGGCCGACTTGATGCCGGGTTCGCTGAGGTACTTGACCAGAGCCTTGGTACGGGGCAGACCGCGGAAGGCGCGGAACAATTGCAAGCCCGCTTCTTTGGCGCGTTCCTTGTCGTTGGAATCGATGTTTTTCTTGGCGAAGGTCAGGCACTGGTTCACGAGCTTTTGCTGCTGGCGCATGAGGCGCTCGACCCGGGGCTTGAGGGCTTGGAACTGCTGGTCGTCGCCGTGGGGCACGGGACCAGAAATGATCAGCGGGGTGCGCGCTTCGTCGATCAGCACCGAATCGATCTCATCCACGATGGCGAAATGGTGTTGGCGCTGAACCAAAAACTCCGGGTGCGTCGTCATGTTGTCCCGGAGATAGTCAAACCCAAATTCGTTGTTGGTGCCGTAGGTGACATCGGCGAGGTAAGCGGCGCGGCGCTCGTCCGAGTTGGGCTGGTGATAGTCGACGCAATCGACCGAGATCCCGTGGAATTCGAAAATCGGCGCGTTCCACTCGCAGTCGCGGCGGGCGAGGTAATCGTTGACCGTGACGAGGTGGACACCGTAGCCGGTGAGCGCGTTGAGGTAAACCGGGAAGGTCGCCACGAGGGTCTTGCCTTCTCCGGTAGCCATCTCCGCGATTTTGCCTTTGTGCAGCACCACCCCACCCATGATCTGGACGTCGTAGTGGATCATTTTCCATTCAATTTCCCCTCCGGCGGCCATCCATTTGTTTTTCCAAACGGCCTGACCATTGGCTTCGATGACGACGTTGTTTTTCTTTTCGGCGATTTTCTTGTCCCAGTCGGTGGCCGCAACTACGAGTTGCTGATTCTCAGTGAGGCGGCGCGCCGTTTCTTTGACCACGGCAAATGCCTCGGGAATCAAATCATCGAGCACCTCTTCCAGCTTTTCGTTGCGCTTCTTGACGAGCTTCTCGGCTTCATTGTAAAGCTCTTCGGTCGCAACCAAATCGTCGGTTTCCTCGGCTTCTTTGTTCTTGGCCTTGATCTGGTCATTCAGATCCTTGACGTAGTCTTGGATGCGCTGGCGAAATTCATCGCTTTTGGCCCGCAATTCATCGTCGGATATATTATTCAACTTGGCGTATTCGGCATTGACTTTGCCCACGTAGGGCCGCAACTCCTTGATGTCCTTCTCCTTCTTGTCGCCGAAGAGCTTTGAAATCAGTTTCAACATAAGACTGGGATTGTTTTAACGCGGTAAAGTTAAGGAATTGTTTTGAGGATTGCGGTCCCAACCGCAGCGTCCCACCGGCATTCAGCGCCCGTTTTAAAATCGATTCCCCAGCACCCCGAGCAATTGCCCGTGCAGCTTTCGGTTGCTGGCTACAATTTGTCTGCCAAAGACAAAATTGGCAGTCCCACCGAAATCGCTGATCGCCCCACCGGCCTCTTCGACCAGCAGTGCCCCCGCGGCCACATCCCAGGGCTGCAACTCCATTTCGTAGAAAGCATCGAGCTTTCCGGCCGCCACCCAAGCAAGATCGAGGGCCGCCGCCCCCAAGCGCCGAATGCCCCGACTTTTTTTCAACAATTCTCCCAGCACTGACAAATAGTCATTCGGGCTGTCATTTACGGCGTAGGGAAATCCCGTCCCGATGAGGGCGTCTTCGAGTTGCGCACTGGCCGATACGCGCAGCCTTTCCCTTTGGCCCACGACATGAGCCCCCTGGCCTTTGATCGCCCGGTACACCCGCCCGTGGGCCACGTCGTGTACTACTCCGAGCACAGTTTCTTCCGCTTTTTGCAGGGCAATGGAAATGCACCACGCAGGAATATCGTGCAGAAAATTGGTGGTGCCATCCAGCGGATCGATGATCCAGCGCCACTCCCGGTCCTCCCCTTCGTTGTCGCCTTCTTCCAATATGAAACCAGCCCCAGGCAGCACCTTCCGCAGATCGGCCACGAGCCGCCGCTCCGATTCCCGGTCCACGAAGGACACGAGGTCGTTGCGCTGCTTGTATTCGATTTGGTCGGCGGAAAAATCAGCCCGGGCCGCCCGCTGGTATTCGGCCACGGACTGCGTACTGCGGAGCACGTGGTCAAGCAAGGCGTTCAGGTTGAGGGAGGGATGCATTTCAGGATCGCTTTTTTCGCTTGCGCGGCGTAAAGTTAAGGTACAGGCTGATGACAATCACCAGCAGTGTCAACCATCCGGCCATCCGCCCGATCCAATCGCCGTGCTCGGCGTAAAAGGTCGTACCAGAATGCAATTCAATCGTGAAGTCGGCGACCTGGGCCGCTTCCGAATTGGGCAACTCCTGGCTTTCCCCCCGTGCATTGACGAAGCGGGAACCGCCCAGATTGGCGCTGCGCAGGACCGAACGCCGATTCTCGATGGCGCGCAGGGTCGCGTACCACTCGTGCTGTTCGTAACCGGCGGTGCCCGACCACCACTCATTGTTCGTGATGATGATGATCGCTTGCCCACCGGCCTGCGTGCTGCGCCGGGCGTACGCACCAAAGGCCGACTCGTAACTCAGCAGCACACCCAATCGGAAGCCCGCGCTGGTTTCCGGCAGGACCAGGCTGTCCTGCTTCGCATAGTTCCCCATGCCCGACCACCAGCCGGGGAAAAATTGATTGAAGATGCCGAACCATTCCAGGTAGGGAATCCGCTCCACCAGAGGGGCGAGGCGACCCTTGTCGTACATGTCCAGGGCGCGGTCCCTACGTAGCAGAAAGGCGCTGTTCCAAGTCGCGATCCAGGCAGCTTGCCGGCCCGAATCCCCCATCGCAAAACCCGGCGTGGCTCCCGCCGGAGCCGAATCCTGGGTGGGGTAGCCCGCGTAACTTTCCAGGCCGGTCAGCAGGTCCAGTTGGTGGCTGTCGACCAGGGCCCAAAGGGGTTGGAGGAGGCGGTCGCGGCCCGCATTGCTGCGTGCTAGGGGGCGGGGCAGCGCCTTTTCCGGCAGAATCACCAAGTCGACGTCGGCCAGGGAATCGCTTTGCGCCAATTCGGAAAACAGACTCATTTTGTCTTCGGCGGTCATCAATTTTTCTTCGCCGTGCGGGTCCAGGCTCGGCTGGACCAGGCGGACATTCAGGCGGGCTTCCGGCTGCAATACCGGCCGGCTCTCGTTGAGCAGCAACGGCCCGACGGCAAAGGGCAGCGCCATCCACACCAGCGCGATGGCCAGCCGGCCCCAAGGCATGCGCTTGCGGTGGTCCCAGAAGCGGTAAGTGCGGTAGAAAAGGAGGTTGGCCACCAAGATGTGAAAAGAAACCCCGAGCACGCCGGTAAATTCGGCGTACTGGATCCAGGCCGGATAATAGGCCAGCGAATGGCCGAGGGTCAGCCAGGAAAAGCTCAACTCCCAGTTGAATTGCAAGTACTCAAAGGTGAGCCAAAAGACGATGAAACTGCCGGCCGCGACTACGGGGGTGAGCACGTGCCGAATGCGCGAGTAAAGCTGGCAAGGCAGCGACATCAAGGCCGGGGCGAGGAGCAAGGCCAGCAAAGCAGCCGCCCCGAGGACCAAGGTGTCATCGAGCTCGGGCGCCCGCACCGCCGCGACGAGCAACCAATAGCTCCCGGCCAGATTCCAGAGAAAAAAGATCGAATAGGTGTAGCGAAAGAGTTGGGCATTGCCGGAAATCGTGCGCCGCCGGTAGCGCATCACTTTGATCCCGCGCTTCGACGGCCGCCAGATAAATTGCAGGGTCAGTACGCGGAACAATACAATCACAGTGGCTTTGATCGGGCGAAAAATCTTGTCTTCCGGAACGCGACCGGGGACATTTTCCGTCTCAAACAGCACAAACAGGGGGACGAAGGCGATAAAGACGAGAAAATGAAAGGGAAAGGGCGGAAATGAATCGGCCAGAAGTACGCCGGTCAGGAATACCACCCAATAGGGCCTATGCCTTGCCAGCCAGTACAATGACCATCTCGCCTTTATGAGTTCCGCTTTCAATTTGTTGAATGACCTCTTCCAATGAGCCCCGCAGGTGGGTTTCGTGCAATTTGCTGATCTCGCGGCTCACCGCGACTTTCCTTTCCGAACCAAAGTAAGATACGAATTCCCCGAGCGTTTTCAGAATCCGATGGGGAGATTCGTAGAAGACCATGGTTCGCGCCTCGTCCGCGAGGCGTTTGAGGCGGGTCATGCGCCCTTTTTTCACCGGGAGAAAACCTTCAAACACAAAGCGGTCGCAGGGCAGGCCACTCGCCACCAGGGCGGGAACGAAGGCGGTGGCGCCGGGCAGGACTTCCACCGGGATGTCCGCGGCGACGGCGGCGCGCACCAACAAAAAGCCGGGATCGGAAATTCCGGGGGTACCGGCGTCGGTAATTACGGCGAGCTGAAGGTCCTCGGCTTTTACCCGGGTCAGGAGGGGCGTGACCTTTTTGTGCTCGTTGTGCATGTGCAGGGAGGTCATCGCGGTGGCGATTCCGTGGTGCTTGAGCAGTTTTCCGCTGGTCCGGGTGTCTTCCGCCGCGATGAGATCGGCTTCCTGCAGCAGGCGAATGGCCCGCAGGGTGATGTCTTCCAGGTTGCCGATGGGCGTGGGAATGAGGGTAATGCGCATGGGACGGGGGGGCGCTAGAGGGCACCCAGGGGCAAAGATAGAACAAAATGTGGGCTTGCAGCCGATCAACCCGGCAAAGTGCTATCCGCAGGTCACCGCGCCGTAATCGGTCTGGTCGGCAGGGCCATTCAGGAAGAATTGCAGCGTGCAATAGACCGATCCGGCCTTGACCTCGCCGTCGGTACAGCTTGTATCAAAGTACCAGGTGAGGATGACCACATCGTTTTTCTCCAGGCGAAGGTCCACTTCGCCCAGCAGCCCGACCAGTTCTGCCTCGCTGTACTGGGCTTGGTTGAAGGCGGCAAGCAAACGGTTGGCGAGGGGAGCGGTACGCTTTTTCTCGCACCCGCGGGGATCCGATTTCCAGGTGTCCAGAAGCTGCTGGATCTCGGGGGTTTGGGCCTTGTAGGCGGCGCTCCCGGGATTGCGGTTCTTGCAGGAAAATGTACTGGCACCGAGCAAAACGAGCACAAAAAGTAAGCGAACGGTTTTCATACGTGGAATCTTATGGGGGGGCAAAATCGCCCCCTGCCGCCTTTAAAGTAAGCCAAATTGCCAAACATGACAAATGTCATGCTCTGAATCGAGCGAGGCCTGATGGGGGTCATGTTTGCTCGTCCCGGGGACCCCTATGTTTGTGGTATACCATTTAAAGGCAAAGATTATGCATCCCAATATCAGCTTCTTCGACACCATCATTCGCCTCTTCGTCGGTATCATCATCGGGGCCTCCTTTGGCGCTATGAACAATGCCATCGGGGTACTGGCGATCTATCCCATTGTCACCGCGCTGGTTGCCTGGGATCCGATGTACTACAAATTGAGGTGGTACACCACGGAAATGAGTCCTTATCCCAACAAAGCAACCAAGGTTGCAAAAACGACCCGTACCCGCTGCGTTTCGGTTCGCAAACCAGTTCGCGCGGGTGCCTAAAGCAAGATTTCTCGGCCATAGCAACGCCTATCCAGATTTGCGACTCTCTCAAGTAGCACGAGGATCCGCCCAGGCCGGTCCTCGTTTCTTTTCGGAAAGCCCAAAAAGCAGAGGCCCTCGCTCCGGGCCTCTGAAATCAAATAATGGTCAAGAATTACGATGAATCAGTATCATCAATTTTATACGTCTCCGGGGTCATCACCCCCGCTTTCATTTTCATCGTCTTCGCAGTCGGAGCCATAACACTCGGCAAACACTTCATCCATCTCTTCGTCGCGGTTCAGGGTCGTCGGGGCCTCTTGTCCCGTCCGGATGATGTCGAGCGGGTAGACAAAAGCGGGTTCGGGAGTGTCGTCGCCCGCATTCGCAATTTCCTCGCAGAACTGATCCAGTTCCTGGGCATTGTTGAAGGTGCGGGCCTCTTCCCCCACGGTCATTTGAATAGGATACACAAAGGCAAAGCAGTCGGTTTCTACACTGGCAAAGCTGTCCCCGGCAAAGTCCCCGTCACCGGTCAAGTTGCGGAGGCTAAGTTTTTCGCAGCCCGTCGCGAACAACAACGTCAGGCAGAGCAGCAAGGCACTGGCCAGGATCTTTTTCGATTTTGTCATAAATGGGTTTTTGGTGTGAAGTGATCATTAAAATTTTCGTCTGGTTGGTCGTGGCCGTCACTTGGTCAAGTTTTGCGTTACTACACGGTGCCGGACCGATACCCTACCCGGGAAGGAGAATTATTTCTGGAAGGTTTAACCGTTATTTAGGGCGATTAATAAACGTTTTCACGATAAATATACACTGTATTTTTAGCGTTGATCAATGTTTATTGGGTATTGGTTCGGAGTCAGATTGAGGGGAATTAAACACTTTTTGCACTGTTTCACCGATAAGTTCAAAAAAGCCCACACGAACCCTGATCCCTACAACTGGTCTCATTCATTTTGCAAATCTTGTTTTTACCAAGGGATCGACGCTTCGGAGTTACCCCCGAAGCGTTGATCATAGGTTTGTCCTTAGAGGCTGTTTAAAATTGGTTTGTGAAATTTGCTATCGCAGATTTTTTTGTCTCTCAAAGCTCATTTTGGAGTCCATAGCCAAAGCTATGGGCGAGAAAATAGCGGAAGAGAGGCGGAAAAAGATGCCATAGCAAAA
>JBCCQH010000174.1:0-8458 GCA_039024435.1 Bacteroidota bacterium
CAGAGCTTTCCGAATCGACTTGCGGGACGACCGGGGAAGCTGCCGGGGAGTCGGGAGGCGGTATCGTTTCCGTTTTTGGGGGCGAAAACCGATTGAGCGCGGCGGCAAAGTCATTCAAGCGGCCGAAGGAAACCTGGGGGGGCGTCGGAGATTCGGATTCGGGTCCGGTGATTGGTGAATCCGTTTCGGGACGCATCACCGGTGTTTGGTGGGCTTCTTTGGCGGGACGTTTTTGCTTGGGGGTTTTCGATTTGGAAGCCGGCAACTGCGGTGGCTGTGGGGGGGTGACCTGGGGCAAATTCCGGGGCGGGACGGCATCGTTCTCTATGGTCATCCGCGGAAGGGCCGGCGGCTCCCCGGGGGCATCCTTGGGATGGGGCGAAGACTGGGTGGTCCGGGCTTCGCGCTGATCGACCGAATGTGGATTCGGTGCGGGTTGGGACCAGGATTCTGGGATCGGGGAACGCCACCGGGGCGGGTTTGGTGCCAAATCTGGGGCGGCGAATGGCCGGGGAAATGCTTGGGGGGAACGTGGCGTGATTGCCGGGGATTCTTGGGTGGTTTCCGCCTTTGCTTTTCCATGCGCCAGATCGAGCCAGTGCCAGGGTAGGCCCGGATCCAACAAATGCTGGCCTTCCTGCCACGCCCGGTTCCAGCCGGCTTGCATCCGAATCAGGTCTTGGAGGCAGTTCCGGACCGCCGGCATCCACGCCGATCCTGAATCCAGCACCGCACAGGAGACTGGCTGCATCTGACCGATCTGTACGCACCAATGTTGGTACAGGTCGCGCCCGAGGGCATCCAGTTGCTCTATTCGATCCGATTGTCCCTTAGCCATTTTGCTCCAACATTTCCATGTACAAACCGATCTGTCCCATGGTCATGGATTGCACCTGTTGGGGTGTCCAGCCAAATTCACGCGCCAGTACGAAACTGGCGTGGACCAGGGGCGAGGCATTGCTTTCATTCAGGAATTTTTTTTTTCACCCATGCCGCTAATCCCGCGGATGTGTTCCACCAGGTATTCCACCAGCCCCAGGTGCATGCGCTGGATCTGCGGTAGGTTCATCGCGGGCTCGACCAGCGATTCCTTGATGAGCAGCAGGGGAACCAAGGCGGCATCTTCCCGGGAAGCTTTGAGAATCAATTGAAAAGCTCCAATGGTGATCGGCTGAAGTTCCACCGTTACCGGAGGACCGGAAGCATCACCACCGGGGCGGATCACGTCGGCGGGTACCTCCACCCGGTAGGTGGCTTCGGCACCCGCCAACAGATCCTCCGCGGTAACCGCGCGTGTGAGTTCTTCGTTCATGCGGGATTAGCCTTGTTCTTCGGTACTGATCCGCATGGCCTTGAAGGTCACGCCTTCCATGACAAAGTCATCTTCGGGCAGGGTAAAGCTCCACGAGTCGAACTTCACGCCGAACAGCGTCACGGTGCTGCTGTTGTCGGGCAGGGAGGGATTGTTCAGGGCAATCACCAGGTTGAAGGTCGGCTGCGGAATGCTGGCCGTGGGCGGGGGTGAGGTGGCCCCGTCCCCCAACAGCAGGCGCAGCATGGCTCCGTTGATGTGGGCGCGGGCCGCCGAACCGGAGATGTTGATGTTGCCGGGGCGGAGCTCACTCGGAAAGCGCCGTCCGATCTCGTGGTAGGCGCGGACTTCGTTGGCGACCTGCACGGTTACCCCTTGCAGCCGCCCAACGACGTTTGAGAATTCGTATTCGTTGATCAGGCCATCGGCCAGTCCACCCTCAACCGTAGAACTGTCATCGACTGCGAGGACGAGGGTAGCGTCGGAGCCGCGAAAAACATTTGTATTTGCCATTGCAATAAGTGCTTATTCGATGATTAACCTAAGTACATGGTGACCATGATGAAGTCGATGGAGAAGGTCGGGCGAATGGTCATCGTGACGATGGCTTCTCCGGCGATTTCCTGGGCGCGGGTGGCTCCGACTTCCAGTTCGTAGCTCACCAGGGATTCGGCTTCGACCATGCGGGTAAGGAAGGCGTCGATGGTAGCCTTCATAGCGCCGCGGACCCGGGTATTGTTCAGTTTACCGATGTAGGGGTTGCAAGCCGAACGCACGCCGTAGGTCGCGTAGTCCACGATGCGGCGGGTGGTGATTTGGTGCCAGGCGGAATTGGTGGCGGTGGTAATCCCTTTGACGATGCGGAATCCCGAGCGGCGCTCTACCGCCAGGACGCGGTTTTGGACGAGTTTTTCCAGTTGCGGCTGATTGAAGTGGGCGCCGAGGCCGGGCACGTTGAGGACTTTGTTCGTCGGGCTGGCCTGCACGGGGAGTGAGGAAATGAGTCCTACGACTGCGGCGGCGGTATAGGCCCCAGTGAGGACTTCATTTTCGCCGGCTTTGACGCCGGGAGCTACGAAGATCAGGCGATCACTGTTGAGGGCGTGGCCCGCGATGGAATTCGAGTCATTGGAGGCTGAACCAATCACCCCGATCCGCTCGCGCTTGATTTCGGCGGTGGTATTGAGGTGGCCCATCAGTGCGGTTACCATGAGGGGGCTGCCGTCGGTCTGACCCGCGAGGGTCACGATATTGACGATGTCTCCTTCCAGGGCGGCGAGTCCGTTGGCGTAATCATCGGCGTCGGCGTTTTCGCCATTGGAGCCGGCGGCATTGCCATTGAGGCCAGTTCCGAAGAGCATCTTACCGCCGGTGGTGGCGAGGCCCACATTGAAAAAGGCTGCATTGCTTGCATCGGCGGGGTTGGTGGAAACCAGGCCCGAGCGGGCATTGACCTGGGCGGCGAGGTGCGCCGAATCGGCTACGGTGTAGCTTTCCTTGACGGGGCCGTAGTAAAGGTCCACGCGGTTGGAATTGGCGGCGGGGACTTCGTAGCGGGCGAGGATGGTATCCGCGACCACCGGAGCGAAACCGGCCAGGGTGGTAAAGGTAAGTGCGCCGGTCCCGGTATTGATCCCAACTTCGGGTTGGGCGTTGTTGGGGGCTGCATCGTAGACGATGTTGTAGCTGAGCAATTGGCCGGAAGCGGCCTGGCGCACGCGAATCTGGTTTTGGCCGGCGCCGGCCGCGACGTGGGTCCGGCTGAGGCCAGCGGCGTTTCCGGGCAGCGATTCACTGATCAACGCATTGGCGGTAGCGGCGGCGATGTCGATCTGAATCGTATTGCCCCAGGTTCCGGGGGTAAGTGCCTGCAAGAGGCTGAGTGCATTGTCGGAACCGTCCCGCACCTGGTAGGCGCCTTTGGAAGCGGTATTGCTGGCGGCACGTACAGCGTACACTGTTCTGCCACCATTGTTAAAGATTTGCTCCAGCGACCGAATCAAGGTCAATTCGTTGCTGTTGCCATTTACCCAAGCATCCTCTTGTCCAAAGGCTTCGCGCGCTTCGGTAAAAGAGCTGATGAGGGTGACCTTACCCACGGAGCCTTTGTTGGCGGTGCCCACGATGCCGATCGCGCCGGTGGACACCCGCCCCGCGGAGATCAGGGCTTCGTCACGCACTGTGATGTAAGTTCCTGGTAGTATTACCTCTGCCATACAAGAAAAATTAATTTTTTGACAAAATATATCCATCGCGACCTGCAATCGGTGCAGGACACACTCGGAGAATTCGTTTTTGGGGGTGCCTGAGGCACACCTCATCTGCGCTAATCGGTTGGTTTACCGAGTCAGCCAATCGGTTACGGCACAAAAGATCGCTTTCGCTCGGTGAGCGAATTTATTGGGTGGGCCGCACGTTTTCTCTGATCCGCAGGATACAGGTCGTCAGGTACTTCAGGGCTTGGGTATAAGCACAAAGCGCCTCGCAACTGCAACGCAATATTCAGATCAGAGCGGGATAAAAAATGATTGGGGAGCGGTTTGGCGACTTACCTGGGTAACTCTGCCCGACTTGAACCTTTTGGGATCGGCCGAGGTTGCGTTTCCGTATTGCTGATCGCTGTTTCAGTGCTCAACGTTCAGAATTTCCGAGCTTTGAGCCCAACTGAACACAGTGGTAGCAACCCAAAAACAAGGGTGCTCCGTATTAATCGACAAAAAAATTGATTTATTACGGCACTAATCTAAGTCGATTCCGTTTTGTGTGCAAACTTTCGCGCGGCTTTTTTTCCACCTTTTACATTATTGCGCTGTTAAACGATTTAGATGGCATATATTTTTTGGAAAACGAGGAGGGAGAATTTCTGATGGGTGAATTTCCGATGGACTACTGCACTATGCGCATCGGTCCATTGGAAATTGAAAATTCTTTGCTGCGGCAAGGATGGGAGGGACATTGGTTGCGCCGGTCCCGAGGACTGGGGCAACGGAGCATAGCGAACTCCCGGAACAGCCTGGTGCCGATCCTTCGGCAGCCGCCTCAGGGAGAATTTCCAATGAAGAATTGTCGATTTTCAATTTCCAATGGTTCGTGAGGCGATGCTCACTGCGATTGGGTGGAATTGAAAGTTCTCTGAGCGGCGGTTTAAATTTAATTCTGCGATTTTGTTATGGTACCTTTTTCCGCCCCGCTTCAGCTATTTTCTCGTCCATTTTCGGAGCAAGCGGGCACAGGTCAGAACTTGGGCTGCGCACTCCAAAATGAGCTTCGATGGACAAAAAAATCTGCGCTAGTAAATTTCACAAACCAATTTTAAACCGCCTCTAACGTGTTGGGAATCAGCGTCCGCCCATCTTCATCATTTCTTCTTTGGTTCGTACCTTGTAGCCCTTGGGGACGGCCGGATCGAATAGGTCGGCGGAGAGGGCATCGGTGCTGACCGACTTGGCTTTCATTTTCATGCGCATGCCGTCCTGCATCATTTCCATTTCCAGGGGAAAGCCGTTGATTCCGTCGAAGTTGTAACCAGTTCCCATGTTTTTGGGCTTGAGCAGATTGGTGTACCAAAAGTCGAATTCGTTGCCTTGGTCGTCTTTTCCGATGGCGTGCTGACAAGCGTAGCCGGCGATTTCTTTGGTTTCTCCGGTTTTACGGAAATCCATTTTGCCCGAGTTTTCTTTGGCGTCTTCAAAATCGCCTTCCTCCATAAGCATGGCGTATTTCATGCCCATCATGTTGAGGAGTATGACTCCCTCTTTGCTGGCGTCGTCGGCAATGACGGTAGTGGTGCCGCCCAGCCCCATGTTCATGACCACTCGGGCGGCCTCGTTTTGAAAGGCCATGTCCATTGTGGCGTTTTTCATCATCATTTTGGCCATCGGATCGATGTCGGCCCCACTCAAGTCAATGTCGTATTTGACCTCAAAGGTGGTCTTTTGGGCATGGAGTAAGGAAAAAGAAAAGATCGCAACGGCGATGGTAAATGCGAATGAGAGTCGTTTCATTGTGTACAGTAATTCTTGGTGATAGGTTTTGGCTTCTTGTATAACGCAAAAACTCGCTTGGGGTTGTCTACTGGGGAACGGACCGATCAGCGAGGTGGGATCATAGAAAGTAAGGAACAAAAATGATGCCAGCGATCACCACTGCAAATATCGCTGCGACCAGGACGGCCGCTGCGGCTACATCTTTGGCTTTGCCCGCCAGGGGGTGAATCTCGGGGGAGGCAAGGTCGGTGAGGTGTTCCAGCGCGGTGTTCATCGCTTCGGCGGTCCACACCAGGGCCATACAGAGCAACAGTACGCACCACTCAAGGCGGGTCACTCCGCACCACCAGCCAGTAACTGTCACCACCCCTGTGGCCAACAAATGAATCTGGGCGTTGGGTTGTTCGGTGATCAACGTCGCCATGCCTTTGAAGGCATATCCGAAACTGCGCACCCGCTGCTGGATGTACCGGATCAATTTCACGCGGTGAAGATAGATGTTTTTGCCCGCATCGCGAAAATTTCAATCCCCCGGCAAAATTCCTAACTTCACTGGCTATGGAAGGAATTATTGGAATGATCAAGCTGTACGCCGTCGATCAGCCACCGGCCCACTGGAGGGTGTGCGACGGCAGCCAACTCCAAAAGTCCGACTATCCTGAGCTTTTCGCTCGGATCGGGCAGCGTTTCGGTGGGGAAGGGGATACCTTTGCCCTGCCCAATCTCCCCAAGGAGGCCGCGGGCTATTTTGTCATCATGGTCCACAGTTCGGCGGAGTCGGAAGTTCAGCACCGTGGCATGGTATCTCAAATTGTTCTTTCGGCAAGTGATGACGCCCCGACGGGTTACCTCCCTTGCGATGGCCGGTCCGTCAGCGCGGTTCAGTATCCGGTCTTGAGCCAGGTGATGGGTACGCGCTTTGGAGGGGATGGCAAAGGCAATATCGCGCTGCCCAATATCCCGGACAACCGGGGGGTTCGCTACGTGATTTGTGTGGAAGGCATCAATCCCATGCCACCGGAGGAAGACGATGACGATATCTGAGAGGCGGTTTAAATTTAATCCTGTGATTTTGCTTTGGCATCTTTTTCCGCCCCTCTTCAGCTTTTTTTTCGCCCCTAGTTTTAGCTATGGACTCCAAAATGAGCTTCGGTGGACAAAAAAATCTGCGCTAGCAAATTTCACCAACCAATTTTAAACAGCTTCTGAGAATTTTCAATTGGGGTTCATTTTTGGTCCCATTGGAAATTCACCACCGAAAATCCTCGGGGGCCGCACGGCGTGCCTTGCGGCTAAGATCCGCGCGCTGTAGCGGCGTTTTGGGTTACTCTTGTAGTGGTAGGTCGCGCGTCTGAACGCGCCGATCTGAAATCGGGCAATTGGAAATTCTGTCCGCCAATTTTACAATGTAAAATTGAAAATTTGTAAAAAATGCCCGCCGCAGACATGCTTTGGCACATCTTACGGCGGGAAAAAAACACCTAACGTATTTCTTGATTGTGGTTAGTGGCTGGCCACGGTCGGTGTTTCGTCGATGTAGAGGTCTTTGACCCGGCCATCGCGGAAGTAAATTTTGACTTTGATCGGGGTAGTGCCCTGGCTCGTCCAAACCGCGGCAAAGTGGTCGTGGCGTGAGCTGCGGGTGATCCAGGTATTTGCCTTGTATTCCGGGAAGTTCCGGTGCATGCGCTTGTATTGAACCTGCTTGATTTGGGCGAGTTGGTTGGGGTCGCCTTCGAGTCGCAGGGTGAACTCGTAGGCTTTTTCGCCGCTTTTGTATTGGTTTTGGGCCGCGTGGGGGGAGCGGTAAAAGCTTACAAACAGTTTGCCGTCGGTCTCGGGGTCGGGTGCCTGCTCGTCAAAGGTGAGGGCCTGAGCGCGCGGGTGAGCGTTGGGCAGCCGGTAGATATCGGCCCGGCCCTGGTAAGTGGAAGGGATTTCCCCGAGTTTCCAGTTTTTGCCGGTCGTTTCGATGTAATAGTACTGCTTGTTGGCGTAGGGATAGTACTGGCCGTGGAATCCGGTGATGTTCAGCCCGACGGACATGTGGCCTTCCGGCGAAAGCAAAATGCAATCGTAGCCCAAATAGTTGAGCAGGGCCGCCAGCAGTACGGAGGTATCTTCGCAATCGCCCCCACCTTCGACCAACGTTTCTGCCGGATAGCGGGGGTATTCTCCGGTTTCGCGTTTGTAATCAAGGTGCTGGACAAAAGCGGCGATCAGGTTGATCGTTTGCCACTCGCTGTACTTCAGACTGCGGGCTTTGTTCATGAGGGCATCGGCGACGGCGGGAATCGTCGTGTAACCCGGATCCTCGATCACGTAGCGGCTGTAATCGTAGGTGCGCCGTTTGGCTTTGTAATGCTGGTAAACTGCGTCGGGGATATTGACGTTCAGTTGGTGATCTCGGCCTTGCGACTTCCAGGTGAATTCGCGGAGAGTGGCGGACAATGATCCGGCGGAAGCCAAAATCCACGCCACGCAGAAAAGGACCATACCCGGGATACCAGCACCCCGATCTATCAGGCTTCTGTTCATATTCCAATTCGTTTTTAAAGTTCGGGTAGAGGTCTCACTCAAATAGGTTATCATAAGTTACGGTAGATGTTGGTTCGGGGTTGAAACTTCAAATCGCGTACCGCTTTGTAGAGTATGTAATGCAAAGTGTGATTTTGGAGGGGAAAATGTACCCCTCAGGGGTGTATTGGCGGAAGTTTTGCTGATTGCCGAAGGATCGGGGTGTAACTTCCGGCGGAGAAATGCTGCGTTGTCGGGGAGAAAATCTTCAACTGAAATTGGCTTTTGGTTTTGGGTCAGCGCGTTGATGCGGTAGAGTTGGTTTGAATTTTCGCCGGGAGTTTCGGTCCGGCAAGTTGGCGGGGGTGGGGAAAACGGCCTCCTTACATCCGGCTTTTATTCCCCATCCCCGCCGTTTTTGCCCGGCGGAAACTCCCGGCTCGGGGGAACGGTGGTCCATCTCCCCAAGCGGTTTCCGCAGGGCTTCCCATTGACTCCGGATCCTGTTCCTCCGGCTTTTTTCAACGGCTTCATTTTCCCGTCCCTCCACCCGGCGAAACCATGCGGCAATTTGGCCCTTCGTCGGAAAGCGCTCCGCCTGCCGGACTCCGCTGAATTCCTCCTCAGGGCCGGTCTTGCCCCA
>JBCCQH010000175.1:0-8436 GCA_039024435.1 Bacteroidota bacterium
CGGTCCGAAATCCCCGAAAACACGCACAAAGCAGATGCTGCGGACGATTCCGGATGCAAGTGATCCCGGATCTACGGGCGGGAACGATTGCCGACCGGGCCGGCAAGGCAATCAGTCCCGGGGCAAGCATCCTCACCACCAATTTTGGCGCCTACAACCAGTTGAAGGATCAGTTTGCGAGGCACCTCCCGGTGCGGGCCCAAGGCAAAAAGGCGGTCAAATTGCTGCCCTGGGTCCACATTTCGGTCACCAACGTGAAGCGCAACCTCTCGGGGATATTCCACGGCGTGAGCGAAAAGTACCTACAGAACTACCTGGACGAATTCTGCTACAAGCTGAACCGACGTTACGAAGGGGAAACCCGATTTGCGACCATCCTGGGCAATTCGCTCCGACATTGGAACAAATACCACGTGTGGCAAAGAAGCGGATAGTCATCTTTTTTGCAGAGCAAAGTTCATTTTATTGTTCATCGCGTCCGCTCTCGGCGTGAAGAAAACCGCACAGTGGCGGCAAAAATGCGCGAGCAATCCCCACCAGCAAATTCCAATCACCGCTCAGGTGCAAGAATTTACCCCAATTTCTCACCTAAGGTGGTATATTCGTTGCGTGCCCCGACGTGCCGTCCCGCCGCCTGGCTTGCGGCGGATCCGGCAAAGGCAAATCAAATTTTCAACGAAAGAATACAAGCGTGAATACCTCTCGGCAAAAGGCAGCGCAACCATCGCGTAGAATCCCAGTCGTCATCCTCAATGGATTCCTGGGCTCCGGAAAAACGACCCTTTTTCGAAACCTGCTTACTCAATCGGGGAAGAAAAATTTGCCGGTGTATGCCGTCGTCAACGACATGAGCGAACTGGATGTCGACGGTGAATTGATCGGGGGTACCGGAGTGGTAGAAAACAACCGCCGCATCTCAGAATCGATCCACGGATGTGTCCTCAGCAGCAAAAAGGGGATTGAGAAACTCGATGCAGCCATCGCAAAACTCTTGACCAATCCTCCACCGGACCTGATAATCGTGGAAACTTCGGGAAGCTGTCACCCCATGCCCCTGATCGAGTACTTCCAATCCCAGTCCCACCTCAAGCTTATCGGAGTACTGGTCTTGGCAGACAGCCTCATGCTGGCGCATGACTACCAATACGGACAGCAACTCGTTCCACGCATGCAGCAAAATTTGCGGGAACAGAAACGAGACATGGTCAACTTGCTGATCGAGCAGATCATGTTTTGCAGCCACCTGATTTTGACCAAAGCAGACCGCATTCCGCGGGAAAAGCTCCACGAAATCGCCAACTTTGTGCAACCGATCAACCCCTACGTCTCAATTCTTTCCGTGCGGTTCGGCAACCTGGACATCGAAACCGTATTGGCCATGCCGGAATACGATTATCACCGGGTTGGCCTATTGATCGAGGAACTCAAGCCCGTTCTGGAGGCCGAATTTAATGGAGACCGTCCCTACAACATCGCCACCCGCGTCATCAAGGACCACCGTCCTTTCGATCCGCAGCGCTTGTGGGAGGTTTGCCACCGCTACCTCGACCAAGGCATTTACCGCAGCAAAGGGTTTTTTTGGCTTTCTACCCGAGATAAATTGGCGTTGCTCTGGAACCAAGCCGCCGGTAGCATCAACCTGGAAATCGTCGGGCAATGGCGTTCCGGAATTGTAGATGATCCCGAAAATGGACTCAGTGCAATGGAAGTGGAACTGCTCAAAAAGCAATTGGCGGAAGAGACCGGGCGATTCGGGGATCGCTACTGCAATCTCACCGTCATCGGCGACAAAACCCAAGTGGACCGATTCACTTTGGCGTTGCGGTCTTGCTTCTTAACCGAAGAGGAAATCCGTCACTGGGAAGCCAGGGGGGAATTTGCCGATCCTTGGCCCAAAAACATCGTGAAACTCACCAGTTAAACTCCGGGAGGCAAAAAGGCCAGGGCCTGGATCCCCGCCTTACAATAGAATCTTACTCAGGTAGAAAAATACCAACCCAACACTGGAAATCGCTCCCACGTAGCCGAATGAACGCCGGATGATATGGCTGGGATGGTTCAGTTTTTTGGCATCCATTTCCGCTTCACCGATGTCCGACATCGAGATGTACATCGCCCCAAAGATGGTCCACGAAAGAGCCATTTCCAGGCCATCCACGAAGAACACCAAAACACCGGAAAGCACCAGCGAAAATCCCGCAATGAGATGCAGCTTTTCGATGGAAATGAGGTACTTTTTTTTCATCGGCTTATCGTGCAAGGGCTAACATACACACTCTTCGCCACAACAACTCAAATCCGACATGTACATTCCATTTCTCCGCCAGCGGTTGACCAACTTCTGAATCTCTTCGGTTTCAAGTTCTTCTTTCCGGAAGATGTCTTCGGCGATAATGCCGAATCGCTGGCGGAACTTGTAGATGAAACAGAAAATGTGATTGTCGTGGCGCACCGAAGGACCGGAGAGGTAGATGTTCTCACAACCGAAAAATTCATCGGTTTCCGGTTTTAGTTGGGGAAATCCATCTTCGCGGTAGGTAATGAATTCTTCGATTGGCTTGTCGACCAGAGAAAAACCGGTCGCGCAGATGGGCATGCTATCCGTTTCGATCAGCGAACCGTCTTTGAGGCGCACCCGATAAACCTCCCCCTCTTTCATCACTCCGGTCACCTCATCTAGAATTTCGGTGTACCCCGGAGAATTTTTGATCTTATTGTATTTGATTAAGGTATACGGGGACAGCACCTTAGAAGGATCACTCGTATTCGCGTCGTCGATGCGCGAGGGATTGACCAGGGTTACTTTTTTGTTGCTTTGTACGAGGTCAAAGGCCATTTGCACACCACTTTCGTACCCCCCGACAACGACAAAATTGTCACCTTCCATTTGGTCAGGATGGGCAATTTCAGAGCTGTGAATGCAGTTTTCCACCCCGTAGATGTTGTTGATTTGGGGATTCTGGAACTCACCCGCCGCCCAGATCAGATATTTGGCCCAGATGAGGCCTTGACTGGTGTCCAGGACCCAACTGCCCAACTGATTGTAGACCTTTCGGACTTCGGTATTGGTTTCCACCGGTAACTGGAAATAATCGACGATCGAGGTGAGGTAATCTGCATATTCGTCGCCTTTCAGATGCTCTTTTTTGAAGGAAAAAGCCGGTGAAGTTGATTCACAGATTGAATTGAGATCCATTTGCCCAAAGGCATTGCTGGGAAATGAAGGCGTGATCATTTCCATATTCTTGGGCCATTCGACAAACGAACATCCGATGTCTTTCTTCTCCAACACCAAAAAATCGATATTCGTTTGCTTGAGTAGAGAGGCAACCCCAATCCCCGCAGGACCAGCTCCGACAATGACAACGTTGGTGACTTTCATTTGTGTATAACCTTAAAAATGCAACAAGGTTGCAAACATAAGCGAAAAACAACTCTCAGTGCAACGCCCTTCCGTTGCCGTTGAGCCATAACTTCAATTTAACTCGCAATGCTGGCAAAAGTTGCCCCAAGCGCGCAATTTCGGGAGTGGCGCTACGGAGGAAAATCGGACGAATGCCGCACCGCTTTTCCGGGTGCGCTCGGCCGGGTCACACCGGGGTGATCAGGCCGATGATATTGCCCGCCACATCCTCAAACCAGGCAAATGTCCGGCCGTCCGGAAGCAGGGTGGGCTTCACCCGCACCTTGCCCCCATAGGATTCAATCGCGGTCAAATCGGATTTCAGGGAATCGGTCTCGATGTAGATCGTCACGTAATTTTGCGGATCGTTCGGGCCAAGCTTATTGAGGTGGCCACTCACTGCGCCTTCCTCTTCAGTGTCAACGGTGGCCGAATCGCCGTGTTGCCGCAAATTCCAAGCAAAAACAGCCCGGTAGAATTCCGCAGTCGACTCCAGATCCTGGCACCCAATTTCAAAGTGTACGACGGTTTTTTTCATGTTTTGCTGGTTGTTGTGGGCATGGATGAGAAAGCAAATTGTTTCAATGGTGGAAATTTAACCAAGGAAATTGGGGGGCGAGGCCTTCACCGCCCCCCGGAGAAAGTTAGAATTTAATTCGGCACCGCGGAAATGCGGGCAAAATGACCGATATTCGGAGTATGAATCTCCCCGCCAGATTGGGCGTACTGGGCTGGTTGATTTGGGTGAGTGCCTGTCAGCGCCCCGACCCCGTTGCGCCCATGCCCGCTCAATCCAGTGATGCGGCGCTGTTGCGCATCGCGCTGGAGCACGATGGCACTGCGTATTCCACCACAATCAGCGGAAATACGGTCACTTTGGACCGCCCCCTCCCCTTCACTGCACAAGCGGTCACGGTTCAGCAATTGGAGCTGGCCCCCCAGGCAACGGCCAGCCAGCGCATCGGAGACGAACTGCCGGTATCGGATGTCCCCGTGGCGATCACGGTCACCGCCGAAGATCGGCGTGCGCAACGGACGTATGCCCTGCAGTTGGATCGGGAAGCCGCACCGGACTTTGATTCTCTGCTCTTTGCTCAGTATTCGGCCCGCAATTGTGGGGCTTACGCGACGCTCACGCTCGGTGATCTGAAGCTGGAAAACAATGTCTGGAACGCCGGTGGGCTTCCCAGCAACAGCTATTCCCAGTGCATCTACACTTACGATCAAGGGGCTCGGCCCCTGCTCGGCTGGGCGTGGCAATATCCGGACAATGCCCCCGGGGTGAATGCCTACCCTCAATTGATCTACGGCTTCAAACCGTGGCAGCCGCCGTCTACTTCCCCCGATTTGCCCCGCAAGGTATCCGATATCCAAAGGCTCAAGGTCACCTACGCGGCCGAGGTCACCCGCAACGGCGGCGATTACAACCTGGCATTTGACAACTGGATCAATGCCTCGGCCGACATCACCCCGCAGAATATTCTTTTTGAATTCATGATTTGGGAGGATACCCACCGCCTGGTTCCTTTTGGTGATTACCAGGGGGAGGTGGTGACCAGCCACGGCACCTACCGGTTTTACATGGGCGAGCCCGACTGGGAGCCACCGGGAAGCAACTGGACCTACCTGGCTTTTCAGCGAATCGGCAACCGGACGCAGGGAACCGTGGACATCGATGAATTGCTTTCCTATCTGATCAACCAAAACATCGTGCCCACCGACAGTTATCTGGCCTCACTCGAATTGGGGAATGAGGTCGGCAATTCGACCGGCCGGACCGTGATTTCTCGGTTTGCGGTGGACCTGGAATAGGCAGGGTTGCCGAGCTTAAATTGCCCTGACAAGGGTTGGGATTGATCGGAGCAGCTTACGGCCTTGGGAATAGATACGGACGCTCACCCCTCAATCTCCGTACAGGGAAATACCACAGCCCGCTTCAAACCGGCGTTGCGGTGGTGGATGCCTTTTCGGGGCGCATTGGTCAGCAAGCGGAGGAAGTGCTTGCGGGAAGGATAAGCGACCCAGATAAATTCATCCCAGGCATCGGGGAGTGGGGAATTGGAATCGGTTTCGAGCACCTGCACGACCTTGCCCAATATCGCCGGATAGCCCCGCACAGAGATCAAATAGGGCAGTATGGATTTGCTGTATTCGGAATAGGCTTCTTGCCCACTCACATTTTTCCCGCCATCGTACTGGGCTTTCTGGAAAAACTTGTTCAGATTCATCATGAACACCGGCCGCTCCGGGTCGTGCCTCCTCAGTTCCGCTACGCTGGCATTGGTGGGAGAATTGGTCGGCCGGGTGTATTCGCTCAGGTCGGGCAAGGGTTTTTCCGATCCGGTCCGGTACCACCAGGTCAGCAGCGGGGACAGCCAATGCAGGTTCTTGATCCGGTTCGGGATTTTGGGGTTGTAGCGGACCAGAATCGCGTACCGGTGGGCAAGGTGGCGCGCACGCACGGCTTGCATTTCCCGATCACCCTGCTGGGCATTTTCGCGGCTCGGAAACTCATCGATCAGTACGGCGGTGTACCCGGGATCTCCCCCGATGAAACCGTGGTCGACCCGGGCCCGGTAGCGGGTGGTTCCGCCGAACCGGCGGGGCTGCTCTTCTCGTTCTTGCAGATAATCGGCAAACTGGCCCCCTGGTTTCAGGGCAATGAATTCTACTTTGGTCACCGGGAAACTCATAGGGCAAACTTAAACTGGGCGGCGAATGGTCTTTTCTCCCCAAAACGGGAAGTTTGCGAGCGTTTTTCCGGAAATGAAGGTACGACAATCCTTGGATTTCTCGAGGAGCAGAGTGCGTAAATGCTGGCGGGGTGGAGGATGGCATCGGGAGCGGGACGAAGGGCAAACCAATTTCGGCCCTCCGCAAAAGCAGGTGAAGCAGATTGGAACCTGCCTTTCGCGGAAGTTGATTTCCCGCCCAAATTCATCACCTTCCCGCCAAAATCGGATTTGCCCGGGAACTAAGAGGCGGTTTAAAATTGGGTTGTGAAATTTGCTCGTGCAGATCCTTTTGTCCATCGAAGCTCATTTTGGAGTCCATAGCCCAAGCTATGGGCGAGAAAATAGCGGAAGAGGGGCGGAAAAAGATGCCATAGCAAAATCACAGGATTAAATTTAAACCGCCTCTAAGAGGCGGTTTACTCGAGTTTGGCGTTTTACGGTTCACGAGAATAATAATGGGCTTGATTTCGATTAATCCCATTTTTTTATGATCTTTATATCTAGTTATATGACTAGATATATGGGGTATCCAACCAAAATTCAACTCATCAAGCGTGCTAAGAGCGAGCAGTGGTACATCAATTTCCCATCCGCAATTGCCCAGGCAATGGAGTTTGAGAAGGGTGAGGTCGTCGAATGGGTTATCCAGGACAAGGCCACCATGACACTCAAGCGGACGGTGTCCGATAAAAAAAAACTGCGGGATCGGAGCTAGCCGATTGCTTCGATGCGATTTTCGATGCTTGTCGGGGTTGTTTCAAACAGTTACGCTCGGCCGAGCGAGGCCGTCAGTTGGCCTATGGCTTGCTCAATTGTCAGGGGCGCAGCACGATTACCGGCATGCTCAGTTCGGCTGGTCGTCAGTTTTCAGACTGGACCCAGGCCTATCGGCTTTTCACCGGAGGTCGGATGAATATTGAACGAATGTTCGCAACCATCCTCGGAAAGTTTCTCGATACCGTCCCCGGCCAGTATGAGCCAGTCTATGCCCATATGGATGACACCCTGGTGCGCAAGCGAGGCAGACACGTCTATGGAACCGGATGGAAACGTGATCCCCTCGGCCCCCCCTTTACCACGAACTTTGTTTGGGGGCAACGCTTTCTGCAAATCTCGGTCTCTTCTCCCGAAGCTGAGAGCTGCTGTGCTTCGCGTGCGATCCCAGTGGATTTTTTCCATTGCCCAACCCCGCGTAAACCACGCAAAAATGCCCCCGAACAAGATTGGCAAGATTACAAGCAAGCCGCCAAAACCGCCCGCATCAGTCAAAAGGGGGTTGAACGGGTTCATGCACTCAGACAGCGACTTGATGATAGCCAGGCGGCTGATCGCCAATTGATCCTAAGCGTTGACGGGGGATACACCAACCAGACCGTACTCAAGCAACTCCCCGAAAGGGTGACTTTGATCGGACGTATTCGAAAGGACTGTGTATTGCATGAACTCCCCCCGGAAAAGCAATCGGGAAGAGGAAGGAAACGGGTGTACGGCCAACAAATTCCCACTCCCGAGCAGATCCGGCAATCCGGGGATATTCCCTGGCAAAAGGTTGAAGCATTTGCGGCGGGAAAGAAACACACTTTTGATGTCAAGGTCGTCGCACCGCTCAGGTGGAGAAAGGCGGGAAAGCAAGATCTGCAATTGGTTGTGATCCGCCCGCTGGCCTACCGGCCCAGAAAAGGGGCGAGGTTGCTCTACCGAAAACCAGCCTATCTCATCTGTACCGATCCGGATTTGCCCATTGAGCAACTTCTGCAAGCCTACATCTGGCGATGGGAGATCGAGGTCAACAACAGAGACGAAAAAAGCCTGATTGGTTGCGGACAGGCTCAGGTCAGGAAAAGAGAACCTGCAGAAAAAGTCCCCGCGTTTACCATTGCCATTTATGCGATGCTACTATTGGCAAATGAGAGGACAAAAGGCAAAGACCAACAATTGCCAAGGCCGAAATGGCACCCCGAAAAACGACCGGGAAGAGCTACAACCGGTGATTTGATCAATCGATTCAAAGCACACATATATGCGCGAAGCACCGGGATTAATTTCTCCCACTTCGTCAACAATCAAAGAGTCATCCGAAACCGCAAAAATATCATGAATCCTGTACTGGCAGCAACTTGCTACGCTCGGAAATAGCCAAACTCGAGTAAACCGCCTCTAAGAGGCTGTTTTGATTCGATTCAAGCAAAATGCTTAAGCATCTTGGTTATCATCGATAGCCTGATCATTGCCTCACTTGATTCGGTGAGGTATTCATAATCTTTTGAATTACGTCGATCCCAGTTTAACCAAGAAAAG
>JBCCQH010000176.1:0-8401 GCA_039024435.1 Bacteroidota bacterium
CCGCATTGAGCCCCAAAAGCGAAGTTGGCTTTATGTATTATTCAGGCTAAAGATCACTGCGTATTCCTCGCGATCTCCTCCTATCTCCTTTGTCGCGCGTCGCGAAGACACAGATGAGGAAGATTGGGCAGAAATGCAAACCTGACAAAGTAGAACTAAGCGGCGGTTTAAAATTGGTTTGTGAAATTTGCCAGCGCAGATTTTTTTGTCCATCGAAGCTCATTTTGGAGTCCATAGTCCGAGCTATGGGCGAGAAAATAGCTGAAGCGGGGCGGAAAAGATGCCATAGCAAAATCTCAGAATTAAATTCAAACCGCCTCTAAAACCGCAGATTGAAAGCTCCGAGTTCCTTGATTCGCGCCGCGTAGGCGTACGCGCCCGATTTTGCAAAGAGCAGCCCGACCATTTGGTGATTGCGGGTCAGTACGATGCTGCCGGAATCACCTTCGGCGGAAAACTCACCGTCAGTACCCTTGATCGCGATGATATCTTTGAAGTGATAGCGCACTCCGCAAAGTTCCGCGACGATGGCCCCGATGCCCGTGACGATGCCTTCGGTGTAGCCCGTGCGGGCACCTTGTTTGTAGACCCGAAAATTGATTTGGGCTCCGGTCCAGCCCCGGGGAGCCGCCGGTTGCCATTGCAAGGCAATCCCCGGATCGACCTGGAAAATCGCCGCGTCAATCGCATTGGCCGTCGTAGGATAGAGGGCTTGCAAATCGTGCAGCCGACCGACAACCACGCCATTGCGGTCGGTGAGAACGTCCCCCCGGTGCGAATTGTTGCACTCGCCGATCACGTGGTTGTTGGAAACGCCGAAAAAGAGCGATTGGTCCACCGGCTGCCCGGTGTGGCGGTCCCGGTCCATTTTGAACCAGCCCCCGATGGTGCCGAACTCCGGACTGCCCTGGCGGCAAATCGCGATTCCATTGCTTGCCGTGCCGCTGGAACGCGCCGGAGTTTGATCAATGGTGACAACCTTGAAGGGGTGACCGGCAAAGTGAAAGTCCGCGAGTTCCTGCAGGGCTTCTGGATCCGAATCCGGGCCCACCAGCACCACGACCCGGGATTCACCCGCATGCTTGTCGATCATGACCCCGAGGAGGTCTACGGGATGTTCCGCCGAGAGCAAGTGTTGTTGGGCGAAGCGCTCGGCCAGGGACCGCCGGATGGCGTGCAAAGATGGCGGTCGGGGAATTTTGGGGGCGATGGGCGGCATAATAGCAGAAAGGTTTAGCGACGGCCGTAGGTGGAAGATTTCGCCACAATTTTCTTGTGGCTGGCGAATAACTGCAAGACCGTCACATCCACCGCAATGAACCCGCCGATCTGCAACGTGTTCAATTGATAGCTCGCCGTGCCGTCGGTGATGCTGCGCAGTTGGGGCGAATAGCTCACCCGCCCGCCCAGTACAATCGGCACCTTGGTCCCGTGCAGCGTAATCCCAATTCCCGGCGAAAGCACCTTGCGGAACGTCACGTCCGAAGCGACCTGTACCGAATCACCCGGGCTCGAGAGCCGGTAGTTCAGGACGGCGCCCAGATCGAGCACCTGGCCGTAGATGCCGACCGCCCCGAGGACCGAGGTGCGCGTCCCAAATGCCCATTCCAACCCGATTGGCAGCGTGGCGCCCAGGTAACCCCCGGAACCGTAGTTGAGGGTATCGCCGCCAGCGGCAAAAATGTCGCGCGTAGCGGTTGGCAATTCGTAGCCCCCCGCCGCCCCCGGTAGGAAGGTCAGCGTAAGACTGCTTTTGCTGGTTTGCTTCACCATATACGAGCCGACTGGCGTCGCCGCCTCTTCCAATGCCCGCGAGACATCCTCGCTGTTGGTGGCGGTCAGGATGTTCACCATGAGCGTCCCGTAGCGGTTGAAGAAATCCACCAGGTGATCGATCCCTTCGCCCAGATCCAGCCCGTCGATGTAGTCGCGCAACTCTTTTTCCAACTGCTTCAGTTTCCGCCGCAAATACACCTTGACCTTTTCCAGTTCGGCTTTTCCGTAGGCCTTGATCTCGTTGAGGATTTCCTGCACGATGACTTTCAACTCCTCCTCAGCAGTGGCGCCCGCCGTTTCGAGCCATTCGGACAGGGTTTGGGTCGTTTCCGATTTCAGTCGATTGCCGTCCTCGGAAGCGGACTGCACGCGCTGCCGCAGTTGCTCGGCGAGGATGAGGATGGTCTCGGCAGTTTCAAGGTCACTTTTGAGCTTGGGATCCCGGACGATTTCATCACTGAGGGTACGTAGCAAGCTGATGCTGTTGGAGATGACCGCGCCGTATTGTTGGGTGGCCACACCTTCGGCAATGTCCATCACGTCCTCCCCAATCGGGGCGACGACTTTGTTGAGGGTCGCTTGCATCGCGTCGGTGGGCGCATGCACCAGAGAAGCGAGTTCCAGGCTGTTGTTCAGCAATTCCAGCACCAACTCATAGTAGGCGCGCGCTTCCTGGAACGAAATACGCGGGCGATTATTCCCAGCGGTGCGGCGGGCATCGGGTACGATGCCGGCGCTGACATTGGTGCCCACGTCGAGAATGTCATTGACATTTTGCAGGATGTCAGCAGTCTGGGCAAGGAGCAGTTTGAACTGCGCAAGCTTGGTGGTTACGCGCTCGTACAGTACATCCGACTTGACGTCGAGGGCGCGCGCCATTTCGGCCCGGTTCCGAAGGTAGATCACATTCCATAGGTCACAGAGTTCGGTGGCGCCCAAGTTCAAAATCGATTCGGGCGTCACCACCACCGGGAGATTGCGGCGGACCGTCTGCACGGCATTGGTGAGGACCTCCGTTCCGATGACCGCTCGCTCAGTGTAGGCGAGGGGGGCCGATTGGAGCATGAGCGATTGGCTGATGAGTCGGACCGCATCCGAGAGGTTATTTTGGTTGCGGTCGAGCTGGAGGTAAAGCTGCGAGGTAACATTTACCACACCGACGACTTCGCGCTGCACCGCCGGATCCAGCTTGCGGGGCAATTGATCGAGGACCCGGTCCACGATTTGCGGCAAGTTATTGGGGATGGCGTCCAAGTCCTGCTGAAAGGCGGCTTTCCAGGTGCCCCCCTGGCTAAAAGTTGTACTGAGGTCGGTGCTGGATAGCAGATTGAGCGTATTTGGAAATGCGGCCTGCAAGACCGGACTGGCGTCGATTTCGTCCAGCCAACGCTGCAAAAACGCGTGCATCAGCTCCTCTTTGGCGCGCTGAATCGTCCAGTCGACGATTCCCTGGATGATTTCTGACTCGGGCATGCCGCCCGTCAGACCACTCAAGAGGCCATTGGTCTGCTCGGCCACTCGGGAGGAGTTTTCGCCGGCCCCGCGGATTTGCATCGCAATTTGATCCAGGTATTCGAAGCGGGAAGGGAAATCGGTGGTGAGGCTCGGATTCGTCAGGTCCAGGAAGGCACTGTCGGAAACCTTTTTGTCCGGGCCCATCACGAATGCCTCTGCGTAGTGCCACTCCCGAATGATCTGCCGCATACGGCGCTTCATCGCTGGGCTGTCCGGAGTTGCCGTCCCTCCCAAATTCGGCGTCGGATTGTTGAAGCTGTTGGTGAAACTGCCGCTTGCCGGCGGCGTCACCCCGGAATTCGAAGCCGCGATGATGTTTTTAACGCAATTGATGACGTGCGGATCCAGTTCGGAGAGGGCCACCTCGGGACTCCGAACCAGCAAATGTCCCTCGGGGGCCGCAATGGATTGGCAAAAAGCCGCGTAATCTTCCCGAATTTGGTGCAACAGTTGGGCATCTCCGTATAAATGGGGGCTTTGCTGGGCGGCCAGTGGTAGCGCCGTGAGGCACAGCAGCAAGCCCAAAGTAAGGCTTTGGATAGTTTTCATAGCGATGCAGTTCGAAACATGTTGTTTGTAAGGTCAGTCTTAAATATCATTTCAACCTATTGAAGATAGGAATTCGTCGGCAGAATCACAAAATGGGGTTTTCGTTACTTAGCGCCCGGCAATCTTGCCGTCCAGCCATTCCAAAATGTTGAAGAAAGCCAGAATATTTGCTTCCAGCTTGTCCTGGAAGATGGTCTCCAGATCGTCCCGCAGTGCCCGCAGGGCCGCGACTTGGGCTTCACTCGTGGCCTGGAAAGAGTTGCGTTCCAGGAAAGACAGCAGGCGTGCTTCGAACTTGTACAATTGCTCCCGGCGCCGGAGGTACTTGCGGGTGGCCCGGCTCGACGATTCCACCAGCTCAAATTCTTCCCGCTCGTAATACACAAAGATGAGCAGAATCCGCGCCAAACTTACCAGATCTTCCCGGATACCGCGGTTCGTCTCGTCCAGGATTTGGTTGAGCCAGTCGGCGGCCAAGCCGTAATCCTGTTGTTCAAATGCCACCCGACCAAGCAGAAACAGCATATTGCAACGGGTGGCCCAAGGCAGACTTTCGCGGTAGCGGTCCAGTCCCGCTCGGATATCCACCAGTTCGCTACTGACCTGATCGTATTTGCGCGTCGCCAGAGCATAACCCAGCAACAAGCGGTAGTACTTGTCAAAGATCTCCGACCCGTGAACCGCGTGTCTCTTCTGCATCGTCCGGATCTCTTGCATGCTTCGTTCCACCTGAGAAAATTTCCCAAAATGCGCCAGCAATACCCCGTGCCGCAGCATGTCATTGATGTAATCGGCCGGGTGATCGCCCAACAAAAACTCAAATTCGCGGTACTGCCCGAGCGCTTGGTCGAGCAAGGCAAATGTCTGATTGAAATCTCCCGCAAATGCTTGGATGAGGATTTGGCAGCGGTAGTACATGCGGCGGGCGCGTTGCGAAAGCGCCTGGGCTTCGCTTTGCATGAGGGGGTGCTGCCGGAACTCAGCGATGAGGTTGAGGTCCCATTCGTTGCGGGCGCGCTGTTTGCGCATGAGCACCGGGCGATACTCATAATAAAGATCTTCGTATTCACCCAGGTTGAGCTGGGCCTGGCGGGCGGTTTTGCGTTCCGCATTGATGTGGCGGATCTTGGCGATGCTAGCTTCCGGTTTTCCTTTTTGCTGGGCCAACAGCGTAATTTCAATTTCGGTCAAGTGGAGAAACGCCTCCCAGTGCTCTCCCGCCTTGGCCTTCTTGCGGGCCTTGGCGAGCATTTTGGCGGCAAGGTCGTATACCTTTCGGTCCATCAAGACCCGAATTTCTTGGACGGTAGCCGTTACACTCGCCCCTTCACCGGTTTCCCGGAGCGTTTTGAGAATATGTCGCGTGAGGTAATTCTTCGCGTACGAAAGGTTAACTTCCTGCCCTTGCTGCTGGAGCTTCTTGCGGACCTTTCGCTCGTCGTAATGTCGTTGGCGGGCGATCAGATCGAAGAGGGCGAGGTAAGCCGACTGTCCCCGGTCCACTTGGCGCACAGCCGCCTTCTCCCCTGCTGAAAGGGATTTGATGAGAAGGAATAGTGGGTCGTGTTTTCCCATGCTATGTGTGACCGTAAGCTGGGGGCCAAGCTATTGTTTGTCAGCGCTTTACTTCATTGATTGTTCATCGCCGTACCCAAAAATTAAGTGATTTTGGGTTTTGGAATTGTGAAGGGAGTCGGCATCTTTAATCAACCGCCCAAGATTGACTAAATCAAACAGACAATCTCCCTTAGGGTTGGGAGCGGCCGATCATGAAATCGTGAAAATCTTCTTGATCGTGCCACTGCTTCCCCCTAAGATATAAAAGGTTAAAATAAAACAAAAGCGTTGCTTTGATATATGGGGTTAACAGAGGAGATTTCGTGAGGGGTCACTGGCTCTTCTGTTTCCCCTAAAAAACACGTAGCCGGCATCATTCGATGGCAGGTTCAGCACCTTTCTCGGGGATCCTCCCGGAAATGCGATCCGATTACCTACACCAACCACGAACTGATTTACCGATGACAACAACCTTGAACCTGACCGGCTGAAATATTATTAGTTCCAATCCTATATCTGCTGATTGATTTTACCGCCCACCAATCTACCGATGGTGGGCTGGTTTTTTTAGAGGCTGTTTAAAATTGGTTTGTGAAATTTGCTAGTGCAGATTTTTTTGTCCGTCGAAGTTCATTTTGGAGTCCATAGCCAGAGCTATGGGCGAGAAAATAGCGGAAGAGGGGCGGAAAAAGATGCTATAGCAAAATCGCAGAATTAAATTTAAACCACCTCTTAGGGATTCCGATAACCATTTCCAATGGGGATTTCCCAATCGTTCTCGCTTGTGGTTGGCGCTGTTGGGTACAGCATTGGAAAATCATTTTATTCTCATCATTGCCCCCCGCAAGCTACATGCCACCCGCCCGTACCGCTCTGCACTCCCCTTGTTTCGGTCACTCTCCATAAACCCGACGGCCCTGCAGGTATGTCGCCCGGACCCGCGTCTGCCCGATCTGCCCCGGCGCCACCGCAAACAGATCCCGGTCCAGCACCACAAAATCCGCCTCCTTGCCCACCTCCAGCGAACCCACCCTTTCCTCCTGCCGCATCACGTATGCCGCATCAATTGTGTACGCCCGGATCGCCGCGGCCAAATCCAGCGCCTGCGGCGCCCGCGTCACCGCATTCTGCATACCCACAAACGGATTCAGCGTACTCACATCCCAATCACTACTCAAAGTGATCCGCGCCTGGCCCTTTGCCAAATCCCCGAGTGGGATGAGCCGCGCATTCAGCGCCGGCGCCACCAGATGATCATTCTCATGCCAGTGCGCCGGCTGCGCAAAATCCCCCGCCACCTGCGCATCCGCCGTCACATTCAGCGCCGCAAAGCGCGGGATATCCACCGCGTCCACGTACTCCACGTGGGTCAGGCGGTGACGTCCCCCTGCCGAACCCGCCCGCTCCACCGCATTCAGCGCCTCGTGAACCCCCCGATTCCCAATCGCGTGGATGTGAAAATCAAAACCCCGCGGCTCCAAAGCCGCAATGTACTCCGCCATCCGTCCCTCCGTGATGTAATTCAATCCATTGTTCGTCGGGCGGTGCAGCAAATCGACCCGAAAATCCTCGTGCATCGCACACGTCGTATTGGTCACGATGCCGTCGGCATAAAGCTTGATCTGATTGATGCGCAGCAGACTGCCCGGCATATCCTCGTAGAGTCCCTTCAGCGCCGCAATCTGCTCCGCATCGTCCCGGTCCGGATACACCCACAGTCCCAGATTGGCCCGAACCGTAAGCTGGCCCGCATCCCGCACCCGCTGCCACACCCGGTGATGCCCCCGATCCCAGTACGTCCGCGCATCGCAGATCGAAGTGATCCCGTGCCGCGCCAGCTCCGGTAGCGCGTACCCGACCAGACCCTGATAGTTCCGCTCTGCCGTCCCCGCTATACTCGCAATCGCCCGATCAATCATCTGATTGCCTGAATTGTCCAGCAACAACCCGTTGGGATCCCCATTCGCATCCTTCATGATCACCCCACCGACCGGATCCGGAGTTGACCGGTCGATGCCTGCCACCGCCAACGCCGCCGAATTGACCCACACCGCGTGCGAAGTTTGCTCCATGATCGCAATCGGACGTGTGGTCGAAACCTTATCCAAGACCTTGACCGGTCGGCGGTCATCCGCCAACAAAACCTCAAGGTCCGCCCCCCAACCCAGCAACCAAGGCGCATCCGGATGCTGCCGGAGTGCCCGCCGAATCGCCGGAACATAATTCGCCGGATCCGTCACCCTGAGGTCCACCTCAAATTGTACATTTTCGGAAGCCGCCTCCAGCGGGTGCAGGTGGACATCGTGCAGGCCCGGCATAACAAAAGCCCCCTGCAGATCCATCACTTCCACCTGCGGACCCACTTGTGCGCGGACCTCCGCTTCCGTCCCGATCCCCGCAATCACTCCGTCCTTCACCCACATCACCTCCGCCCATGGCCGCTGTGGATTGACCGTGTAGATCCGGCCGTTGACCAGCAATTGCTCCCCTGCCGGGAGCAGTTGCGGCCCATCCTTCTTGCAGCCCGTTCCCAGACTGGCCAGCAAAACGAAAAGAAAAAAGGCATAAAAATCAGTGCGGTACATGTCGTTGGTAATTTATTGGTTCGGGAGTATTACCTCCGACTTGCCCTTTTCCCTACCTGGGTGCCTGCACAAAAATCAAACCCTGTCAATGCACAATCGGGATGGCGACTGCCGGAACATTCCGGCACCGGGCTGTCCGGGGGATCGCTCACTCCGTCCCCCTCCGCACCGCTCCGGGGGACCAAGCCCCTCCCATCCCTGTCGCGAGCCAGCTTCCGTTCCGGTATGAGGCACCGGCACTTGTATACGTACCCCAAATCCTTGTTCCCGCCTCCAATGGGAAGCCCCGCGAAGAGGGCTCAGGGAGCTGGACCACCGCCGTCCCTCGCCGGGAGTTTCCGCCCCGGCAAGCCATCGCCTATTCACAGCAGCGATTAAATCTGGCGCGAACCTTAAATGACCCGCGCAGTATTATTCAC
>JBCCQH010000177.1:0-8165 GCA_039024435.1 Bacteroidota bacterium
ATTCCGGATGCAAGTGATCCCGGATCTACGGGCGGGAACGATTGCCGACCGGGCCGGCAAGGCGATCAGTCCCCGGGCGAGCATCCTCACCACCAATTTTGGCGCCTACAACCAGTTGAAGGATCGGTTTGCCAGGCACCTCCCGGTACGGGCCCAAGGCAAAAAGGCGGTCAAATTGCTGCCCTGGGTACACATTTCGGTCACCAACGTGAAGCGCAACCTCTCGGGAATATTCCACGGTGTGAGCGAAAAGTACTTGCAGAACTACCTGGATGAATTCTGCTACAAGCTGAACCGACGCTACGAAGGGGAATCCCGATTTGCGACCATCCTGGGCAATTCGCTCCGGCATTGGAACAAATATCACGTGTGGCAAAGAAGCGGATAACCATTTTGATTACTTGCGCGATTTCCGATTTTCATTGGGCGCAAGGGAATTTCCAATTGATTGATTTCCAATTTCTGAAGAGCGCGTTCGGAACGCGCAAGCACCAATGATTCGAATTTGACCCAAAAGTCGCTTCGGCACGTGGATCGTGGCCGCATGGTACACCGTAGGGGGCGAGGATTTTTCTTTGAGGATTTCCAATGGCCGGATTTCCAATCACCACTCCGTCGATTGGCGGCGGGGAAGCGCTACCCATTGAAAATTCTTGGTTGCGGCAAGGATGGGAGGGACATTGGTCCCGCGGGCCCGGCGGGACGGAGCTACGCGAACTCCCGGAACAGCCTGGTGCTGACGGGTCGGTGACGCGTCAGTAGCTGCCCGTATCAACTCCAGCTCCCAAAAAGTCGCTTCAGCACGCGAATCGTAGCCGCACGGTACACCGGATGGACCCAAGGATTTTGCCGTGAGAATTTCCAATCAACGTACTCCTAAGACCACCAATTATGGGACTTGATCGCCAATCGCGTGTACCTGCCGTCCGGGAGGGCTGCACCTCGAATTCCCTCTCCTACCCAAATCGGTCCTGAATCGCCGCTTGCACGCGCTCGACAGTGAGTTCCCGCATGCAGCGAAAATGACCTTTGGGGCACTCGGCGTGGCCGATTTTGGAGCAGGGACGGCAGTCGAGGGGACCAGGGTGCTGCACGAGGAGGGCATTTTCCGCCCGGTAGGGGGCAAAACCGATCTCGGGGACGGTACTGCCCCACAAACTGCAAACTGGGAGTCTGAGCGCCACGGCAATGTGCATCAAGCCGGTATCGTGGGTGATGACCAATTGCGCGGTGGTCATCAAGGCGGCGGAATCGAGCAATCCCCCCTGGCCAGCAGCGACGTAGCTCGGAACATTGATCGCCGCGGCGATCTCCCGGGCTTCCTCGGCTTCGGCGGGACCTCCGATAAGGATGACGGGTTGGCTGAGTTCGTTCAGCAGGTCAATGAAATGCGCAGTTGGCCATTTCTTCGTGGCAAACTTTCCCCCCAGTACCACTGCGATGGGAGGCTGCCCCGGAAATTGGGTTGCAACCCGGCGGGCAGCGCGGGCGCGCATCTCCTCGGGCAGGAAAAATTCCAGCCCTTCGCCATCCAGGCCACAGCCCAAAGGCCGGAGGGCCGTGGCGTATCGTTCGACCGTGTGGCGGGTCGGCAATTGGCCCCAGCGGAACCGCATGTAGAGCAAAATCGGCCAGCGGTCCTTTTCATAAGTGGAAGCCGGCACCCGCAGCCGGGCCTTGATCAGGCGCGAGCGCAGGGAACGGTGCAGGTCCAAAACATAATCGAAGCCTTCCGCACGCAGTTCCCGGACCGTAGCGTTTAGATCCCCGGCAAACAGGTGCAATTGATCGATGCCCGGATGGTGGGCGAGGAGAGGGGCGTAGGCTTCCTTGGTGAGGAAATGGATGCGGGCCTCGGGCTGGCACCGGCGCAGGCTGCGGATGACCGGGCTGGTCAGCACAATATCGCCGATGGAACTGAGGCGGATGATGAGAATTTTGCCCGGAGTGGACCGCATGGGGGCAAAGATAGGAATTGTTCCCGGAGCGTCCGGTGCATTTCGCGCTGCCCAAATCCGGCCGATTGGACCTAGCGGCCGTGCTCGTGGGCCCTGAGCGCTTCGGGGGTGGGCTCGGCAAAATCGGGGTCGTTGTCCGCAGGGTAAAAAACGTCCTTCCAGCAGTTCTTGATCGGCAAGGCGCCCGGGACAGCCCGTTGACCTGGAGTTGCGGGGTTACGCCGAAAATACCGCGTAGACCGACGCAATCGCTTCCTGCAGGGCCGTTCGGTGGTCCATATCAGTTGCGCGGGGCATTTTTCCCTTCTCTTACTTGCAGGCCACCGACTTTTTCCAGCTCGCCCCGGTCTAGCATGTCACGCAAGACCTCCAGGCGTTGTCGGGCGGTTCCGACCTCAATTCCCGCCAGCAAATCCCGAATTTCCGCCGGATCTGCCTGTACCCCCCGGAGAATCGCCGAACGAATCTCCGCGATCCGCCCCACTGTCAATTTGCCCGCCGCCTTTTCCCGGCAGTGGTCGCAGATGCCACATTCGTCTGCTCGCTCCTCCCCAAAGTACTTTTCGAGCATGCGGCTGCGGCACATCCGCGCCGGTGTTTCCGCATAGCGCCGCAGCATTTCCAGGCGGAATTTCCCCTGTCGGCCCAAAAACTCGTACTGCGACCAGTTCAGCAATTGCGGGTGCAAACGTTGCCGGGGCCGTAGAAAGCGCACCGTTGGTTCACCCCGGGGGGCTTTGTAGCGGATGATTTCGCGGGCCGCCAATTGCTTCAGGCGCCGTTCCAATACCTCCACCTCCCACTCGAGTTGCCGGGCCCAGACCACCGGGGAAAACCGCATCCACTCCCGGTAGACCTCCCCTCCCAAAGAACGCAGTAAAAAGTCGATCAGGGGCGCATGGTCGGGGAAGCGATCTTTGTAGGCCAATACATCCGCCGGACGCACCGCTACCCGCACGTAGCCGTAATCATCCGGCCCATCCTGCAGGCTCAGTAGCCCCCGCTGATCCATGATCCGCACTGAGTTGTAGAGCTTGAGGGGGTGGACCTGGAACCGCTTGCCGACCTCGGCCGGATCAAACGGAAAGCTGCGCTCCGGCACCCCGGTGTTGGCCAATCGGTAGGCATTTGCGATGATCTCATAATGCTTGCGGAAGACCTCCCAGCTGGGGTACTTCTCTTCCACCCAGCGCTCGAGTTCGTGGAGGTCTTGGGGATGGTCAAATGCGACTGCGCTTGCTGCTTTGCCGTCGCGCCCCGCTCGCCCGGCTTCCTGGTAGTAGCTTTCCAGGTCCGAGGGGAGATTGTAGTGCAGCACAAAGCGCACGTCCGGCTTGTCGATCCCCATCCCGAAGGCATTGGTGGCGGTGATGACGCGGATTTTGTTGGCGATCCATTGCTGTTGTACGTGGTTGCGGTCGGTAGCGGACATGCCGCCGTGGTAGGCCGCGGCCGACTCACCGTGGCGCTGGAGCAAGTCCGCCAGGGCCTGGGTGCGCTTGCGGGTGCGGGCGTAAATGATGCCGGAACCGGGGGTGTCCTGGAGAAACTGCAAGATGCGGTCGGGCACGCGTTCGCTGGAGATGACGCGGTAGCTGAGGTTGTCCCGCCGAAAGCTTTTGCGGAAAATCGCCGGGTCGCGCAGTTCTAGCTTGTCTTGGATATCTTCCTGGACCCGGGGGGGAGCGGTTGCGGTGAGGGCGATGGCCGGTACCTGGGGCAAGGTTTCCCGCAGTTCGCCGATTTTGAGGTAGGCCGGCCGAAAATCGTAACCCCACTGGCTGATGCAATGCGCTTCGTCCACCGCCAGGAGCGACACCTCCATTTGCGGGAGCCGGGCCCGAAACATGTCGGTAGCGAGCCGCTCGGGGGCCAGGTACAAGAATTTGTAGCGCCCGTCCATCGCATTTTGCAGCTTCCGGTCGATGTCGCGGCGGCGCAGACTGGAATTGATGTAGGCGGCGGGAATGTGGCGGGAATTCAAATGTGCTACTTGATCACGCATGAGGGCAATCAGCGGGGAAATGACGATGGTCAGCCCGGGGAGGACCATTCCGGGTACTTGAAAGCAAATCGATTTGCCCCCACCGGTCGGCAATAGCGCCATGGTGTCGCGGCCGGCCAGCACCGACTCAATGATGTCTTCCTGCTGCGGGCGGAAGGCGGGATAGCCCCAGTATTCCTGCAATATGTTCAGTGGCGTCGGCACTTCACCTTAAACTAAGCCGCCGTCACCACAAAAGAAAGGGGACAGGCGCATTGCCTTGCCTAAACGAGGGAAAAATCGGTTCAGGAGGACAGGATGATGCCGTCCTTCATCCGGAGGCAACGGTTGGCGGCGCGGGCGAGATTCTCGTTGTGGGTGGTGATCAGAAAGCCCACGTTGAGGTCCCGAGCGAGATCCTTGAAGAGTTGGTAGAGGTTTTCGCTGTTGGCGGAATCAAGGTTGCCGGTGGGCTCGTCGGCGAGGATCAGGCGGGGACGATTCATCAGGGCCCGGGCGACGGCGACGCGTTGCTGCTCCCCGCCGGACAACTGGCTGGGCCGGTGGTCAAAGCGCGCTTGCAATCCCAGGTAGGCCAGCAGTTCATCGGCGCGTGCATCGGCGGTTTTGCGGTCCATGCCGGCTATGTAAGCGGGCAGGGCGACGTTTTCCCGGGCATTGAACTCCGGCAGCAAGTGGTGGAACTGAAAGACAAAGCCCAGTTTGGCATTGCGGAAATCGGCTTTGTGGGATTCCTTCAGGCGCGTGATATTGACGTTTTCGAAGTAGACCTCGCCCAGGTCGGGTTCATCCAGGGTGCCGAGAATCTGCAGGAGGGTGCTTTTTCCCGCTCCCGAGGCCCCGACCAAACTTACGATTTCGCCTTCGCGCACTTTGAGGTCGACGCCTTTCAGGACTTCCAATTGACCAAATGTGCGCACAATGCCTTCGGCGCGCAGCATCGGGACAGCGGTGGCAGGAACATCGGAAGCCAGGGAACTCAAATTGGAGGACATACCAGAGGATTTCTGCGAAGAAACGGATTTTTGGATGAGGGGACAAGGGGAAATGGTTGGGGAAAAAGAAAAGGGGCGGTTGTACAACCGCCCCTTCATCAGTCAGTAATATAACGCTTATTCAAAAATAAGTTTCTTGAAGTTCTGCTTTTCCCCATCGGTGACCCGGAGGTGGTAGACACCGGCGGGCATATTGCTCATGTCCATGATGCGGCGGAAAGATCCACTGAAATCCTCCAGGGACTCAGTGAAGACTTTCTGTCCCACATTGTTGAACAACTCGATGTGCAGGTCGGAAATCTCGGTCCGCTCAAATTCGACGATGAAGTTGCCGTCGCTCGGGTTTGGATAAGCGGCGATGCCATCGGCGAAGAGGCCGTCATCGATGCTTACCGTACTGACCGTGACTGTGACTTGCTGGGTGACCGAGCAAGAGTTGGTCGCGTCAAACCCTTGTACCGTATAGGTGGTGGTGACCGAAGGGTTGGCCGTCGGATTGGCGCAGTTGGTGCAGCTCAGACCGGACGCGGGGGACCAACTGTAGTTGGTGGCACCGGTGGCTTGCAGGGAGATGGAACCACCTACTGTGGTGATTGTGGGGTTGGCCGGGGTTACGGTCATTGTGAAGTTCGGACCAAAGGTCAGTGGGAAGATCGCGTGGCCGACATCGATGCCCCAGGTATCAGTACTGTCGTAGCGGTACCAGTTGCCACCGCCACTCCATTGTTCCCAAGCGGTGGCCACCGGAACGTCACCATCCGTGTTGTGAACCAGTGCCACGGTGTCGCCCGGAGCGTAGGTCAGCCCGATCCCGACGTAGTACGGCCCGGTGACATTTACTGCGGTGGGGAAGTTGACGGTGACGTCGCCTTGGTTGGCGATGATGTCGTCGATCAACAGGTCTACGGAGTTGAGCTGGGTTCCGGGAACGCCATTGTTGTCGTCCCAAACGTGGACGGTGACTTTGGCGGTGGGGCCGGAGGAAGCGGCTACGCCAAACTGCAGGCGGGCGCCGATCACCTGGGAAGCGTTGTTGGCATTGTCAAAGTAGTCGGCTTTCGAGACGTCGCCGTAGTTGTTGTGGCCCGAGACGAAGCCCCAGGCACCCGATCCACCGGAAAGCAGGACTTGGGCGGTACCGGCGAGCGGGAAGTTGACTTCGGTGGTATCGCAGCCGCCACCGCCGGTGGGGGCCTGGCAACCATTCGAGAAGACCAGGGAGCCGCGGGTTCCACTGAGGACGGCATTGACGACAGCACCTTGGCCCTGGGTAAAAATGTTCATGCAGCCGTCGTTGGTATAGTCCATGTAGTTCTGAACCATGTCCGTGGTGCCGCAGGATACCTTACTGGTGTTGCAACTGTAATTGGGAGCACCGGCGATCGGCGTATCGGCAACGCCATCGTCCACGCTGCAGTCACCGTCGCCCCAGATGTGGCGCAAACCGAGCCAGTGACCGACTTCGTGGGTAGCGGTGCGGCCCAGGTTGTAGGGAGCGGTCGCAGTACCAACGTCACCGAAGTAGCGCCAGTTGATCACTACGCCGTCGCGGTTGGCCGGAGCTGTGCCCGGAAACTGGGCAAACCCCAGCAGGTTGTTGCCGAGTTCGCAGACCCACATGTTGAGGTAATTGTTGCGGTTCCAGGCGGGAGCGGCAGTGTAGTACTGATTCGTCAGACCAATGTTGACCGTGCTGGTCTGGGTCCGGGTGATGCCGTCGGTGGGGTTGCCATTGGGATCGCGGTCGGCGAGGCAGAATTCGACGCCGAGGTCACCGGCAACCGAGAGAAATTGATTGATGGTATTTGCAGCGTCTGTATTTTGCCGGCGGTAATCTTCGTTCAGAATCCGGATCTGGGATTGAACTTGGGCCGTCGAGATGTTTTGCTGGTTGGTGCGGTAGATGACGTGAACCACCGTTGGGATAGTGATGACACCTTCGGTCGCCGGATTGTAGTCGCCCTCGGCGATACGGCGCTCTACATCCTCAAGGTGGGCTTGGTAAGTCCCTTGGAGTTCGGGAAACTGGGCAAAATTGGCCCGCATTTGTTCCGTGTGACCACAGGTGCGCTCAGTGGGAACGACCAGAGGATCTTCCGGTGCGGTGCGTTGCTGGACCGGAGCCGGATCAAACTGACCGGAAACCCAATCACCGACCGGGCGATTCTGGGCCTGAAGCATCCCGAAAGACAGCCCCGTGAACAGCAGAAGCGTTGTAAGCAGTAAATATTTTCTCATACCCTTGAATAAGCTTTGTTACATTTCGAAATAAAAATAACCAGGATCGTCGATGTTGCAAACGGGGAAAAAAGGAATGGCAGAATTGGTCCTACGCAATACAAAACAAACGGAGGCGCGATTTTCTGGCTGGCTTCCCGAATCGTTGACCCATTGATTGCCGATGATAAACACAAACGACGATTCACAATCCCCCAAGCGGGGCGAATATTATTTCGCAAAATCAGCATTTCCGCGAAATGATACAAACGCAATTTTGGTGATGGGTGGATGGGGAGGATTGAAGGGAATGCCCGTCCTTGAGTGCGCCTATATATAAGGTTGCGAGGTGGCCGCTAAATCTGGTCCGGGAAAATCGGGGTGACCGATCAAACTTCAAGTAGGCAAAATGAAGACCAACCGAATTTTCGCAGCAGGGGCTTGTTCGATTCGCCGTGAAAGCTTACTTTTGCCCTCCGAAATTCATCGAGATGAAAGAGAGCGGACTCCGAATATTTTTACCGCCCTCCTTTGACAAGTCGCAACTTTTATCTAATTTTGCGTCTCTTTGAAAATTCGAAGGCTGCAATGCGGATTCACTTGCAGGAATAACATCCTGAAAATCAAATCCTTACCAAAAGATTGCAGAATAGTTCTTTGACGAATTTAGATCGTCATTTATGACGGGGAGATACCGAAGCGGTCAAACGGGGCAGACTGTAAATCTGTTGGCTACGCCTACGTAGGTTCGAATCCTGCTCTCCCCACGATAAATGCACACGTGTATCGCTACGGTAATGCACAGCATCAAGCGGGAGTAGCTCAGTTGGTAGAGCATCAGCCTTCCAAGCTGAGGGTCGCGGGTTCGAATCTCGTCTCCCGCTCGAAAGAGGCAAACATGTTGTTTGTACAAGCCGCTGTAGCTCAGTTGGTAGAGCACTTCCATGGTAAGGAAGGGGTCACCGGTTCGAGTCCGGTCAGCGGCTCCAG
>JBCCQH010000178.1:0-8086 GCA_039024435.1 Bacteroidota bacterium
GATCGGTTTTGCGGCTTCGGCCGCGCGCTTCGCCGAAGTGACGCAGTTGGATACGGCGGCGGTGGGCCAGCGGCTGGTGTTGCAGGAGGCTTTGGCTTTGCCCGACGGGGGCGGGGAGATTGAGCTTTGGTACGCGGGGGCGCGGATCGATCGGGTCGTGTACGGTGATTTTCATGGGCTTGTGGCCGAGAATGATTATCTTTCTCCTGCCCTGCTCGATTCGCTCGGGCAGCGCCGTTCTTTGAATGGCTTGCGCAGGATTGTCGGCGGTTCGATGGGGATTGGGTCGGTGATCGGACCGGTTTCCAGTTCAGGAACCATCTATGTTGAGCCTGTGGTGCAGCCCTGGCAGGGGCGGTACGCCTTGTTCCGTGGCCAAAAGGCCTACGAAGAGGCGAATCACCTGGGCAACGTGCTCGCGGTGGTGTCGGATTTGAAGTTGGGCCGGGAGATCGGTATGGCGGATAGTGTGGTGGATTTCTACGTGGCGGACGTGCGGTCGCTCAGCGATTACTGGCCGTTTGGGGCGCCCTTGCAGGAACGGCAGTTTGGGGCGGAGCGGTATCGGTTTGGGTTCAATGGCAAGGAAGATGATCCCCGATGGATGGGCGCAGGTGTGGCGATTGACTATGGATTCCGCGTGCAGGACGCACGGGTGGGGCGGTTTTTGAGTGTGGATCCGTTGCGGGCGGAGTATCCTATGCTGACGACTTATCAGTATGCGAGTAATACGCCGATCCAGGCTATTGATTTGGATGGGTTAGAGGCAAAACAGAGCACCCAAGCTGGAAAAGGCAATTCGGAATCCGAAAACTATTTGCAAACGAATCCCAGCCAACTAGAGGCATTAGACCGCCCAAACACCCTCTTTACAGGCGTAGATGGCAAAGTTCTAGAACCAAAATCAAAGCCTAAGGATGTGGAAAAGAAACCGCCATCGAGCAGATGGACAGCACTTGGTAGACTAGCTGCACGTTTTACGGCTTTCATTGCATTCATGCGACCTCTGGAGGCCAATCCGACTCCATATCCTGCATTAGAAATACGTGCACAATCCGACTATTCAAGAATCACTACAACGAGCACCGATCCCGAAAAATACACTGATGCAGAACTTCTTACCATGAGAAACCAAGCAATGGTCAATGGATTAGCCAGTTTATCCTATCAGCATCAGCAAGCCCTTCACCGGGGAAATAGAAGATTGTTGGAGCTCTTTAGAGCCCAATTTGGAGCAGGAAGCCGTGAATTTAAAGGATATAGTTTTGCTGCTACTTGCGACGTAAGTGATATCGAATCTGGTTGCGTAAAGGTTGCAGATAGATTGGTAAGAAGGCTTGGAGAGGAGGCACAATATTTGCAGATCACCTCACACGTGGGATTAGGCGAAGTATTGGGAAAACCCTCGGGGTGGGTTTTTCATGTTGCCGCATATAAAGATGGTATTGTCTTCGACAAATTGACGGGCAAGGAAGGCATGGCTTTACAAAACTATATGCAATTGTTCGATGTCGCGCCATATTTGAAATTTGAGGTAGTTAAGATTAGAACTGTTAAATAATTATTATGGAAGCCCAAATACTTGAATTGCTACGCATGCTAAAGCGGTATCCCGGTACTTTTATGAGATCACCGGTCAACTTTGAGAATTATGTCGCCTTCATCAGCGGACTTTTCTCTGGTGTTCGTTTCTCAAATGGAATCCGATACGAACGGGAGATTTCTGAATGGTATCAATCTCGAGTTGCCGAGCGTGCTTCAAATATGGTATGGTTTGATCAATTTAACCGGGAACATCAAAAGGAAAACGACTATTCCAAATCCATCTTGCTGCTTGATACCTTAATCGAATTCTTTGAGCAATATCGATCTTCCGATTGACCATTGGAAAAGAGGCAACCGTCCACAAACGCGACAGCAATCGCAGCAAATGCGCGAGCTCATGCACCTTCCTTCAGTTGAGCGCTAGAGCGAGTGCGGAGAACGCAGTGCCATGTTACACTTGCGGACATGGCAGTCGCCACAGCCGAAAAATGGTGGGCCTTGTCCACGATGGAACTCATTGAGGAATTGATCAATTCTAGCGGCTTGGCTAGAAAATGGTGGTGGAGAGTGGATTCCCCGCTAGATGGACCTTTCGCAGCTGGAAGTGATCTGTGACGGGGATACCGTGACGCTGAGTGGAACGCTGGGTGCCGAGGAGGAACTGGTGATCGGATTTGCAGGGAGCAATGCACGCTTTGCCGAGGTGACACAATTGGATACCGTTGCGGTGGGTCAGCGCCTGGTGCTGCAAGAGGTCCCGGAATTGCCCGATGACGGGGCGGAGATCGAGCTGTGATTCAGCGGGGAATTGGTGGATCGTGTGATCTATGGCGAATTCCATTCGCTTGTGGCGGAGAATGACTATCTTCCTGATAGCTTGCTCGATACCTTGAGCGGGCGCCGTTCTTTGAATGGCTTGCGCAGGATTGTCGGCGGTTCCATCGGGATCGGGTCGGTGATCGGGCCGGTTGTCAGCTCGAGAACCATCAATGTCGAACCTGTGGTGCAGCCCTGGCAGGGGCGGTATGCCTTGTTCCGTGGCCAAAAGGTCTACGAAGAGACAAATCACCTGGGCAATGTGCTCGCGGTAGTGTCGGATTTGAAATTGGGCCGGGAAAGCGGTGTGGCGGATAGTGTGGTGGATTTCTACGTGGCGGACGTGCGGTCGCTCAGCGATTACTGGCCGTTTGGGGCGCCGTTGCAGGAACGGCAGTTTGGGGCGGAGCGGTATCGGTTTGGGTTCCAGCGCCAAGAGCATGACGATGAAGTGATGGGCCTGGGGAATGCGGTGTCGTTTAAGCATCGGGTGCAGGATGCACGGCTGGGGCGGTTTTTGAGCGTGGATCCGTTGGCGCCGGAGTATCCTTGGTACAGTCCTTATCAGTTTGCGGGGAATAGAGCAATTCAAGCACTAGAATTGGAAGGCTTAGAACCTGTATCTGCCGGAAAAAACGAGAGTAAACATGCCACAATTGAGCAGGATGCAACAAACACAACACAGGCCAACTTCGAACGAAACGGTTATTACGTCGACCATGTCGGGCCAGAGAACGATTTAATAATCGATCCTGTATTAATCGTGGACGTCAGTAACGCTGCACAGAATGAGCTAAGATCGGGCAAAAGTAGTTCTACGAGAAGATTATCAGTTCGTTCTCGTACTCATAATAGTGAGTATAAGATTGGAGAATATCCTTTTACTCCCTATGAATGGCACGTGTTGAATTACAAGGAAAAGCTCTATTCTTGGGGTAACTGGGGACGCAGTGGAGGATGCATTACCTGCGCCCGCGAAATAGAATTCGGGAATCAAGTATATCGCCTTAATTCGGAAGGTGAGATTTCAGGTAAACGGATCAGGACCAACGATCTTGTACTCCCACTGGTTCCAACCATTGTCGCTACTCCTTTGAATGTTTCGAATATAGCAAGAGTAGAATCGTTTATGCAGAAAAAAGGAGGTTGGTTCAATGGAGCAAATTCAGGAATCTGGGTACGTAGCCATTATACGAACCAAGCTATGGCGATTCGAACAGCTGAATACTATTTCAAAAAGGCTAATGGAGGGGTTTATCAGTCTACACAAAGAACAAATGGTATTATTCACGCAGCAAAAGATCGCAGCAATGGACTAAGCGTTGGAATTCGATATTTCAATACTAATTCCCCCCCTCACCCAACTTTCGGAACCCCTGCTGCTACAATAACTATATCAAATTCTCGAACAGGCATTACCACCATATATAAGTTCAATTATTAAATGGAATCTGAAAAAAATAAGCACCCCGATGAACAATTGATCAAAAAATTGCTTGGTTTCGCCTATGATGATTGGGGAGATATGCATGTTTACGTAAACGAGCTTCAAGGATCATTGTCACTATCCGCCCCCGATACAAAGATCAAAGAAACCTTTTTTGACCTTTTTATCATTTTCATCAACAACGAATGGATCATCTGTTCAGATCCTGAGACAAGCAACTCTTCGGACGGTACAGTAAGCGGGATAAAAGCCGTAGCGCTGATTGAGGAACGCTGGAAACAGATCGCTTATTCGCTTCCCGACTTTGGTGAAATCATGTGGTTTACATTAACTGAGAAAGGAAAGCAAAAATACAATGAATTATGAATTAGAAGATCAGAAGCATAATTTTTGCCATTCTTTTTCCTACAATGCCCCAGGAACATACGATTGGTCGCAAAATCGATTCCGCTAACAGTCGCTTACAACGGAACAGACACATAGTTTGCAATCCTGCCAAAGGGCATAAGTCTCAACGCTCGACCCACAAGAATAACAAAACATGAATCATTCAAAAGCCGCGGAGGTAGAATACACCAAAATAGTTTCAAAGAGAATTTTTGAGAACAGTTACCTGAATGGGTTTCATCCAGTTTCAAAGAAGGACTTGACAGACTTAGAAATTGATTGGGCACGCATTGATGTTCCAACTTTTTATTCGCATAACTACAATTTTTACCCAGTCTTACACTGTGGATACCTGTTCTTATGCTCCTTAACCCTATTGCGCAATATGAATTTAGACGATATCGTTTCGATCATTTGCTCGATCAAAGTTAGTAGGAAGCGTTTCGGCTTTGCTAAATGGATGGCCAATTACCTTGGAATCTCAATCCCAAAAATACTTTTTGAAAGAGGATACAATTGTATGGGCGACTCTTCGAAACCATTGAAAGGATTGGAAAAAGTAAGTTTTGCCTTTTTCGAGGTCTTGAGCGAAGAATTCGACGACTTTACCATGGAAAAAATAGGATTGAGTCAGAAACTGATCCAAAGTAAGCGCGAATCGCTTGCTAGGGCAGGGATGAGTAAGTTTCTTATTGATTAGTTGCGTGAATCCATGCTTCGGGCAATGGCAACGGCCCTCCTGGATGGAAAATGAACCGACGGGTCCCTTACTCACAATGCCAATCGTTCGGGAAAATTGTTGATGACTAAATTACGCAGCGCAGACTTCACCGATGCCGAAAAGCTTAGCTTCCAAGCGCCTTGCCCTACCCACGTGTATGCCGACATGCGGTGGCCGCCTTGCGGCCACCGAGTATCGCAGCCCGCTGGGATGTGCCCCAACGCGGCAGCGATCGCAGCGATTGTTTGAGCTCATGCCGCCCCGCGGCATAGCGAGTGCGGAGAGCGCGGTGCGGCCGGTGCCGGGCACCGGGCCGCAGTCGCCCACATAAAAAGTGGTTTGGGGTTACCCGCAATCGGAAGGGGCCAAGGAGACAATCCGATTCTTCCGCCCTCTGCCAAGGTGCCTGCATTTCGGTTGAGTTATTCACGGGCATTGGCTATATTGGTATTAGCGAAAGGCAGAGTTGGGCGGCAAAACACCAAAAGAATCAAGTATGCGGACAGTTGAAAACCGGAGCCAAAATCACACTTTGCAAGCGGTGGCGCCGGCAAAGATGCACTTGAAAGGCGGAGGTAAGGCAAGCCATCCCTTGGTCGATGATCGTCCGGGGGCGATTGCCCAGCGCAGGCGGCAAGCGATGGCTGACAACAGTCCGCAAGTAAAAAGAATGGCGCAATTGCAGGCGATGGTGGACCGGCAGACGCGGTCTGCCCCCGTGCCGCGGCCCAGGACGCGCCCCTTGTCCGGGGCAGGGGGTGGGGTAATCCAGCGGGTCACTACGATGACTGTTACCAATACCACTGACAATTACAGCAGTGGTTGGGTCCAAGCGGAAACCCGGAGTACGGGCGTGGATTCGGGACCGCAGCGAGAAGCCCAGGATGTTGCGGCCCTCGCTGGTGGCAGTTGGGTAGGCGGGCACATGATCAATGACCGTTTGGGCGGGTCCGGTGGATTCAGCAACATCGTCCCAATTACCTCTTCGATGAACGGTCAACACCGCACCGTCGAGAATGCGGCCCAACGGGTCGTCGGAAATGGCAATGGTCCCAACGAGGTCCGCTACCGCATGAACATCCTCAACCGGACCGACTACACCATCACGCCGAATAACGATGTGATCAACAACCTTCCGGATCAGTTTCAGCAGCACTACGACTACCGGACCAAGGAAGTACAAGCGGGGGGTACCCAAAGTCGGCCGATCCCGTACCAGGCGGCGGGTCCCATCACGACCGTCAATGGCCAGGTGCTCAATATGGCCGTATGATGTTTGGGCAGAGCATAGACGCCAGCGACGCACGCGATCCTCGGGCGGCGCACGGCATTTGATTGCGGTCCGCGGAGGCAAGGTCGCGTCTGACAAATATCCTTGGGTGCGTGTACTTTGATCGATTTGGATCTATTTGGCGGGGCGGCACCGCATTTCTCCCTGTAGCGCTGGCTCGAGAAAAGCGGTTTGCCCAATCCGAGATCTCACCGCACCACGAGCCCCCGACGTGGATAAGCCCCAATGCAATCTTGCGATTTTGCCCCCGGATCAATGCGCCCGCCTCGGCGCTGGGGGGCGGAAATAGGCCAATTGGGGGATGAGGATGTCCTTTTCAGCAACGCAAATTTCGCCGCCCGTATCCCCGGAACTTTAACCTTCCACCGGTGCCTTGGCAATGGTTAATCTTTGGGATAAGCTACCGTGGCCTGGTTTGCAATCGCAATTGAATTTACCGGCGCATTTGCCGCCCCAAACAGGTGAGCCGAGGAACGCGGTTTGGGTGGCAAGAACGGGACTTGTCAACCCGCTAAACAATTTCGGCGCTCCTCAGCCGCCCAGCGTACGGGCGGCGAAGAGGTCCTTCTGCTTCATGCTGATCAGGAAGTGGGGGTGGCCAAAGGGAAGCTGTACCGCGCCCTTCTTCATCCCGATGGTCACCATGCTCATTGGGGCACTCGGCTTGTAGGCTTTGAGGGTGGCATTGGGATCGTTGAGCAGGGCGATGAGATTTTTGGCGGTAAGCTTGGCTTGCTTGTCGGCAAAGGCCCCCATCTTGATTTCTGGGACATCGTTGAGGTCACCAATGGCAAAAATATTGGGTCGGCCGGGCACGCGCAGGTAGGCATCTACCTGGACCGCGTGGCGGTCGGTTTTTGCGATGCCACTTTCCTTTCCGATCCACTCGCCATTGACATCAATGCCCACGGCGAGGTAAACGAGGTCTGCGGAAAATTGCTGCCCGCTTTTGCTGGTCCAGATGCCGGGAGACGATTGGGTGACGTAGCTGTTCAGATGAAGCTCTACGCCGAGACCGGTGAGCACTTTTTCGGCGCGCCGGGACATCTTGGTGCTCAAAGAATCTAGCAAGCGGGCGCCGGAGTGGGCCAGGATGACCTTTTTTTCGCGGTATTTTGCCGCAACATCGCCCGCAAATTCCACCCCAATCGGACCACCCCCGATGACCAGAATTGAGGCCGCCGCCGCGAGTCGCTTCCCCTCCGCAACGAAGCTGGCTTGCCGCTCGGCGAGGCTGATTTCCCGCCCTTTGAGCAGTTCCCACTGCTTGAACGAGGAGCCAGTGGCCAGTACCAGGTAATCCATGGGCACGGTCACTCCCCCTTCCAGTTCGACAGCGGTATCGGAAAGGCCCACCGCTTTGCCTTGGATATGGTTTACTTCCGGGAGCAGGTCCCGGTAGGATTTCCGGATTTTCGGACCGAACGACTCGGGAAGTACCAAGGCCCGGAGTTGCGCGTAGGGCACTTCAAAGTACTCCTTGGGATCAACCAGGGCAATCTCCGCCGGCGCTTTGCTTTTGATCAGGTGAGATGCCAAGCTTTTGCCCGCGACGCCTCCACCTACAATGACGATTTTTTTCATCGGATCTGAGGTTATTCTTTTCGACTTCGTGATTTAGGTAGGTAACCGTGGGCAAGGATTTTTGTTGATAAAGTCCACAAAAATTTTGCTCCACTCATGCATCAACTCTTCTCCGGATTCTTAGAGGCTGTTTAAAATTGGTTTGTGAAATTTGCTAGTGTGAAGATTCATTAAAAAGCGAACTTTATATTTCTTATATTTGTTCATGCCAAGAAAAGGTAATCCAATTGTTTTGACCGATGAGCAGAGAACTGAACTTCTGAGTCTCACCCGGTCGCAAAAAATCCAGCACAGA
>JBCCQH010000179.1:0-7893 GCA_039024435.1 Bacteroidota bacterium
CTCCGGGTCATTGAGTGCCGCATTCAGCGGCGGGCGTTTCGAGCACCGTTTCAAAATGCGCCCCCTCTCCGGTCCGGAAGCCTGGATTCAATTCGATCCGTTTACCCGCCCGAAAAATGACCCGGGCCGAGTCCTGAATCCGGTATTGGCCACCGTTTCCGAGGGTGTCGGTCGCCAAAACGTAGGCAAAATTGTGCTTGAGTACGACATCGCCCAACCAGCGCTTTATCCGAGGAACCCGACGGAAGCGCCCAATCTGCGGAGCATTGGCGTTCAGGACGGCGGCATTGTTGTGGACGCCACTTTCGCCCAGGGGCACCCCCCGATAGCTCACCGCAGGATTCGAAAAATAAGGAATGACATCGCAGCCCAATTCCCCTTCCCGAAAGCAAAAGGCATCGTCGTACACCCCAATGACCGTCGAAAGCGAGGCTTGCTCGTTGAACGCCCACTTGAAGCCGTGACCGGTGACGTAGGGCGCACTGTCCACTTCATCCGCGGATTCTGCAATGTGCCCGCAGCCGTAGAGGTGGGCCATCTGGTGGCTGAGGGCGTAGTTTTCCCGCATACAGCGGTAATTGACTGCACAGAACGCCGTTGTCCCATTCGCCAGCGAATCATCGAACAGGGGAAGCCCGCAGTAGTCATCGTTGGCCAAGACCAGGGCGGCCACGTCCGCGTGGTAGCGGTTCCGCAATTGGGCGATGCTGACATCTTGCGAAAACCGGTTCAGATCGTCGGCGAAGCAAGCTCCCTCCCAATTCGACAAGCGGTGAATCCGGACCAGCCGGACTTCGTGCCGCACCTCGCTGTAGATCAACACGCGGTTCATTTCCGCCACCGCCGAAGCGATTTCGGCTACCGCCGCCGAATCTCCACCCAAGCGGTTGGCCACCTCTGAGGTGTAGGCGACCAGCAAATCGACCGAGCACTCCTGGGCCCGGCAAGGCAAAATGCTCCCCAGCAAAAGCAGCAAAACACCTATCATCCTAGTTGTTTTCATTGTCCGTGGCAATTGATCATGAAAGTACGGCGATTTCCTTGGTAGTTCCGGTAGGTCACCTGGTAGCGACTTTGGTCTGCGATGGAGTGGCCTCCGTTTTGCGGGTAGACCTTAATGATGACATCGCCCGAAGAACGGGGCAACGCATTGCGGCGCAGGACCAGATTTTGGCCATTTGCCATCTGGGCGGCTACATCGATTTGACCGGCGGGAATCTGCTCCGTTGTGGCAATCCACTTCACACTCCCGGAGGTTCCCCCCTGCTGCAGGTTGATGTTCCGGTTGCGAAAGTGCAATTCGGTCATGAAGTACCGACCCACACTGTCCGCCCGCAAAGAGTCAGCATCCCAGGATCCTTGCTCGATCCGGGTCAGCAGTTCCTGGGTCGGGTGGCCGAATCGCTGCCGCGAACCGGCTGAGATCACCGCAAGGCTGGGACTCAGGGTTTCCCAAAACACGGCGTTGGTGCTGTGGCGGCTCCCGTGGTGGCTCACCTTGTGGGCGCAGACGTGGCCGGGGGCACTCGTGGGACTGGGATACAGCTCGCGCAGCGTGGTCGCCAGGGGCGTTTCCAGGTCAAAATAGCTGTTCGAGCAGTGTACGCAGGCATTGGTCCCCGGGGTGAACCCCCCGATATCACCGGCGGTGTAATAGCGAAACGCACCGTACTCCAAGACCCAAACCAGTCCCCAGTTGTTGGCGTTGGGCTTGGCGCCGGTGCCGGTGTAGGCGCGCCGGACATGGAGCGATTCCGCGACGTCGTACAGGTGGTCAGGAGCCGAAAGCCGGTACAGGTAAGCGTCGGCTACGACCAAGCGCAGGCGGATGGGCACCTGGTTGACGTCCTGGCCCAGATCGATGTAGCCCCCCAAGGCCAGTTGCTGGTTCGCTCCCGGAGCCGGCGGGTTGAAGTTGTTGGGGGCGGCGATGGAAGCTATCGCGCCCTGGTCCCCCAGGGTGGTTACCCCCACCGCCACCCGGCGATTCCCGGCGATGGCTTTGTACTTCACGTAGGTCGCACTGCGGGAAGTGGGAATTCCGTTGCCCTTGTCGAGCAAGGCAAAGTAGCGAACCCGGGTATTGGCCATGATCCCGGTGTAGGTCGCACCGCAGCCCGCTTTCCGCTTGCGGACCTTTCGCCCCACTAGACCGCCCAAGTGATCGTTGTGGTAGTGCGAGGTAATGATGTAGTCCAGGTAGACATTGTTTCCCCCCGCACTCCGAGCGTGCTGATAGAGGTACTGCGCGACATCGTCCTGGCGATTGGTCTCCCCCGCATCGATCAGTATCGAATGGGCAATCGCCTGGCCATTGTTCCGAATATTGATCAGGGCCGCGTCTCCGGTTCCCACGTCGATCTGGTGGATTTCTACGGTCTGGGCCAATGCGACTCCGCTCCCCACGGTGCCATACAGGCCGAGCCCCAGGCCCAGCAATGCGCTTCGCCAATTATTCACGGGGACCTCCTTTCAGGATTTCAATTTCCCGCCGCAAGGCCGCGTTTTCCTTTTGCATTTCGATCAGGTACAAGGTGAGCTCTTCGACCTTTTCCATCGTCCGGCGCTGCATGTCCGCCAGATCCAGCCCCTCTTGCGCTACTTCGGTGGCGGAAGGGATGCCGGGCAAATGGTGGTGCCGGGAAATGTAGGCTTCCACCTCCGACAGCGGCCACAATGGGTAGTCCGCAGCAAAGACGTAATCGGCCCAACCGCTTTCCACGAGGACTTTTTTGGCGCGGATGGTGCCATTGACCATGAGGCGGTAACGGGGATCGACATTTCGGGTACCGATCCCGACCCGGCCAGCGCGGGTAGCGTACACGATGCTGTCGGTGGTGGGCCGCCGGCCCCCGCGGACTTCCAGCAGGTGCCGGGGCGCGGCGGTACCGATGCCCACGTTGCCCGGCACGACGGTGTACAAGACACTGTCGCCGGCGGGCGATTTGCCGAGGGTCCAGCCGGTGCGGGGAATGGGAGCGTTTTTGGGACGCCAGGCGCCATCCCACCAGGTAAGCACCTGGCCTCTTTTGGGGGCGATGTTCGCGACGTTGCGCCGCTGGATGCGCACCACGGTCAGATTGGGGTAGCGGCCGCGGACATCGCCGCCGGCACTCGAATTGAAGAGGTCGCGGGCGCGGTCGGCGGCCGCTTGCGCAGTGTCAGCGGAGATGCGGGCTTTTTCCGCGGATTGGGCGGCTTTGTTTTCGGAATTGCGGGCTTGATTCGCAGAATTGCGCGCTTTGTTTTCGGAGTTGCGGGCTTGGTTCGCAGAGTTCGCGGCCTTCTGAGCGGAGGCGGCGGCTTCTTCGGCGGCCTGACTGGCTTCCGAAGCCGAGGACCTCGCCCTTCCGGCGGCGGTGCTGGCCTCACCGGCGGAAGAACTGGCCGCGGCAGCGGAAGCAGAGGCTTCACCGGCGGCTCCGGTTGCGGTCCCAGCCGCCGCCGTTGCTTCGCCCGCCGAAACGGCGGCCGCCGCGGCGGAGGCGGCCGCTTCTACGGTACAGGCACAATTACCGGTTTCCCCTTTCGGTCCACGATCCCCTTTGGCGCCACGATTGCCCCGGTCGCCTTTGTTGCCCTTGTCCCCTTTGGGACCTCGGTCACCCCGGGAACCTACTGCGCCGCGCGGTCCCTTCGGCCCAGCCGGACCGCGCAGGTTGTCGACCAATACCCAGGCCGTGGTTTGCTTTTGGTAAACCGCACTCACCAGGGTATCGAGGTAGAGGTCGCGGACCCGGCCGAGGTTGGCGGCGGGGCGACCACTGCCGCTGTACCAGGTCGCTCCCGGCGCTCCGGCGGCTCCGCGAGCACCGCGATTGCCGGTCGGACCGCGATCCCCCTTTGCGCCCCGGGCTCCGGCGGGGCCTCGGGCTCCCGCCGGGCCGGGCGATCCGGCGATTCCGGGGGTTCCCGGTACTCCCGGAATACCGGGAACTCCCCGGTCCCCTTTTGGCCCCCGATTGCCCCGGTCACCTTTGGCTCCGCGGGGACCTCCCGGGCCCCGGGCACCCAGTAGGTTGTCGATCTGCTGCCAGTTGCCTCCATTCTTTTGGTAGAGGTTGCTGGTCAGGGTGTCGAGGAACAGATCGCCACTGCGGCCGGTTCCGTTGCCGGGAATGCCATTGCCAGAAATCCAGTTGGCTCCGGGGGTTCCCTGCGGCCCAACCGGACCGCGTCCTCCTTGAATCCCCCGTGCGCCGCGGTCACCTTTGGGGCCTTTCGTACCGGGAACTCCTTGCAATCCCCGGGGGCCGGGCGAACCTTGGGGTCCCGGAGGTCCAGTCTCGCCAATCGGGCCCGGGCAATCACAGGGCTTTTCCAGTTCCAGGGCAGTAAATACGGTATACTCGGGTCGCCATTCCAGCCAGAGCACGTCGGAAAAACTGGCCGGAAAGGTGAAGCGTTGGAAGCCGCGGCCATCGCCGCCGCAGCAGGCTCCGTCGGTCGTAAAGGTGTGGGTGACCCTGCCACCATTGGGCTTGCCCCCGGTAAAGATCACCCTGCGGGGGCCACCGCTGGCCATCAGTTCCCCAATCCATATTACCTTGGGGGTGAAGCTGCGCCGGTCGGTCCGCGCCAGGGCAAACTGGGTATTTTCATCCGATTGGAACACGGCTTTGGCGTTTTGCGGGACCGCTTCGGGTACTGAGGCGACGGCATTGAGGTAAAAACCGGACAACAGGTAGCCCTTTTCCACGTAGGTCTTGGCCCGGCCGCCGGGAACGAGGCCGGAAAAGGTCAACATTTCGGTGTCTTGGGCGTAATTCGCCGGGCCGATGCTCAACAGGAGGCCGAGCAACAGCACGATTCTGGCCAAGGCGCGGCCAGGGTGCGGAACCGCCGCACCGGAAAAAATTTTCATCGTGTAGATCAGTTGGTGAACGTTAATCGAAGCGTCGAAGGTTGCGTCCTCGGGCGCCGCAGCGCCAGTCTTGATTGGTTCACGGGCCGGCGGAAACCGCCATGCCGGCGGCGAAGATACGACAAATCTTTGCTTTGCAAAAATTTCCGAAAATTTTATAGTCCGGATTTCGAATAACTTCAAGCCCGAAAGGGTTGGGGGCTTACCGGCCCAATCGGGCAAGCTGGTGTTCCAGGTTGACGGCGTCCAGCAGCAGGTCCACGACCGACTCGGGCAATTCTTCCCCCAGTCCGGGATACCGCGCTTCCATTACTTCCCCGGTCTCCAGGCGGTAGGCAATGCGACCGGCCCGCTCCTGCCCTCCCCCCCGGTAGACATTGAGTTCGATGATCGTGGTGCCTTTGCCGTCGGAAAAGGTCACCATCGATTCCCAGCGCCGGCCGCTCACTTCGCGGGTCATTTTTTCCAGCAGTTCCCGGACGGCTTTGTTGATGATGGGGGGTTCGATGTCCATGCGCCACAAAGGTGGGGATTTTTTCTTTGTGGCGTTTGGGAAAATGGCGGGGCGTCCGCCCAGAGGGCGGTTCTGCGATTCTGCAGGGCAGAGGTCGGTAATATTTTCATTGGAATATCCCCAGGAACAAAGGGCAATCTTTCCGGCAAATGTCTCCCCGAACGGGCGACATTGGGCAAAGAATCGCCGGTCCGGGGACGGTCCGGGGACGCACTTTCTGGCGGAAAATCATCCGGCTCACGTTTGCCGTTGATTTTATTAATTTTGCCGCATGAAGAGATTTTTCGGTATCGGGATGCTCATCGGCGCGGTATTTCTCGGCGGAACTTTGACCGCTCAGGTCAATAAGAAAGCGCAAAAGAAGTACGACAAGGCACTGAAGGTCCTCAATCAGGATTGGAACAAGTCGCTGGAGCTGATCAATGCGGCACTCAAAATCGATGACCAATTTCCGGCGGCCTACACGACCCGGGGACGCATCTACAGTGGGCAGGGCAAGGACAGCCTCGCCTACGTGGAATTCAACAAGGCCCTGGCCATCGATTCGGGGTTCACGGCCGCCTGGCAGGGCACTGCGGAAGCACTCGGACGCGAACGGGCCTGGATGGCGGTGGCGCTGGCCTATACCCGCGCCCTCGGACACGATTCTACCAACCCCGATTTGTATTTTTCCCGCGCCAATGCCCAAATCCGCAACAAGAAGGCAATCGACGCGATCTCAGATTACTCGGAAGCCATCGCGCTGGACTCCACCAAGTACAAGTATTTCTACCGCCGAGGAATCGCCAATCGCACGCAGGGCTACAATTATGCGGCGATTGAGGATTTTGACCAGGCGATCAAACTGGCGCCCGGGGTGATGGAACCGCGCAAGGAGCGGGTGCGCGCCAATCTGGAATTGCCCGACGTCGCCGCGGTTCGGGAGGACCTCAAGTACCTGAGCGCCATGCGCGCCAATGACCGGGAAATGGATTATTTCCGGGGCAAGGCGTACTTTTCCATCGGTGACGTGGACGATGCGATCCGGGCCTACGATGCGGCACTCAAGAAGGATCCGGATTATATGGAAGCCTACCTGGGCCGGAGCCTCGCGAAGGTCGACAAGGATGACCGGGAAGGGGCCATCGCCGACCTTTCGGATGTCCTGCGCCTCACCCCCAACAATGCCAATATCTTCATGTTCCGGGGCCGGCTGAAGTTTGAGCGGAGCGATCATGCGGCGGCCTTGGGGGATTTTGACGAGGCGGTGCGGCTGGATTCCACCTTTGCGGAGGCATTTTACCTGCGGGCGTTTACCCACTCACACTTGGAGGACAAGGAGAAAGCAACTGAAGATTTTGCCACCGTGGTCCGACTGCGGCCCGAAGCGGTGGATGCCTGGTACAACTTGGCGATTTTGTACGCGATCCAAGGCCAGTACACTTCGGCGTTGGAGGCGCACCGCAAAGTGGAAGCCATCGATCCCAGCTACAAGGACAACCGCGCCAAATTCAGCGCCCTGCTGGAAAAACTGAAGCGCTGAGGGGTGGATGCGGAGCGCCGCCGGGCAGATCGCATCATAATTTTTGCCGATCAATTTTCTGATGTGCAAAAGGTTTGGTAGTTTTGCCATCCTATTCCGATTGGCTCCGTAGTTCAATGGATAGAATGTGGGTTTCCGGAACCCAAGATGTAGGTTCGATTCCTACCGGAGCTACTTCAGATGCCCAAGGTCAACCAGAACCTTGGGCTTTTTGATTTTGGGATTCTCCCGGAGAGCAATGGTTCTGCTTCCAATGCTCGTAGCACTCCCACCTTCAGATCCTTCTTTTTTCGCTATCACCAAGTCTTGGGCATGCAAGTGAGAATAGATTGACTCCCTACCGCATGAACCTCTCCAATCTGAGTCTTCGCGGTCGGTTCAAGATGGTCGCATCCTCCGGCGAGGAAGAACAGGTTGGAGATCAAGTAAAGGTGCCCCCCTTGTCATTTCGACGAAGGAGAAATCCTTCCCAGTACAGTTGAATGAGACTCGGAAACCCGCTCCGGGAAAGATTTCTCCGACTGTCGAAATGACCCTTTGAGAGATCAGTGACCGTATGAGAGGACAATAACCGCAAAAATGCAATCACTGAGCGAAGAAGTCCATTCCGTATGCTCATCGCCGCCCCATTTGCTCCGCGCCCCATTCCCCCCCCATGAGCAAGCCTCCCGAATTGCAAAGTGCAGACTTGGGCCACCAGGCAGGGATTGAGCGGCACGATTTGAGGAAGCAGGCCCCTGCTTCCCCCCTCAGCCCTTGCTCCGCAAAACATCCCGCACCACCAATTGCAAAAACAGCAAGGTGATGCCCAAAGCGGTAAATGCGGGAAGTAAAGAGGCCTCGCCTTCATAGAGGCCATTTCCGAGTGCGGAGTCGGAAGAGCGAAAGTCCAGGACCATGTAATAGGCATTGGCGATCAACAGCAGACGCGACATCCACACCTTGAGTTTTGCCCCTTGCGCCAGAAGCCCCATCAAGATGGTGATCAATCCC
>JBCCQH010000180.1:0-7786 GCA_039024435.1 Bacteroidota bacterium
CACTGCCTTGAGGTTGTACAAGTAGGGTTTGCCCATCCCGGCGGGCCACCAAAGGCGTGGATTGGCGATGCTGATCGCCTCTTCCAGGACGTTGCGGCCCCGGTTCAGCACCACGTTTTGCCGCCCGATGGTGTCCCCGTTCAGGACCAATGCCAGTTTGGCGTCGCCCGCTTCGGGAGCGTTCACCTCTACGCGCGCCCGCAGTCGGGCTTCGTTTGTCTCCAGCCCGTCGGTGCGGGTGTAGACATCGGTGATGCGGGCCTCATTCCAGGCCAGCAGATTGATCGGTCGCCAAATTCCCATGGTTACAAAGCGCGGTCCCCAGTCCCAACCGAAATGGTAACCGGCCTTCCGCACAAAGACGCTGATCTTTTCTTTGCCGGCGTCATTGGGGGAAGGCAGTTGGTAGGGCAATGCTTCCAACTGTGCGCTGACCCGCTCGAAGGGCGAGCGGAATACAATGCGGAGTTGGTTTTTGCCGGTTCGCAACTGCGACTTGCATTCGATTTCCCAGGTGCGGAACATATTGTCGGCGGTCAGCAGAGGTTTGCCGTTGAGGAAGACTTCCGCGTAGGTATCCAGGCCATTGAAGCGGAGGGCGAGGTGTTCATTTTGCAGGAGGTCGGCCGACACGTCAAATTCGGTCCGGTATTCCCAGTCCATACGGCCGATCCACTGGAGGCCTTTCTCATTGGTGCCATAAAACGGATCCGGGATTTCACCGTTGGCGAGGAGGTCGGTGTGGACCGTGCCGGGGACTTCCGCGGGGAGCCAGGCGTTCTTTCCGATCTGGGAAAATTCCCAATTGCTTTCGAGATTTATGCGCACAGCGGGTCCAGCCAGAAGGAATCCGGGTACAATCAACCCCCATACGATCAATAGCAAGCAGCGCATGCTGGCGTTTTTATCAGAATTGAACCGCAATCGCAAAAATGATTTGTCCTACAATCCAGATGATCGCGCAGGTGAGCACGATCCGGCCGGTCCGGTTCTTCTTCGCGATCTCTTCACGGGCTTTTTCGACATATTTTCCGCGGGGAAAATGGTTCAAGTAATGTTGATAGTACGTCTTCGTGCGGTAAGACGTTGCAATTTGCCACGCGCGATCATCCTTTTCGTCGTCGGAGAGCATGTCCCATTCGCTGATGGGCGCATTGGTAAAGGTGGCTTCTTGGGATTGAAGCTGGTCCGGGGCCACGCCCTTTCCGATTAGCCGATGGATTCCGTGCAATAGCTTTTTAAACTGACGATGGTCTTGTCCACCTTCCCAATTGGTCAGGTCGGCGTAGGTGATGGCATCGGTGCCTTTGGGGGGCAATACCATATCGATGCGGACGGCGATCAGGCGGCGCTTTAAGCTGCCGGCGCGGGCTTCCGCTTGGATACGGCCCGAAGCTGCTGATTCCCGCGACCAAACGACGAGGTGTACCTTGCTGGTGTCCAGGGTCTGGTTCAGCAAGTCAATGCTCTCCTGTGCGGTAGCGGGGTGATTGCGGAACCACACCTTTAAGCCCGCCCATTCCAACTCTTCCACGACCTTGCGAACGCGGTCTTGATCTTCGGGGGCATAGCTGATGTAGATGTCGAATTGGTCGCGTGTCATCGGTCGCGATTTTAAAGCTTAAATAACGGTATTCGCGAAGGAATTCGCAAGGCGCAAAAGCGGGGATTTTCGCATGTGCGGCGCGAAAAATGCGGATTTTACGGGGCGTAGACGGTGCGGTACAGCATTTCGAATGCTTCTACGACCGCAAGCTCACTTTCGGCGCTGGGTTCGCGGGCATTTGCAATCGTCCGGGCGATCACGGTTTCCTTCTCGGCAACGGGGGTTCCGGCGGCATGCATTTCCAGCAGTTCCAGGCCCACTACGGCGAGGGACTTGAGCCGCAGGGACAGCGGAATGCCTTCGCGCAAGAGGGGGGCACTTTCGCACAGTTCCAGGTAGGCGGCGTGGTTGTCCCGCCAGGAACGCAGCCACAGCGTGAGCACGATCCGTCCCGGTTCATCCGGTTCCCGCAGGTAGTCTTCCATCGCGGTGCGGAATCGGCGCGCCACCGGTGCATCGGGAATGGCCATGTCCGGAATGCGGGTCAACGGCAGGGCGGTGCTGTACGGGATGCCCTGGTGGTGGCGTTGGTAGATTTTCAATGGCTCCACCACGTCGAGCAGGGTGGCCAGGGGCTGGATGGCGGTACTTCCGGCGGCGCGGCGCATCATTATTTCCCGGTTGCTGCGGTGGCGCAGGCCGTCCATTTCCAGCCAAAGCGAGGCGCCTTCCAGCCGGCGGTACAGGTCGGACACATCCTTTACGGAGGCGGCCGACCAGAGCCGTTCGGCAATCGCGCAGGTCCGCGGCCAGATCCGACTGTCGATGGTTTCCGGGGAGATCAGTTCGCCCCACATCGTCGCCTCTCCTCCCAGTACATGTTTCCGGGCCTCGGCATCCAGCTGGCTGCCCGCGGGCAGGGGATCATTGCGGTAGTGCTCCGCCGCCGGTTTGCCCAGGTCGATGTAGTAGCCATTGGACAGTAGGACGTCGTAGCCTTGCGTTGCCGCCTGGACCAGAGCTTCACGTCCCCGCCAACTTTGAATCACAATGTTGCGCGGGATGCCCGGCTGCAAGATCTCGTCCCAGCCCATCATGCGCTTGCCATTTTTCTCCAGTATTTTTAACAGGCGCTGGTTGAAGTACTGCTGGAGCGCGTGGTTGTCGGCAAGGTCATTTTCCTGCATGAAAGCCTGGATTTTAGGATTGGCATTCCAGTGCTTGCCGTTGTTCTCGTCCCCCCCAATGTGGAAATACGCGTCGGGAAACAGGTCGCACATTTCCGTCAAAAAGGTGTCCAGGAAGGTGTACACCTCTTCCCGGGTGGGATCCATCGCCGGGTCAAAGACCCCAAACCCGGTTTCGATGGTGTACGGTCCTGGGGCGGAGGCCAGTTCGGGATGTCCCACGAACCAGGCGGTGGCGTGTCCGGGCAGGTCAAATTCGGGCACGACCCGGATGCCCCGGGCGTCGGCGTAGGCGATGATGTCGCGGACCTCGTGCTGGGTGAAGTAGTGGCCGTTGGAACCTTTTTCGTGCAGTTTGGGGTAGCGCCGACTTTCGATGCGGAATCCCTGGTCTTCGCTCAGGTGCCAGTGCAAAACGTTTAGTTTCATGGCGGCCATCCCGTCTAGGTTGCGCTTAATCACGGCGGCGGGTTGCCAGTGCCGGCACACGTCGATCAGCAGTCCGCGCCAAGGGAAGCGGGGGGCATCCTCGATCTTGCCGGCGGGAAAGTAGTAGCCGGATGCATCGGCACTGAGCAGTTGCAGGAGGGTTTCCAGGCCGTGGAGCGCGCCCAGATCGGTTTCCGCTTCGAGCATGATCCGCCGCGGGGTGATTTTCAAGACGTAGCTTTCGTCGTCGTGGAGGGCCAGGGCGGCCCGGGTGCGCACCCAGATGTTGAGTCCGTCCCCGGGAAAGCCTTGGGTAGCGGCGGTATCGGGCAAGTTCAGCCCGGTACGGCCATCGAGGCGGGTGAGCCACCGGTTTGCGCCCGGGCGAATGCGGCTGGGGGTGCTTTCCCGCAGCACCACCCGGAAGTTGGGGCCGAGGCGGAACCGGCCTTTGCCGGGTTTTACGTGCTGGGGTACGGGTAATAGCTCGTCGAATTGGGCCGTAGCGGTCCCGGCCAGACCAATCAGGAACAGCAAAGGGATGATTTTGCGCATGGGTAAAAATACGGGTTTTGCGGTCCCGGGGGCAAGTTTTGTAATGGTTGTGGTGGAGGCAATTCGGTTTCCGTGAAAGTAGGCTTGGGACAATTCCGGCCGGATGCGCAACACTGTTTCTTCACCGTTGTCTGGTGCGAAATTGAGCAAAGGGAGAAGTAAACCGCAAAAAATTAGGAGTGGTTTGGGTTGAGTGGTACTTAACGTGTCCAACGGAGACCGACTTCGAAAGGGGCAAAAAACAAATTGAATGGCCAGCTCCCGATCAAAGGAAGATGGTCACCAAGGGTTGGATCAACGAAAAAATAGCTTTTCCCCGCAATGACAATGGGCTTTACGTACTCATCTCTCGGGGGACACGCAATTGCGAGACAAATATGATTGTCAAATTCCAAGGTAATCATCGGATAGCCAATCAATTCTTTTTGCAACTGCCAGAGCAAGGCTGCTTTATCCTCACAATCCCCATAGGTACGGAAGAGGGTTTCCTCAGGCGTCAGCGATTCATGGGCTTTGCCGCTCGCAATTGAATCGTCCCGATTCTCAATTCCGAACTTTACAAATTCAATCAAGGTGAGCAGTGAGTCCATTCTTGAACGATGCAGTTTTTTATCCCAAAGGCCGTGGGCAATTGCCGAGATTGTTGGTTGCGCAATTGGAATGTCAAAGTAAGTTTCATTTCGCAATTCCGGATGTTGCGAGAGGATTGCGACTCGGTGACGCGATAGGGGCACCTGCAGCTTTTTCACATGCTCGGATTGTCGAAATTCAAAGCTCAGAGTATCCCAAAGATGTTCGCTTAATTGAGGCAATTTGCGCAAACTTAGATTAAATCTGTGGGTCGGGAATTTGGTCTTAGAGATAAACTCTAACTCCATATCTTCAACCGTTCCGGACTGATCGATCAAGTAATACCGCTTGCCGGTTTCATCTCGGAATGTAGGTACATCAAAGACTTCGTTCCCCTCGACAAACAAAAACAACTCGCCTTCCGAAAAAGCAACCAGACTGGAGACCCCAAGTCCTTGCAGAGCCTTGTGCTCAAACATGATTTTGAAAGTGGGGGGAAAATCCGGCAGAATCCGATCCAGTACCTTCTGAAGAAATTTAAACACCATGTAATCGTTCCAGCCCGCTGATTTCATCACCGGGGCGAATGAATTCACGATCCTTTGAATTTTTATGCTCGGCATTCGATCAATATGATACATTCCCGATTGCGCATCGATGATCTCAAGGTGCTTCCATTGTTCGGTCCAGGAGAAATCACCGGAAACAACAATTTTATCCCCATAGAAATCAAATTCCTGGGCGGTTACCTGGCTGGGCAATTCCGAGTGGCCGGGAAAGAAAAGCACCAGGAATACCATCCAGGGGCGTACCCCCACAGTGGTGAAAAATTTCGGGAGCAATCGGGATCGTTTTCCGGAAACCATGGTTAAAGATATTGTGTCGGTCCTAGAATCCCCGCAAAACCGGGCAATTAGATTGTCGATCAGCCCGAAGGAATTGCCGGTGAGCAAGCCATTGCGCCGGGCTTGGGTGATGTTGCCATTGAGATCGTAGCGGAGCTTTTCCACGGTGTAATGGTCCACTTCCGCGATCCATTGGGTCGTGCCGGGTGACATGGCGGCATAGTTCCCTTCGCGCAACCGGCCAACCGCATCGTAGCGGAAACCGTAGGCCCGCTTCATGTTGTCCGACTTGCTTTTCCAGCAGATGCCGGAAATATTGCCGGTGTGCAAACGGTCGCCATTGAGCTTTTCCAGCATCCATTTCAATCTCCCGGCGCCCATGAAGGCCCGAAGTCGAACGGCAAACCAAACAATCCAAAAGGCCAACTCCCGATCATCGGCAAATTGCTTTCCGGTGAATCTTTCTCGATCGAGGGATCAGCGACATAGAATTTTTCTCCTTTATATTCGATTGGATCGGCATAGAATTCATTGTAAGGCGCCGCAATGGCAAGGCTGACGTGCGTCTCAAATTCGAGAACTACCATGGGAAGTCCGATCAATTCCTTTTGCAACTGCCAGAGCAAGGCAACTTTGTCCTCGCAATCTGCACCACGCCCCGCAAGAACTTCCTCGGCAGAAAGGCTGAAATGTTCAATCCCACAGGTTTCAAGGTCCGTCCGATATTCGAATCCGTTCCTCACGAAAGCGATTAACTTTTCGAGCGAATCGGTCTTTGTTTTGAGCAAAGAATCATTATCAAACAGTTCTCGACCGATTCCTCCCACTGTTTCCTTGGTAATTGGCAGGTGATAATAGTGGTCATTGCCCAGCCGGGGATAGGTCGAGTAGTGATCCGCTCTGGCTCGTGAAACGCGGAATGCCGTGGAATGCCGTGGAATGCAAAGAATCGCGAAATTCAAATACAACTTCAACGGTATCCCAAAGAGGTGGATCAAGTTTTGGAAATGGAATCGGACCAAAATTGAATTTTTTGCTGGTACCATTCGGTTGTGCAATGACTTCCGCATTTGCTTCTCCGTTGTACGACGTACCAGAATGCCAAACATAGGTTTGCCCTTCCGCCATGGAGATTGTTGGAGCAAACGGTAACTAGTCGTCACTCAGAACATATAGTGATAGCCCGTAGTTTGACCAAACCAAAAGTGGTGCGTACCCGATCTTTTGCAGCACTTTGTGCTTTACGATCAAGGTCAAGTCTTCCGCTATTTCGGGGGAAGTCTTGGCAATTTGTTCCTCAAGACATCTGAGCATGAGATAATCATTCAATAGCTCATCAGAAACGATAGCCTTGAGGTCCTTCACCACGATAGAAATATGTTTGTCCGGAATAGAATTGAAAACTTCTGTTATGGCCTTCGAATCGTTTTGTTCGCCGATCTCTAGCTCGGACAACCATTTCAGATCGGAGATTGCTGATTCGCACCTGCATACAATGATGTCCTGTGGCGAATCCAATTGAGAAAACCCCGAAAAGGGCATCAGCAGAAACAGTGCAGAAACCCATGTAGACCAATTCCAAAATACTGGCGTCCGGGGAAATTCTCAGGAGCACTACAAATCCATGAATAGCTGCCTTATGCGGCTATTTCTGCGAAAAACTGAAAAGTACCCCCCCCTCAAAAAATCCGGAGCTGGTCTGGTCCGCGTGCCCGGTTGGCTGCTTGGTTACGGGTGCGAAGCGCCTTTTCGGGGTCAGCGACAAAGGTTCTCAGGTCGATATAGGTGAACAGGTGCTGGCGCATTACGTCACAGAAGTTGGAAAAAGCCTATTTGCGAGATGTCCTTGAGAGGATGAGCTTGTAGAGCAAATGAGCAATCAGGCAACACCAGATTTGGATCTCGATGGCATTGACATTGTCCCCCAGGAAGTATTTGAGAGGGAAATTCTGCTTCAACCGTTTGAAAAGCAGTTCGATTTGCCAGCGCTGCCGGTAGAGCTCGGCAATCATTTGCCCAGCAACGGACTTGAGATTGGTCCAGAAGACCAGAGGCTCATCCGGTCGCGAAGGGTTGATCCATTCCACCCGGCGCAGTTCCAAAGTCCGCCCAGTTTTGGGAATGGAGATGTAAATGAGTTGATCGGACAGCAATTGCGGTATGGCATCGTCGGTGTCAAGTGCCTTGATAACCTCATAGGTAGCCTTTTTTCGCTCCCGGGTGACAAACCAGATCCCTTTTTGGGTCCATGATTCGAACAGCCGATAATCTACGTAGGCCATATCAAAGACCAACATGTCGCCAGCAGAGGGCTTGAGTCCTTTGATGTAAGGTCGGTCATGGGCTGCGGCGGAGGAGTAACAAATGAACTGTGGCAGATCTTCACGCGCATCCATGACGGTATGGACCTTGATCCCACCTTTTCGTTTACCATTGATCGGGATTCGCCCCACGGTTTTGAGCAGGCTGCTAAAGAGGCTTACCGTTGTTGAATCAATGATCAGCACCTTTCCCGAATAGCCCCGCCACTTTCGGCTGTCCGGTAAAGTGGGGGCCAATCGGCGGTAGAGTTCCTGGTAAATCTCAGCAAAGACGGTGCTGCTGCGGTTCTTGTTGGCATCCGAAATGGTACTTCTACGAGGAACATGGCTGAG
>JBCCQH010000181.1:0-7719 GCA_039024435.1 Bacteroidota bacterium
ATTTTGCTGTGGCATCTTTTTCCGCCCCTCTTCCGCTATTTTCTCGCCCATAGCTTTGGCTATGGACTCCAAAATGAGCTTCGATGGACAAAAAAATCTGCACTAGCAAATTTCACAAACCAATTTTAAACAGCCTCTAAGATCATTTTGACGATTCCCGCGCTGGCGGTGGTGATTGCGGCTCCTTTCGCGGGGCGGCTGGCGGACCGTTTTGGTCGGTTGCGGCTGTTGTTTGTGGGCCTCGTGCTGTACGCCATTGGGGGGACGAGTGGCCTCTACCTCAACGATTTGTACAGCTTGCTGGCGGCAAGGCTTGTCTTGGGCATCGGGGTGGCCGGAACCATGACGGTGGCGGTGACCCTGATCGGTGATTATTTTTTTGGAGCGGAGCACGAGCAGTTTATGGGCTTTCAGGGGGTCTTCATGTCGTTTGGCGGGGTGGTTTTCGTGGGCACCGGCGGGCGTTTGGCGGATATTTTCTGGCGAATGCCTTTTTTGCTGTACTTTTTCTCGCTGCTGGTACTTGTGCTGGCGGTGGTCTATCTGCCTGAGCCGGTCCGACCGGAGAAGGAGGGAGATCAGAAGAAGGCGCCGTTGCGGCTGAATCGCTTGCAGCTCATTCTTTTTGTGACGGGATTTCTGGTCATGGTCGTGTTTTACATGGTACCGGTGCAGATTCACTTTTTTTGAAATCGATTGGGGTGGAGAAAAACGCGCTCGCTGGCCTGGCGATTGTTTCCCTGACGTTGAGTGGGACGGTCACCTCGCTGTTGTACAAGCGACTGCGGACCTATCTTTCGCTGCCGGCGGTGTTTGTTGTGATGGGCAGTCTCATGGCGGCGGGTTATGCGATTGTTTCCGGGGCGAGCAGCTACTCCACGGTGATTGCTGGGATGGTCACGACGGGTTTGAGGGGTGGCTTGTTCCTGGCGAATCTGAACATCTGGCGGTTGCAAATAACGCGGCCCGAGATTCGGGGGACTGTGGTGGGGATGGGGACCATGGCGGTATTTGCGGGCCAGTTCGTGAGTCCGATTGCGGTGGAGGCACTGCACAGTGTGCTGTCCCTCCCACAAACATTTCTGGCGGCCGGGGGCTTGATGGCGCTGTTGGGCGTGGGGTATTTGGGGCTGGCTATGCAGTCGCGAAAGGTGGCGACTTCTTGAGCAATCAGTCGAGCATGGCCAGGGCGGAATCGGCGGCCCGCCCCAAGTCATCGCAGCAGGCGCCGGAACGGGAGAGCATCATCATCCCGGTATACGTGGAGTAGAAGTGGAGGGCCAGCGAACGCGGATCGGGATGGGAGCGAATTTCCCCTTGTTCCTGAGCGTGGGCAATTGCTTTTTCCAGAGCGGCGATCATCTTGTGCAGGTGAACTTGGGTGTATGCGCCGACTTCAGAATCTTGTTCGGCGAGCTCACAAGTGGCGTTGAGGATGAAGCAGCCACGCTGTCCGGGGATAGAGAGAGGATTGTCCACCGCGGTTTTGAGCATGGAGGACAGCTTTTGGCGGAGCGGAAAATCGCTTTCCAGCAAGTTGAGCAATTGGTCACCGCCCGAGGCGCCGTAATGAATCAGGGAGCGGAGGAACAGTCGGTGTTTGTCGCCAAAGGTGTCGTAGAGGCTGGCGCGGTTGATGCCGAGGTGCTGCACGAGGTCCTGCACGGAAGTACCGTGGTAACCTTTTTCCCAGAAAAGTTCCATTGCGCGTTGCAGGACGTCCTGCTCTTCGAATTTTCTTGGTCGTGCCATGCTCGTCTTAACCGATCATTCCAAATCTACGAAAAGAAAGGGATTTGGGATTCAGAATGGGTGTCTCAAACTGGGCAAACCTATTTTTTGCGGGTTGGGGATCCCAAGGCGACGCGCTGCGGATTGACCGTGCGGGCGGTCGGTTGAGTCCCGGGATGGCCGCAACAGATTTACCGGTTTTGGAAAAAAATGGGGGGCATCTGACCGCAATTGCTGCCAAATGCCCCGTCCTGCTTGAAAGATCGCTAACGATTGTGGGTTAGGCAAAGGCCATGCCGCCGTCGACGACCAGCTCTTCGCCGGCTACATAGGAGCTGTCATCGCTGGCAAGGAAGAGGGCCGGTTTTGCAATTTCCTCGGCGGAACCGAAGCGGGCTAGGGGAACTTTTTGCGTGATGACCTGGGCAAAACCTTTGGCGGTTTCCTCATCGAGGCCCATTTTCCCGAGTAGCGGGGTTTCGATGGGGCCAGGGCTAAGGGCATTGACCCGGATGCCGCGGGGGGCGAGTTCGGCGCTTAGGGTTCGGGCAAATGAGCGCACGGCCGCTTTGGTAGCGGAGTAGACACTCATGCCGGCCATGCCCTTTTGGTTGACGACGGAGGTCGTGATGATGACCGAAGCGCCGTCGGCGAGCAAATCGAGGGCCTTTTGAACGCCGAAGTAGACGCCTTTGACATTGACGTCAAAGAGCTGGTCGAAGTGGGCTTCGGTGGCCATGGTGACTGGTGCGGTGGGGGCAATGCCGGCGTTGAGGAACAGAACGTCGATGCGGCCGTATTTTTCCTTGATGGTCGCGTAGAAGCGGTCCAGATCCGCCAGATTGGTGACGTCAGCCTGAAGGATGTCAAATTGATCCCCGAGTTCGGCGCGGGTTTCGGCGAGGCGCTTTTGGTTGCGGGCATTGATGATGACGGTAGCCCCTTCTTCTTTGAATCGGCGGGCGCTGGCCAGCCCGATGCCGCTATTTCCTCCGGTAATGACAGCGATTTTTTGATCGAGTTTTCCCATGATATGAATTGTTGTTTTGCGTTTTTATGTTGTGGAACGTTCGTTCCGTTATTGTGAACGCAATTTTGGAATAAATGTTCCAAAAATCCAAATCTCAAATTGCTATCTACTGTATTCAATTGATTATCAATTGCTAAAATTTTTATTGGTTCATTTTTGGGAAATGATAGAATCGAATACAAGCACCGTGAGGGGGCGTCACTAGGCGGCCGACATCCTTGCGGTGCCTATGGTCATTGGTGTAGTGTTTATCGGGAATCATGTTTGGTTTGAATTGTTGGATCTGCTTATCGCAAGCATTCGCTGCCTTGAAATTGCAATTGTGAAGACTGTATTTTGGTTTATTGTGGAGCTTACCTATGAGGCTGTTTAAATTCAATCCTGTGATTTTGCTATGGCATCTTCTTCCGCCCCTCTTCCGCTATTTTCTCGCCCATAGCTTTGGCTATGGACTCCAAAATGAGCTTCGATGGACAAAAAAATCTGCGATAGCAAATTTCACAAACCGATTTTAAACAGCCTCTTAGTTCTACTTTGTCAGGTTAAAAAAAATACCAATCCGTCTTCGCCAATGCGCCAGGACGCAGTGAAGAGATCGCGATGGACAATTAGCGATCTTGGGCGGTGCCGCATTGAGCCGGAAAAGCAGCCGCGCTAAAGATCACTGCGTATTCCTCGCGATCTCCTTTGTCGCGCGTCGCGGAGACACAGATGAGGAAGATTGGGCAGGAATGCAAATCTGACAAATTCGAATTAGGCCTGAGCGCATTTTATTCGCGGGATTTCCCTCCCTCTGACCAAGAAACACGCCAATTCCTGCCTTCCGGGTGGAAAACTTCCCCGCATCAATTCAGGCATCCGGGAGCGTTTTGGTTAATTTTCCCATCATTTCATTGCCAATACTGCACTTTATGCCCTCCAATTTGTTTTTTTCCTTGCGCCCAAGCTTTCGGATCGGTTTCATTGGCTTGCTGGTCGTGGCCCTGGCCTTGCCTTTGGCTGCCCGCACCAAAAACAAGGTCAAAAAGCTCGCCAAGGAGATCGAGCAGTCCTTCGATGCCTTTGCTCCAACCGGCATGGCGGTAGCGGTGGTGAAGGACGGCGAAATCGTACTGCAAAGCACCCTAGGCTACAAAGATGCCGAAGCGCAATCGCCGATTACCCCCAATACCCTGTTCAGCATCGCTTCCTGTTCAAAAGCGTTCACCGCAGCGTGTGTGGGGCTGCTGGTCGCCGAAGGCAAGCTGGACTGGAGCGATAAGGTCACCGATTTTGTGCCTGGGTTTCAGTTGGCTGACCCCTGCATTACCAGTCAGATGACGGTGCGGGATTTGCTGTGCCACCGCAGCGGTCTGGGCACCTTCTTCGGTGATTTGTTGTGGTACGGCACCAATTACACGAACCAAGAAGTTATTCGCCGGATGCGCCATTTGCCCATCAACCGGCAATTTCGCAGTGAATTTGGCTATCAGAACAACATGTACATGGTCGCCGGGGAAATCATCCGGGAAGTGAGCGGTAAGTCCTGGTCGGAGTTTGTGGTGGAGCGCATTTTCCGGCCTTTGGGCATGCAGACGACTGTCCCTTCAAACGATGAGTTGGCTCCGGGACAAGACCTTGCACTGGGCCACATCAAGGGCAAGAAGGTTCCGGTGTACGATTTCAATGCTACCAAGCCCGCCGCGTCGATCTATTCCAGTGTCAACGAATTGAGCCATTGGATGCGGATGCTCCTGGACCGGGGCCGCTGGCAGGGCAAAGAAGTACTGCCAGCGGCAGTGCTTGCGGACATGTTTACCGCTCAGGTGCCCCAGAATGTCAGTGCCGTCTGGCAGAGCTGGGGCGTACACTTCCGGGCCTACGGCTTGGGCTGGGGCATGTTTGACTACGCCGGCAAGAAGGTCATCGAGCACAACGGTGGCATGCCCGGTTACATCAGCAAGGTATGCGTGGTGCCTGAGGAAAATCTGGGCGTGGTCATCCTCAACAATGGCATGAACGGCGTCGTCAACGATGCGGTGCGGTTCAAGGTACTGGATTATTTTCTGGAGCACACCGGTGAGGACTGGGACAAGGTCTTCGGTCGGTTTGTCGAGATGGGTGAGGAATATGAAGCCCACGCCACTAGAGAGCGCACCGGATCCCGGGTCAAGCGCACGAAAATGTCCCTGAACCCCGAAGACTACGTTGGGATCTACACCGATAAGATGTACGGGGACGCCGCCGTAGAGATGCGGGGCAAAACCCTGCACCTCACCCTGCAACCAGCCGCGGCGGTATTTACCAGCCCGATGGAGCATTGGCACTACGATACCTTCAAAGTGCAGTTCAAAGACGACTTCCTCACTTTTGGGCTGATCAACTTTAAACTCGACGCTTACGGCAAAATTTCTGGATTCAAGATCGACCTGCCCAGCGACGACTTTCATTTCTTCAACCTGGACTTTCGCAAGAAACAGTGAAAGATTTCTGATGCTTGAAATTTCAATTTCCAGCGGGAAAATTTTCCATGTGGTTACTGGCAATGGAGCTTCGTCGCAGTGGCATTGGAAATTGCCAAATTGGGAATTGAAAATTTTTAACCCATGATTTTTGAACTCAACAGCGTGGATGAGGTGGCGGGAGTGGCGGAAAAGCTGCTAGAGGCTTGCGGAACGCGCAAAGTTTTTGCAATTTTTGGCGATTTGGGCGCAGGTAAAACCACCCTCGTCAAAGCAATATGTTTGCAACTCGGTGCCGGGGCAGTGGCCAAAAGTCCTACCTTTGCCATTGTCAATGAATACGAGGGAAAAGCGGGCAGTATTTACCACTTTGACCTCTACCGCATCGAGCGAGAAGAAGAATTGTACGACCTGGGCTTCGAAGAGTACATCGATTCGGGGACTTGGTGCTTCATCGAGTGGCCGGAAATCGCCGTCGACTTGCTGCCGGAGGACACGGTGGAGGTTACCATTTCCGCCACCGGACCTACCTCGCGTACGATCAACGTTGAATTACAGGATCTAAACTGACACAAAGATTTGGGCGGACACTTACTGAGCGAATTGCACCCGGCTTCCTGGGTAGTCCCTGCGGAAATGCCGGTCAAGACCCGAAAGCAGAAAAAACAACTGCGGATCGGGATTCCCAAGGAATCCTATTTCTTCGAAAATCGCGTTGCTTTGACCCCCGAATCGGTTCGGGTGCTCGTCGCCAATGGCCACGAGGTATTTGTGCAAAAAGGCGCCGGGGAGGCGAGCAGTTTTCCCGATGGCGCCTACAACGCAGCGGGGGCCCACCTTGTCTACACCGTGGAGGATGTATACACCAAGGCCGGAACCATCGTCAAGATCTCACCGCCTTCGCGGGAAGAACTCGAATTGATGCGGCCCCACCAGGTATTGCTGTCGGCGGTGAACCTCGGGAGCATGTCGGCGGGCATGCTGCAAACTTTGATCCGCAAAAACATCCTTTCGATTGGGTTTGAGTTCCTGCAGGGCAGTGACGGCGGGCGGCCTATCGTGCAAATCATCAGTGAGATTGCCGGGATCACTTCTATCCACATCGCGACCGAATTGCTCAGTGGTATCGGGGGCGGTAAAGGCATGCTGCTGGGCGGTGTGACTGGAGTGCCACCCGCGGTGGTGACCATCATTGGAGCGGGATCGGTGGGCTTCAACGCCGCCCGGACTGCGCTCGGAATGGGGGCCACGGTCAAGGTTATCGACGAGGAGGTCCACCAATTGCGCAAGCTCGAACAAAGCCTGGGCCTGAAGGTCCACACCGCCATTTCGATGCGCAATTACATTGAGGATGCGGTCCTTTCTTCGGATGTCGTCATCGGGGCGGCTTTCAAACCGGGGCAGCGCACGCCAGTCGTGGTCACCGAGGATCTGGTCGCCGATATGAAAGAAGGCTCGGTGGTGGTGGACGTGGCCATCGACCAGGGAGGCTGCATCGAGACCAGCAGCCCGACGACGCACGAAAAGCCGACCTTTGTTGTACACGATGTGGTGCACTACTGCGTACCAAATATCGCTTCGCGTATTCCCGCGACGGCGTCGGCCGCGGTGAGCAATATTTTGGGGCCATTGTTGCTCCAGGCGGGGGAATTGGGGGGAATGGAAGCACTCGTCCGGGTCAATGAAGGGGTCAAGCAGAGCGTCTATGTTTACCGCAAGCACCTCACCAAACGCTCACTTTCCACGATATTTGGCATGGATTTCATGGACATCAATTTGCTGGTGGCAAGCCATCTGTGATAGAATTCGTATATTGTTTTGTTCCCAAGCGACTTCTTTATGCATAAACTACTTTTCAAAGGCGTCCTGATCACCGGTCTGTTCTTGATCGCTGATTTTGGCTTGACTTCTTGTGCTTCGAGTGCCCACTGTCCTGCCGTTGCGGGCACCGGCAATTCCGCCAGCCGTAAGATGGGAGGAGCCAAAAAGAAATATTGCGCCGGGGTCAAAGGCACCGGCAACTTCAAGCCCCGGGTCAAGCGCAAAAAAGAAGATGGATTGACCTCGAAAAAGATGGAGCGTGCCATGGCCAAATCGGAAAGGAAAAAAGCCGGTCCCCTACAGCAAAAGACCCTTTCAGTAGACCAGTAATAAATTTTCAATTTCTGCGTTCCGGAGGTGGGCCTACCAACAAAAAAATATGCCTGTCCGCAACTTTACCACAAATTTTGGCGCAATATGTCAAACAAAGGCATGTGATTAGTGCTCAAGCATTAATCATCAATAAATCTATTCAACTTTATCTCCGAATTTCCCGACGAAGAATCCTGTCGGGCTCACTTTGCTGAACTTCGCAAGCGAAAGGGGGCACTTGCAAACGTTGCCAGCATCGCGAACACTATTGGCTAGCGTCAAAATCAATGTTTTTTTGCATAAAATGTCGATTTCGGGCAACCCTCCGTAGTGGAACGGTCATAGAGAACTCCAAACTTCCATTTCGCGATTGGTACATGGCCA
>JBCCQH010000182.1:0-7674 GCA_039024435.1 Bacteroidota bacterium
ACCTAAGAGGCTGTTTAAATTTAATTCTGCGATTTTGCTATGGCATCTTTTTCCGCCCCTCTTCCGCTATTTTCTCGCCCATAGCTTTGGCTATGGACTCCAAAATGAGCTTCGATGGACAAAAAAATCTGCGATAGCAAATTTCACAAACCAATTTTAAACAGCCTCTTACACCGCGCTACCGGCGAAAAATGCTCATTTTCTCTCGATTCTGGGAACAAATCTTACATCCCCCCCGCACATTGAACAAACACTTCACAAAACGCCGCCAATCCTTTCATTTGGGGCACCTGCGTGGCATTGCTGCGTAAATTGTCACCGATAATTCCGCGCAATGCAATCATCGGTACGAAAAATCTTTCCGAGCTTCCTGTTGAGCTTAGCAATGGGATGCCTTTGCAGTGCCTTTCTCAAGGCACAACAGTACAACTTTACCCGCTTTAATGTTTCCGATGGCCTTTCCCAAGCCCAAGTCATGTCCGTCTACCAGGATCAGCGCGGCTATTTGTGGGTTGCAACCTACGGGGGCGGTGTGAACCGGTTTGATGGGCGCGAATTTGTCAGCTTTACTTCCGAAGACGGCCTTTACAGCAATATGGTCAACGATGTCGTCGAAGACCACAACGGCGTCATTTGGTTCAGCCACTTGGGACAAGGGGTTTGCCGTTACGATGGTTACGAGTTTCGCTGCCTGGGCGAACAGGATGGGCTGTTTATGACCGACCACGCCCACATGCTGGAGGACCAGCAGGGCAATATGTGGGTGCTGACCATCGGGAATGGCGCTTACCGCTGGATGGGAGACAAATTTGATCACTTCACGCGGAAAGATGGCCTGCCCAGCGACTCGATTTACGCAACGGTAATGGACAAGGCAGGTGACATCTGGATGGCCACCGCCAAAGGGCTTTGCCGGTACGACGGACAGCTCTTCCATACGCTGGTAAACTACAATGGACTGGAAGACCACAAGGTCAGTGGGGTTACGCTGGACCGCCGTGGTCGCCTTTGGCTGGCCCACGAAGACGGCATCAGCACTTACGATGGCCGCGAATTCCGTGAGGTTCCCGGCACCCGCCGCCTGGTTCCGACCATGATCAAAATGCTCTATGCAGACAGCCGCAACCGCATCTGGATCGTCACCGAGCAGGGACTAAAGCGGATCAGCAAGTGGCAAGTCTTTGACTTTCAAGACCAGGAAGGACTTTGGAACAGCATCATCAACTGCGTCTACGAAGACCGGTCCGGCAACATTTGGATCGGCACCAACGGCGATGGCCTCTCGCGGTTTACCAATGAGCGTTTTGTCCACCACCAGGACTTCCCCGGCAGCGGATTGACCTTTGCGATTACCCGGCAGGACAACGGCGAATACTGGATCGGCACCGGCGAAGGCATTTCCACTTACGACGGCCACGCATTCCGGCCACTGGAAGGCGATCCGGCGGCTACAAAAGGCTACATCATGAATTTGATGCGCGACCGGCGCGGGCACACTTGGATTTCTTCCTTCACCGGGCTTTACCGCTACGACGGAGAACAATATGAGTTGATCCCCTTGCGCAAAGGCAAGGAAGAGGCGCCCATCGTTCTCAGCACCTATGAAGACCGCAGTGGGGACATTTGGATTGCCAGCAAAATCGGGTTCTTTATCTACCGGGGCGACAGCGTCATCGACCTTGCGCGGGAAAATGCAGCTTTCAACACTTACGGATTGCAAATCCGCGAAGATGACCGCGGGGGAAAGTGGCTGGTCACGGGCAAGCAAGGGGTGATCTATTTTGACGGGCGAACCGTACGGTCATTTACCCAAAAAGACGGCCTACAAAGCAACAAGGTCCGCAATGTCGCCATCGATCCGAACGGCATGGTCTGGTTCGGAACCTACGAAGGACTGTGCAAATTTGACGGGGAAAATTTTTGCTACATGTCCACCGGCGAGCACCTCGCCCTCAAAGTGGTCTATTTCCTGGAATTTGACGACGAGGGCAATCTTTGGGCAGGCACTTCCCAGGGATTGCTGCGGATCACCCTGGACGAGTCCTCCAACCCCACCAACATCAAACTTTACGCTGTCGCCGAGGGGTTTCGCGGTCCCGAGTGCAACCTCAATGCTGTCTACAAGGACCGCGACGGCCGGATGTGGTTCGGCAACATCGCCGGGCTTACGGTGTACAATCCCCGAGAGGACAAGCAAGATTCCGAGATTCCCCAAATCGGCCTTACCGGGATCAAAATCTTCCTGGAAGACGTCGACTGGTCGACCCGCAAGGTGGATTCCATCATGCCCTGGAACGATTTGCCTTACGAGTTGGCCCTCCCCTACCACCAAAACCACCTTCGCTTCAGTTTCATTGGGGTAGCGACGACCGTCCCCGAGCGGGTACGCTACAAATACATGCTGGAAGGGCTCGACGACGACTGGCTCCCACTGACCGACGAGCGGCACGCGACCTATTCCAGTCTGCCCCCGGGTGATTACACCTTTAAGGTCATGGCCATGAACAGCGAGGGGGTTATGACGCCCCGGCCAGCGACCTACAGTTTCAGCATCACGCCACCGATCTGGCAGCGCTCCTGGTTTTATGCCGTGGTGGTACTGCTTTTTCTCGGGGGTATCTTTCTGATGTTTAACCTGCGGACGCGCAATCTGCGCAAGCAACGGGAACGGCTCCGGGCCGAGGTCGATGAGCGCACTTTGCAGTTGCGCCGCGAAAAAGAGAAGGTGGAGGCGGCCAACCGGGCAAAATCGGAATTCCTGGCCACGATGAGCCACGAAATCCGAACCCCCCTGAACGGGGTGATCGGCATGACCGATCTGCTTTTGGCCAGCGAGATGCCCCCTGAGCAAAACAACTTTGTCCGCAACATTCGCCTGAGCGGGGAAAGCCTCCTGGCGGTCATCAATGACATCCTCGATTTCTCCAAAATCGAAGCCGGCAAATTGGAACTGGACTATGCGCCGATCTCGGTGAACCAGATTTTCGAGGAAGTGATGGAGATGCTGGCCTTTGGGGGCCACGCAAAGGGGCTGGATTTGCTGTTTCAGATTTCGCCAGAGGTCCGGGACAAAATCAGCGCCGACCATCCCCGCCTCCGCCAGGTTTTGATCAACTTGGTCGGAAATGCAATTAAATTCACCGAGACCGGCCAGATCCTGATTTCGGCCCGGGCGGAACCGGTGGAGTCCGGCCAGCAGCGCATCACCTTCAGTGTACAAGACAGCGGAATCGGCATTTCGAAGGACAAGATCGGCAACCTCTTCCAATCCTTCAGCCAGGCAGATTCTTCGACCACCCGCAAGTACGGCGGTACGGGATTGGGGCTGGCGATCTGCTACCAACTGATTCAGATGATGGGCGGAAAGATCTGGGTGGAGAGCCAGGTCAATGTCGGCACCACTTTCCAGTTTTACCTCGAGGTGAAGGTCTACGAAAAGGAGCCTCCGCCCGAAGAACTTTCCGGCATGCACATCGTGGTTGCGAGTTCGCATCCGCCGACGCTGGACGTATTGAATACCTACGCGGAATCCTGGGGCATCTGGGTCAAATCGGCCGACAGCGTGGCGGGCCTGATCTCGATTTTGGCCCGGGGACGGGGTTTTGATCACGTGATCATCGATGCCCGCATGCTCGATCCCGAACTCAGCCTCGTGCGCGACTTGCGGGAGCGCTTTGACCCGGCCGCACTCCCGGTGACCTTATTGTGCCTGCCCGAAGACGCGGTGGAACTTTCCCGCCACAAGCAACTGGGCCTCGGTTTCTTGCTGCGTCCCCTCAAACCCCGCCGGCTCATTCCGCTGTTGCTGGAACTGGAGTCGGGCGAACCCCTGCCGGATCAGCGGCGAAGCAAATTTGCCGGCAGCCGAGACGATTTGGCCCGCCAAATCCCGCTCAGGATCCTGGTCGCCGAGGACAACCTCATCAACCAGCAGGTGGCCTTGGGCATGCTCAAGCGCATGGGCTACACCGCCGACATCGCCGCCCACGGGGTAGAAGCGGTGGAAATGGTCCGAGAAAACGATTACGACCTCGTGTTCATGGACGTGCAAATGCCCTACCTGGACGGTATTGAAGCGACACGGCGGATTCTGGCCGAGCACGGAGAGAATCGCCCACAAATCATTGCTATGACGGCAAATGCGATGGCGGGGGACCGGGAGCGCTACTTAGAAGCGGGCATGGACGGCTACGTGAGCAAGCCGATCATGCTACCCGAAGTACAGGCGGTGCTCGAATCATTTGCCCGGGAAGATGCACCCCGCAAAAACGCTGACCGGGTGAAAGACCCTGAACCAGTACCCGTGGGAGCACGCGAACCCCACACCAATGGTGCTCACCGCGAAGAAGTCGCGAAGGCCCAAAACGGGCAAGTCGACAAGGTTTCGCACGAATTTATCGACTTGCGCAACCTGCGGGAGTTGTCCGGCGGTGATGCGGAATTCATCGAAGGGGTCCTCGGCATGATTGTGGAAAAAATGCCTGAATCCATCGAAGAACTTACCGCCCTTTACGCCAAAAAAGAATTTGACAAGTTGAAGAAGGCGGCCCACAGTCTGAAATCTTCCTCCGGATACACCGGTTCGGAGACCTTGCGTGATCTGTTCCAGAGAATCGAATCCCTGGCCGGTTCCCGCAATGAAACCCATCGCATCCCGGGCCTCATCTCGCAAGTGCGGGAAGTCGGCGAGAAAGTCATCGCCGAGTTGAACCGTGAGCTCAAGCGCTGAGCCCGCAATGGCCGATCCCTAACTGTCTTTAAGCGGCGGTTTAAATTTAATTCTGCGACTTTGCTGGGGCATCTTTTTTCACCCCTCTTCCGCTATTTTCTCGCCCATAGCTCGGGCTATGGACGCCAAAATGAGCTTCGATGGACAAAAAAATCTGCGCTCGCAATTTTCATAAACCAATTTTAAACCGCCTCTAACTACTAGAATCCAAATTTCCGAGCGAAAGCGGAAAATTGTGGAAGTTTACATTTCCGGAAGCTGAATCGGGTTTGTTATATTTGCCGCGCTATGAGCAATTCGACGGTTCGGAATCTCGCCCAGCGTGACCAAGCGGTTATCTGGCATCCTTACACCCAAATGTCCACCGCCGCTGAGCCCCTTCCGGTCGTCCGGGGGGACGGAGCGCGCCTGATTTTGGAAGATGGCCGCTCCATCCTGGACATGATCTCGTCTTGGTGGGTGACGGTCCATGGCCACGCCCACCCCAAGATCGCCGATGCGATCGGGCTACAGGCGCGGACACTAGAACAGGTGATTTTTGCTGGTTGTACCCATCCGCAGGCAGTGGAACTCGCCGAGCGTTTATTGGTAAAAATCGGCGCACCGATGACCCGGGTCTTCTTTACTGACGACGGCTCCACCGCGGTCGAAGTGGGCCTGAAAATGGCCTGGCAGTACTGGCAAAATCGGGGAGAAAATCGGACGCGCATCATCGCCATGGAACACGCTTACCACGGCGACACCTTTGGGGCCATGTCGGTATCGGCGCGCTCGGTATTTACCCAAGCCTTCAATCCGCTCCTTTTTGAAGTACAATCCATCCCGAGTCCGGCGGATGTCAGTGAAGAAGTGTTGTTTTCGGCATTGGCGGAAGCTTGCCGGGGCGATCAGGCGGTTGCGATCATCTTAGAACCACTCGTCCAGGGAGCGGGCGGCATGAAAATGTATTCGCCGGCAGTGCTGGACCGGATCGTGAACTATTGCCAGGAAAAAGGCGTCTTGGTGATTTTCGACGAGGTTATGACTGGCTTTTACCGCACGGGAAAACTGCTTTCTGCCCACCACCTGCAACATCGGCCGGACATCATTTGCCTGTCGAAGGGGCTGACCGGGGGATTTTTGCCGATGGCCCTCACGGTGTGCAGCGATGCGGTGTACGAGGCGTTTCTGAGCCAGGATTCGGGCCGGATGCTGTTCCACGGGCATTCGTTTACCGGTAACCCCCTCGGCTGTGCCGCCGCCAATGCCAGTCTGTCGCTCTTCGAGCGGCCCGAAACCCAGGCGCGGATTGCCCGGATCGTCGCTCTACAAGCCAAAGCCGCCGAATTTTTCGGGCACAACGAGCGCGTCACCAATGTCCGACAAACGGGGACGATCCTCGCCATGGACCTCGTGCAGGAAGGCCCGGCAGGCTATCTGAACGCTTCCGGTAAGGCGATTGCCCAGCACATGCTGGGACACGGAATTTTGATTCGGCCTTTGGGGGAGGTGATCTACCTCATGCCACCTTACGTCACGGAACCGGAGGATTTGGAATTGGTCTATGATCGACTCGATCACGAACTGCGCCGACCGGATTGAGATGGGAAAGGGCAGGAACCGATTTGGCGCAAGCGCGCCTCCGGCCTTAATTCAGTTTGACTTCGGAAACGGCGAATCCGGCGAAAATTCCAAGTCCATTCTCGACATTGGAGTAGACCGGGACGGGTTCGGCAAAGGGATTGCCGGCGTTTAGCTGCTGTTGCTGGTAGGAGCGAGCAAATTCGAAAAACTCCTCGGACAGGGATACGATGCGCAGTTGCAAATCGTCTTTACCTACGAGGCGGTCGGAATCAACAAAAATCGAAAATTCCTTCTCTACGCCCATAAACTGGGCATTGGAAAAGTAGACCCCTTCATCGGTGTAATACCAGACCCCTTCGCCTGAAACATTGCCGGCGTCGACCAGATTGGGGGAAAAAGCCGTCTCAAATGAATAAAACTCGATTTTTTCCTCATTGGCGGCATCGCCCAAAACACTCACCAATTCGATGGCGTAGTAATGCGGGTGACCATCATCGACAATAGAAAAACGGACTTCCATTAGATCGCGGCCTTCCAGCAGAAGGTTGGTAACGCCACGCTCCGGCTCAAAAGTCAAGCGCGCCGCCCGCGGCACCGTAGCGGTCGCTTCGGCGGTTTCGTAACCCGGATAAGCAACTTCAATTTTATATTCGCGTCCGGCCCGTACCCTGGAAAAGGCTGTCCGGTAAAAATAAAATGTCTGTTCGATCGTCCGGTCCGCTTCCAGGGGATACCAAGGCAGCGCACTGGAGGAATCCAACACAAAATCGGAAATCGCAATGCCATCCTCAGTCAGCGTAATCGCAGCATCGCTGAGGCTGGTCAGGGCATTGCCCTGGCCTAGATCGGCGGTGGTACTGATTTCGATTTGGAAGAGGCTGTCCTGCCCAAAGAGGCTATTGACCACTAAATTGGGTTGCCCGGCCCGCAGCTCGAACTCAAGGTCGCGCTCACAAGAGACCAAAATCGGCAACAACAAGATGACGATGAACAGGCGCTGGACGGAAACCATGAGTGAATATACTAAAATTTACTGGGCAAGTTGGATGAATGTAGGAAAAGCAGTGCATTTAGAGAGCCTGAGATATGATCAGGCTCAGTAATGAACGCACTTGAACAAGGATGAAGCCGTATTTTAGCGCTTTTCGGCCAAATCTTTATCTTGGCGTCGTCTGCCGAGAACAAACGTTGAAACAAGCCCGGTCAATCCAGCCGTTCCTAAAAATCCCCCAGCAAATTCATGATCCATCAAAATGCACACAAATCCACAAGCAATCGTAAACATCCCGATTATGAAGCCAAATATTTGTCCATTGCGCCCTTGATTTACTTCCGCCGGGATTACGATTTTTTCAAGCTCCTGACGGTGCATCATTTGCTGC
>JBCCQH010000183.1:0-7586 GCA_039024435.1 Bacteroidota bacterium
ATTGATTTGTGAAATTTGTTATCGCAGATTTTTTTGTCAATCGAAGCTCATTTTGGAGTGCGCAGCCCAAGCTGCGGACGAGAAAATAGCTGAAGAGTGGCAGAAAAAGGTGCCATAACAAAATCGCAGTATTAAATTTAAGCAGCCTCTTAAGGGCGCGTCCCAAACGCGCCAACCGGAAATTGAGAATTGAGAATCGGAAATTCTCCGTCAGATTTCCATTTCCAGGATGTACTTGTCTTGGGCGTTGATTTTGGCTTTGAGGTCATTGAGCAGGCTGAACATGCCGAAGAAGGTGCGGTTGATGTAGATCGCGTGCTTAGAGCCGCGGGCGCCGAGGTTCTGCGCTTCGCTCATCTGTCCGACTTTCATCCCAAAAGCATACAGGTCATCCATGTAACTGTTGTCCCCGAAGTCGAACACCTCCTGGTGGAAAGGCCGTTCGACCAAACTCAAAAACGTATCCAGCGTATTGAGGATGAAATCGCGGTTCTCCTGAGTATCTTTTTCGTTCAGGAGTTCCAGTTCGTAGGTCACCTGCAGCAGGCGCTCAGGGTTGTGCCGCACCTCCGGGTGAATGACCGAGAAATACGTCCGGTGAAAGTCTTCCGGAACCACCTTCACACAGCCAAAATCGAGTACGCCCAGGCGGCCGTCTTCCGTCAGGAGAAAATTGCCCGGATGGGGATCGGCGTGGACCTTGCCCAATTCGTGCATCTGAAAAGTGATAAAATCCCAAAGTGCTTTGCCGAGCTGGTTGCGGATTGCTTGCGAAGGTTCCCGTTCGAGAAACTCAGTCATGTGCTCACCCGACAGCCACTCCATCGTAATGATGCGTTCACTGCTGAGTTCCGGATAGTACTTGGGAAAGCGCAGATTCGGAATGTGGGCGCAGGCCGCGGAAATTTCCATCGAGTTCGCCAACTCGAGTTTGTAATCGGTTTCTTCGAGGAGGCGGTCCTGCACCTCCTGAAAATAGGGGTCAAGTTCACGCGAACTCGTCTTCATCACGCGGGCGGCGATCGGTTTGACCAGCCGCAGGTCAGAAACGATGGAATCGGCCACGCCGGGGTATTGCACCTTGACCGCGAGTTCCTGACCGTTGAGTTTGGCACGGTGTACCTGCCCGATCGAGGCAGCGTGCTTTGCGTGCAGGTCAAATTCGTCAAAAATCTCCAGAGGGCTTTTGCCGAGCTGATCCTTGAAGGTTTTGACCACTAGGGGTCCGGAAAGCGGCGGTGCGCTGTACTGGGCCAGGGCAAACTGGCGGGTGTATTCGCGCGGCAACATGCCCTTGTCCATGCTCAACATCTGCGCGATTTTGAGCGCGCCCCCCTTGAGCTGGCTCATCTCTTGGTAGATGTCCTCCGCGTTTTTCTGGTCGAGCACCGAGCGGTCCAGGTCTTTGTTGAAGATCTTCTTGGTGTAGTGGGTCACGTAGTTGCGACCCACCTTCGCCCCAGTGCGGACAAAGCGCGAGGCGCGCTGTACCTTGGTGGTGGGGATTTTATGTTGTTCTTTCATGGAATTCCGTTAGTGCTTTCCAGCGAATATCACCTGCAATGATAACGCAAATTGCCTTCCAGAAGTTTTGCCAAATGCACCGCAGCCGACGATTTTCGGGAAAATCGCCGGCTGCGTTCAAATCGTGAAGTTGGATCAGGACGATGGATTATTTGAATACATTGTCGCAGTTGATCTCATAGTTGTCGTAGATCCCATCCCAGTAAATGTAGCTGCCGTATTTGCCCAGTCCTTCGTAGTTCTGAGAGAAATCGGCCCGCTCAAACCGGCAGGTTCCGTCCTTGCGCTTGTAGGCGACGGCGGCCGTGTGGCTGCGCTCCTCGATCAGACCCCAGCGGTTCTTGCTCACCCACCACGCTTTGGTTTGGATGGTGATGCGCAATACTTGCCCGACGTCCTCGTTGCCGTACCGGTCAAGAAAGGCTTTTTTGATGCCCGCTTCGATGCCACTGTTCTGGTACTTGGCCCGCGGCATGCGCACCCGGTCCACCAACTGCTGCTTGAGGTCGGCTTCGATCTTTTCGATGCCCGGGCTCAAGGTAGCGGTATTCATCGTGAATTCCCCCTCAGCGATTTGCTCTTCCCCGGAGCACTCGACATTCGCGAATACCTTCACGCTGACTTTGTGGCTGCCGGTAGTGAGTTTTTTCAGGGCACGGAGGCCGGCCGACCAGTAGTACATATTGGCTTCCTTGTCCGTAGGGATTTTGGCCGGGAGCACGCCCAGGATGGCAGAGCCGGCTTTGACGTCTTTTTCCTCGCCGTAGTGATTCAAATCGGCGATTTCTTCGCCGTCGGCAAACAATTTGATCTTGAGCTTATTCAGATCTTTCACCCCGTAAGGCAGGAAGTACATCGCGTAGATGTTGTCGCCATCGGCAAAAGCATTGCTCCAGGCGTGGCCACTCTCCTTGCCGAAAGAAGGACGGCTCTTGGAGAATTTCACGGTGCCGACGTTGGCCTTGTGGTAGTCCCCCGCCCAGATCTTGCTGTCGTAAGCGACTTTGATCGCATCGTAAGTCGAGGTCGCCTGGCCGAGCAGGGGCTGGAAATCGGGATTTTCCGCATCCATGGCGAGGACACCTTTGCACCAGTTGACCGCATTGGCGGCGCAGCAAATGGCTTTGCCCCAGTCGCCGGAAGCCTTCGCGTCGTTGGCGTTCTTCATGTCGATCAAAACCGACTCCTTCGCATTGGCGAGGAAGGGCAGAGCGCGGTATCCGTCCAGTTGGGCGGTGAAGTACTGGTAGTAACCGTTTTCCTTGTCCTTTTCGCCCGGCTTGCTGGCGATGAATTCTTCCAGCTTGGTGCGCACCTCGGAGGCGTTGAATTCGGTGGCGCTGGCGAGGTAATCGTCGCCGTAGTACATGGATTGCAACTTGTCGACCGACCAGTTTTTATCCCAGAAGACATTGACTCGGCGCTTGATGGAGAAGTAGTCGTACAAGGCGCCGGCCTTGGCTCCCTTGGGCGCTTCCACGTCGTAGAGGCTTTTGGCCGCATTGTAGTCGCGGTCGTAGTTCACGTAGTTGACTTCTTGCTTGACGTCTTTGCCCTTGGCGGCGTCCATTGACTCTTTCGACTGGTCGAGGCGCTTTTTGAATTTGTTCCGGCTGCTGCTACTGAACCAATATTCCTCTCCCCCTTCTTTGGCTTCGGTCATGATGCGGCCGAGCTGGTAAAATACGCCTTTCATGATTTTGAGTTCGGCCGCGGCGGGGCCACGGACCCAGGGATCGTAGGTCTCCTTGTCGTAGATCCCGTACCACTCGCCGTACTTCTCTTCGTACTTGGTGACCTTCCACTTGGGATCTTTTTCTTTGATCTGGTCGATGTTGTTGCGGAACATGTTCAGCTCCTGACCGATTTTCCGGGCGGTTTCCACCGAGTCCGGCTTGTCCCAGTTGGCGGTTTTGAAGAATCCGTTCAGCTTTTCGACGTTGCGGTCCGCCTTGATCAACTCATTCTTAGCCGGGCTGGCGCTGTAGACCGCAGCTTTGGCATCGTCGCGGGCGTCTTTGACCTCGTTGGTGGTGCGGGTGACGTCACTTTTGGTGGATTTGACGTCGCGGGTGGTCTTGGTCGCCTTGTTTTTCAGGCTCTTGATTTTGCCGATTTGGCCCTGAACGGGCGCCGAAATGGCAAAGGTAAGCAGCAGCGCAAGCACGCTGGGCTTCAGCATTGTAAATTTAAACATGGTTCCTTTCGTATTGTGTATACGTGATTGAGTGTTGTTATGTGGATCCGGTTAACGTGGTCACGCCGTTCCAGATTTTCCGACAGCGCGAAAATAAATTTGCGCAATGGGATTCGCAAATTGCGTGGATAAGTTTTTGGAAGAACCGGGCGGCTTACTGGGAATTGTAGTAATTGATTCCGGCACCCGGGCGAAAAAGGGTTTTGATCGCGCCACCGACTCCGACCGTTGCCGAAAAATGGCCATTTGCGGCATTAAAAAAGACTTGATCGCCATTGGCCCGTACCTTTCGGTGGGTCGAGGTTCCTCCGGGAGTCGTGACCAGGTCGCGGGCGGCTCGGTGGTATTCCCGTTCGGTGGCGTACCCCGTATCTCCTGTATGCTTTAGAAAATGTCCACGCGCCTTTGCCGGTGTCGTCCACAAACGGCGCAAGCCGGTCAGTTCCGCGTCGGCCGCTTTGGCCCCTTCGATGCGGTCGACCTTCTCCTCGACTTCCCCGCGAAACTCAGCGACCTCATCTCCCAGATTGGCTTCGGACTTTCTGGCCTGCGGCAGAAGGGAAGCAAAGCTGGTGGAATCCGCAGTCAATCGCTTAAATACTTCTTCGGAAGGCTCCGCATCGCTTTCCGCATCGGATTCCGGCGCCAGCAGTTGATCTACTCGCCTGCTCTCCGCTTCAATGGCGTCGGCAATCCGCGTCACTTCGTCGTGCAAGGCGCTGAGTTTCTGGCCTTCGGCGCGCGCCGCGACCACGTTATCCGGATGGGAAAAATTGCTGGTCTTGAATTCGTGCGAGATGTAATCGGCATTGGCCTCCTTCAATGCCGCGGCCAATTTTTCTGCGCTCACCGCTAAGGCCTTTTCCAGGTTATCCGGCGATTCCCAGGTCGGATCCGCCTTTTCGGGTTCGGGTTCCGGCCGCGATTTCGTCCTGGATTTTTTACCGGGTGGCTTGCGGTACTTTTTCTTCACCGGAGCCTTGGTCTCCGGCATTTGCGCGCCCATCGCTTCGGCCCCGGGCCCACCCTCGGAGGCGACCGGCGAATCCGGGCGGAGCGGCGCAACGGTTTCTGGGGACTTTTCCCCGGACAATTGGGGATCGATCACCTTGGTATCGAGCGGATCTGGCGGCAATTCGGCCTGCGGCTTTTCTACCGGAGCCGGTTCCGGGAGTTTGCTTTCCTCAAACTTTTCTGCTTCCCCGGGAGCCGAAACTTCAGCCCGGCGGGGACTCTCTGGCTTGGTTCGGGGCGAAGGTGGTGGGCTGCCCTCCGACTCCATCGCCCGGGTGAGGGCGGGCACTTCCGGCACCGGATCGCCGCCCTTTTCGGTGGCTTCTGCCTTTTCGGGGGCCTTGGGCTGGGTATCCCGGTAGAGATTGCGCAGTTTCCAGCCGGTTTTGCGCTCACTGCTCACGTAGCGCTGCTCGTCCCGCGCCTCCTTGACCCACCGGTAGCCCACTTGTTCCCGGGTGGTCTGATCGGTAAACGTCCCGTCACGGTCTTCGGCGTCCGCGCTGGTTTCGAGGTAAAATCCTTCCTCGAAAGGATTGCCCCAAGCCCTCTGCAAGACCGAATTCGGACGGGAAGCCGCATTGGCCCGCTCCTGCAGTTGGGCCACCGGACTTTTTGCGCCACGCTGATCCGCTTTTGCCTGGAATCGCGCCAGCCTTTTGCTGGATGAGGAAGCAACCACGCGGCCTGACCCCGAGGTGGATCGGTGCCAGGAATTGATCGCCGGGTTGTGGCGGGGTCGTCGTTCCGGTACTTTTATGCCCATAGTTGAATCACGAGGTCGGAAAATACAACAATCTCCGCGCAATCCCCACGAATATTTCCCCAGCCGCATTGACTTTGCGGGTATATTTACCTCTGAACATGAAACACATCTTCCTGACCGTCTATTTCCTCGTACTTGGGTTCGGGTCAATGGCCCAATTGCCCGATTCACTCGCCGCTGCCCTGGCCGGCCAGGACGATACCACCCAGATCCAGTCGCTCCTCGACCGCTCCAACGCCCAGCTTTACCGCGATCCCGCTATGGCTAGCCAATACGCCGAGCATGCCCAACAAATCGCCGAGGAGGCCAATCTCCCTGCCAAAATCGCCCAAAGTGTCAACCAACAAGGCACGGCGGCTTGGGTCGTGGGTGACTATGCCCTGGCCCTGGAAAAATACGGAGACGCCTACCGGCGGTGGGAAGCCCTGGACGACAGCCTGGGCATGGCCAAGGTCAGCAACAATCTCGGCCTCATCTACCAAGGCCTGTCCGACTACGACCAGGCATTGACCTATTTCCTGGCTTCGCTGCGCTACTTTGAACGCCACGGGGTCCAGGAGCGGCTCGGCACCCTCTACAACAATGTGGGCAACATCCACAACCGCATGGAAAACCAAGCCAAGGCCGAGGAATATTACCGCCGCGCCGCGCGCTACTTTACCCTCGCCGCCGACACCAATGGCACTTCGATGGTTTTCAATAACCTGGGCCTTGCCCTCAAAGACCAGGGACGCGGCCCCGAAGCCCTGGACCACTACGCGACCTCGCTAGCGGGTTACGAGGCCATCGGCAACATCTTTGGCCAGTCCAAGGTCCTCTCCAACATGGGCACGATCTACATCCAACAGGAGCGCATCGCGGAAGCCGAATCGATTTACGTACGGGCGCTGGAACTGTCCCAGCAGATCAACAGCCCCTACGAGATCGCCGTCTCCCAACTGAAGCTCGGCGAGCTCTACCTCAAAACCGAGCGCCATCGGGAAGCCATCCTCTGGGCCTTGCGCTCCCTCGAAACCGGCGAGCCCACCGGAACTTTGCTTCCCCTGGCCACCGCCCACGAAGTCCTCGCCAATGCCTACGAAGCACTCGGCCGCCTCGATTCGGCCCTGTTTCACCAGCGGGCGCTGCAAGCCTTGAACGACTCCATTTTCAGTAAGGCCAAAGCAGATGCGATCTCCGAACTGGAGATCCGCTACGATACCGAACTCAAGGACCGGGTCATCGCGGAGGGGCAGCAAGAGGCGGAGCTGGACCAATGGCGCAAGCTGGCTTTGGGGGGCGTCATTTTGGGGCTGCTGCTCGGCGGCGGGATTCTGGTCGCGGTCTTGCGGGGGCGCATCCGCAAGGAAAAGGCCCTCAAAGAAAAGGACCGCGCCCTGGCTGAGGCGGAAATCCGCGCGGCCAAAGCCGAAAAATTGCGTTTGCAAGAAGAAATCGGCTACAAAAGCCGCGAAATCACCAACCTGGCCATGAACATCGTGCGGCGCAATGACTTGCTGGAGCTATTGGACCGGGAACTGAAGTCACTCCGCAAAGGTGCCGACAGCACCAAAATCAAGGAATTGAGCCTGCTGGTCAGCCAAACTTTGAGCCTGGAGAAAGAGCGGCAGGAGTTTCAGTTGTTCGTGCAGGAAGCCCAGCAAAACTTTTTTCACAAATTGGAGGTGCAGCATCCGGAGTTGTCGCAAAAGGATCGGCGCTTGTGTGCGATGATTCGACTGGGATTGAGCTCAAAAGAGATCGGCGCGGTGTTCAACATCGCCACGAACAGTGTCGAGGTCGCGCGGTACCGGGTACGGAAGAAGCTGGGCCTGGAAAGTGGGCAAGGGTTGAAGGAGTTTTTGGCGGAGTTGTGAGAAGGAAGGACAAAGCTTCAGTCGGACGGTATTTTATCGCACGCTTCAACCTCCGGGCTCAGGGTCTAGGGATGCAATCGGCAGGTTATTCTGTGCGTCGTTGCGGGGGGCGTCATGGTGCGAGGTTTTGATCAATGGGCGATATTTTGATCGTAGCGGGGGGGCCAGGCCGGCCGCGACCAGAAAAAAAAAAATTAAAAAAAAAAAAAAATTTTAAATCAATAAAAAA
>JBCCQH010000184.1:0-7372 GCA_039024435.1 Bacteroidota bacterium
GCTCGCCTCCTGCGGCGCCGAACCGCGCGAAACCCCTTCTGAAAACCCTTCACCAACCAAAAATACACCCATGAAAGCCGCCGCATTGACCCCGCTCAAAGACAGCCTCACGGCGAAGAAAAATGCTTTTCTGGAAAAAGCGCCCTCGGAAAAGATCGATTCGTACAACCGAGGCATCGACGCGGTGGAGACGGACGGCACCCTGGCCTCGGCCAAAAAGGTGGGGGACGCCGCACCCGATTTTACGCTGAACGACGCGACGGGCAATCCGGTCACGCTTTCGGAGGTGCTGAAAAACGGCCCGGTCATTCTCACTTGGTACCGTGGGGGCTGGTGCCCCTACTGCAACATTGCCCTGCACTATCTGCAGGAAGCGTTGCCGGAATTCAAGGCGGCCGGAGCGAGTTTGATTGCTTTGACCCCCGAGGTGCCGGACAATTCCTTGTCCACTGCGGAAAAGCACAGCCTGGAATTTGCCGTCCTGAGTGACCTGCACAACGGCGTCGCCCGGGAGTACGGGATCGTCTTCAAACTGATCGAAGAAGTGGCGGTCGCTTACCAGGAAGGCTTTGACCTGCACGGCTACAACGGTGATGAATCGGACGAATTGCCGCTGGCAGCTACCTACGTGATCGCTACGGATGGGACCATCAAGTGGGCCTTCCTGGACAAGGATTACCGGAACCGCGCGGAGCCGGCGGACATTTTAGCCGCAGTTGAGGCTTTGGAAGCGGACTGAGTGGGATCAAGCGGCCAGGAAAAGGCCGCAGCCTTCCGCGACGACTTGGTGGCACCAAGTAAAAAACGGCCCCAGCCACTCACGGCTGGCCATGATGCGCTGGCGCATCCTCACTTGTACCGGAATAAAAGTGGGGATGCGCAGTTTTTCGGCCTCGGGTACGCAGCGGTTCCAGGCGATCACCTGGGCCATGAGGCGTTCGGTTTCTTTTTTGTATTCCTCAAATGTCGCCTGGGTCGCGGCGCTCAGGTCCACGTCGCGCAAGTCCTCACGGAAGATCGGCACGGCGGGCGTGAGCGGCAGGACGGGATCCCCCAAAATCTCCTCCAGTGTGCGACGGGTTGCTTCCGTTTGGGCCCACTCGTCGCCGCGGTCCAGGGCGGCGTGGCTGGCTTGGGCCAGTTGGGTGAGCAATTGGTGCCAGCCGTCATAGCCTCGCCCGGCGAGGTTGTAATCTTCGGAGAGAAACAACTGCGTGATGTAATCTTGGTAATATCCCATCCGCAGGTCCTGGGCGTAGCGTTCCCATTTTTCCAGGAACCCCGCGATGCGCTCCGGCAGCAGGGTAGCTTTGGCTTCTTCGCGCCATTCTGGGGGAAAGACGTCGTTGAAGGCAATGTGGGCAATCGCTTTCGCGTCGATCTGCTTGCCCCGGCCGACGAAAGAGATGAACGGAATCATCGCCGAGGAGGCGCTCAGGTAATTTTGTGCTGCCTCACTGCGCTCTTGCTGGGTGACGTGGTCACCCGGCCGGGGCCAATTGACCGCCTTGCGAAAGGCCCGCGATTGCTCGGTCACCAGGGCCTGCAACTGCTCCGAAGCCACGCCCGCACCCAAGCGGAATTTGTACCAATCTACGCTCATGGAGGGCAAAGTTAGGGCAAGCGTAGGGAATTGCTTGGAGAAAGGTCGGATGTAGACTGCGCTGAGGGAAATGTTGCGCTGGTTTCCGCTTTGAATTGATGAAAATCGCAATTTATGGGGCGATGTTTTTACCGAGGAGGATGGCAAGAAAGCAACGCGGTAAGCTCCGCGTTCGGGCGGGGTAGCCTACGTTCAAGCTAGATTTCACCAGGGCAGTTTCCGGCTACGGTTTACCGATTTTTTCACCGTGGACCGTAAAGTTGAGGCCGGACCCAACGAGGCGTGTTCCGGATAAAAGCCCGCCCCCACGTCCTGTTTGCCGCGGAATTGGTGTTTTTGCCCGGGTTGATTGGCTACCTGGTACAGTATTTGCGCATTTACCGGGTACAACAACGCACGTAAAAATTTCCTAACTTCATCTTGTGTACAAGATATTTCAACGATGGCTGCTGGTTTCCTTCCTCGCATTGGGGGGGCAGCTTCCGCTGGCTGCGCAAGCGGATACGGCAGCAACGATCCATACCAATCCCTCCACTGAAACACAAAATGCCATGAATCACTTTGGTTTGGAACCGCTTGAACCGCCGCGGGAAGCCCGCGACGAACCCCTCGGCGAACGTACCCTCAAGGGCAAACTCGTCATCACCAAGGGCAACCGCGCGATGGTGGATGGCGTACTGCTCGCCAATGCCTACGTATACGCCGAAGGCAAAACTTGGAAACCTGAGGTCGAGGCCCTCAAAAACCGGCGGGTAGTCGTCACCGGAGATGTTGTTCGGCATTGGTGCGGTCCCCACGAGCAATGCCTGGAAACCGGCTACATTGATACCATGGTTGAAGTTCGTGAAATCAAAGCCCGATAGCGCTCCCCGATGTCTTTTGCAGCCAGTGATATCCTGGAAGAAGGCAAATGGTCGTCGATTGCCGAGCAATGTGCGGCCCTTGGAGAAATGATCGGGCTAGAAGCTCCGGTCGCGGAAGAGGTATTGCGGCTCGCTTTGCGCAGCAAAAGATTTGCCCAGCAATTGCTGGCTTCCCGGCAAGCTCCGGTTTGGCGGGATTACCTCCTTAAAAATCTGCCTTCCGTGGACGATGATCCTGAAGTCGAGGCCCTGCCCCTAGACAATCTCAACCTGATTGCCCGGGGCAGCAAAGCCCTCTTGCGCTGGGCCCACAGTGGATTTTTGCCCGCAACCGAAGAGATGATCTCCCGCCGGGAAAAGGCCTGTTTACAATGCTTTCATTTGCGTCCGCCGGAAAAGACTCTGCAAAAAATCGTTTCCACCGCCAAATTTGTGGACGAACCCGGTGAGCGAACCGGAAATCTTGTCTGTAACTTGTGCGGATGCGGGGTCCGCAACAAATTGCGCCTGCCTACCGAAAGCTGCCCGGCTCCCCACCCCAAATCCGAAGGCTACACGCGCTGGGGTGAGGAAGTGCGCTAATTTTGCCGCCGCAAGTCGGCGCAATCAGTTTGCTTGCTCCAGCAGGAGCGGGGCCCAGTTGGTGGCCTGCAGTTCGGGATAATCGGGGCCATCCAAAAAAAAGAATGCTTGCAAGGCCGCATCGTTTGGATCGGGATGCGGAAACGGCGAAAGCGAGAATTGCACGCGGTCCGGCAGCAAAATGGCCATTTGCCCTCCCCAAAACTCAAATTCACCGATGCCCGCTTGCCCGATGAGGTTGATGCCGCCAAAGGGATACACCGGGGTCAGAAAATCGGGACGTTCGCCGAGTATAAGCTGCCCACTGGCCTTGAGGTAGGACAGGTTGCGCACCAACAAGACCGCCTGATTTACGTAGGCTGTGTCGCCCAATTGATTGAGCGGATGCTCCCCGAGGGAGAGATTGATGTACGGCACGGCGATGTCATTTCCCGACTGAAAGATGTGGATCATGTAGGCGTCCTGGGAATCAAATTCGCGGAGTTGCTCGGTGACTTTTTTCATTTTCTGGGGTAAAAGACAGTAAATATTGATCGAGATAAGTTTTGCAGTGCCTGCCGGATCAAACGACTCAGGGCACAATCCGCCAGTCCTCCAAGGTTCCCAACGCCGCCGGATCGTGGACCTGGCGCCCGATCCATTTCACATCGATGGAAACCTCCCGGTCCGCATTGACCGAGACCAGGAGATAGTTGCTTTTGTGGTGACAACCCATCCCACTGGTCAGGAAGTGGATATTGCCACTTTGATAGTAGCCCAGCGAGCGCGTCCTACACCAAGCGCCGACATCGCCAGCAAAAAAGTAAACCTCCTGTTCCAATCCGTTAAACATGGGCACTACCTCGTCCCAAAAGTTGAGCGAGTCGGCCCGTCCGAAGGGCGAATTGGCTTCAAACGCGTGGAAAGCAGAGTCCGGTTCGGGGGACCACCAGAGCACTTGGTGCATGAAGACAAAGATGTTGTGGACATCGGCCAGTTCGGCGAGCTCTACTTGCAGCATCGCCATCTGCGCGTCATTGATCCGCCAATGGTCGAGATTGGGATCCAGGAACAGGTACAAATCGTTGTGGATGCGCTGGCTGTACCAGGACAAGCCGTAGTAAGCGTGCCAATTGTCGTAGTTCTGGCCGCCGTCGGTATCGTGGTTGCCGGGAACCAAGTAAGTCCTTTGCGCAAAGCGGGTCAATTGCTGGACCACCGAATCGTGGCGTTCGGGCATGTTCCATTTCACCACATCCCCCGTCAGCACCCCAAATTCCACTGTAGAATCGGCGGCCAGGCCGGGCAGTTCCCGGTAGAAGGGAGGAAACAATCCGAGGCTGTCAATCGATTCGTCGGGATGTCCGTAAGCGTGCCCGGCGACCCAAAACCGGTACGGCGTCGGGTCATCGGTGGCAGGTGATTCCGGGACGCGGTCCCCAATCGAGCAGGAAAATACGCCCAGCAGGGCCAGCAGTCCGTAGGTGTACCAAGGGATGAGCGCCATGCGGGATCAGTAACTGAGTAGCCATTCCAGGTGATCGGCGACCTTGTCCGCATTGGGGAGCATGAGGCCCTCCAGGATGGAATTCAGCGGTATCGCGGGCAGATTTTCCGAACCAATGGCCCGCACCGGTGCATCCAGCGCGGTAAACAGTTCTTCCGATATCCGACCGGCGAGGGACTGGGCAAATGAATTCTCTACCGCTTCTTCGGTGAGTACAATCGCCTTGCCGTGAATGCGCACGCGCTCGGTGATCATCTCCCAATCGTAAGGCTGCAGAGAGCGCAGGTCCAATACTTCTACGCGGCCTTTGAAGCGCTGCTTGGTGGCATTTTTCGCCCAGTGTACCCCCATGCCGTAGGTGATGACCACACAGGAATCGCCATTTTCGATGGCGGTACCGTCGGCCGGGAGGTAAATGCGCGCCTTGCCGAAGGGCACCACATAGTCCGCATCCGGTTCCACGCAGCGGGCCGCTTTTGAGCCGGGCACCTTGCCCCAATAGAGGCCTTTGTGCTCGAATAGCACCACCGGATTGGGGTCGTGGAACGCCGCTTTGAAGAGGCCCTTCATGTCGGCGGCATTAGAGGGATAGGCAATTTTGAGGCCTTTCATCGTGAGGATTGCCGACTCCACGCTGGAACTGTGGAAGGGGCCGCCGCTGCCGTAGGCGCCGATAGGGACCCGCAGTAGCATTTGGACTGGCCATTTTCCATGGGAGAGGAAGCAGGAACGGCTCACCTCCGCGTACAACTGATTGACACCGGGCCAGATGTAGTCGGCAAATTGCACTTCGACGACCGGTTTCAGGCCCACGGCGCTCATGCCGACGGTGCTCCCGACGATGTAGGCTTCTTGAATTGGGGTGTTGAAGACCCGGGTATCCCCGTATTTTTTGGCGAGGGTGGCCGCTTCGCGAAATACGCCTCCGAGTTCGCCACCGACATCCTGGCCGTAGAGCAGGGCTTCGGGATGGGCTTGCAGCAATTCATCCATGGCGTGCAGAGCCGCATCTACCATGGGGACTTCCTGCCCGTCGACTGGTTCCCGCTCGCCGATCTCCTGGGTGATGGGCGTGGGCGCGTAGATGTGGGTGGCGAGGTCGGCCGCACCGGGTTCGGGTTCCTGCAAGGCGCGTTCGTAATCGGCCTGGACGAGGGCGCGCGTTTCGGTTTCGATTTCCTGCAAGTCGTCCTCGGGAATGCCGATCTTCAGGAGCTCGTTGCGCAGTTTCGGATAGGGATCGTCCAGGGCGTGTTCGGCGAGGTCCTCCGCCGAACGGTACCATTCCTTGCGCACCCCCGAGGTATGGTGGTTGAGCAGGGGCACTTCGGCGTGCAGGAGAAATGGACGGCGCTCCCGGCGAATCGTGTCGAGAATCGTTTGGACCGTGTCGTAACTTTCGATGAAATCGCTGCCGTCGATGCTGATCGCTTCCAGTCCTTTGAAGCCCTGAACGAATTCGTAGGCATTTTGGGAGCGGGTCTCGGTGTGGGTGGCCGAGATGTCCCACTTGTTGTCCTGAACCAGATAGAGAATGGGCAGTTGGTTCAGGGCGGCTTCTTGAAATGCTTCTGAGACTTCCCCTTCGGTGATGGCTGCGTCGCCGAGAGAGCAGACTGCCACCGGAAAATATTGGTCGGGCTCTCCTTCTTGTTTCCAACTGTGGAGGTTCATCGCCTCGCGGTACTTCATCCCGTGGGCGGCTCCGGTCATGGGGATGGCTTGCATGCCGGTGGAAGACGACTGGTGCGGGATCTTGGGCTTGTCGGCATCGCGCAGCGACGGGTGGGCGTAATAGGTGCGGCCGGCGGAGAAGGGATCGGTTTGCTTGGCCAGCAATTGCAACATGCAGTCGAAGGGCGTCATGCCAATGCCCAGTAGGATGGAATCGTCCCGGTAATAGGGCGCGACAAAATCCTGGGGCAACAACTGCATGCCCAGGGCCAACTGAATGGCTTCGTGTCCGCGGGAGGTAGCATGGACGTATTTGCTGGTGACCGCCTTGTTTTCCTCATAGAGAATGGCCATTTCCTTGGCGGTAGACATGAGGCGAAACGCTTTGAGGAGTACGTCCAGCGAGATGCGAACTTTGGTGAGCATACGAAAGATCCCTAATTTAAATGAAGGGCAAAGTTACGGATGGGCGGGGGAAGATTCAACCGAATGGCGGGCAGAAAGGGGCGCCGGGAATGTGAAATTTTGTCCCTTTTGTGTCAGTTGGGACGAATGGTTTTGAGGTAAGGGAGGCACCAGTTGGCCTTGGGATGGGGGCCTTGGCTGTGGGATTGGAAGTGGAGGGTTTGGTGGGGGGACTTTATGAGGATCTGGCCGTTCCTCGGGTCCGCCGGAGCCCTCGTGGGATTGGAGGACATTGTATTGGATATGCCGGGTGGAGGTCTTGATGGATTCGGTGTAATCGCGAGCCCGGGCATCGGGAAGGGCGGGGGAAAGGGAAAATGATCGGGGGGTACGGGTATTCTCCCGCGAACGATCCGCAAAAAGGTGTCAATTTCCGATCTTTTGAGCATGAATGGTCGGGGGAAGGGATAGCTCGATATCGAGCGATTCGAGCTTGCGTTTTTTCAGGTTTGCCCGGTCGATTCCTGGGTTCGATGGAGGATTACAGGCGGCAAAAATGCTAACCGCAAGGCTGAGGAGGATAAATTTTTCCTTCATGCGACGAAGGGATTGTCGTTGGTGAAATTGAATGCTTTTCTCAGAAATTGCTCAAGTATTTATTTAATGAATTGAAAATGAGTTTTTTATGTACAGTGTATTTTGATCGTAGCGGCAGGCCAAGGCCAGGCGCAACGATCACAAAAACACCCAGAGATCAAA
>JBCCQH010000185.1:0-6913 GCA_039024435.1 Bacteroidota bacterium
AAAGCCGCTCCCCGAGCGCCGGCAAATCGCCTTTACCCACGCGGGCCTGGGCAAGCTGGGCCTGGACCTGGATGCGACGCACTACCTCCGGACGGAATTTATCCAAGGGCTCGGCGGCGATTACCGCGCGCGTCTGCTGGGCGATCTGGGCGACAGCGCAGCGGAAAACTGGGCGTGGGGCGGTCCCCGCAATGAGGTCATCCACGCGGTGCTAATGCGCTACGCCATTGACCAGACGACCCTCCAAAAGAGCCAGGGTCCACTCGACGCCACCCTCGCCGATGCCGATATTGTCTGCACCGCTCGGCTGGACACCATCCCGAATCCCATGCACAAAGAACATTTTGGGTTTCGGGATGGGGTCTCGCAGCCGATCATTCCCGGACTGAAAAAATCGGGCACCCCGGGCAACCCCGAATCGCCCGCCGGCGAATTCATCCTCGGCTACAACAATGCCTACCACGAGCTTCCCGATTCCCCTTTGGTGCCGACCAACCAGGACCCGCAGGGCATCCTCCCGACCGCCCAAGATTCCGCGTTTCGCGATTTGGGGCGCAATGGCAGCTACATGATCTTCCGCCAGTTGTCCCAGGACGTGAAGGGCTTCTGGGGTTTCATTCAGGAAGCGGTCCGAAAAGAAAATCCGGACGCCGGTCCTGGGCCGGCCATCCAACTCGCCGCCAAGATGGTGGGTCGCTGGCCCAGCGGTTGCCCCATCACGGTCTCGCCCGAGGAAGACAAGCCCGACCTAGCCCGGGAAAACGATTTTCTCTATTACGAGCAAGATCTTGAGGGGTTCAAGTGCCCGGTGGGATCGCACGTGCGCCGCAGCAATCCCCGAGATTCCCTGCAGCGCAACAAGCCCGAGCGGGCGCAGCGCATCTCCCAGCGGCACCGCATCCTGCGCCGGGGCCGGATTTACGGCGCGCCCCTAAGCCCGGATTTTGAACCGAGCAGTTTCCTCAGCGCGCCCGACGATGGCGCCCCCCGTGGCCTGCACTTTATCTGCTTCAATACCGACATCGCCCGGCAGTTTGAATTCATCCAGCACACCTGGAACAACAACACCAAGTTTGAGGGGATGTACGAAGATCCGGATCCGGTCCTCGGGATCAAGGATTCGCGGAACAAAGCGTTCACCCACGATTTTACGATACCGGCTCAGCCCATTCGCCGCAAAGTGCAAGGGCTGAAGCGGCACGTCCACGTGGTGGGCGGCGCTTACTTTTTCATGCCGGGAATGCGCGGGCTGAAGTACCTGGCCTACATGAACTCTGAAAGCTCCTGATATGTCGATCAAATCTGCCCTGACGCTATTCCTGTACCGCGTAGCCCGCAACATCGCACCGGTGGTCCGCTACAAATCGAGTACGTTTGTTTTTCGCTATGCGGATGTCGTCGAAGTTTTGGAACGCGACGAAGATTTCACCATCGGCCCGATCAATGCGGTGAATGTCGAACGGCACGTGGGGCCGTTCCTGCTCGGACTGGATGCGGGCCCCCAACTCAAGCACGAGCAGGGGGTCATGTACGGAATCATTTTGCGCGAAGATGCCCATCGCATCCAAATCGCGGCCCGAAAATTGGCGGAAAAATTGCTCGACGAAGCCACCGCCCGCAAAAGTCTGGACCTCGTCGCGGATTTTACCCGGATTGTACCCCTGCGGACGGTCGGCGATTACTTTGGGGTCAATGGTGCGCCGGAAGCGGACCTTCTGCGCTGGAACCGGCTCATCTTTTGGGACATATTCCTGAACCTGGACGACGATCCCGACCTCCGAAGCCGCGCCACGGTCGCTTCCGATGAGTGGAACAAGTACCTGCTCGACATCATCGAAGCCCGCGCGGAAGTCGCCCAGCGCGGCGGTCGCCTCCCCAACGATGTCATCTCCCGGCTGGTGAGCTTGCAGGGAAGCGGCAAACCCGCACTCGACAACGACGGCATCCGCCGCAATGTCTCCGGCTCCTACCTGGGCGGGGAAGAACCGATCTCGCGGGTCTGCGCCCACGCCCTATTTGAGCTGTTCAAACGCCCCAAAGCCCTCGCGGCCGCCCGCAAATCCAGTGAGGAAAACGACCTCAAAGCGGTACGGGGGCTGGCCCTGGATGCCTTGCGCTACAAGCCGTCGAATCCTTTGCTGATCCGCTATTCCGAAGAGGAAAAGTACGTCTCGGCTTCCGGCAAACGCCGCAAAATCAAAGCCCAAAGCAAGGTCTACGCCATGACCCAATCGGCGATGTTTGACCCCACGGTTTTCCCCAAACCCCGCAAGATCCTCCCGGATCGCCCCCTGGACAGTTACTTGCACTTCGGTTGGGGCCTGCACATCTGCTACGGAAACTACATCAACTACGTAATCATTCCCGAGATCATCATGGCCATTTTGCGGCGTCCCGAGTGGGCGCCGGATGGCGATATGGTCTACGAGGGCACCTTCCCCGACCGCTGGCCCTGGAAGCTCACCGAGGGCTGAGGGATGCCCGGGCTGAGAACCTTCGGTAAATTTTTCCTCGATCAGAGCCCCGCCCGCGGGGCATTGCATCACTCAATCCGCTGCAACGCGACCACTCCGATCAGCGTTGGCAAGAGGATATTGATCAGATACAACAGAAAGGTGCTGCTGAAGGCGCACACCGGATCCACGCCGTAATAAGACATCACCAGGATCGCAACCGACTCGCGGACGCCCAGTTCAAAAATTCCCATGACCGGCAAAACTGATTTTCCGAGAAAGATCAACGCCACCATGCAGTAGGCCAGCAACAGGCCGTCTTCCACTTGATAGCCAAAGGCCAGCATCAGCAGGACGTATTGGGAGGAAAACACCATGTAACGCAAGAAGGACAGCCCCAACACCCGCCGGACCAAACGCCAGGGCAAATGTTCCATTGCGTACTTCAATTTCCGCACCCACTCCGACTTGCTCCAGGCACCGGGCAATAGTCCCGCCAAGCGCCCCGGTGCCGCCAAAAACAAGCCAATGAACACCGTCATGGCCAGGGTAAAAATCACAAACAGCAGGCGCACCCCGGGGTCTTGCAGCAAGGCGCCCGCCACGCCGGCATCCCGCCATATCAGTCCCCCAAAGGCGGCAAATCCCGTCACCAGCGTCACCAGCAGTTGGCAGATCCGATCAATGAAAGTGGCGACAATGGCCTCGACCCGGCGCCCTTCGGCCAGGAAGAGAATCCGTCCCGCATACTCACCGATGCGGTTCGGGGTGAACACCCCGGCGGCCATCCCGGCAAATACCGCCACCACCGATTTCCCCAGCGAAAGCACCGCATAAAACGGCTTCAAAATGATGCGCCACTTTTGCGCCTCCAAAGCGTAGTTCAGGCCCATGAGCCCGATCACCACGCCCAACAGCGCCATCCGCGACCCTTCCCAGCCGGAGCCCCACATCCGCTCCATCTCCGCCCGGCGGTCGTACAGCTTCCAGCCCACGTAGACCAAGGCCAGCACCGTCGAAACGATCCGAAAGGCCAAAATCCACTGCCGGCGGTGTCGGGAAAATGTCGTCACAGCCGCAGTGATTCCCCCCGCATCGGCGCCAGTACGTGCGCGTACCCCCGCGCAATGAGGTGGTCCCGAAACTTTTCCGCCCGGTCTTCTTCCCCGTGGACCAGAAAAATCTGCTTGATTTTTTCCGGATCCTGCCCGGCCCGAATGAATTGGTACATTTCGTTTTGGCCGGCGTGGCCGCTGTAGGCATTCAGGCGCACGACATTGGCCCGGACCCGGTACTCGTCGCCGAAGATCCGCACTTTTTTGTCCCCCCGGACGATCCGGGCCCCGAGGGTGTTTTTTGCGCAGTATCCCACCACCAGGATGGTATTGCGCGGGTCCTCAATGGTGTGGCTGAGGTGGTGCAGCACCCGGCCGGCGGTCATCATCCCGGACGAGCTGATCACGATAAAGGGGCCATCCCGCTCGTTCAGGGCCTTGGAGTCCTTCGCTTCCCGGATATAGTGCAGCCCGTTGAAACCGAAGGGGTTCGGATCCCAGGTCATGTATTCCAGCAGTTCTTCGTCGTAGCACTCGGGATGCATCCGGAAGACCTCGGTGGCATTGACCGCCAGTGGACTGTCGATGTACACGGGGATGGGCGGGAGTTTGCCTTCGGTCTCCAACTGGTCAAGGGACTGGACGATGTTCTGCGTCCGCCCGACGCTGAAGGCGGGAATGACGAGGATGCCGCGCTTCTTTACGCAGGCTTCCTGGATGATGTCCAGCAGGAGTCCTTGAGAATCCTGGATCGTTTCGTGGACGCGCCCGCCGTAGGTCGATTCACTGATCAGGTAATCGCACGGCGGCATCGGGACGGGATCGCGCAGGATCCTCCGGCCCGGACGCCCAATGTCGCCGGTAAATCCGATTTTCACCGTCTCACCGCCTTCCCGGATCCGCAGGGACACCGAGGCGGAGCCCAGCATGTGCCCGGCATCCAGGAACAGCAATTCGATGTCTTCGTCGATTGGGGTCCAATGTCCGTAGGGCAGGGTCACGAAGTTGCCCAGGGCGGCCGGGACATCGGCCAGGGTGTAGAGCGGCGCGATGGGGTCCAGTCCGCGGCGGCGGCGGTACCGGTTCTCGTACTTGGCGTCTTTTTCCTGGATGCCGGCGCTGTCGGTCAGCAGCAGGGTCGCGAGGTCCTTGGTGCCGTGGGTGCAGTAGATTTTGCCCCGAAATCCGGCTTTGACCAGTTGCGGGATGTTGCCGCAGTGGTCGATGTGGGCGTGGGACAATATGAGCAGGTCGATCTCTTCCGGCGGGCAGGGAAAGCTGCGGTTGTACTCGTCGGCAAAGCCTTCTTTTCCCTGGTAGAGGCCACAATCGAGGAGAATTTTCTTGCCATTGTCCAAGTGGATCAGGTGCATGCTGCCGGTAACCGTCCGGGCTGCCCCCCAAAATTTCAGGATCATATCTGCGCAATTTCGTGAAAGGTAGCGGTTGCCATCCCGGCTCAAATTAGCATTTTTTCCCCAGCCGTCCGGCGGGTGCGGCACACGGGGGCTGCCGGCAGTGGAGATTCCCCTTCCCATTTGTCACCCATTGTGCGTAATTTCGATTGTATGGCGACTCCCACCGATACTGAACGCATCATTCTGGGCATTGATCCGGGGACCAATATCACCGGCTACGGCGTGATCCGCTGCGTGGGCAATCGGATGGCGATCATCAATTACGGCATCATCGACATGCGCAAGGTCAAGGACAATGACCACTCGCTGAAGTTGAAGCGGATCTTTGAGCGGACCTTGGGCCTGATCGAGGAGTACCTGCCGGACGAGATGGCGATTGAGGCGCCTTTCTACGGCAAAAATGTCCAGTCAATGCTCAAATTGGGGCGGGCCCAGGGCGTGGCGATGGCGGCGGCCCTTTACCGCGAGGTTCCCATCCGCGAATACGCCCCCAAAAAGGTCAAAATGGCCATCACCGGCAGTGGCAACGCCGGGAAGTCGCAGGTGATGGCGATGCTGGAAAAGTTGCTTCATTTCAAGTTTGCCGAAGCGACGGCGCTGGACGCCTCGGACGGATTGGCGGTGGCGGTGTGCCATTTCTTGCAGCGCGATCTCCCGCAGCATTCGCCCAGCAAAAAGAAAGGCAACCGCAAGAGCGCCTGGGGCAATTTCATCGCCAACAATCCCGACCGCCTGAAATAATTTTCCGGCCCCGTAAATAATTATTCGGCGTTTTGTGCATTGTTTATTCCGGGGCACTCCTTTCTATTCTTCTGGTATTCAGCGGACTTAACCACATCCTTGTAACATTTCGGTCAACAATCCCTGGCAAAAAATCCGCGCTAAGTCGAAAAATTCACAATTCACCCGTGAGGAACGACATATAGATGTAGCAGCACTTTTAATGGCTTCGCGCCGGAGGTGATGCGGCGTTATTTCAGGATCGGATGGCTCCGGCCGCCTCAAGCAGCAATCATTCCGAACGGGTAACTGACTTACACTTTTCTTACCCCCCCGGCACCCACGAGTCATCAATCAACAGAGCACCGTGTTGTGGGCGGGCCGTGTGCCCGCCTGCAGCCCAAGGACAGACGCATGAGCGGAAACGAAACAGAACAGCCCCCACGCCGGCCGGATCCCCCGGCCGAGACCGGACGTCCCGAGCGCCGTCCGGGGGATGTGCCGAATCGTCCGCCTCCGGAGCGTCGTCCCGCCGCCGATTCTCCACCGGAGTCAGATCAATCTGAGAACACTTAGTCAGTTACCATTTTGGAAGGAGAGGCCGTCGTTCCCACCCCGGGTTCGGCGGCCCGATCTTTTGGGGGGGTAGGATTAGAGTTCGTGTTCGTCCAAAATGATGATCTCGGTGCGATTGGGAAACGATATATTTCTGCCGGCACTCCCCGACCGGATTGAGCAACTGCTTTTCCGATGCGGTGGATTTGGCGGAGATTGGGGCCATAGGCCCTTGAGGGAGCTTGCGAAAATCGCAGGCGGGAAAAACCGGTGCACAAGAGCGAATTGATCAGTCGGAGATCCCCAAATAATCTTTTGCCCAGTCAATTTCCCAAGGCATCGCAATCCGCGCAAAAGTTTCCACCGCCTCGTCGAATAGTCGCTTTTTCGCCGCTTCCGAGGGCGCAATTTTGCTGAGGTAGACTTTTGTCACCGCCACCGAGTAGACTGCACCGGACAGTTGATATTTGTCCAAGGAATCAAGAAAGAGAGCCGTTGCCTCATCGAGGTCGTCCTCACTCTCGGCGATCTTACCCAAACTTCTTATGCAGTTGGCCTCCCCCAGCAGATCGCCCACCCGTTGGTACATGGCAATGGCCCGCCCAAAGAGATCCCTCGCTTTGGCGTTATCCGAACTTCGAAAGGCGATCTTACCCAAACTTTGAATGCAGTTGGCCTCCCCCAGCAGCGAGCCCACCCGTTGGTACATGGC
>JBCCQH010000186.1:0-6449 GCA_039024435.1 Bacteroidota bacterium
CTTCTTTCTCAGGTTGGTGCGGAAACAAAGGGAGAAAATCTCGTGTAAACTGGCATTTCCGCTTCTCAATCAATTTTACCAACTTCTCAATTTTTTCTTGATCTTTCGGTGTTTGATAAAGGGAGCACCGTTTTTCTCTCTGGCGAAAGCAAAGTGGGAAAAAATGCCAGTCTCAATATTCTGCAGAGGAGAAAATATCCAGTCATTTTGGATATAAAATGCATACCAGAATCGATTGAGTGAAAATATGATGAGAAAAAATACATAAAATTTGTTTATTCAGGGATGGAAACCAAACCCGAAATCCGCACGATTGGCCCGACGAAATCATTTCGCATCGTTTCTTTGCTCACCGGTAAGGCCCAGCGACGTTTTCAGCAGTACCTCGATTCTTACCTGTACACCGGCCGGTCGACGGTCCCGATGGTGCTGAAAACCCTGATGGGCTTACGGGAACAGCCCGACACGCCGCTGGAGGAGTTTTTTGCGCGGGCCTTTCCCGAATCGGTATTTTCCCGCCCCCGCTGTTTGGAGGCCCTGAGCCATTTCATGGAAGCATTTAAGGCACACGTGGCCATCGATCAAGCGATTTCGGAAGTGAATTCGGACCGTGAGCGGTTGCGTTTGGGCTGGCTGGAAGGACTGGACCAGGTGGCCGGACCGATGCCGCTGCACCGGGAACCGCTGCTGTGGCAAGAATACCAAACTCAATACGCGAAACTGAATCGGCGCCTGCGGGAAAATCGGCGGCTGGACCTTTTTGCGCGGGCTGAGACCCATTTTTGTGAAGCATTTGCCAGCTCCCAGCCCCGCTCCGAAGATCGGGCTGGCTACGATTCCATGACCGACCGCAAGATCGATGCGGCCGATTGGCGCCACTACATCACCCGCCTGCGCGAATCCTGCATCATGATCACGAATCACCGGGCGCGGTCGGATCGGGCCTTTTCGCAACATTACATTCAGCAGACCCTGGCCTTGCGCAAAGTATACGAAACCGGGCGCGCTGCCGCGTTTTTGCAAGATTTGCAGGTTCAGTTCTACGAGCGGGTGCTCCACTTGCTCTACGCGGGGATGCAACCGGGGGGAGCGGGAGCCAATGACCCCGATGCCGTTCGGGAATTGTGCGCCCTCGCCGCCCGGGACAAGCACCTTTTCGACGAGGACGGCTATGGATTTGGGCTGTTGTCAAACATCATCGCCCGGCAGATCAATCGGGGCCGGGAGGAATTCAGCGGCACCTACTTCGACTTGTTTCACCACCTGTTTGCGCGGGGCCGGATCTTGACGCCAAACGGTCGCGTTCCGGCCATCGCCGTTCGGAATTTGGTCATCACCGGTTACCGTTTGGGTACCGCACGGCACATCGAGCGGGTGGATACCTTGCTGCGCCGGGTCCGGACGAAACTTGATCTCACCAAAGGCGACCGCACGAATTTCTTGCAACTCTGTGCAGGATGGAAGCTGTTTTTCTGTGATCGCTTCAAAGGGGCTTTTCAGCGGATTTCGGGCCTGCAGTTTTCGGATCAACTGTTCCAGTTGCAGGTTTATGATTTGATTTTCAAGTGCGCCCTGGGCGCGGAAGCAGAACCGGGTAAGGCGGATCCCGAGGTGCCGGAATTGGAAGCAAGCATGGCCAATCTTAGGATGTGGTTGCAAAAGATGGAAGGCAAGCACTACCAGAGCGCCGCGCGGACCCGCCAGGTAATCGGATTTTACGAACGCTTGGTGGCGCTTTTGGAGGGAAAAGTGGCCGTATCCCAGCGGAGCGATTACCGGGCCGCATTTCGGCGCGACCTCGCCGCCGCCCCGGTTCCGAATTGGGAGAAAAAATGGCTGAATGGGGTTTTGGAAGCGGTATAAAACAAAAACGATCAGCCCCCGGAGGAGGCTGATCGGAGTCAACAATAGCTTGCTGGTCATTACTCAACGATGATGCGTTGGGCTCGTGAGGTTTGTCCGTCGATGGTGGGACGCATTAAGAAATAGGTTCCCCGGGGCAGTGTCGGCAAGGTGATCCGGCCGTTTTTCGGCGAACCGGAATACACCCGCCGGCCCTGGGCGTCGGTCATGGTCAGCGTTTCCGTGCGGGGTACCCCTGAGAGGAAAAGTGTCGCTCCGGCGGAAATCGGATTGGGATAGGCTTTCCAGTCCGAGGTCGTCGCGCCGGTACCCGTCGCGGTGACCGTGATCCCCGGATCAGTCCGGCGGAAGATGTCTTCCAAAGTGAGGTTACCGATGCCGCTGGGATTTTCCAGGGTGAGGAATTTCCCGTAGCCACTGTAGGTGTCTTCATTGGTGTCATAGATTTCCAGAATCACGTACGAGCTATCGTCAGGGTAGGTCCAGGTGGCGGTCCAGGAACCGGTCGCCGAAGTAAACCAGGATCCAGTCAGTGACACCGTACAGTTGTGCGGCGGATTGCTTCCCCAGCCCGTCTCACTGGCCAGTTTGAGGCTGACTGTGTGCAGGTTACTGGCCTGGTTACTCGCCGATCCAACATCGATCTGGGCAGTGGTCGGGTCCAGTGTAGTGATGCTGGCAGGTAATCCGCTTTGGGCAATCAGCGCGTTGAACAGAAAAAAAGATACTGCGAGTGTGGCAATTAGGCTACGCCCATCGCATTGAATAGCATACAACATTTTTGAAAAAGATTTAAGGTGTTAGATGGTCAGGTAGTTCCCGGGACTTGCCTGTTTATTTGTGAATTCCTTCGCAATAAAAGCTTCCGAACTGGCATTCGGAATTACATTTTTTTAGGAATATTCAGTCTCCAAAATGGTGATTTTAGCCCCGAAAATGGTGGCAATTGCGGAAAACCGCCGGCAATGGGCGAATTTCTGATAACAAAAAAAGCCTGATCTTCACAGATCAGGCTTTTTGGCGACCCAGAAAAAATTTAATGCGCCTTCAGCAAGTGCAAGGTATGGTCCAGGGCTTCCTGTCCGCTGGCTCCGCCGTGGCCGGGGACGACGATCTGAATTCCGGGGTGGGCCACCTGAATGCGGGCAATGGTGTGGGGCCAGGTGGCAAGGTCGGCGTCGGCGGTATTGCCCAGAGAGGTGGCATGGACCGATTTCACCTGGCATCCGCCAAACAGCACACGATCCGCCGGTACGAAGGTTACGATATTGTCGACTGTGTGGCCAGCGCCGTAGTGGCGGCACAGCACGTCTACGTTTCCCGCGCGGAGGAGAATTCGCTCGGAGAAGGTAAAGTCGGCTTGCGGTAGTTGGTGGTCCCGGAGAATGGCATTGGTGGTAGCGAGCGTGTACACGGGGACTCCCTGGGCTTGCAGGACATCCATGCCGGCTACGCAGTCGTCGTGCCAGTGATTCGGGACAAAGGCTTTGACCTGCACTTTCCAATCCTCGCGCAGGTACTTCAGCAACCTTTCGGTCAGGGAATCCTCCATCGGCGTGTCAAAGAGCAGGGCTTCTTTCTGATCCACGACGATCAACCCATTTGAGCTGACTTTGCCCCAGGGTTCGATGATGCTGTTTGAGGTGTGCTGCCAGGTGTGTGGTCCCAAGGCGATCAACCGCAGGTCGGGGTGGAGCTGAAGGGTATCTTGTGCCCGAACCTGCAAGCCCATTCCGAGTAGTAAGCACAGAATCAATCGGTACATAGCGGGTCCTTTGGGTAGGAAAAATCAAGCACGTCGTTTCCAGGGATCCGGTTCTTCCTCTATCACTTGGGCTGCGGCGTTTTTCTGCCGCACAAAGCGAAAGGTAAAGGCCCCGGCGACCAGTAGGATGACCCCCAGGAAAATCAAGGTGCCCCCGCCGCCCTGGCGCCGCACCTGTTCTTCCGCTTCGGAGAGGGCGCTTTCGTAGAAGCGATCCAGCCCGGACTGTTTCAGCATCAGGTTATCGAGGTCCTCGCCCTGTACGGCGATGGGGATGTCGTCCACTACCAGGGAATCGTAGCGTTTTTCCCGCGGATCGAAGTAGAAAAACTTCAGTGGTCCCAGGTTGTAATCGCCATTGCGGCGCGGAACCAGGTAGTATTTGAAGTCCTTTTCGCCGTAAAATGACGTCTTGGTCGTCCGGGATTTGTAGGCGGAATTGGGCTCGTCCGAATTGAATTCTTCCGGGAAATCGGTGGCGGGGGGCGGCATCATGGCGATGTTGCCGTCACCTTTGATCTGCACGTTCAGTTCCAGGTTGTCGCCGGTATTGACTGCGGCGTGGTTGAGTTCGGCGCTCATCTTGAACTTCCCGACCATGCTGGCATTGGGGAGGTCAGTGGGTGGGAGGGACTTCACTACGAGGGTACGCTTATTGGCGGGGATGCGCAGGGCTTCGTACTTGGTGTTTTTTCCGAAGAATGAGTCAAAAGGGGAGGCATTGGTCGCCACCATGAGCTTCTTGCCGTCGAGGTAGATGTCCTTAAAGGCGATGGTGCCGGAAGCCAGCGGAAAGAGGACGGTGCGGTAGAGGGTATAGGCAAGGTAGTTTTTCCCATTGATCTGGACCCGGCTCATCGGGATCTGATCAAATTCGATGATCTCTTGCCAGAACCCGGAATTTTTGATCCGCTGCTGCATTTCCATAATGGCCTGGCCGTCCACGCCGATTTTGCCGCGGTCGCGTTCGTTGATGTAAAGCACAACTTCCCCGCGCACTTGCTCACCCACGTAAGCGGTGTCCTGGTTGAGGTTGACCGAAAGGAAGTAGTCCGCGTCGACTTCTTTGAATTCCATTTGTTGGGGATCCTGGCGTTTGCGGCCAAAGAAATCGTCAAGCGGACTGCGGAAAAAGTCGTCGAAGGGATTGCGCGCCTGGGGTTGCTTGCGCCGACCCGTGCCCTTCTTTACCGTGAGGCGGATGGGCTTTTGATTGTAGGTTTGGCGCTCGAGCCGGTAGCTCAACTTGGGGATGGTGAATTTGCCCGGGCGCGTGGGGAGGTAGGTCCGGGAAAAGGTCACCGAAGCCCGACCATTGATCCAGTTTTGGCGCTGCGAGGAACCGGTGGGCTGGAATCCTTCGATATTGGGCCAATTGGGGATGCGGACACTGCCGCCTTTTATCCCACCGACCTCCACGCTCAGGACGAGGTTGTCGTCGGTGGTCAATTCGGTTTGGTTGACGTAGAATTTGACGGACTGGGACCATCCGAACTGGGAAAGCAACAGGAGCAAGCCGCCGGCCAGGAGGATGCCGCGGAAGGGTATCCGGCGGATATTGTGCGAGAGGAAGCGGTATGCATTTGCCATTTTGGGCGACAATTTCATCAATGCCATAACACCGAGTCTACGAAAATGGTTGTGGGTTTAGTATTCGTTTTGAATGCGCAAAATTCATCGGTAAAAATACAGCAAACGATGGGGGAAAAACAAAAAATTGTGGTCGCTGTCACCGGAGCCAGCGGCAGCATCTACGCCCGGCGGATGATCGACCAGTTGGCCTTGTTGCAAGACCAGATAGAAGTGGGCGTGGTCATGAGCCGCAATGCGCCGACGGTCTGGCGGCAGGAATTGGGCGAAAAGCCGGACATTCCCTTTAAGATTTATGAACGGCAAAATTTCTTTGCGCCGTTTGCTTCGGGTTCGGCGCGGTATATGCACATGGTGATTGTGCCGTGCTCGATGGGGACACTGGGGCGGATTGCCCACGGGATTTCGGATGACCTTATCACGCGGGCAGCGGACGTGATTTTGAAGGAACGCCGCCAATTGATCTGCATCACGCGGGATACACCGCTGAACCAAATCCACCTGGAAAATATGGCTTCCCTCGGGCGGGCGGGCGCGATCATCATGCCGGCTGCACCGTCATTTTACAGCAACCCCACCACCTTTGATCAGTTGGCAGATACGGTCATCCATCGGGCGCTGGACCTGATGGGCATCGACATGAAGGGCTACCGCTGGGGCGAATAGCCGCGGAAGATACGGGACAGTCGTAACCTATTGCGTCCAGCGCATTATGGAATTGTACTGCGGGGCGAGCAACCTCGGTTACCCGAGACTGGCCCCGACTCACCCAACTCAACTTTTAATATGATGAAGTAAAGTGCAATTTCCTGCGCGTGGATCGTCCTTGTCCTGATCCTCGCTTCCGATGCATCGGCCCAGCTTTCGGTGCGGGCCGATGATCATTTTACCCGGACCTTGGTGGTGAGCCGGCTCGATTTGGACGAAAAGGTAAATCAGCCGATTGTCCAGCCGCCGGCGCCTTCGCTGCAGGCGGATGCCTCCCCGCGGGGGATGATTGCTGCTTTGCTGGGCGGCCTGCGCGATGGCGAATATCTGGCCTACCATCCGGAAAATCTGCAACAACCCGGGGATCGTAGCCGCACGGCACGCCGTGCGGCCCCCGCGGATTTTCCGTGCAGAATTTCCAGATGGAGAATTTCCAATTGCCTGATTTCCGATTTCCAATTGGCGCGTCCTGGCCGCGCAAACAGCGCTGAATAAGTCGCTACAACCCGGGGATCGTAGCCGC
>JBCCQH010000187.1:0-6399 GCA_039024435.1 Bacteroidota bacterium
ATGAAACCGCCCCATCTGGGGCAACTGATCGCGGCCCGGCTCCGGGAGCTGGGCATGTCCCAGGCCGAATTTAGCCGCCGGATCCATACCTCCCGCCAAAACGTGAACTTGATCCTGAAAAAAGAAACGCTGGACAGCGGCTTGCTTTTCCGGATCAGCCGGGCATTGCAGATGAACTTTTTCCAATCCATGAGTGAAGCCCCTTTTGGGGGCCCGGGCACCGAGTTCATCTTTCAGTTCAAGGGGCAGCGGCTCCGCATCGTGACCTACCAGGCCGAAGGGTTGCCGGAAACGAAACTGTACCCCAAGCCCGACGAGGAGTAGGGAATTGGGGGGCTTTTTTTCTCGGCTCATCGGTTGCGGTGAGTGGTAGGCGATGGCAAGTAAGCATATTCCTGTCCCATTGCCTTGGTCGCAGCGGCCGGCCGTGGCCGGCGCGCGGCGACCAAGGTGACCTCCGGGGCTTACCAAGTTATCCGCATCCGCCAGATGACTGGCGGTTCGAGAAGCATCCGAGGTGCGCGCCGGGTACAGACGGAGGTAAAAATTGACCGGTGGATTCCCCAAAAAAGTCGACCGGCTCGAAGCATTGGCGTCGACGAGCAATTACTGAGCTGGCATTGAATCATTAATGCGCAAAATTAGTGGGGTTGCCCAACGCTATAACCCACAGACCAGGAATCGGATACTACCCTGGATTCCATTTTGCTAGTGCGTACCGCTTGCCGTTGAACTCCATGCGGATTTCCAGGGGCAATCCGAAATTGTGTTCATTGACCTTTGCATGCATGCGATCCTTTAGTTTCGGACTCCACGCATTTTTGGGTACTTTGTTGATGTCCTTGTCATAGTCATTAGAAACTTCGTGATCGGTGAAAGGAAACCCATTTTGAGGGTCATCATTGTGTACCACGAGCAACAGATGAGTGAATGCCCCTCCCAATTTGGTTAGCTGGCCTTCACGTTTTTTGAGCTGCGCAAGGCCTTCCACAACCAAAGCTCGCACCGCATTGTAGGCAGCAGAGGTACTTGCTTTCGTTTCGATTGCGCGATATAAGCCTTGTTTGAGTTTATTGTTGTTGTCTGCTTTGAACTGTACTTGTTCAATGTCGGGATTCAATTTAACATCCGTGCCCAACAAAGCGACGTAAAATGGCGCTCCATTTTTTATATTGGTAAAATCGTTTGCTTTTTGTGCTTCGTACAGGTACGCTTGGGACTTGTTGTAAAAGTTTTTTGACCACGCTTTGAGGCCATCGGCCATATCAACTGAAAGATTACTGAAGGTGCTTTTTGCACCGTCAATTGCCTTCACCTTCTCGATGTACGGCTCTAAAGTTTTTAATACCTGCTTGCTGTATCCCTTTGTGGCATCTACATAACTCAGTCCTTCTTTGATATCCCCCTCCACCGTCCGCTGTACCACGCCCGACTTTACCCTCCGCTGCACTGGCGGCCCATCGTCCCCATCCGGGGGCGTACCCATGGCCAGGGCCCCCATCCGCGTCGCTTCCGCTTCCAAGCCCGGATCGTCGTTGATTTCGGTATTGTTCATGAGCTGGGTGGTGGGCTGAACCCGGCCTTGTTTTTGCTGGACGACGTGCCAGGCTTCGTGGGGCAGGTGTTTCTCTTGGCCCGGGGCGAGGTGGATATCGGTGCCTTTGGCAAAGGCATGGGCCTGGAGCTGGGCGGGTTGGGAGGAATTGAAATGCACCCGGACATCGTCCATGGCGTAGCCGGAGAGGGTTTCGATGCCGGATTTCAACTGATCGGGCAGGCCGGTTCGGTTGATTTGGGGAGGTGGAGATGGGGGGCGCTGGGCGCTGAGGCGGGGACCACCCGCGCCGGCGAGGGGATTGGGCGATGCATTTTGGTCGGCGGCGCGTTGCAGAGTGGTTTGGGCCTGGACTTGCGGACTTTGGTTGAGCAGGTCCTGGCGGGCGGAAAATTCGGGGTCGGGCGCCTGGGCCCTCGCCGGGGATTTGCCGGGCGAATGCTGCGGGGTTTTCCGGACCGTCGGGTGGGCCGGGGTACGGGGGGAGTGCTGGGGCGAGGCGCTTGCGTGTTGGTCCATAGGGGCTTAGTCGTTGAAATGGTGAAAGGTAAGCCCAAACCTTCCCCGGCTCAAGTACACTTTGGGGGCTAAGTTGAAGGTAGGACGGGGGATTCCGCTGCGGATGCGTCATATTTTCTGCCAATCTGTGCTTGTCTCGCGCCCAGGGACAGTGTATTTTGTCCTCTTGTTTCACTTCAATCTTCTCTCCGTGAAAAATGCTGTCCTGGTTACCATCCTGTGGTTCATTTGCCTGCTACCCACCGCCGCATTTGCCCAAACCAAAGTCGTCAACGAAGGCATCAAAGCCTACCAAAACGGCCAGTGGGCCGAGGCCATCGCCGCCCTGGACGAAGGCCTCGCGGACCCTGCGGCATTGAACGAAAAAACCCTCGCCGAAGGCTACGCCCACCGCGCCCTCGCCAAGGTCCGCTTTCTCATCCAGGCCCGGCTCGACATGCCGGAAAACATGGAGCAACTGGGCGAGGAATACAGCCTCACCGCTTATGATGACTTCAAGCGCGCGCAAAAGTACGATCCCAAAGGCAAGCTCGAAGAACCCATCGCCGAGGGGCTGCGCAAGCTGAAAAATGTCCTCCTGGAACTCGCCGGTGACGCCGGCAATCAGGTCAACCGCATCGGACTCAGCCCCGAAGACAAGGCCCGGCAGGCCCGGCAGCTCAAGGCCTACGCTGCACCCATCCTGGAAATGGACAAGTACAACTACAAAGCCTACGATTTCCTGGCCGATGCGCTCTACGCGATGGACGATTTCGCCGGCGCCCTGAAGAACTACAGACTCGCCGACGACTGGTTTTTCCGCTCGGCTCCGCGGGGGGGCGACTTGGGCATCGGCTACACCTACATCCGGATTGCGGAATTGGAATGGCGGGTCAACCGGGACTTTGCGGCCGCGATGGCGGCGATCCAGGAAGGCCATAAGGTCCTGGCCGGAGAGGACAAAAAGATCCAGAACCTCGGCAACCGCCGTCCGGCGGAGAAGGCTTCCTTTCAGGTGATGTACGAGGAGATCGCCGCTAAAATTGACAAGATGGAGGCCACGATCAAGGCCAAGGCCGGAAAATGACCGGCGGCAGAGCCGATTCCTCGACTCCGCCGCGCGGATCAAACCAGACGAATATTTAGATGCGGATCGAACCGCCGTCGTACAGCGGTACGGTCATGGAGAAATTCTCCCCGTAGGTCAGTTTCTGCTCCTCCAGGATTCCCAGCGCAATCTGCTCGCCGAGGCGGATCGATTCGATGTAATCGGTGAAGAAGTGAACCCCGGCCCAGTCGCGCCCAATCGAAATGTTTGACGCGAGTTTGTTCAGTTCGCCTTCCACCGTCAGGATGGTCGGCGCTCCGGTATCGTCGAGTACATCCACGACGTTTAGCGTCTGGCCGCCATTGCCGGCATTCGGCACGAACGCTTGGCGGGGATTGCCCGAAGCCGTGACCGCCAGCGGGGCGCGGTGGTCGAAAAATGCTTTGAGAATCGTGATGCAAGCACCCGCCACCGTTGCGTGCCCGGCTCCGTAGGAAGGATGCATCGGCGAACCTTCGCAGAAAGCCATCGGCAGGAGGAAGTTGCCCTGGGGCAGGCGGGGATCGCTGGGATTGAAATCATCTACCACTTTGAGGATCTTCTCCATGGCCGGCTGGTCCAGCATGGCCAGCAATTCCGGTACGCCGACGTCCGGGTGGTTGCGGCGCGCGATGCGGCCGGCCAGGGCCTCGGGGCGCAGTCGGCGGTGGACATTGAACTTCTGGAAGCGGACAGCTTTCAGGGCGCGGGTCGCGACCTCGGTGACCAGGGACAGGATGTGGGGTCCGCCGAACTGGGCGAATCCTTGCTGGTGGTCGATCAGGTCGCCGCGCTGGAAGGGAATGCCCGGATCGAAGGGCACCCCGCTGGCCAGGAGCAGCAGGCAAGCATTGAGGTAGGCCTCGTACAAGGCATCGTAGTGAACGTAGGTCGCGAGGTCACGCGGGGTCGTGATAAAACGCCGCTTGAGGCGGGCGGGGCTGTGTACGTACGATTCCAAACCGCGCAGGTCGGCCCCGTTTTGCACGTCGAGCCAGTGGTTCCACGTCTGCATGTAGTCGACGCACTGGCTGGCGGTGCGCACCCGCTGGTCAATGCTGATCCCGCCGTAGCTGATGAAGCCATCCTCCGGGCAGCGTTCGGCATCGTTGGGATTGATGCCGGCATTGCCCGCAAGCAGGAACTGGGATATGTACGGCCCGACATTGTCTCCCGGAGTGATGCCCCGGAAGGCCGTGTTTTCGCCGAAGGGACCGCGCTTGCGGCTGGCTTCGGCCGGGGTGAGGCCACAGCAGTCCTGGTCTTGGAACCAGGGCAGCTCATTCAGGCAGGCGATCAATTCCTTGACCGAGATGATCTTCCTTCCGCGGAGCCGGCGCTTGAAATCGCAGGGATCGCCCGGATCATCGGGAACGATGACGGTGCCTTCCAGCTTGTCGATCTGGCTGAAGGGAATGTCGCGCAGGAGGGCCTGGACGTATACCTCGGCCATTTCGGCGGTCAGTTCGTCGCTCCCGATCGCCGGAGCCAGCGGCATGGTCACCGCCTGGGCATCCGGCCCTTCCAGGTCAAAGGTCAGGCCGCTGCCCTGGCTTTCCCAGCCGCGGACCTGGGCCCCCTTGCCGCCGCACTGCGATTGTGCTTTCTTCGAATTCCAGGGGCGTTTGTCCCCGTCGAATCCTTTCGGGCCCAAGGGCGTGTCCTGGAAATCGCGAACGTCGCCGCTGTCGATGGCCCGGACGAACAATTGGAAGTCACCGGAGGTGCAGATCAGGCCGGTCTCTTCATCGTGGGCGAGGCCCTTGGTGAAGCTTCCCAGGTAGGTCAGTTCGAATTTGGTGTTTCGGTTCTCTTCGGCCCCCTGACACTCGGGGCGCTCACATTTTTGTTGAAGTGTGGCTTCACAGCCATCGTTCGGAACCTCCCGGCGGAATTTCTGCTCGTCATCGTTGGCGACATGACGGGGGTGAGGCCGGCTGGCGGCCAATTCGGCGGCGGAGATCCGAACATTTAAGGCTTGTGATTTTCTGGATTCCATCATTTTGTTTGTTGTTGAAGTTTGATTTAGAATGGGATGTACTGTGTTTGAAAAAGTGTGTGAAAGTGTGTTTGCGAAAGTAGTTTGTGAAAATGTGTACCTAGTTTTCCTATTCCACGACGGAGTCGGGATAAAATGGCGACACAAAGGTGTCATTGCCCCGCCCGGCGCGGGCAGGAAGTCGTTAAAAAAGACAATAAAGTTTATCTTTCAGGCACGGGGAAGTTGCCCTTCCGCGGCGTGCAGGAGGTATTCCACCCCGGAGGCAAAAGGCTATTTTGCCGCGAAGCATCGGTGTAGCTCAGTCGATCTATTCGGGTTCAATCTGCTTTCAGATGCATTGAGTAGATTCAACGTCAAGCACTAATGGATTCGGATTATTGATTGGAAAGAATGTTAATGATTAAATTTGAACGCAGTACAATTTTCACAAATACATTGCAAGTTAATAAAAATACGGCAATCGATCTAGTTTGTTGCGAAATTTTTGTCATTTTTTACAAAATGGATGGTCCGAGGATGCTCCCCCTCGCCGGTGCCTCACCGCGGAGACGGTATCGGTTGGGATTCGGCCCCGCCGGGGCCGAATCCCAACCGCAGTCGCTGGGGCAAATGCGCGTGGTGCCCCGTTTCCTCAACGCTTGACCACCTTGGTCCAGATGGTGCCGCCGGCTTCCAATTCGAATTGTACCAGATAAATGGCGTTCGGCGTCCTCGTCAGGTCGATGCGGGGGCCGGTTCCCCGCAATACGGGTTGGCCCAGCGCATTGCTCACCTTCCAGGCGGTAATTGTCCGGTCCGATTGGATGCGGAAGATTCCCGTGGTCGGGTTCGGGAATATCCGCAGCCCGGTTGAGGGTTCGGCGCGCGCGACCGTGACCACGACCGGGTCATCGTTCGGGTTGACCAGCTCGGCCGCCTCCAGATAGCCGATCAGGGCGCTCTCGCCGGAGTAGGTAGCGCTGCCCCAAGCGGGAGCATTGGCGACGGGAACCTCACCATCCACCCCCAGGTGTTGCCCGACGACGAGGATGCCGCTGCGGGTTTTGAAGGCGGCCATCAGTTCGGTGTTGTTGCCGGGCTGGGTATTGAGGGTATCCCAGGTCCCGCGCACCAGAGAACTGTAGTCCGGCTGGGCGAAGTCGTTGCGGTATTGGCGGACAAACTGATTCCAGGCCGAGAAGCCGCCCCCACCGGGACGGGGCATTTTTTGGTGGGCATTGGAGGTGGTCATGGTCCGCCTTCCGGTTCCGATGATGA
>JBCCQH010000188.1:0-6379 GCA_039024435.1 Bacteroidota bacterium
GCAAATCAAATGCTTGGGTGACATCGTCCAGCGTTTCTTCGCCTTCGGCCGCTTCGGCTTCGCCTTCCGCAGTCGCCGCTTGTCCTTCAGCCGCCTCCCCGGTGTCTTCCGTGGTCGTTTCCTCGGCGGTAGGTTCCGTAGATTCGGCGGTGATTTCTCCGAGCGTTTCCGCGGCCGGGGCCGCTAGCGTTTCCGGATTCACGGCCTCTTCCGCAGCGTCATCCGGGGCGTCGGAGGATTCACTCGTTTCCGGGGTCTCTGCCGCCGGGGCTTCCACCTGCTCGGCGGGCAGAACCGGATCGATCTCTTCCCGGACCACCTCCGATTCGGGGGTCGCCGGAACCGGATCGGCCGGAATCTCGGCTGCGGGTTCAACTTGGGTTGCGGGAGGAACAGGATCGGCGTCTTCGGAAGCAACTTCGGCCTCAGCGGCCGGCGTTTCGGGAGCGGGTGCAGTTTGTTCTTCTTCGGTCGTTGACGTCTCTGCTGCCGGGGCCGTCGCCTCTTCTTCGGTCTCCGTCACGGTGGCCTCAGCATCTCCGCCTTCTTCCACTTCAGATACTACCGGGGCATCGGTAGTTTCCGGGGTGGTTTCCGGCTGTTCCTCACCGTTTTCTGTGCTCGTGTTTTCCACGTCCACAGTTTCCTCTGCATGCTTCTCCTCGTTGGCATCCAGGGGATTGGTGGGGGTGTTTCCTTCTTCTGGCATAGTCAGGTTTTGTATGCGTTTCTATAAGATCGTGAAGTTACTAAGAGCATTCCGGTAAATCAAATGAATCGGCCGCTCTCAGCCCTAAGGTTTCCCGGGCTACATCTGCGTTGTTTTCTGCTTTCCGGACGGAAATTTGCGCGGTTATTCCCCCCTCACCCAAGACGCCACTTCTTCTGTGCGCGGGTTTTTCAAGTTCAATTTGTTCTTTTTGTTGAATCCGCACAGATCGTTGAAAAGCTTGTTCGGATTGGCCGCTTCCAGGTCCGCCAGTGTGACGACACCGACCTGTCGGATCACGGGGATCCAGGCATCGGGTACCCCTCGCTCCCGGAGGGCCGCATCCGATACGATCTGCGGTTTTTTCTCTGGCTTCATCTGCGGGAAAAAGAGCACGTCCTGAATGGAGGTCGAATTCGTCATGATCATCGACAAGCGGTCGATTCCCACGCCCAGTCCGGCCGTTGGCGGCATTCCGTATTCGAGCGCCCGAATGAAATCTTCATCCAGCACCATCGCCTCGTCGTCGCCGCGCTTGCCCAGCTCCAATTGGTCCTCAAAGCGCGCGCGCTGATCGATGGGATCATTCAGCTCGGAGAAGGAATTCAGCAATTCCTTGCCGTTGACGATGGCCTCGAAGCGTTCCACCAGTCCGGGATGTTCGCGGTGCTTTTTCGCCAGGGGACTCATTTCCACCGGATAATCCATAATAAAAGTCGGTTGGATGAGCTTGCTCTCAGCGGTCTCACCGAAGATTTCATCGATCAGTTTTCCCTTGCCCATGCTGTCGTCGACCGGTACACCCAGGGTGTGCGCGGTCTGCCGCAACTGGTCTTCATCCATCTGAGAAATGTCCACCCCCGTATACTCCTGGATCGCCTCAAACATCGTGAAGCGCTTCCAGGGCCGCTTAAAATCGATGTCGTGCTCCCCGACCCGCACCACGGTGCCACCGGTGACATCAATCGCCACCTTTTCGATCATTTCCTCCACCAGATCCATCATCCAGAGGTAGTCCTTGTAGGCTACGTACAGCTCGATCTGGGTGAATTCCGGATTGTGGAAACGCGACATGCCTTCGTTGCGAAAATCCTTTGAGAACTCGTACACCCCATCGAATCCGCCCACAATCAGCCGCTTCAGGTACAACTCGTTGGCGATGCGCAAGTAGAGCGTCATGTCCAGGGTGTTGTGGTGGGTCTTGAATGGACGGGCGGAAGCACCGCCATACAGTGGCTGCAAAATCGGGGTTTCGACTTCAAGGTAGCCGCGGGCATTCAAAAATTCCCGCATACTTTGTACCAGTTGCGTCCGCTTGCGGAAAGTTTCCCGTACTTCCGGATGGACTACCATGTCCAGGTAACGCATTCGGTAGCGCGATTCTAAGTCCGAGAGGGTATCGTACACCGTCCCATCCTCCAATTCCTTGCGGAAGGGAATGGGACGCAGCGTTTTCGACAATACGGTGAACGACTTGACGTGCAAGGTAGTCTCCCCCGTTTTCGTGGTGAAAACGAAACCCTTGACCCCAATAAAATCTCCCAGCGAAGTCAGCTTTTTGAAAACCGTATTGTAAGGCGTCTTGTCTTCTTCGGGGCAGATTTCGTCGCGGTTGACGTAGACCTGAAGCTTACCGCTCGTGTCCTGCAATACGGCAAACGATGCCTTGCCCATGATCCGTTTCGTCACTACGCGCCCGGCAAGACAGACCTCCTGGTACTGCTCGGCGGTGGCTTCCGAAAAGTTTTGCAAAATGTCCTCAGCGTAGTGCGTCACGGGAAATTCTTCGGCCGGATACGGTTCCATGCCCATATTGCGGAGTTGCTGCATTTCCTTGCGGCGCTGAATTTCCTGGTCGTTCAGTTGTTGTTCCATTATTTATTCATCGAAAATTTCCGCAAATTTATACCAATTTATCCATTGAGAGGCGGTTTTGTTTGTTCAATGGACATTTTTCCCGGATCAATCGCCATCGGTTGCGCCGCCGGAAAATCCCGTCCTCCGTCCCCTACCCCCCGATTGGGTACCGGCACTTTTGACATTCGATTGGGATTAGGTTAATTTTTTATTAAGATTTGCTCGTTACCTGCAATTAAGCGTTTATTCTTTGTCACGGCTATGAAACTAAACCAACTAATCTGTTTTCTCTCGGCAATTCTCCTGTTTGGCCTGTATCCCCAGGTCGGCCACGGGCAAAATCCGGCCGCGGGTACTTCGGGAACTTACTGCAATGTCTTTTACATCACTTCCGATGCCCCCGAGGTGCTTCCGTTTGACGACGCCTGCTTCGTGGTGGAAGAATACGAGATTTCCGATCCAAAACGCTTCCGTACTTTCGGTCCGGTCAAGGGCAGCATCGATCTGTTTGGACACTTTGACTGGGCCATGAACTTTTTCTTGCCCAAGGTAAACGAGCGTGACCGCCTCAAAATCGTAACCCCCCGCGACTTCCTCGACCGCAACCTCAAGGTGAATGACGGCGAGTTTTTCATTACCCTGACCGATAACCGCCGGTCCTCGCGCTTCGATCCTGTGCCCAACAATGTGGACTTTATCGCGGTTTCCGGCACCGGCCGGGTCACGTCCTTTCGCGCCCAAGCCGGCGACATGCCCTACGATGAATACGACCTGCAGATCGATGTCCGGATGCAAAAGGTAGACCGCTCGGGCGATTATCCCCGTTTGAGCGGCGATCCCGTTCGACTGCGGATGGCCCTGGTGGTTGAGGTACTGCAATAGTACCGGGACCAACTACTTTGCCTTGATGATCTTTTTGGCTTGCTTGACCCACTTCTCGCGTTTGACGCGGCCGGGAAACAAGGCCAAAGCGACATCGATCCGCTCCATGTCCGCCGCTGAGAGCTTACTCACCTGCTTGAGGGTGTAGATGCCCAGTCCGTTGAGCTTGCTCGCCACCACCGGACCGATGCCATTGATTTGAGTCAGGTCATCCTCCTGTCCGGCTTTGACCTTGCCCAAGTGAGAAAAATCCGGGCGCACCGGAGAAGACGGCGATTCATTCGGCACCCCTTTGGGCAACTTGGTCGATTGGGTGCTCGCGACCGCTTTGCGCAACGCCGCCAATTCTTTGCGCAGGGCATCCCTTTCTTGGGTCAACTCCTGGATCTGTTTTCCGGCCTGGCCCCCCGTCCGGTCCCGCACCTGCGCGCGCAAGCGGGCATTGTCTTTTTCGAGGCCATGGATCGATTCCTCCAATTCAGCAATCTCCGCTTCTTGGTCCTCTTTCTCCTTGCGGAGCCATTCAGTTTCCTGCGCATCTCCGGCGGTGGGGGCTTGCAAGGGGGCTTTTTGTGCGGTGGCCAATGCTTCCTCGGCAGCAACGAGGGCTTTTTCGGCCCGGACTAGTTTCTGTTGCGTACTGGCCAAATCGGCTTCCCGCTGCACCAACTTGATTTGCTTTTGCTTCAGGTCGCGGCGCAGACTTGCATCGCCCTCCCCGGCTTGCGACGCAGGTTTCGCCTTGAGTTCCTGATTCTGCGCGCGCAACTGCGCCAATTCTTTCTGTAACTGATCGATGCGACCGGTGTCTTCACGCGCGGCCTCGGCGGCATTGAGTTGTGCCTGCAATTCGGACTTCTGCGCGGTCAGCGCCGCGACCTCCTTTTGCAACTGATCGATGCGCGGATCGTCTTTCCTACTTTCGCCGGCGGATTCAGTGGATTCTTTGTACTGGTCGTATTCCTGTTGGATGCGCATGCGGGCGGCCACCGCTTCATCCAGTTTTCGCTGAAGGCGCTCCAAATCGGCTTTGCTGGCCCGCTGCTCGTTTTTTTCGTCAATGGTCTTCTGCAAGGTGTCCACCTGCTCCTCCACCCCTCGAATGTATTCTTCATACTCGGCTATCCGGGCCCGCGAACTCTGCAAAGCGTCATTGGCCTTGCGGAGGGCCGGGGTCTGATCCTCGGGCCACGATTCGGCCTCGCGCTTGCGGCGGGCCGCCTGGATGAGCCACGCCGTCAAAAAACCGATGAGCGCCGCCCCGAGCAGCATGATGCCGATCTCGAGAAAAGCGGTGGAACGGTCCAGGGGATTCAGGTTTTCGAACATGCAAAGTCAATTTTCAAAGTTCAGTATGAGTTGCAATTCCGCACGGCGATTCTGCTGTCGGCCGGCGCGGGTATCGTTGCTGGCGACCGGATTCGCTTCGCCTTCGGTGCGCAAATCCAATTGCTCTTCCGGGACGGATTCGGCGCGAAAAAGATCCGCAACCGCTTCGGCCCGGCGGAGTCCCAACTTCAGGTTGTTTTCCCGGGCGGCGGTGTCGTCGGTGTACCCCACAATGCGGATCCTACTTTGCGAGTGCTGCCGCAAAAACTCCGCCGCCGCTTCGATGTAGTCGGTGAGGTCAGCGCGATCGTTGATCAGGGGCTTGGCAAATGAAAACCGTACTGTACGCTTGCCACGCAAGGTCGTCGGGAGCGTCGTGGGAAGCACCGGAGGGGTAGCCGGAGACACCACGGTATCCGGGGAAACATTGTCCGGAAAAATTTCCGCCCCCTTCCCCGAATCTTCCGGAATTGCGGAAGATTCTAATTCCGATCTGTCACCTTTTTCGATAGACCGACGGGGAGGATCACTTGCGGGATTCGGATCGTCCCGACTAGAATCGGCCCCACTCGTCACGGAAGTGTCTGGTCCACAGGCGCCTTTGACTTGGCACGCATACCAATAGCCCGATCCCAAGGACCACAACAAAAAGGCCGCAATGCCAACGATCAGTCTCATGGTGGTGAATTTACAAAAGTTTGCGAACCTTCCGATTTCGAAGTATCTTATGTCATCAGTGCTTGCAATCATTTTACTATGTTCCAAAAATTTCAATTTGCTTTTCTTCTGCTCCTGACTCTAGGTTTTGCTACTTCTTGTGACCATCACGTCGATTGCTTCGAGGGCGAGGGCAACGAAGCCTCACCATCGACGATGCTCACCGATGGAATTTGGGATCTCGGTTGGGTTCGTTCCACGGAAATCGCCGGCGGACAAGCAATAGAAACGAATACCGAAGCATTTGGGGAAGGCACTACCAATGGCGTGTGTACCTTTGAATTTCAACCCGAACTTGAATGCATCATGATTGATGTCGGCGGGGAGCAAATCAACGACTACCGCGTCTTTGAAAATGGCGACCTGCGCATCGGTGGTACTACCTACCGCATCCAAAACCTGAGCGCGGACGTCCTGGAAATCCTGGCCTTCGAATCCCACGACTGCGAGGAAGGCTCCGAGGGCATCGAAGAGTTGATGCATTTCAACCGCTGATTGCGACAATCAGGTGCATTTGATTCCCAGCAACCGGCCGTGGTCTGACCGCTCCGATTAAAATCTCCGTGCGGTCAATCCAGAAAGCCAGAGTCCCCGGAATTGTGGGGATCCGAATCATTGCGAGTATGAAGTAAGGTTTCACCCGCCTCGCACGGCATTACCGTGCGAGGCGGTCCTTGATCGCAATATTTTGCCGGTAAGTTCCCTTCTTGTCCCCAACCCTTTAACCGTCGCACACCGCCTCCGCAGCCCCAGGGTTTTGATCACAGCGGCCAAGCGGTAGCCGTGGGGGTGGGTTTTTAGCAAACCCCCCGCCCCCCCAAAAAACCCCACCCCAAAAAGCACAAACAACCAACCCCCCCCCCCCCAAGGCGGTTTGCGCCAAAA
>JBCCQH010000189.1:0-6331 GCA_039024435.1 Bacteroidota bacterium
GTGCGAAAGCGGCACTTTTTGCACTGAAACATTGATTTGGCGGTTAACCAGTAATGCTCCCGGCACTGGCAACGTTTGCAGACGACGCCTTTTTGCTTGCGCAAGTCGCCGAAGTGGGTTCGGCAGGATTGCTCGTCGGGAAATTGGGCGATAAAGTTGAATAGATTCATGGGCAGATTCGAGCTTTGGCCGCAATCTCAACCAGCCGATTGACATCTCGTGTCAAAATCCGTGGCAAAAATCGTGGCAAAGTTCCGGACAAGCATCTCAATTTATTCCTGCGACTCTGCTCCGCACCGTTTTCAGATCTCATCGTCTTTCTTCAATTTTCCCCAACTCCCTTCGCATCCCCAACTCAAAAAAATCTGCCCCGGAAAATTTCATATAACGTTTTCACCCCACCTTTTATCACCTGCTAACCCCAGATTCGACACAACCCTATTTTCCAATGGGTCTTCTGCCGGACATGCCTTTTGCCCAATAAAATTATCTTGCGACCTCAATCGTCAAACTGGTTCAAGAACAAGTATTTGATATGAAAATGAGCACGATCTGGCTGTGGGGACTTTTCCTCACCGCTCCGCTATTCCTCACCGCCCAAACCCCAGACTACCGGTTTTTTCTGGCCGCCGGCGAACTTGCCGCCACCGAAAACCTCAATGATTTCATCGCTGATCCACAAATGGACCCGAATGAATTGGTAGATGGCCGCTACATCCGCCTTATTCAATTTTATCAGACGCCGACCGCGGCAGAAAAAGCGGCCTTCAGCGCGACCGGGGCCCGGCTGATCGCCTATATCCCCCAGCGGGCGTTTTTGGTGGCCTTGCCCCAGGGCTACGACCGTGCTCAACTCACCAGTTTCAATGTTCGCGGCGTCCACCGCCTTACCGTGGACCACAAGCTCAAACAAAATTTGGTAGACCGACCGCTGCCCGTGTGGGCGGTCAATGCCACCGGCACGGTCGACGTAGAAGTCAATTTCTTCCCCTTGGTTTCCGAAGCTGAGGTGCGCGCCCGCCTGGGTACCGATCTGGAACTGTTGGACAATGCCTACAAAGGCACCGTCAGCCTCCGCTTACCCACTCATCGACTGGAAGAAGTGGCCGCACTGCCCTACGTAAGCTTCGTGGAACCAATCAATCCGCCGGCAGAAAAAGAGAACAAAACCGGTCGGACACTCCACCGTGCCAATGTCATCGCTTCCGATCACCCCCTGGGGCGGCAATACGATGGGACGGGGGTCGTGGTCGCGATGGGGGATGACGGCATCATCGGCCCTCACATTGACTACCAGGGCCGCCTCAATCTCACCAATGTCAGCTCGAACTCGGGCAATCACGGGGATCACGTCGCCGGGATCATCTTTGGCTCCGGCAATCTGGATCCGACCCGCCGGGGGATGGCCTTCGGGGCTACCCTCCACGCCTACGATGTATGGGATGCTGTGAACTCGGTCCCGAATTCCAATCCGCAAGCCGGCGTGATGCTGACTTCCACTTCCTACGGCAATGGCTGCAACGCGGGCTATACCAGCTTCGCCCAGAGCGTGGACCGCCACGCCCGCATCGTCCCCGGCGTATTGCACGTCTTTTCCGGCGGCAATTCTGGTGGCTCCAACTGTGGCTACGGCGCCGGTGCAGGCTGGGGCAATGTCACCGGCGGGGTCAAAGTGGGCAAGAACGTACTCGCCGTCGCCAACCTAAACGACAACGGCTCCCGCGCAAATTCCAGTAGCCGCGGACCCGCTTCCGATGGGCGCATCAAGCCGGACATCTCCGCCAAAGGCACCAATGTCTGGTCCACCATTGACCAAAATACTTACGCCAATTTCTCCGGAACCTCCATGGCTGCCCCGGGCGTGACCGGCACCACAGCCCAGTTGATCCAGGCCTACCGCGCACTCAACAACGGTGCCGATCCCCAATCCGCTTTGATGAAAGGCGTCCTGCTCAATACCGCGGATGACCTCGGCAATCCCGGCCCGGACTTCAGCTACGGCTGGGGCGGCATCAATGCCCGCCGGGCAGTCGAAGCCCTCGAAAACCAAACCTACCGCCACGACAGCATTGCCCAGGGCGAAACCGATACCTTCATGCTGAATATTCCCTCCGGCGTGGCCCTGCTGAAAGTCATGGTGTACTGGCACGACTACGAAGGCGCGATCAACTCTTCACAAGCCCTCGTGAACAACCTGGACTTCACCGTCACCGATCCGGGCAGCACGACTTGGCAGCCCTGGATCCTCGATCCCACACCAAATGCCTCCGCCCTGAACTCACCGGCGACCCGCGGCATCGATAACCTGAACAACGCCGAGCAGGTCACCCTGGAATCGCCTTCTGCCGGAAACTACACCTTTACGGTCGCGGGTACAAATATTCCTCAGGGGCCACAAGAGTACTTCCTCGTGTACGAATTGCAAGACAGTGCTCCTGTCATCACCTACCCCAATGGCGGCGAAGGCATCAATCCGGGTGGCTTCGAAAAGATCCGCTGGGATGCCTACGGTGACTACAGCAGTTGGTCCATCGACTACACCACCGACAACGGGAGCAACTGGATCAATGCCATCGCCGGTCTAGCCGGCAGCCGCCGCTACTACGATTTCACGGTGCCAGGTTCCTTGCAATCCGGCGAGGTGCGCTTCCGGGTGAGCCGCAGCGGGCTCTCCGACGAAAGCGACCACAACCTGTCCTTCATGCGGATTCCGACCGGCCTACAGGTCTCCGCCGCTTGCCCAACCAGCATTACGCTCTCCTGGGATTCCATCCCCTCCGCTTCGGGTTACGACATCTTCATGCTCGGCAATACCTACATGGATTCCATCGGCACCACAAACAATGCCTCCTTCCGCGTGCAAGGCACCGACCCAAATACGGTCTACTGGTTTGCAGTGCGGTCCCGGGCGGCCGACGGCGCCCAAAGCCAGCGCACGATTGCCATCGATAAGCTACCGGGCATCTTCAGTTGTCAGGATCCGAACGACCTGGGCGTGACCGCCGTGCCCTCGCCCGGAGCGAATGTGTTCCAGACCTGTACCGGTGCTGGCGGCTTTCCGGTGCGGGTATTGATCGAAAACTTCGGTTCAAATGCCCTCACAAATTTCCCGGTGAGCTACTCGCTGGATGGAGCGGCAGCGGTGACCGAAACTTATACCGGCACCTTAGCCGCATACGCCACCGATACCTTTACTTTCAGCGCGCCGGTCAACCTCGGCCCCGGTCTGCACACCGTGGATGCCTGGACCGAATTCAATGCCGATAACTACGCCCCCAACGATTCTACCCAGGTGTACGCAGAGGTGGAAACCGGAACGCTGGTCGGCTTGCCCTTTACCGAAGATTTTGAAGGGTTCAACCTTTGTCCGACCTCTTCGAACTGTGAGCTGACGAATTGTACCCCGGGCGCAGGCTGGCACCAGGGGACCAACAGCCTCACCGATGCGATCGATTGGCGGACCTACCGGGGCAATACGCCCTCTTCGGGAACCGGCCCTTCGCAGGACCACAACCCGGGCAATGCCATCGGCCGGTACATGTACACTGAGGCGACGAACTGCTTCGGGCAGACCGCCATGCTGTACTCGCCCTGCATCGACCTGACCAACGCCAATGCCCCCCAATTGCTGTTTTGGTACAACATGAACGGCAACTCGATGGGCCGCCTCCACCTGGATATCTTCGCGAATGGCGTCTGGGAAAATGACATCACACCGAGCATCTCCTGGAACTGGGGCGACAACTGGCGGCAACGTCCAGTAGACATGACCCCCTGGGCGGGACAAGTGGTAAACCTGCGTTTCCGTTCGACAACCGGCCTCGATTTTGCGAGTGACATGGCCCTGGACGACATCTCGATTACTGAGGCGGTGAGCGTGGACCAGGCACTAACTGGACCGGCCTTGGAAGTGTACCCCAATCCCACTACGGGGGAATTTAATTACACGCTGACACAACTCGAAGCCGAAAAAGTACGTTTAAGTATTGTGGATATGACCGGAAGAATTGTAATTCAACAGGAATTCCGTAAATTTACAAATGAACTGTCAGGACAGTTCGATTTGAAAGACCAATCTGCGGGTGTCTACTACCTGAAAGTTGAAGCAGACGACCAGACTTTCGGCGAAAGGATCACCCTTCAGCGATAAAGAAATTTAAAAGTTAAGTTTTAGCGAGCTTTGTATCCGGATTTCGTCCCGCCCTTGTGGCGGGACAATTCCTTTTTTAGGGGGTAAAGTTTGGGATTCGGTGACGCAAAAAGATTTAGCTTTTTCGGTGATGTGCCGGTGGAAATGGTGATCATGGCCCGGAGATGGAATCCCCACCCATTGAGAATACAATGCTACGGCTGATGGGAAAACAACTCCAGGCAGCGGTCGAATCTGTCACATCTCGCATGCAGAATTCAGCGTTGGGGTTGTATCCTCTTACTGTACCGGGAAGCAAGCGGTAGGGAATCACCGCAAAAAATTGGCCTTGGTCATTTGTTTTGAGGGGGGAGAGTTGCGATTCATGGTTTTGCCGGATCACTTTTGCTGCTACTCGGATCGGTTCCGAAGGTAGCTGCTGGTCCTTTCCGACCCAGATCTGTCCGCCCACAACCGCAAAGCAGATCATGCGGCGGCTACTGTTGACTTTGAGGTTCAGGTTCAAATCACCGTCGCGGTACAGTTGCAACGCAAATTCTTTGTCCCGCTGAGATTGGATAACTTCGTAGTTCAGAATCCCGGTTTCGACGTTGAAATCCAGTCCCCGAACGTGCTCAAAAAGATCCTGGTCCCATTGCGTTTCCCAATTGGAGTGGAGTTCTTTGCGCAACAGACAAGACCGGCGGATGATTTGCAGCGTGGTGTCCACCCACTCCGACACGTGTAAGCCCAGTTTTCCCCGGGAGGCTCCGGAATAGGAGATGGAATCGATCTCATACGCCGGGGGCAGCAATTCAAAAAAGTTGCGGGCGGGCTGCTCGGGAATGTCGCTTTGGTCGGCGGAAAAATGGTCCGCATCGCGGTCAAACCCAATCGAGCCGTCGCCGATTAAGGCAAAGCCTTCAGTAGCGAGGGTGTCGCCGTTGTGGATCAGAAATACTTCGGTCTTTTCCGAACTGTCTCCCCGATTTCCAAGGCCAAAGAGCCCAAACAGCAATAGTCCCAGCGCAACCAGGCCTCCCAAGATGATCCAGATCTGGCTGCGCGAGAAAATTCTTTTCGGGGGCACTTTCCACTGCAACACCTGGTCGGAATTGGGCTGGTACAGGTACAGTCCCCAGGGAAAATCGTGCGTGTCTTTGCTATGGTTAGTTAGATCGCGGTAAATGCGGATCTCCCGATGCGGATTGGGGCGATCTCCCTTTGATTCAAGGTAGTTCTTCCCCCGCTGGAACGCGGTATTGATCGTGGCCCCTTCGGACAGTTGCTTGTAGAAGTACGCCGAAAAAAGAGACGCGGAATCGTCACCGACCGATTCTGAAGTTGCGATGACGCCCTTGACCCCGGCGGCAAGCATGCGCTCTACCTGGGCCAGATTTTTGCATCCGTTCAGAAATACGAGCACCAGTGCATTCAGTTGACCAAATCGGTTTCCTAGGCCTTGGGCGCGCGCTTTCGAATTCCGGTCCCCCGAAGTGAGTTGTACGTATTCGGCATCGGAGTGGCCGGCCAGGTGAATGATCTGAATCCGATCTCCGTAGCGCTCGATCTCTTCGAATATTTCCTCAATCTCAAGTTGGTGGCGGCAGATCACTTCTACGATTCCCGCATCGTGGAGGTCGGCAAAGGCTTTTCGGATCTCGTTTTCTTCACGTGGGAGTTCCGGCAGTTCAGCCGTGTTTGCAAAATGAAGCCAGATTACAGGTTTCCCAGGCATTGTTGTACGAGATTGAACCAACGAATTTTGGGAAATTTTCGGGAAAAGTCCAGTCGGTCGTCGCCCCTCGACGGGGGCAGGGAGAAGAGATCGTGAATTGGGGAGGGAACTTGGTTTCATGTTGGTTAAGGATTTTAAGTGGGATTGGCCCTGGGGGGGCGTTCTACAAGCGGCGGTCGCTCCGTCCCGGAACCACTCCGTCCGGACGAGCAATCACCGACCGTTTTCCTTTGATTGGGAAATTTGCTTCCCCAGGCGAATTCAGACACCCGCTCAGAATGACGGAAATTTCTTAGCTTACCGATTGTGGTACCGGACAGCCTTCCGGATCCTGGTTGGAATGACTGATTACGCAATAGCAAAAGCATCATGGCGCACAATGAGGACGATCTTTTCGATCTGATTAAGTCGATGACTCCGAACGAGAAAAGGTACTTCAAGCGATTTACCCATATCTACAGCGA
>JBCCQH010000190.1:0-6193 GCA_039024435.1 Bacteroidota bacterium
CGACAATCCCCTGGTCGGATCGGTGCGGGAGCACCTGGAGTCCCTGGCCGAGGAATGGAACCCTACCCAGGCCCAGGCTGTCATGGAAGTGCTCAAGGAGCATCTGCAAGGTGGCCGCGACACGATGCTCACGGTCATGGACAAAGTTCCCGCCTTTGCGCAGTTCATTGTTCCCGGGGGCGCGGTGGCTTCGGTATTCGCCAACTTCTCAGTCAGCTTTCTGATCGGAGCCTTGGACCAAGCGGTGAATACGCCTCCGGAAGTCCTTCAACAAGTCCTGAAGAGTTACCTCACCGCCGCCATCGACCCGGAGTTTTACATCGGGATGATTGAGGGGGCGGTGACCGGGATCGGGAACTGGTTTACCGACATTGGGGAGGTGATTTCTATGATCGGTGAATTTGTCGGAGCAGTTGGGCAGATGGCCTTCTCCAAGGAAACCTACACTGAGGACATTCCCCAATTGGTCGAAGCCGTTGGTCAATCCCTTCCGGCAATTGGCGAGTTCATTCAGAGCATCGAGATTTCGGAAATATTCGCCACGATTCGTAGCACAGCGGCAAGCCTGGGTGAGTCGATGGGAGCCAATGCATTCAGCCAGTTCCTTGAGCACCTCGGAAACTCCCCATTTGGTCAGGGCTTTTCCTCCGGCAAAATAATGGGGTATCTAATCCCGGAAATCATCCTGGCGGTGGGTTCGGCGGGGATCGGAACGGTACTGAAAAATGCTCTGACAGGGCTACGTCCGATCCTGAAAGGGGCAAAACTTGTGGGGACAGCCGCCGTCAACGCTATGAAACGGGTGGGGCCATTCCTTGACGACTTGATCAAAGTTGCCCAAAAGCTAATCGAGTCAGGCAAAGCTGGAGCTTCTACGTTTGGACAGAAGTTCCTGGAGCTATTGCGCAAATTAAAACGGATCGCGCAGGGAGGGGCAAGAAACCCCCTCTCTCGGCACCTTGATGGTGGAACCGGATTCGATAGCTTCTACCTATTCAAAAAAGAATACGGTGCGGCTGGCGGTGGGCAAGCGTGGCACCACATCGTAGAGCAACACGCAGACAATGTTTCGAAGTTTGGTGCGCAGAACATCCACAACACGAAGAACCTGATTAAATTGCCTCACGGCAAAGGTTCGATTCACGCTAGACTATCTGGTTTTTATAGCTCCAAAATGCAGGGAACAAGTATCCTCGTTAGAGATTACGTAAAAACCTTGAGCTTCGATGACCAATATGAATTTGGGATTGCTCAACTTAGAAGACTTGGATTTAACGGGACACTGCCATGAAAAAAATTGAAGAAATAATCGATGCAATTGTTCGCCACGGTGAGGATTTGAATTCTGGTAATTCTAAGGCGGCAAATAAGTTAAACGATCAAATTACCAAGGATACTCAAGAGTTTGTGAATCGCAATGGTATAGACAGTTTGCTTCCTTGGTTGGAGCATGATAACCTCAATGTAAAACTATGGATGGCCAAATCAGTCTATTCTGAATATCCAGAAAAAGCAGTGTCCACCTTCTTGATGGTTGAGAAAACCCAAACTATATTCGCGGGATCAGCATACCTGTTTTTGGATATGCACAAAAAGAACCTCCTTTGAGGCTTGAGCCAAACGTACCAGAGCGCCCCCACCGCGGTCCAAGACCTGCATTGTGCCATGCGAAATGTACGCTTTTACCGCCGTTTTCCCCGGATGCCGGGGACGCCAAGCGTCCCGCAAACTGGTTTAAATTTGGTTAGAGTCACCCGGTTCCCAAATTTGCACCTGCACGACGGAGCGGAGCGCGAGCGCGGAGAATGATCCGGAAAGTAATGGAGATGGCCTACGCCCTGGTCCGTTCGGGGTCGAAGAAGGCCCAGGCATTCGGGGAAAAGTTTTGCGGAGTTGCTGCAAAAGCTGCTTCGCTCAATTCGAAATTCTTCTTTGTGCCTTCAAAACACGCCAATTGGAAAATCTTATCCTTTGTTGGTTGCGCGTTCCAAGCGCACCAATTGAAAATCAGAAATCGAGCGAGTGGAAATTCTCCACGGAAAATCCTCGGGGGCCGCACGGCGTGTCGTGCGGCTACGATCCTCATGCTGTAGCGACGTTTTGCGTTGCTTGTTCATCGCTGGTTGCGCGTCCAGGATGCGCGCATTGGAAATTGGAAATCGATCAATTGGAAATTCTCCGTGGAAAATCCTCGGGGGCCGCACGGCGTGCCGTGCGGCTACGATCCCCGGGTTGTAGCGACGGTTTGAATGACTTGCTCTTCGCTGTTTACGCGTCCAGGACGCGCCAATCGGAAATCGGAAATTTCCCCTCCCCGATTTTATTCACAAACAATACTTTCCTCGACCAGCTTGAATCCCTCCGCATTGGCATCCTGGTCCTCATCGGCGCCCTGGAAGCCGAGCAGAATCGTATAACTACCGCATTCGTAACTCAAGCATTTTCCGCTGTGGGGCAGGCCAAAGGTCCGGAACGAATACCGAATCTGGTAGCCACTTTTACCGGTATCGGGAATGGGTTCCGCATCCGAACGCTCAAACCCCGTGGTTTCTTCGGCGGCATTCAAAGATTCGGTGTAGACTTCAACCATGACCTTGTGATCAACCGGCCCGGAATACCACTGGACCAGGACCAAGCCCGAGGAAGTCATGCCTTCCTTCTCCACGAACAGCGTATTGGCCTCATCGGTGTATTCTTCGTCGGTGACTTTCCATCCGGCCGGTTTGGTAAACGAAATGCCGTGACTGGAAAAATCGGCTTCGGGGGAGCCGCCACAACCCGACAACAGTAGCCCCCCAAAAAAGAGCAGGTAAATAGCGCGGTGAATCATACCCGAAAGGTACAACTTTTACCCGGAGGAATGGAGTTGGGCCCTGAGAATCCGCCCAATTTGGGAGTTTTTCGCGAAATGGTTATGTTAATGTGTCGATACTCAACGCAAGCCCTCCAATGATGTCCCGATTCTCTTCCTCACGCAAGCAAGCAGCAAAAAAGCGTTCCGTCGCCCACCAAGCCGCCTCCAACCGCGCAAAAACCGCTCCCTAGCGCAAGCCAGATTCTCCCTTACAAGCCACCGCCGACGCCAGTACCCAAGTCCAGCATTTGCAGTACCTCAAAAGCCTCGCGAATCAACTGCCGGCTTTCCCGGGAAATGGGGCGCAAACTCCGGCCCCGGCACCTGCCCTCCTCGGTCGGACCATGCAGATGGTTCGCCGCGTGATGCAGTTTGTCAAGCCCGCCAGCAAAGCCGCCGCCCAAAGCATTATCGGGAACACCGGAAACTATTATATCTCCGGCACAATCGGAGGCGGAAAGAAATTCAAAAACCGAGAAGGACGACTTCCTTCCGGCCTGACCTACCGGGAATACGACGTGAATCCTTACAACGGAAGTGAGCGCGATGCAGAACGCTTGGTCCGGGCCGATGACGGCCGTGTCTGGTACACCGATGACCACTACAGTTCATTTACCTTGATTGGGTAATTCGGCAATGAAGTCAGACAAAACGCAAATCTTTCCCTTCTCCAATGTATTTTTGTCCAAAACACCCCACGAGATATGATACAATTAGTTTCCAGCGCCGAAGATTTTGCTACCGCGAAAGCCCAAGCCATCGCTTCCGACGGATTTCGGGACCACGATCAGTTTACCCGCATTGATGCCAATGCCTGCCCGGACAAGCCAGCTTTGTTCACCACTTTTGCGGGGGCCCTGCCCTTTCCGGATCATTTTGCAAACAACTGGGACAGCTTTGCCGATTGCCTGCAAGATGTCGTGATGACCGCCCAAACCAATCAACTGGTCTTCCTCGCCGATTATCCCGCCCTGTTGGCCCAAGCCGAAAAGGACCGCAATATCTTTGAGGATATCCTGGCGGATCTAACCGAACTGAAGCCCAGTAAGCTCGTCACCATCATCACCCAGATTTAGTTCCTGAATTTTCCCCGGACTTCAGTCCGAAATCACCCCGTCCAGCAGATCGTCGTCCGCCAGGTTGGGCAAAGTAACCTCCAGGCCCGGGGTGCGTTCCATTTCGCGCTTGATCGCGGTGATGGCTTCCTGATTGCGGGCCCAACTGCGGCGCGCGATACCGTTGTTCACATCCCAAAGCAGCATTTGCTCCAAGCGTCGCTCGGCATCGCTGGTTCCGTCGAGCACCAGCCCAAAGCCGCCGTTCATCACCTCTCCCCAACCGACGCCACCGCCGTTGTGTAGGGAAATCCAGGTGGCCCCCCGGAAAGCATCCCCGACGAAGTTTTGCACTGCCATGTCCGCCGTAACCGCCGAACCGTCGTAAATGTTGGCGGTTTCACGGTAAGGGCTGTCGGTGCCCGACACATCGTGGTGATCGCGGCCCAGAATAACCGGACCGGAAAGCTCTCCCGACGCAATCGCAGTATTGAAACGGCGGGCGATCTCGATCCGACCCTCACTGTCAGCGTAGAGGATGCGCGCCTGCGACCCGACCACAAGCTTGTTTTGCTCGGCGGTCCGGATCCAGTGCAGGTTGTCTTGCATCTGCTGGCGAATGTCCTCCGGGGCGTCCTGGGCCATTGCTTCCAGGACTTCCGCCGCAATCCGGTCGGTGGTCCGCAGGTCCGCCGGATCGCCCGAAGCACACACCCAGCGGAACGGCCCAAAGCCATAATCGAAGCACAACGGCCCCATGATGTCCTCCACGTACGAAGGATAAATGAAGGTATCGTCTGGTTTTTTGATGTCGGCACCGGCACGGCTGGCTTCGAGTAGGAAAGCATTGCCGTAATCCCAAAAGTACATGCCGCGCTCGGTCATGGCCTCAATGGCGGCTGCGTGGCGGCGCAGGGAATCGTACACCGCTTCCCGGAAGCGGAGCGGATCTTCCTTCATCATCTGTTCCGATTCGTCGAAGGTGAGGCCCGCGGGATAGTAACCGCCGCCAAATGGATTGTGGAGCGAGGTCTGATCCGAGCCCAGTTCCACGGGGATGTTTTCGGCGGCGAGTTTTTCCCAGAGGTCGACAATGTTGCCGAGGTAGCCAATGGACACCGCTTCGTGGTTCAGCTTGGCCTGGAGGATCCGGGCCAGCAACTCGTCCAGGTCGGTGTACAGCTCGTCGAGCCAGCCTTGTTCCTTGCGTTTGTGGGCGGCGGCGGGATTGATTTCCGCGACCAAGCCCACCGCACCGGCAATCACCGCGGCTTTGGGTTGGGCTCCACTCATGCCGCCCATACCGGAGGTCACATAAAGCATCCCGGCCAGATTGTTGGTTCCGGGCCGGAAGCGGCGCCCGGCATTCAGCAGGGTAATCGTGGTCCCGTGGACGATTCCCTGTGGGCCGATGTACATGTAGGAGCCGGCGGTCATCTGCCCGAATTGGGTGATGCCGAGGGCATTGTATTTGTCGTAGGCCTCCGGCTTGGAAAAGTTCGGGATCATCATCCCATTGGTGACGACCACGCGGGGCGCTTCGGAATGGGAGGGAAACAGCCCGAGGGGATGGCCGGAGTACATGACCAGCGTCTGCTCATCGGTCATGCGGGAAAGGTACTTCATGGTGAGCCGGTATTGGGCCCAATTCTGGAAAACGGCACCGTTGCCGCCGTAGGTAATCAACTCTTCGGGAAACTGCGCCACCGCCGGGTCCAGGTTGTTTTGGATCATGAGCATGATCGCGGCGGCTTGCTGGCTGCGGGCCGGATACTCCGAGATGGGACGGGCGTGCATGGGAGCGGTGGGGCGGAGGCGGTACATGTAGATGCGTCCGTACCGCTCTAGTTCAGCGGCAAACTCCACCGCCAATTCGGCGTGATACTCGGGGGCAAAATAGCGGAGTGCATTTCTCAGCGCCAACTTCTTGCCCCGAGCATCCAGGTCGTGCTTGCGTCCCTTGGGATGCGGAAATTGCGGATTGAGCCGCCGCGGCGCCGGCAACTTCGCCGGAATTCCTTCCTGAATCTCTTGCTGAAAGTCAATTACCATGCGATAAATTTAAGAATTTCCAATTGGATGTGGCACCTTATGCACTGCGGCGGTGTACCGTCGGAAATCGGAAATCAGACATCATAGATTAATCTGCGATTGCGTGTTGTAGAAGAGGAAGGCCCACATGTCGGCGTACTCTTCGATGATCTTTGAGGTAGGTTTGCCCGCGCCGTGGCCGGCTTGGGTCTCGATGCGGATCAAGACCGGATTCTCACCTTTGTGGGCTTCC
>JBCCQH010000191.1:0-6180 GCA_039024435.1 Bacteroidota bacterium
CAGCAGCACGAGTGCTTCGGTGACGAGCTTTGGCTGTTCGGACATTGGCGGGAACAGCGTGGTCCTCACGGTGAGTGATCAGAGTAGCAATACCGACACCTGTACCGCCACGGTGACGGTGTCGGATACAATAGCTCCGACCGCGGTGTGCCAGACGGTTTCTGTCTTCTTGGACGCTTCCGGCAACGGTAGCATCACCAGCAGTGACGTGGACGGCGGTTCGAATGACAACTGTTCCATCAGCAGCCTTACCGTCAGTGCGACCACTTTTGGGTGTTCGGACCTGGGCAACAATACGGTGACTTTGACGGTGACCGACTCGTCGAGCAATGTTGATTCCTGCACGGCTTCGGTGGTGGTGGCGGATACGGTAGCTCCGACGGCTTCCTGCTTGAACGTAACGGTGCAGCTCGATGCGATGGGCAGTGCCTCGATCACGACCACCGACATTGACGGCGGTAGCACCGACGCTTGTGGGGTGGACAGCCTCGCCCTCTCGGCTACGACCTTCGGCTGTGCCGAGGTGGGCAGCAACGCGATCACCTTGGCGGTATTCGATGTGAATGGCAATGTCGGCACCTGTACCGCTACCGTCACGGTAGAAGATACGGTGGCTCCGACCGCGGTGTGTACCAGCACGACCATTTACCTGGATGCCAATGGCAATGCCGTGCTCGATCCCGCAGCCGTGGACGGGGGCAGCAGCGATAACTGTAGCATCGACAGTTCCTCGGTGGACGTGGCCCTGTTTACCTGTGTCGATACCGGGGCGAATCCGGTAGTACTGACGGTATTTGATGCGGGCGGCAACTCCGATGCTTGTACGACCACGATCTTCGTGGAAGATACGCTGGCGCCGAATGCGGTTTGCCAGAACATCACGGTGTTCCTCAACCCGATGGGCATGGGCGGTGCACCCCCTGCGGCGCTCGACGGCGGTTCGACCGACAACTGTGGGGTGACCGGCTTCAACTCGCAACCCATGATGTTCGGCTGTGCGGATGTGGGCATGCCGATTGATCGGACGCTGCTCGTATTCGATGCGGCGGGCAATCTGGACAGTTGTCTGGCTATGGTAATGGTACTGGATACGGTGCCGCCGCTGATGCTCTGCGTCCCCGATACCATTTACCTGGACCAAACCGGTACCGCAACCTTGCAACCTTCTGACATCGACGGGGGGAGCCAGGATGCGTGCGGACCGGTTGCCTTGAGCTTGAGCCAGACCAGCTTCAATGGGCAATTTGTCGGGCTGAACCAAGTGACGCTGTTCGGAACTGACCCGAATGGCAACGTCGACAGTTGTACGGCGGAGGTGACCGTAGCGGATACCCTCGGCACCGGAGTGGAGGAAGGACTGCTGGGAGCCAACTTCGAGTTGGAGCTCTGGCCGAACCCGACCTTCGACGATGTCAACGTGAAGATCGTTTGCGAGGCCTGCTGGAACGTGGACGGCATGGTGCTGCGCCTGGTCAGTGTCGCCGGACAAGTGGTCCTCCAACGTGAGATCAGCATGGAAGCCGGGGAGCACCGCACCCGCATTGATCTGCGGGGACTTTCCGCCGGACCGTACATGTTGATGCTGGAGCGCGACGGAGAACGGATCAGCCGCCGCGTGGTGAAGTTCTGATTCCCAAAAGTATAGATCAATCATCGCCCCCGCCGACGCCGGTTGGGGGCGATTTTTTTAGTAAGCTGCCTCCAGTCAAGGTTTCTGGGATGGCGGTGCGCGTTTGGAAGAGCGAAATGGATAGCGCTGAGTTGTTGATTCGACCGGATCTGTACGGACTGTTCGCCGGACCTTACATGCTCATCTGCAACCATAGGGCAAAGCGCAGTGCGCGCTACAGGGCGAAATTCTTGATCGAAAAGTTGGGGCAAAGAGATTGCTTCCGGCTATTTTTCCGGGCCGCAATCTCGTATGCAAAACAAATATTTTGCCAAATGATACCTCTCACGATAAGCAGTAAAGGGTCAACAACGCAGAAATGGCGATCTGACAAGAAAAACCGCGACACTTTGGCCCAAGATCCAACACCTCGGGACCAAATAATTTTTCCGAATTCTTTTATCTGATCGATATGCTATTTATTTTTACCGCTATAGCTGGGAAGAGGATCATCAATCAACCCCCGAGATTCGAAATTAGAAGAGGCTCTGACAGAATAGAACGCGAAACTCGAATCCCCCTCCCGCTTGTCGATTTGCCTTTGAACTTTACCTTTAGGTGTTTGACTGCACGATTTTTTCGTGAAGTCCGGTCACTTATACTCAATTCTATTGTCATCACAATTAGAAGATACACTTTACTCGATTAATCAACTTAATTGTCTGACCAACTATGAAAAAGATTCTGATTGCGCTCCTCCTGGGGCTGTTTGTGTCGTTTTCGCTTTCGGCCCAAACGCTAAACGAAACTTTGGGTTCCGGCGCGGGAGCCAGCATTTCCACCGGAGACTTCAACACTTTTATCGGCGACTCGGCCGGTACGACCAACTCCTCCGGCTCCAACAACACCTTTGTCGGTGAGCAGGCGGGTTACGGCAACCGTTCGGCATCGGACAATACCTTTATCGGTCAGAACTCAGGTGTGTCAAACACCACCGGGGCAGACAATACGTTCCTGGGCACCCGGGCGGGCTTCAATAGCACCGCCACCGACAACACCTTCATCGGATCGGAAGCCGGTTACAACAACACTTCCGGTTCGGACAATACCTTTGTCGGGGAGACCTCGGGCTACGAAAACACTACTGGCCGCGACAACACCTTCCTCGGGTAAGACTCCGGCTACAACAATACCGACGGGGACGACAATACCTTCATCGGTAGCACGGCCGGTCGGACCAATACCACCGGCTACCGCAACACCTTTGTGGGCAACGAAGCCGGTTACGACAACACCGAAGGCCACCACAACACAGCGGTCGGTGATTCGGCGGGTACGGACTGCGGGGTTGGGCTCTACAATACCTTCATTGGGGCCGCGGCCGGAGCCGCCACCGAGCACGCGGATTACAATACGTTCATCGGGTCTTACGCCGGCTGGGACAACAACCGGACGAATTCGACCACCAATGCCAACCGCAATACCTACGTGGGCTTTCTCTGTGGCTTTAGCAACCGGATCGGGGAGGACAATGTCGGTATGGGCGCTTACGCCGACTTCAACAATACTGCGCGTTCCCGTTGTACATTTATTGGGGCCAACATCGACGTGCGGGACAATGACGGTGTGGCGATCGGCTACAGTGCGGGCATCGGGCAGGAGTTTGCGGTGGCCATCGGCAACTATGCGGACGTGAACCAGGAATACGGAGTGGCCCTCGGTGGCATCACTTATGTGAATGGCGATTACGGGGTGGCCATCGGTTACCTGGATACCGTTACCGGTGCTCGGGGGGTGGCCGTAGGCTACGATGCGTCCTCAACTGCCGCGGATGCCGTAGCGGCGGGCTATTTGGCAAATGCTTCCAACACCAATGCGATCGCCATCGGTGCGAACTCAGCGGCCAGCGGGGAAAACTCAGTCGCCATCGGGTACGCCTCCAGCGTGACCGCCAACAACTACGTCTACATCGGCAACAGTACCACCGCATCCATCGGTGGGGTCGTGAACTGGACCGCAACCTCGGATGCACGCTTCAAAAACGACGTGCGCGAAGACATCGGGGGATTGGACTTTATTTTGAAATTGCGCCCGGTTTCTTACAACATGGACGTCAATGCGATTGAGCAATTCCACGGGCGGACCTTGCCTCCCGAATTGCAGGTGGCAGCGCAGGACAAATCAAAGGTGCGCTACTCGGGCTTCCTGGCCCAGGAAGTGGAGGAAGCCGCCCAGGTCACCGGCTATGACTTCAGCGGGATCGACACCCCGGACAGTGAAGATGACGCCTACGGAATCCGTTACGCAGAATTCGTGGTGCCGCTGGTCAAAGCGGTCCAAGAACTCAATGCAAAAATCGAATCGCAACGCGCGGTCATCTCGGAACAAACTGACCTCATTGGGAGCTACGAGTCCGCAATGGAGGAGATGCGTTTGCGTCTGAATGCAATGGAGGCGGAAGTGCGGCAGCAATCAAGCACCAAGCAAGTCGTCAACAAGTAACCTCCGTTGTCCGAAAATCAACCAACAATGCAATTATTCAATCGCCTACGATGTTTATTGCTCATAGTGTTGTTGATGCCGGCTGGTCTCCTGATGGCCCAACCCGACTTCACCAACACTGAAGCAATCGTCAATACAACGACTGCGAATTCGCAGCAGCACCCGGCCACGGCCATTGATTCCGCGGGGAATTTTGTGGTGGTTTGGGAAAGTTTCGCCGAAGACGGAGACGATTTTGGGATCTACGCCCAGCGTTTTTCCGCCGGCGGATCGGCCAACGGTTCTCCCTTCTTGGTCAACTCGACCACCGCTGATGCTCAGTCTTTTCCCGACGTAGCGATGGATGCCTCCGGCAATTTCATCATTGTCTGGATGAGCGAAAACCAGGATCTGGATGGCTGGGGCGTCTACGCCCAGCGCTACAATTCCTCCGGCGCCACCGTCGGTTCCAATTTTCAGGTGGCCACGACGAGTACCGGGAACCAGCGCCAGCCCAAGGTCGCGATGAATGCTTCCGGGCAGCACGTGATCACCTGGATGGACGAAAACCTGGACGCCTCCTCTTACGGGATTTATTTCGCGCTGTACTCAGCGGCGAATGCAGTCGTGGTCGGTGAGACCGCCGTGAACACCACCACCAATGACTACCAGGGTTACCCGGATGTGGGCATGGCGGCCGACGGCAGTTTCGCCATTGTCTGGCAAAGCAAAGACCAGGACGGCAGCGGCAATGGTATCTACGGTCAGTTGTTCACCGCCGCCGGTGCCACCTCGGGATCGGAATTTCTCGTCAATACCGTCACGGCCAACAACCAGCAGGAACCCGCCATCGGCGTCGCTTCGGATGGCAAGTTTGTCGTAGCCTGGTCTGATTTTCAATCGGGTACCAGCCTGTACGAGATCGAGGCCCAGCGCTTTTCCGCGACCGGAGCTGCGCTGAATTCCGCCTTTACCGTCAATACCACCAATACGGGTTCCAATGACCACGCCCGCATCGCGATGACCCAGGAAGGGGTCTTTCTCGTGGTTTGGGAAGGCTACCAGGATGGATCGTACACGGGGGTTTACGCTCAAGCGTACGACTCGACCGGTGCGGCGTCGGGTTCGGAATCCCTGGTCAATGACCGTACGACGGACTTTCAGCAAGCGGGGGCCCCGGCAGCCTGGAGCAAAGACTCCACCTGGGTGGTCGCCTGGCAAGACGGTTTCCTCAACAGCACCTCGACCAATGACGGCAGCGACTATGGGGTCTACTTCAAGACCGTCCCGGTGCAGGGCAATACGCCGCCCACCGCCATTTGTCAGAACATTACCGTTTACCTGAATTCAAGCGGGAGTGTCACGATTGCCGCCGCGGACGTCGATGGAGGCAGTACCGACGCCGAAGGCGCCGTCACCCTTTCCGCCACGCCGACCAGCTTCAATTGCCTGAACCTTGGCACCAACGTGGTGACCCTGACCGTCACCGACGCGGGTGGCCTGACCGCCCAATGCTTTCCCAGCGTAACGGTGGTCGACTCGTCGGCGCCAAACGTGGTGTGCAACAACCTGTTCGTCTATTTGGATGGCAGTGGCACTGCCAGCATCACGGCGGCTGACCTCGACGGGGGCAGCAGCGATAACTGCAGCATCAGCAGCTTCGCCGCCAGCCAGACTTCTTATAACTGCGCCAATAGCGGCACCAATGCAGTGACCTTGACCGCGACCGACGGAAGCGGCAACAGTGCATCCTGCTCCGCCAATGTTACCGTCATCGACTCGATCTCGCCCACTGCGGTCTGCCAAAATCTGAACATCTACTTGGACAACAGCGGTTCGGCTACAATTACGGGCGCTGACCTTGACGGGGGCAGCACGGACAACTGCGGAATTTCGGGTTATGTCGCCAGTCAGAGCAGCTTTAACTGCGCCAATATTGGTGCGAATGCGGTGACGTTGACCGTGAGCGATGCCAGCGGGAACAGCGGAAGCTGTAGCGCAACCGTCACGGTGATCGATTCGGTCACGCCGACGGCGATTTGCAACAATATTGGCGCAGTTAAAGCTGCTCTGACTGGCGACATAACCCG
>JBCCQH010000192.1:0-5675 GCA_039024435.1 Bacteroidota bacterium
GAAATTTGCTATCGCAGATTTTTTTGTCTCTCAAAGCTCATTTTGGAGTCCATAGCCAAAGCTATGGGCGAGAAAATAGCTGAAGAGAGGCGGAAAAAGATGCCATAGCAAAATCACAGGATTAAATTTAAACAGCCTCTTTTCTTCCGAAGAAAATGCTATGTCCCGTACCAAGACCCCATTCCGGCACCCCTTGTACCCGTTGGGCCGGGTACTTGATTCCATCGCAAACGTCTGGCTTTGGCTCATACCTTGCGTGCCCTTCATTTACCATTATTTTGGTTTTGATCTGATGGGCTGGCTGCGGGGCAAGTCTGAATTGCCATCTTTCCAGGACATTTGGGATCAGCTTCCTCCGTACTCTTGGACGGCCCTGGGTACGGTAATTCTTTTCATTTACCTGGCGGGCTACCGGATGTCAAAACGGCGGCGCTCCATCCAGGTCCGCACCAAGGAAATCGAAGAATCGGATGATGACGAAGGCGGTACCCAAAGAAAACGAGTCGTCACCGATTACGAAGGCCGCCGCTACTTGGTCATGCCCAGCTTCTCCTGCTTTCAATTCTTACCCCACCGGGTCTATCGGCGCCTCATCCGCTTCAGCCACCGCGAAGTCACCGTGATCGGCTACGAAAAAGGCTTCCTGAGCTATTTATTTCCGCTCAAAATCGTGCGGGTACACCGCGCCGGTGAAAAAAATGCACCTTACCTGTAACCCTTTTGCCCGCCGCCATTATGGGAATAACCGCACCCGGAAAATCAGCCCGTGACCCGCTTCCTGGCTGATTCTCCCTTTCGTTGAAAAGCACCCCATGCCGCCCGGTCCGGGCCCCGACCGATTGCGATTCCGACGCGTGATCGGAACGGAATCGCGGTGCCCGTGCCGCCGCACCGTTCATGTTTTTACCGTTCCAAATTTTAAGACAACACCATTATGGCAGGAGGAAAACTAAGCGCTCGCCAAAAAATGATCAACATGATGTACCTGGTCCTCACCGCGATTCTGTGCCTGAACGTCAGCGCGGAGATCCTCCAGGCATTTGAGTCCTTGCGGAGTTCACTGGAAGTCACCGCCAACAGCCACGGCGCCCAGAACTCCTCGCTCGCGACCGACATCCTGAAGACCATCGAAAGCCAGGAGAGCCAGGGCACGACCAAGTACAGCTACGTGAAGCAGGTCGTCTCCGACATCAACCAGGAAACCGCCGATATGATCGCCTACCTCAGTGGCATCACCGGTGAGCTGGAAGACATCGCCGGGATCAACGAAGAGACCGGGGAGTACGAACGCAAAGACGAGCAGGAAGACAATTACCGGTTCTGGATGGGCGGCGATGACCTCGCCAATAGCGGCCACGGCCGCGGCAAAGCCTTCGAACTGCGGGAAAAGCTTTCTGATTTCGTCACTTGGGCCAATGAAATGCACCAGCGTTACCAGCCCGATTATTCCGGGATCCGCTTTGAACCCTTGGTCCTGGAGCCCAAGAACGACCCCGCAGTCACCAATCCCGACTCGAAAAACAAGACCTGGGAGTACCTGAGCTTCCACAACAAACCCGTCATCGCCGACATGGCCATGATCAAAAAGTTTGAGATGGACATCCGCGATGTCCAGACCGGCCTACTCAACATGTCAAAAAACCTCATCAACGATTTTACCTTTACCGTCGACTCCCTGATCGGGTTTGAGGCGCCGCGCGCCCAGGTCGTCGCGGCCGGGATGAAGTACGAAACCACCATCGGGGTGGGCGTTGCCTCCAAAAGCATCAAACCTGAATTTGTGGGATCCGGCCTTTCGCTGGACCCGGGCGGCAGTACTGCAACCATGACCATCACCGCAAACGGCAACGTCATCCCCGCCGGCAAAACCGAAGGCATCCAGCGCTACTCGGCCATGATCAAGGTGCCCCGCGCCGACGGTGAGCTCCAGGAAATCCCCATTCAGGGCGAATTCAAGGTGCGCAAGCCGGAGGTGGTGGTTCGCTCCAAGGCCCTCCAGATCCTCTACAAAGACTGCGGCAACACCGTCGAGGTCGACGTTCCGGCCCTGGGCGACCTCTACAACCCGGATTTCAGCCGGTCCACCGGAGGCAAGGTCCTCAAAAGCAATGCCAACCGGAAGGAAATCACCATCGTCCCCAACCGGCCCAAGTTTGACCTGTCCGTCTACACCAAAACCAATGGCCAAAACGTGAAGCTGGACAAGCTCACCTACAACGTGGTGCGCCCGCCGATTCCGCGCCTGGTCCTGCTGGTCAATGGCCGCGAGCACAACCTCGCCGCCCCGATCAGCAAGCGGGGGGCGGTCACGGTCAAGTTGGTGCCCGACTCCGAGTTCAAGAAAACCTTGCCCCGCGATGCCCGCTACAAAGCGAGCAAGATCAAGCTCATGATCCAGGACGGCATCGGGCCGCCCCGCACGGTCAAAACCTACAGCGGGGCCGACATCCAGCGCGGGGTCCGCATCCAGTTGGCCCAGGGCGCGATCCGCAATGCCTACCCCGGCGCAAAAATTTACTTCGAAGTCGAGGGCATCAAGCGCGTCAACTTCGAAAACCGCGCCATCGAAATTACCCGCATGCCCCGGACCCAGCGCTTCCTCTCCGCAATCATCAAAGGCTAAAACCGGTACGAGTAGACGGTGACCGACGCCGACCAAGTAAAACGTACCGTCCACCCGTACCGTTCACCGTTGCTCCGTACCGTTCACCGATTCCCTCGCCTATCCCGTTCTTTTCGGCAGATATTTTTGCCGATATACAGGTTTCCCGCTCGTGTCTGCGAGCGGGATCTTCTGATCAAAAGCAAAACCGTAAACGATCAGTTGCGGTGGTCCCGCATCACCCGGGCTTCCATCTCACTGAGGTCCAGATCCTTGATGAATTTTTCCAGCCCCGGCTTGTACAGCATGAAGATCGACGCCAATGCCACGGCCAGGGCGATGAACAGCTTGTTTCCCGTCATCACGTAGGCCACCAATTGGATGAAGGCCGCGCCGTCGAGCAAAATCATCCGCAGGACCATGGCCGAGCGGTAACTTTCCATCTTTTCGTAGAGCTTTTCCGCCGTGCGGGCTCCCTGCAACCGCCCCAAGAACAGCCGGTACCCCATGATCAACAAGGCCGCGCCGGAAACCGGAGCGGCAATCAGCAGGAACGTAGCGTATTTGCTCTCCAAGGCCCCCTGGTAGTACACCACGATCAACACGGAGAGCAAGAACAACAAAATGCTCGCCAAAAAGACCCCAAAAAGGGTATTCAGTTGGCGAAAATAGCCTTTGATCTGCTTGCGGGCCTGCGCTTGGGTTTCCTCATTCACGCGGCAAATCTAAGCATTTCCCGGGCAAACCCGCGTTTTCCTGGGTGGCCTTGTCCCGGAATTGTTGTATTTTTCGGCAGTAAAAGGCAGATTTTGCTCCGCAAGTATGTCCCATTTCTCGATATCCCCCCGCCGCCTCATCCGCTTGATCGCTTCCTTTGTGGGCCTGCTCATTTTTCAGGAGATCTTCCTGCGGATCTGTTTTCCATTTCCCGATATCAAAAACCTGGACCGCATCAGCTATCTGGAGCGGAATGGCAAAGCCTCCGCTTACACCCGCAACCTGACCCGCACCTGGGAATCCCAGCCCGATACCAACCACGTATTCACCCACGAAATGAACCTCTACGGCTTTCGCGATGCGGAGTGGCCCCTCGCCAAAACCGAAGGGAAAAAGCGGGTCCTTTTCATCGGGGACAGCTTTGTGGAGGGCATCATGGCCGAGCAGGACGAGACGATAACCGCCGCGTTTCAGGCCCAAGCGGGCGACGGCTACGAAGTCTTCAATGCCGGTATGGTCGGCCAGGGGCTGGACGCTTACCTGCAACTGCTCGCCGACCTCGTACCGCTCTTTCGGCCGGACCACGTAATTTTGTGCATCTACGCGAATGACCTCGGCAAAAGCGCCCCCACGGTGCCGGAGTTCTACCTTGAGCCGGAATACGCCAATCCCTACCAACCGCGCTTTCTCGCGGTGATCCGCGAAGGCCGGCGCCACGGTGCCATTCGCCCGATCTGGGACGGGGAACGCCGCTCTTACCTGCCGGCCGTCCCCGATTCCGCCAACCCCTGGACCACCAATGCGGCGCAATTGCAGGCCCAGACCACCGCTCCCCTCGCCGAAGCGATGCAGACCGCCCGCCTCAATCCCTACCGCACCAATGCCCTCGCCAAGGAGGAACACTACTTGCGCCAGCCCCCGAAACTCGGCGAGACCATTCCCTTCTTCCAGTACATCTGCGAGGAAAACCAGGCCCAGCCCTTCGTCGTCTACCTGCCCAGCCGCAACCAGGCGACCGCCTACTACCTCCGCTACGAACGCGAATTGTGCCGGACCCAGTGCGATCCGGAATGGAACTTGGCCACGGCTGAGTTTGAGTTGCATCCCCGGGTGATCGGGGAGCAGTGTGCGCGATTCGGCGTGCCGTTTCTCGATTTACTGCCCACGGTTCGGGCCCGGGAAGCGGCCGGAGATCACTTGTACTGGAAATATGACGAGCACATGCGCGGTCGCGGTTACCGCCTCTTGGGCACAACGATTTGGGACAATTGGCCGGGGAAATAAATGCGCTACCGCCCCTTCCGCGAAAAAATTGCAATTGTCTGCGTTTCCGCCGAACCCTCCACCGTTCTAAACCGTTTCCCTTCCAACATGGCTGAACAGTTGAATTCTGAAGAAATGGACCTGCTCGACCTGGTCCGCGCCGAATTGGGCCGGGCCAGCGCCGACCGCAAGCACCCTTTTCGTTACTTTGTCGTCGCCAATAGCGACTACGGGGCGCCCGAATTGCGGACCGTCGTCCTGCGTAAAACGGTTGGCGACCTGCGCCTGCGGTTCTATACCGATGCGCGCAGCCCTAAAATCGAGCAATTCCGCGACGACACTTTGGTTTCGGCTCTTTTTTACCACCCCAAAAAAAAGTTGCAGGCCCGAGTCCGCACCCACGCCGAGATCCTCCCCGATTCGGATCCGGTCTACCGCGAACTGCGGCAACAAATCGCCCATTCCGCCTCGTTGGCCGATTACACGACGCAATCGCCCCCCGGGACGGTCCTGCAAAACCCCGCCCAAGCCCAAGCGGGGGAGGAGATTCACTTCGCGGTCATCGAGTTGGTTCCTTTCGAATTTGACATTCTGCAATTGCGCCGGGCGGGCCACCGCCGCGCCCTGTATCGCCGCGACGAAGGCTACTGGGAAGGGAAAGCCTTGGTACCGTGAGGAAAATTTTCAATTGCTCGATTTTCAATTTCCAATTCGCGCGTCCTGGACGCGCAACCTACGATTACAAAGGACTGACCCCCAGCAAGTAAGTCTCCTCAACACGCGGATCGTAGCCGCACGGCACGCCGTGCGGCCCCCGAGGATTTTCCAATGGGCGGGAGAACTTTCAGTTTATGCGCCATGGAGGATTGAGGTTGTGAATTGGTTCAAATTCAGGTATTTTTAAGACCGCCGCGGATACGTGTACGAGGTCCCAATCGTTGTGAATTGGTTCAAATTCAGGTATTTTTAAGACGGAATCGGATCACGTGGTTGGATGGGCCTATGTTGTGAATTGGTTCAAATTCAGGTATTTTTAAGACTCAAACATTGAACGCGGAATTAGCTTCATGTGTTGTGAATTGGTTCAAATTCA
>JBCCQH010000193.1:0-5626 GCA_039024435.1 Bacteroidota bacterium
CCGTTTTTTGGGTTTGGGGGCTTCGGTTTCCTCGGCGGGGGGCTCGATTTGGGGTGGTTTGGCCTCGGGCGCGGGCTTGCGGCGCATAACCGGTCGGGGCCGTTTTATGGGTTTGGGGGCTTCGGTCTCCTCGGCGGGGGTCTCGATTTGGGGTGGTTCGGCCTCGGGCGCGGGCTTGCGGCGCATAACCGGTCGGGGCCGTTTCTTGGGTTTAGGGGCTTCGGTTTCCTCGGCGGGAGCGGCGGTTTCGGGGGTGGCTTCCGGCGGATCCTCGGTTTTGGGTTTCATGACCGGACGTGCCCGGCGCACCGGTCGCTTTCGGGGTGGGGGCGTTTCCTCGCCGATGGAAGGGGTATTGGTGGTTTCTTCCTGGGGCAAGCGCTTTACAACCGGCTTTTTTCGCATGACCGGCCGCTTTTTAATGCCCCCACCGGCGGCGGCTTTGGCGGCTTTTTTCTCGGCGAGGGCCGCTTCGGTTTCCTTGCGGATGCGCACTTCTTCCTCCGGACTGTAGGCCCCGAAGTGATAGACAAAATTGTCCCGATCAAACTCGCTGAAATCGTAGACCTTGGTCATGGTCAGGCACTCCGTCGGGCAGACCGTTGTGCAGAGACCGCAGTACATGCATTTCCCCATATCGATGTCGAAGGTGGGCAAATGCAGCCGCTTTACCGTTCCGTCACTCGTGCGCCCCAGATCGCCATCCGCCCGGAAAGACTCGATAGTGATGCAATCCACGGGGCAGATCCGAGCGCATTTGTCGCAAGCGATGCAGTCGTCGGTTTCCATGTGGAGCCGGTAGCGCCCATTGTCCGGAACTGCCACCTTCTCCATGGGATACTGAATGGTAATCGGGCCGTCGACCTTATCAAAGTAGCCCTCGTCCATAATGCTCAGGGGCGCATCGCGTTTGAAGCCTTTTTTGAGGTGCTTGCCGGATAGCCGCATACCTTTGAGCATGGTCCGCCAGCCCCGAAATATCCCGCCAAAATATGTTTCCTTTCCCTTCATAAGTGCGCGTACACCTCCATTAACTTCCAGACTCCAGAAATGATGAATAAGCCGAACGCAATCGGCGTCAGCACTTTCCAGTTCAATTTCAACAACTGATCTACCCGCACCCGCGGCACCGTCCACCGAATCCACATCTGCACGTAGACGAGAAAAAATGATTTCAGCAGCATCCAAAATGCCCCCCAAAGCGCCATACCCACCGGACCGGTCCCCGTCGTGAGGTGCCCGAATTGCAGATTCGAGAACAGCTCCCCGATGCCCATCGCTTGGGCTTCGGGGAGCGGAATGGCGGAGAAGTTGGGCAGCAGCGTGTTCCATCCCCCCAGGAATACAATTGCTGCCAGCAAGCTCACCAGGAACATGTTGGCGTATTCGGCGAGGAAAATAACTCCGAAGCGGAAGCCGGAGTACTCCGTGTGAAAGCCGGAAACCAGCTCCGATTCTGCTTCGGGAAGATCAAAGGGCGCCCGGTTGCACTCGGCCAGCGCGGCGATGAAGTAGATGATCAAGGCAATGATGAGGTGGGGATAGCGAAATACATTCCAACTCAGCAGTCCACCGAGTCCGGTCACCTCCCACACCCCCAGGAAGTACACCGGGTCAGCGGTGTGTAGCCCTTGGGCTTCCGACATCGTCCCGAGATTCAGGGTGCCCAGCATCATGATCGCAGTGAGCAAGGCCAGACCCGCCGGAATCTCGTACGAAATGATCTGGGAAACTGAGCGCATCGCACCGAGGAAGGCATACTTATTGTTGCTCGCCCAGCCGGCCATCAGAAGTCCGATCACATCAATCGACACGACCGCCAGAAGGTAGAGCAAGCCCACATTGAGTGCTGCGGTCGGTAGGCCAGGAGCCACCGGAATCACCGCAAATCCCGCAAATACGGAAGCGAAAATTAGCAAAGGAGCCGCCAGAAAGAGCCACTTGTCCGCTGCCGTCGGGGTGATATTTTCCTTGAGGAGCAGCTTCAATATGTCGGCGATGGTTTGGAATAGTCCTTGTGGTCCCACCTCCATCGGGCCGAGGCGATCCTGGATAAAGGCAGAAACTTTTCGCTCGGCGTATACCGCACCGAGGGCGTACAGGGCAACAAAGCCCAAAAAGCCTCCTACTTGCAATATGAGCGGTAGTAGATCCATTTACCTGGCGCACTGGCGCAGCTTCCAGTCCCTATAACCACCCGCAAATTGAGGATGTTCAGACTGGCTCCGAAAATTGCGCCAAAGTTACAGGAAAATGTGGGATAAACCCACGTTGGGCAATGGGCCGAAATCAACCATTCCAGTGCTCTGGTCGTGTTACTCCGGAACTCAGCCCGTCAATGTGCTCAAACAGGGAATCGTCAATGGGATTCCACATGGGATCGAGGATGAAGTCGATCCCTTCCCGCCGCGCCAACTTAGCCGCTGGGACAAAATCCCCATCTCCCGAAATGAGGATAATTTTGTCGACCAATTTTTTGAAGGCAAGGGAAGCGATATCGATCCCGATTTTGATGTCCACCCCTTTTTGATTGAGTTGATAGCGGACATCGCGTTCTTCCAGGTCATGAACCTCGATCTTGCCCTTGAGCAAATCTTTGGTTCTGCGGGGGTTGATGACCCACCGTTTGGGGTCATTTAGATAACCGAGGCGCAACGCCACTTTTCTGGATTTACGCAGTTGGGCCAGAAATTCATTTTGGAAGGTAGCGACATCGGATTTGCCAAAATCAATCATTCGGTTGGTAATCGGGTGGTGAATCCGCTTGTCGAAGGGCTTGCAATCGTAGTAAAAAACGCGATACAATTCATCGGAGGTGCGTTTTTTAGGATTGTAGAGATGACGTTGACATATTCGGTAGAATTCTTTGATCACTTTCTCGGCTGAGTGCGCCGGTCCTTTTTTGACGTAGATGGCCCAGTATCGTTTCATAAAGAAACCTCCATCTACAAGGATAGCAGTTCGGTGATATGACATTTGGAAGGATTGGATAAAAAAATTCCCCCTGCGCCGGCATTCCCACTATGAGGTTCGGCTCTTTGATGAACCGTTTAGGAATACGGAGGCAGGGGGGCTATACTCTATGAAGGTACGGTTTTTTTCGTGACCTTTGCAATTGTGTTTACGTTTTTTTCATCATTTTGTTTCCGGCTTTTGCATTTAAATTATTCAGAAATTAGCACTTTCTGACGAAATACGACCTCTTCGTCGGCGGTAAGGGCGAGAAAGTACAGGCCATCTTGGAGGTTCAGATCGAGCGTTAACCTTCCGTTTCTTGCCGGGGTGAGTACCTGTGAATTGACCATCCGGCCTTGGAGATCGTACAATTTTAAGCGTTTCTTCCCGGCCGGAATTCCTTCCCAATCGACTTGCAACCGATCTTTTGCCGGATTGGGGTAAACGGTGATCCGGGCATTTGGGAAAGCCGGGTTTACCGGGAGGGCAATCACCGAATCCAGATCGGTACACTGGCCTTCGGTTTCGGGAAAGTTGGTAAAGCAAGTGGTACGGCGGTACTGAAAGAAGCCGCCGGTGGTACTGCCTCCGATGTTTTCGAACCGGGACCGACCGATTCCGGTGGTGTAGTCTTCGTAGACATTGACCGAGAATCCCGGAGGCAGGGCCGTGTTGCCCTGGCGGATCCAAGGAAGCACCTGCTGGGTCTGTCGTCCGGAGAAAGTAGGGTTGTCAAAATTGGTATTGGCAATCGCTACGAGGTTGGTATCGATCATTCGGTATTCCATTCTACTCAGGAATAAGTAAGGTGAACTGGAATCGCTGACCGTGAGTTGTACGGTACTGGTGTCGTCGGTGACGTTGTTGAATTGGTCAATGGAAACTGTACGCCGGTTGAGTTGTAGACTCACCGTGCTGCTGTCGGGGGCGATGGTTTTGCCAGTGACCGTTGACCGCAACCAATACGTCTTGCCATCGAAAGGAAAATCTTCCTCCTCAATCGTCCCGCCGAGCGCCCAGTCGTAATAATCCAGCAGCCGGGGCACAAAAGCTGGTCCGTTGCGAGAGTAGCTCCGGATCGGCGCCCCGCGGAAGTAGTGGGCGGGATTGTAAACTGTGAGGGCACCGTTGTTTTGCGTGAGTAAAAACACCGTATTGTCACTCATTTCGATGCGCAACAGCGAATCGCTGACAGAATTGAAAAGGAAAGTGGTGCTTTTCTGAGTGATCTCCGCCGTAACATTGGAGCCCGCGTGGAAGGTCCAGGGCGCATTGAGCGGAAGCTGAGTCTCCAGGACAATGCTGTCGTTGTTTTCCAGGCTCATAAAAACAAACCGTCCTCCGGGGCGCTGGACGCAATAGGCCCCAAAATCGTTTTCTTTTTCCAGTTCGTACAATTGCGCGTTTACGGGGCGGGCCACCTGGGGAAAAAACCAGGCGTCATCCCCGTCCACCGTCCCGATGGAATCCACCCGGAGGCGGTAGTGCTCACGGGTAGTGAGCTGGGTAATGTCATCAAAAAAATCAAAGATGAGGTCTGTGGGCCCGTAGAAGGGGCGGTAATCTTGTGCCGGAGCACAAAAAGCAAGCAGCAAAAGTCCGGTAGCAATCCAGATTTTTGTCATGGGAAATAAATCAAATAATATCGAGCATATATAAGTTGCCCACTTTCTGCCGAATGCCCAAATTGTTTATCGGAGAATCTTACGTGCTCAAGGCGATTTCCTCTACGGTTGCCGACAGGTGCAGGTGGCTGCGGACCAGGGCTTGCATGGCGGAAGCGCTTCCGGTCGTTAAAAACCGATGCCGGCCCCCGGGCCCTAGACCATTGAGGCGGTCCAGGGTGCGCAGGCGGTGCTCGAGTTGGCGGGCTACTGCCGGGGCGGGATTGATGATGCAAACGTTAGGTCCGGTGATTCGGCGAATGGTCGGCTCGGCAAATGGATAATGGGTACAGCCCAGGACGTAAGTGTCGGCCCCTGCCTCCTGCATTGGGCGGAGGATTTCGCGCAGCCGGGCCTCGGTTTCGGGGGCGTTGGCGCGGCCTTGCTCGATCAGTTCGACCAGACCCCGGCAAGGATCTTCCAGTACGGTCACTTCCTTGCCGTAGCGCTCGGTGAGGTCGGCGTAGCGGGGACTGCGAAAGGTGGCCTGCGTAGCCAATACCCCTACGACGCCACTCTGGGTGGCCTGGGCGGCGGGTTTGACGGCCGGTTCCATCCCCACAATGGGGATCTCCGGCCAGGTTTTGCGCAAAAGGTTCACCGCTGCCGCTGTCGCCGTATTGCAAGCCACAGCAATGGCTTTGGCCCGCTGCTCCAACAGAAAATGGGTGATGTCCAGGGAAAACTGCTGGACTTCGGCGAGGGACTTGTTGCCGTAAGGGAGGTGCGCGGTATCGCCGATGTAGAGGACATTTTCCCGCGGAAGCAAATTCAGCAGGGCCCGCACGAGGGAAAGACCCCCGAGGCCACTGTCAAAAATTCCAATCGGACGCGCATCTGCCATCCCCCAAATTTAATCATTCCGCCGGTAAGATTGCATTGCCCAATGCCGCATCGCGCATTTGCTCCGGCGCATTCTCCCCCGCACTCTACCGTGGCCTTGATTGAATGTCAAGGGCAAATCCCCTACCTTTGCAACCTCAAATATTCCAGGATTTACTACAAAG
>JBCCQH010000194.1:0-5357 GCA_039024435.1 Bacteroidota bacterium
CCCAGCAGACGCGCGCGGTAATCGCCGCCGAGCCCTTGGATAAATTCCGTCCGGAGGTAGTGCGTCGCATCCAGGTCCAGGCCCAGCTTGCCCAGGCCCGCGTGGGTAAAGGCGATTTGCCGGCGCTCGGGGAGCGGCTTTTCGCCGGCGTGGGTGATGCTCGGCAAAATCTCTTGCAGCCATTGGCGGGCCCGGGCGGCATCGGTGAAATGCAGCATCAGGTACTCGGCCGCCTCCATATTTGAATGCCCGCGGATGATGATGCCCTGGATATCGTCAAATTCAAGTGTGGACATGGCGTATCAATTCAATTTTTGCAGCCAGGCGGCCTTTTCCTCCTGGTTGAGTTCCCCGGATAATCCATTGCGGATGTCGGTATTGTTGTTGATGTTTTGCACGGTGAGCGTCTTGTAGGCGCTGTACCAAACCTGGGTTTCGAGCTGTTTGGCCCGGACCCAGGCTTTGAAATCGGCGGAGTTTTGCGCCCCTTCGTAGACCAGATTCTTGGTCGGGGGGAAGCCCTCGGTATTGCTCCAGACCCCGGTCAGCCCCACCGAGGCCCGGTCGATGAATTCGCCCAAATAGCTCTCCCAACTCCCGTCAAAGTTGCTGAAAAACAGCAGCCGCTTGCCCCCGTCGATGATCGCCCACCGGGCAAAGTGAATCGAGGGAATCCCGCCGAGGTTGCCGCGGTTGTAGACCAGGTGTGCGGCCAGATTGATCGCCCCGAGGACGAAGCGGATGGTGCGTTGGCGGAACCAACCCGGTTTGATTTCTACCAAGTGGGTGATTTGATTTTGGATGCGGTAGTCTTCACGCTGGTTGAGTTCAGCGAGGCGCTCGGCATCCCGGGGAGCCGGCTTGAAGTTTTCCCGGTCGCGTTTTTCGTGAATCCTCAGGCGAATGTACCAACTCGCGAACCACACCAGAAAGATCCCCAGGCCGATCAGGGCCGCTTTTGTCGCAAAAACAAATGCCGCCACCAAGGCCAAAAGAAAGACCAACAGGCCCAAGCCCAGCACCAAGCGCCCGTGCCGGTACAAAAAGGTGTAGCGCGCCGGTTCGCGGAGCGATTGTAGATCGGGTTCGGCGAGCATGGCCCCGGCGATTTCTCGGTGGAGTTCGGCCTCTGATTGCCCCCGCCAGTCCTGGCTGGGATTGCTGGTTTGCAGGTGATTTTGCACCGCGTAGCGCAGTTGGCGCTCATCGTGGATTTGCCCGACCGCCCGGCCTACGGTCCCTCCGTAAAACGCCGCATTGCTGAACTTGTGCCGTTGCAGGTAGGCCACCGCCTGGTCGGGATCATCGATCCCGGGAAAATCCGCACAGTGCTCGTAAATCGCTTGTACCCCTTTGGCCCCCACCGTGACCAACTCGTGCAGGTGTACTTTTTCCTCCCCATCAAAATTGGTGGAAAGGGCGAGCTGGGGGGGAATAACCTGACCACGAATCGTCTGGCCGGGCAGCATGACCCAGCGCATAAAATGAACCGTACGCAAAGCGTAGAAATCGATCAGCCCATTGCTGTCGATGTGGTGGCCAATATGGTTGAGCTTTTCCCGCAGGCGGGCCTCATGGCCGCTCCGTAGGGGTACAATAATCGTGATTCCATGCTGTCGCATTGGCTGGAATAGATTTAGTTGGTCAAAGGAAGCTTAGGATCAGATTCAATAGGAAGCAGCGTAAATTTCGGAATTAATTCCCGTTATGCAAGGGCAGAGTTTGCGGAAACGGGAAACTTCGATTAATTGCTGTCGGGTGGACCGTGGCAAGCGTGGGATGAGAGGTTATTTCCCCGGAGGCCATCTCGTCCCGCCCCCGTCAGCCCATGAATGATCCGAAGCATTGAGCTATGCGAAATCTGTTTTCTCTCGGCACCCTGGCCGTTTTGCTGTTTTCCTCGTGTACCATTGGCCGGATGGTGGTCTTCCAGTTCTCGGACATCCGGGACTACAAGCGCTTTCCCGACCGGCCCCTGGCGTCCTCGACGGAACCCTTTCGCCTGGAATACGGGGACACGGCCGCTTTCAATGCCCTCGATCTCCGTTTGTACGCCGACGGTGAGGCCAAGTACCCGCTGGACCAACTGAACGCGGAGCACAAAACGGTCGCCTTCTTGGTGATTCAAAACGGGAAAATACTCCACGAACGCTACCACCAAGGCTACGCGGAAACGAGTTGGATTGCTTCTTTTTCCATGGCCAAATCGTACATCTCGGCGCTGACCGGAATCGCGATCCAGGAGGGCCACATCGGGAGCGAGCGGGACCGGGTCGCGCAGTACATCCCGGAGCTGGCGGCGCGCTTTCCCGAGTTGACCATTCGCCACCTCCTGCAGATGACCGCCGGGATCAAGCACGCGGAAAACTACTTCAATCCCTTTGCCGGAGTCGCCAAAAGCTATTACGGCCGCGGTCTCCGCCGGCAGGTCGCCCGGCTCAAACCCGAGTACGATCCGGGCACGCAATTCCACTACCAGAGCATCAGCACCCAGGTGCTCGGGCAAGTCGTTGCCAATGCCACCGGCCGCACCCTGACCGACTATTTGCAGGAAAAAATCTGGGATCCCCTGCAGATGGAGCATCCGGCGAGTTGGAGCATTGACCAGCGGCGCAAAGGCATGGAGAAAGCATTTTGCTGCATCAATGCCACGGCGCGCGACTTTGCCAAGTTTGGGTTGCTGTACCTCAACCGGGGCCAATGGCAGGGGCGGTCGGTTGTGCCGGAAGAATGGGTGCGCAAATCCACCGCCATCGACGCCGCCGAAAACGCCTGGGATGGCTACCAGTACCAGTGGTGGATCGTCTCCAAAAACGGCGATTACACGGCCGAGGGCCACCTGGGGCAGTTCATCTACATCTATCCGGACAAGGATTTGGTGATCGTGCGCCTGGGGAAAAACTACGGCGGGGTATATTGGAAAGAAACATTTCGCGAAATTGCGGCGCAATTGTAATTTGCGTCCCGCATGAAAGCCTACATCAAGCTTCTCCGCCCCCACCAATACCTGAAGAACGGCTTCATCTTTTTTCCGTTGTTCTTCTCGTTCAAGTTCCGCGACCTGCACTTGCTGGGCCGGGTGGCCGTCGTGGCGGCTTGTTTCTGCCTGGTGGCGAGTGCGATTTACATCCTCAACGATTACTTCGACATCGAAGAGGACCGCAAGCACCCGGAGAAGAAGCACCGGCCCCTCGCCTCGGGCGCAGTACCGGTGCGCAACGGACTCCTCCTGATGGTCATCTTGTTGGCGGTCGGCGGTGCCGGCATCTCGCTCATCAGTTGGGAAGCCCTCATGCTCACCGGATTTTACGTGGTGAACAACTTGTTGTATTCATTCCGGCTCAAGCACATCGCCATCCTCGACGTGTCCATGATCGCGGTGGGATTCTGTCTGCGCCTGTTCATCGGCTCGGCGGCCGGCGAGGGTCAACTGCCGCTCTCCATGTGGATCATCATGTGTACCTTTTTGCTGGCCCTCTTTTTGGCCCTGGCCAAACGCCGCGACGATGTCCTCTTGCGGGCCGAAGGCAAAAAAGTGCGCAAATCGATCGACGGCTACAACCTGGAATTCATCAACGGGGCGATGGTCATCACCGCCACGCTGACCATTGTGGGTTACATTTCCTACTGTATTTCGGAAGAAGTGACCACCCGTCTGGACACCCACGACCTCTTTTTCACGGTGATTTTTGTGATTTTGGGCATCTTGCGCTACATGCAGATCACTTTCGTGGAGGAGAAGAGCGGCAGTCCCACCAAAGTTTTGATCCGGGACCTCTTTCTCCAGTTGGTCATCCTGGGCTGGCTGGTGACTTTTGTGCTGCTGGTTCCAGCGGCGCGAAATCTGATTTTTTAAACCCTCACAAGGGCCGGCGCTGGTGCTTTTGTATGCGTACCTGGGGCAGCGCTTTCTGCAATCGATAATGGTGTTTGAGAGTTCTTAACCGGTACGGGAAATACAACTCGCGCAAGTGGGGCAACTGCTGGCCCACCCGTATGATGGAACTCAGGCCCGCATGGATGGTCTTGGGCAGGTAAATTGTGGTCAGATTGGTCGCGCCGGCGAGGCTATCCGGAAGTGCCTGGATCTGGGTGTGGTTGATTTCCAGGACCCGCAGTTCCGGCAAGGACCCCACCCAGTCCGGCAATTGCTCAATCGGATTGTAACTCAGGTCCAGGTGGGTCAGTCCGGTAAATTGCGGTTGCCACTCGGGAAACCGGGTGATCCCATTTTCGGAAAGTTGCAGCTTCTTCAGGTGAGTGAGTTCCCCGATCACCGGGGGGATCTGTCCCTGAGCAAATGCGTTGAAGCATCGGAGCTCCCGAAGCCGGGGGGCGTCGATCAAACTTCGCGGCAAGCTCCGCAATTGGTTGAAGCCAATGTCGAGCAGGGCGAGTTCCGCGAGGTCGCCCAATCGCTCGGGGAGTTGCTGGATTTGGTTCCCGGCCAGGTAGAGCCGGGTAAGTCGGGGCAGTTGCGTGAGGCGGTCCGGAACGGATGCAATTTTGTTGTGGCGGACATCTAAATTGACGAGCCGGGAATACTCACCGATGCGCTCCGGCAGAGTGGTCAGTTTATTGTCCCGGGCTTCGATTGCCTCCAGATCGGGAAACTCGAAGAAGATTTCCGGGAACTCTCTGAGCCTGAGGAGGCAGATGTCGAGGGTCTGCTTGTGAATCATTGTGGACGCCAGCGGGTGAAACTGTTCTGGGGGCAGTCGGAGCAGGTGGCGCCGGGCGATGAGATCGATTTGCTCGCGCCGCGCGGGGGTGGTTGCCTTCAGCAGCGTGCCCAGGAAATGAGGAAAGTCCAGCCCGGGCAGGTGGCTGATATTCTCGAAGAATTGGACGCGGTGGTTGTATTGTTTACTACCTGCATTGATCCCAGAAAATGGCCAGTAGCGCTCGACAAAAGCCACGGTGCGGGGAGGCACCCGCCGCTTGAAGAACTGGCGAACGATTGCCGAGATTACTTGCTCGGGGTTGAAATAGCCCTGCACCAGGAGTTCCGCGAACAGGGATTCCGGTAGCTCACCCGGCTCCAGTAAGTTCAGCGCCAGGCGCACGCTGTCTCGGTCATCGGAAAGCAAAAGCTGGCGGAGATTGCCCCTCTCCGCGGGCCCCAGATGACTGGATTCGGTGGATTTGGGGGCCGGTTCCCGGGCGAGAAAGTCGCGCAGTTGAGCGGGCAGCGCCAGGGCGATATCCGGATTGTTGGTGATTTCGGGACCGAGTTCGGCATCGTCCCCGATGACCACGACGCAATTGGGTCCGGTAGGCGCCGCCACCACCGGAATTCCGCGGGCCTCGAGTTTGACCTGGGCGATGGCGGAGGGCATTTCCGGCAAATTTCCCCG
>JBCCQH010000195.1:0-5332 GCA_039024435.1 Bacteroidota bacterium
CAAATGCAAAGTCAATTCCTCAATTTTTTCCAGCAGCAGAGCTTGCGTCTCACCGACATCCACCCCATTCGCTTCGACCTCCGCCGCCGAGGGCACGCCCGGAAGGTGGCCATGCTCCGCTGGCAGACGTGGAGTCATTTATTGCGGAGCATGGCCACCTTCCGGGCGTGCCCTCGGCGGCGGAGGTCGAAGCGAATGGGGTGGATGTCGGTGAGACGCAAGCTCTGCTGCTGGAAAAAATTGAGGAATTGACTTTGCATTTGATTAAATTGGAGAAGGAAAATGAAAGCCTCAAGGCCGACATTGCTGAATTGAATAAATGATACAGCGAGTTCTCATAGCGTTCCTGATTTCCATGACATTTGTCCCTCATTGTAATTCGCAGTTAAGGGATAGCAGCCGAAATACCCTATTCATCGGTATCAATCAGGATGCGAATGGAAATGCAAACCCATTGATTAACTACGAACGCGCTTTGATCGGAAAATGGTCTGGATTGGTTTCCGTAGGTTGTATTCCGCCAAGGAATGCTATCAACGAAAGGAAATTTATTCGGTTTCAATTCTCTATCGAAGGGCGGTACTATTTTGCAATAAGACGAAACTTCCTAATGTCGGGATTTTTCGTTGGGCCGTTTGCATCGTATTCGGAAACCTATGTCTGGTACACAGATGTAAACCGCACCGCAAGTCGTAGTTTTTTTTCCAGCATTGGAGCCACTTTGGGTTATCAATATACCATTGGGAACAGGGTTCGCCTTTGCGCTCAACTCACTCCGGTTTATCCGGGAAAGTTCGTGATGGAGCAATGGGATAAATGGGGAATCAGAAGAAGCCGTGATGAATGGCCTTCCAATTTGGGAGTTTTCATTTCGGCATCGATTGGGTATTCATTTTAACTTCAATTTCAGAAAACATGTATCGAATAATAATAAATGCTTTGGCGTTTTGCCTACTTGCATTGGTAGGGTTCAGTCAGAGCAATATCTTGCAAAATGGGGGATTTGAAGCGGATTGGAATAATTCGCACTTTCCCCGGATCAATCAACAACTTGGTGTGAATGCGCCAAATAATTGGAGCGAATTCAACAATGATAACAATGCATGGTGTCGTTGGTACATTGATTCCGTATGGGTTCCTGCTCATATAGATGATCCTGATCCCGGCCTTCAAACGGGCTTTTACCGCATGGCAAATTTCGGTAGTGCTTATCCCTGGGAACAAGGTTCGGATTCAATGATCGTTCAGCCAGCCTATCAGGGGGAATGCTACGTTGGGTTTGACACGCGTTCGGATGATCTTGACCGCGAAGGCGTTCAGCAACAATTTAGTACCTGTGCCTTGAATTCCGGTGACTACACTTTCAATTTGCGATGGGCTAGAACCTATGACAGCGATGTGAATACCAAGTTTTATGTGTATTTATCGCGATCTGCGAATGATCGGCATGTGAATTTGGGAAGTTTCAAAGTGAACCAAGGAACATTCACACCGGGGCAATGGTATTCCTTTAACAAGAATTTCGAGGTCGAACTAAAAAACAATCACAGGGAATTGGAGTGGCTATCGATCACAGGACGAACATTTTGGAATTCCAACCCGAAAGATTACATGTACTTCGATGACGTTCGTTTTTTCCGCCAATGCGATATCGACAGCGCGTGCTTTCCTGCTACTGGCCAGATTTGTCCCCAGATCGTGACTGCACCGCCACCCGCCAATCCGATTGAAGTGAATAACATTTCGCAAGCCCATTTGATGCGGGTGCGGCTATTTGTTCCGGGGACGACTTCTCTCGTTTGGGATACCACGTACAGCAATCGCAACGGGCTTCCAGATGTCAAAATCCCCGCCCGACTTTTGGCGACCCGATTGGCCACGAACAATTATGACGCAGAAATATCACTTGAAAACAAGTGTGGAGCTATCGTAACATCGAGGCCCATTCAGGTGATGAATGGCATTTTTGATCCGCTTTCATCCTGGGTCGACACTACCGCTAACTGGTCAGAAGCCCCGATTCCCTGCTGCCTCCGCACCCTCACGCTGGAAAATTTAGAAATCGTCGGCGATGTGTCCTATATCATCAAGGACACAATATGGGTGCGCGATGGGGTCACGGCGGCTGACAGCAGCAATATTCTAATTCAGGCCGGGCAGGTTGTGGAATTGGATTCGGTAGAGTTTGACGGGACGGTTTCCACGGTTGAGATACTGGAAGCACCCTGCCAATCCTGTCGCCTCGCCCCGCCCTCCTCGGGCGGAACTGCCCCCGACCCCGCGATGATCGGGACACATGGCGTGGTCACGGATTCACGTCCGAAGCCAAAACCGGAGACTTCGGCACGACCTTCCCAAGTGTCCGATAACCGGCCCGTTCAGAGTGCGGACGATCCCGGCTCTCAGCCGTCGCCGGATTACCAGATCGGCGTATGGGCTTACCCCAACCCCTTCGCCAATTCGGTGACGGTGGAAGTCGAATTGTCCCGCCCCGGCCCGGTCAGTCTCATCGTCTATGACAGCGGAATGCGCGAGGTTGCGCGGGTCATCAAAGGCCGAAATCTCCCGACGGGAATTCACACCTACGCCGCTGACCTAAGCGACCACCCGGCGGGATTGTACTTCGTCCAACTCGTCGGCGAAGGTCAGACGATCACGGAAAAGATCATAAAGCAAAAATAATATGAAGAAGATCATCCTGATTGCACTCTGGATTCTGGCGATCTTGCCCGCCTTTGCACAGAACGCCTCCATATTTACCGATAGCATTCCCGGCTTGAAGGAACACGCGAAAAAAGGGAACCTTGAAACCTTGCGCGGAATCTACATGCAGTTTGCGGTGGATGAGGATGGACCTTACATTACCGCCAGTTATTCAAGAATTGGACGCAAATGGGGATACCATCTGGGTCTTCAAAAGAGAGTTTGGGTTGGCTTTCTGTCCGCTGGTATTTACGGCCCTTATCCGGGACTGAACGCGGGCGGGGAGTTTTATCTGAATCGACTACACACCACCGTCACGCCGTTTTTCCACGGAAACGCTTTAGCCGAATATGTTGGTGAGCAAGGAATCGGACTTCGCACACGAATCAGGATGGGATACGGAAACTTGATCCACTTGGGGAAGTATTTTAACCTTGACTGGAGAGCTGGTCTGGGCCTCAGCTTGGGAGAGGAATATACCGAGTTCGCATCAGGATTTTTCTCCGTTGGAGTAGCCTACAACATTTTCACCTATGGTCGTGACCACCCCGCGAAGAACGTCAAGTAATCTTTATACGAGTGGAATATTTAGGAATGGCGCGGATTTTTCGCGCCATTCTTGTTAATTATCCGGGACAAGCCGGGACAATCGCGGATTACAGCCAGTAATGGGCGATTTTCCCGTCCCGCAAAATTGGTCGGTGTCCCGGCTTGTCCCGGATAAATCCTGGCTCGTCCCCGATAGTCCCGGCTCCGACCCGCTTATTTTGAGCTTTGTGCCCGAAATACAATAATGGTGGATTGCTCGTCTGAATGGCCGATTTATCCGGGACATAAACGGGACAAGCGGGACATTTGGCAGATAGGGAGCGATTGCCAAGATGATCGGGGAGTGAGGTCCGCGACGAAGGATGCGACGATCTGCAATCCATCATCTTCTAAGCTGGGCAAAAGGAGACGAAATCAGTGGAGGAGAAAATTTCGTTGTACACGAGGGCAAAATTTCGGTTCCACAGGAGGCCGCACACGGCACGATCTCCTTGCGGTTGATGGTATGGGTCCAGATCGGGGCCGGAGCCACCAGCGGCCAAATATGACGGCCCCGATCCTTGTCAGGGACCGGGGCCGTCATTTCTTCGATTGTCTTGGGCCTCCTATTCAGAAGCTGACGCTTCTTCCTCGCCATCAAACACAATTTCCTCTTCGGTGATCGAGTAAATCCAGCCCTGGGTTCCGTAGCGGCTTTTCTCCATTTCGATCATCCGCTTGCCGCCTTCGCGGTACAGGTTCATCCGCATGGGCGGGTCGTATTCCAGTTTCTTGCCACCTCGGATCGTCCCGGCGTTGGTCTTCTGGAAAATCACAATGAAGATCGTTCCGGGAAAGTCGGCGCGGAGGCGCTGGAACTCCTCGGGCTTCACGTCCAGCACCGACCAGCTATCCACCGCCACCACGTCGAAAATTTTCGCCGCCTTTCGGATGTCGTTCAGTGTTCCGCCTCCGGTCAGCTTAAACGGGTCACTGTCGAGTATTCCAGCATGGTCCAGTTTTTTGGCGGTCAGGGAGGCGACACCTTCCTCAAGGGAGAAATACCGCACGGTCATGCCGATGTCGATGAACAGCTTTGCCAGCGTAAACGAAAACGTACTTTTACCGGCAGTCGGGTCGCCCATGAGGGCAATCGCCAGCCCACGCGCTTCGATGTCACCAAGGAATTCGCCCAACTCACCCTGTCCGGACAAATCCAGCAGATCAAATTCCATGTTGCGCAACTGCTCCGGGGTGTAGCCCCCAGCGGCGTTCCTGGACTTGCGTGAATTGCGTTTGACCGGCTTGGTGGGGGTAGCCGCAGGTTCGGGTTCCGGCAGGGCGTTCAGCTTGTTATTCAGTGCCGCCAGCTTTTCAGCAGTGGCTTTCAGATCCGCGTTCAGGTCGGCCAATTTTTTCATGGTCAGATTCCCGAAACGCGGGGATAGTTCCGGTTTGGTGATTTCCGGCTTTTGCTTCTCGGTCTGAAACGACCAATAGGTGCTGCGCAGCTTCAATTCCAGTTCGGCGATTCTGGGCGGGACGAGATTTCGTTTCGCCCGAATTTCATAGCTGATGGCCATTTCCTGATCCGGGTTGAATTGCCGGGTCCACACGCTTTTGAAGAACCCGCGGCGGTCCCCGTTCAAAACGTAGTCAATCCAAGATTTGCCGGGGGGCTTGAGCCAGAGCATCGCCACGACCTGCGGATTGATGCAGATGTTGTAAAATTGGAGGTCCGACATGGAAAGGGTGCGCTTCCAGTCGGAAATTTCGACTTCCAGATTTATTTGTTCGGGGCTTTTGGGGGGCTTGGGCAATGGGGTCGGTTTCGGTTCGTTTGCGCGTTTGCTCAGCGCGGCCTTGTACCGGATCACCGCCCTCAGGGCTTCGTACAATTGGGTCAGGTCAGCGATTTCATTTCGTAGCGGTGCTTCCCGCTTGCGCTTTTCTTCCTCGCACTTTTGGGCGGCTTTCTTGTTGGCCCTTTGCACGGCCTTCTTACAGGCTTCGCTGCAATACTTCGCGTCGATCCGCTTGGCCTCGAAATCCTTTCCGCACTTTGGGTTTTGGCAAATCAGGTTGTGCATGGTGTTGATGG
>JBCCQH010000196.1:0-4966 GCA_039024435.1 Bacteroidota bacterium
GCGACGCTCTGCTGCGCCGTATCCGCACAGTTGTTCAAGCTCGCGATCAGCCCGATGGCCACACTGCCGCTGCCCGTGGCCAACCAGGCGGTGTCGTTGGCGGTGGAAAAGTTGTTCCCGTTGATCGTCCACTGGAAGTCAATCGCGTTCTGGCTGGCATTGGTGAGGGCCAGAGTGTCGCCCAGGCAGATGGCAGCAGCGGAAGGTATGAGATTTGCGGTCACCAGGGCGCATTCACCTAGCTTGATCGTGTACAGTTGTAATCCCACCGCGTCGCTCCCCACACCTTTGAGATAGACCTTTCCAGCCTCTCCCGGTTCGACGATGTAACCGCGATCCGCCTGGCCTCCGCCGTGGTCGTAAAGGAAATCCCATTGGAAGCTGCCGCTGGCATCGAGCTTGATCGCGGCGAGGTCTTGACCGTTCGCGCCACTGTCGTACCAGCCAATGGCGTACACATTCGCCGCCGAGTCGAGCTGGACGTCGTAGAAAAACGCCTGGTTGGTATTGGCCGGGAGATAGGTCTGCACCCAATCCAGGCTCCCGCTTGAATCCACCCGCAACAACTGGAATTCAAACCCGTTGCCGGGCCGCTTGTGTTCGCCGCCCAGATAGATGTTGAAGCGGTCGTCGATGGCCAGCCTCCGGCCCACTTCGCCTTGATTGTCCGGATTGCCGTAGAGGAAGTCCCACACCAGATTGCCGTTGAAGTCGTACTTCAGCAGCAGCATGCGGTCATTGTTCAGCAAATCCTGCGCGCCTCCCAGAATGATCCCGCCGGCGCCGTCATTTATCAAGTCAAAATTGTAGTCCAATCCGTTTACCGGGCTGTTCCAAGTACGCACCCAGATCTGATTGCCACTGGTGTCGTACTTGATCAACGCAATGTCATCCTGCCCGCTGGGGCTGCGGTCTTGCCCAGACAAATACAGCCCGTCCAGACTATCAATGACCACGTGCGCGGGGTAACCGAAGTTGAATGTCCCGCCGCTGTAGGTCGAACTCCACAAAATATTGCCCCCGGGCGACAGCTTGTGCAGGGTGTAGTGGTAATTTCCATCAAAAGAAGTCGCGGCAAAATAGACATTGCCCTGGCTATCAAATACGATCTCATCTACGCCATCGGTGGAGGTAGCATTCAGCGACCACGTGGTGTCCCAAAGGATCTGCCCATTGGCATCCAACTTCAAAAACAAGGCGGCAAAATTGCTTCCGTTTGCGCTGCGGCCCGAAACGTAGAGGTTTCCGAGGCCATCCGGCTGAAGGTCCAGGACCTGATCGTCCTGCTGCAGCCCCGAGTCGTACTGCGCGGTGTAGAGTACATTTCCTGCCGGATCGTACTTCACAATGCTGGCGTCCCGGTGGGTGCCGGCCGATATTGCCCCAGCGGAATAGATATTGCCCTGGGCATCGCGCCGCAGCATATCTCGCTGGAATTCATTGACCGCTTGATTGACACTGGTGAGGTTCCCGGCACTGACCGAGCGGATCCACTCCGGAGCAACACTTTGCCCCAGGAGGCCACCTGCCGTAACTCCATGGAGGATCAGGCAGAAAAGTAATTTCTGTAAATTCATTTCGTGTATGGGTAGGTTTTAGCGCAAAGATACTCCGACGCATTGTGCCCCTCAAGGCGTTCGGGAGCCAGGCAGAGCACCAATGATTATCCTGTTGCTCTGGGAATGCAATCGGTTATTCTCCTTTTCTCTTCGGCAGGTCAGGACGACTGCTTCCGCCGCAACACCGCTTCGAGGTGGTGGATCAGCACCTCAGTCCCGGCATCCATGCGCCGGTTGTTCGGGACGATGAGGTCACATTCATGCCGAAAGGGGTCGATATGCTCCCGGTACATCGGCGCGACGAAGCGTTCGTAATAGCTCAGTACATCTTCCAGGCCATAGCCCCGCTCCGCCGCATCTCGACGGATCCGCCGCGAAAGCCGCAGGTGCTCGTGGGTTTCCACAAATACCTTCAAATCCAGTTGTTCCGAGACGCTCGGATGGTTGAATACAAACAGCCCCTCCACCACGACGATCGGCGCCGGCCGGTAGGCAATCTTCTGGGGTACGATCTGCGGATTGTTGTAGGTGTACTCGTCGAGGACCACGGTTTCACCTTGGGCCAAGCGATTGAGGTCGCCCCCCAGGGCGGTAAGGTCCATCGCACTGGGATGGTCAAAATTGATATTGCCCCCGAGGTCCCGGGGCAGATCGTCGCGCGAGATGTAATAATTGTCCAGCGAGATAAAGGTGAGATCGGCGTTTTCAAACCGCTCTTGCAAGCGGCGCAGCAGGGTAGTTTTGCCCGAACCCGATCCACCCGCAATCCCCACAAAATAGGGCCGTGTACGAGAATCGCTCATGTAAGGTGCTCGATAAAGTTGCGGGTCGCTCTTCCACGGTGCGAAATGGCGTTTTTTTCGTCCGCCGAATACTCCGCCAGGGTCCGTTCCGAACCTTCCGGAAAGAAAATCGGGTCGTACCCAAATCCCTTCGTCCCGCGCGGCGTGTACCCAATCGACCCGCGGAGTTCACCAGCATAGGTTTTCAGCGCTTGGCCGTCGTAAAATGCGATCACAGTGCGGAAGCGTGCCGACCGATCCTCTACCCCTTCCAGTTCACCAAGTAGCTTGGTCATATTGGCAACGGCATCGCCGGCCGGACCCGCGTAACGGGCCGAGTACACACCCGGCCGGCCACCGAGTGCGTCTACTTCCAGCCCGGTATCGTCAGCAAAGGTCGGAAGACCGGTCAGGGCGTAGTACGCTTTGGCTTTCAGGATGGCATTTCCTTCGAGTGTCGGTTCGGTTTCCTCCACTTCCGGCGGATTCTCGAGATCGCGAAAGCTGCTGATCGCATAGCGGTCACCCAGAATCTCGCTGATTTCCTTGAGCTTTTTGGCATTGCCGGTTCCAAAAAATAGGCGGGGCTTCTCCATGGGACTCACAATAAGGATTTGATCGATTTCAAATAATTCCAGAGGGCACGCTTGGCCGTTTTGTCGTGTTGCAGGTCTTTCAGACGCTGGGTAAAGAAAACCGAACCGTCGACAGTGGGCATCGGATTTTTCTCCCCCGGAAGCAATGTCTCATCAAAAACGATTCCGTAAGGGTTCGGCATCTCCTCGAATTCTGTTTCTACGACCGGTCCTTTGATGATCCCAAACCCGGCCGATTCAAAGGGAATCTCGATGGAAAGTACGATCTGCTTGAGCAGTTCGGTCAGCGTTTTGTTCTTCAACTCTGCTTGGTGCAGGATGAACAAAACCTTGGAATTGTCCTTGGGCTTCCAGGTGATGCCCGGCTTGAGGTAGGAAGCTTTCTTTTCTTTTGGCTTTTCGGGCTCGGGCGGAGCGGGAGTTTCCGGCGGAGCCACCGGTGCGGCACTTTCCGGGTCACGCACCACGGTCAGCAGGGTGCGGGGTGCTTCCCGCGGCGGAGGTTCCACTGCCCCCAGCAAGTCATCGACCAGATAGATTCGGTCCCCGTACAGGCGGGCAACATCTTCGGGCGTCTGCAAAAAGTCGGGATGGTCACGCATAGCAATGTTCAGCACTTGATCAAAGAAAGGCGAATTTAAGCAAAATTTCCGACCGATTTGCGACCGATTTCCCCCAAAAACTGGCCTGAACCGCACCATTCAGCGTCCAAAATGCAGTTAGAAATTGATGGGTGAAAGTTGCTGCTGCGAATTTTTTCGTCAATCAAGCCCCATTTCCGTGGGCGCAGACCAGGTGAAGGATCGGAAAATCACGGCCGAAGAGCAGAAAATACGCTAGAATACAACCGCAGAGCCACCTATAAACCGCCCCCCAGAACAAAACTTATCCACAAACGGCAGATCGGCACTGGACCCATGTCCCCGGCAGAGTTGCCAAAGTTCCACCGCATTTGACCAATGGCCCCACAAATGATTACCGTGGCGTTTGGTCTTTTCATCGGGCGCTGTTGGCCGTTCGTCGAAATCATGTCAATTAAAACTGATCATATCGACGGCACTATGTTCCTAATTATGGCAATCGATGCCCTGATTCGCCAAAACGCCGTTCCCTGTCACGGCAAGGTTGACAAACGATGGTTTGCAAGTTTCAGAATGAATCAAAGGTGATCGTCAAGGATTTGTTATCCACCTCTGATCAGATGCCGCAATGACAAGCATTTCCGTAGCCTGTGGCAAGGAAAATCTGGTATAAAATCCCGCTGGTCTCCGCGCAAGAAGTTGCGCAAACCGGCGGATTATTTACAAAATTCCCTCTTTGCCGACCTAAAGTGTCGGGTCAACTGTACAATGCCCCGGCCAATCAGCCCGATCCAAACAAATTTTACCGCGGTACGTTAAGTTCCCGACCGTCAGACTTTACAATTGGTATAGCTTATCAATATGCTGCTAAAATTGTTGGATAATGTATACATCGCGATGACAGTGTTGATATTATGGTGCAATGCCGCAAAATATGTTTTGCAATTAAAGTGAGGTTTCCTACTTTTGCCATGAACTCCTCACTGACATCTGATCTATCACGAATTTTCCGATTTAGATGCTGGGATGGCTATACCCAGATTCCAACAATAGCTCCAAAAAGTGTGTTTCTTTCTCGCTTTGCCCATCAGCAAAGCAAGGTGGATTTTGTAGAATTTTTTAATTGGTAGAGAGAATAATTATGAACAATGGGTATTATTATCAGCTGCTTGCTGGTTTAAGTTACAATGCAAGCAGATTCAATTATCCGCGCAACGTCAAGGAACTCATCCGCACGGGTGCCCTCGACAAAGTAAAAGAAGTAGAGGAACTTCTCTTGACGGAGATCGCCGAGACGCCGATCCACGACGACAACGGGTCCGAGTATTTCATTCAACTGGCCGAAAGATAGGATAGGCGATCTCAGATCAAACAAGCAATCATCAAAAGGAATGCTTTATTTTCTGGTCACTGAGCGCAGGAGTGCTACTCCGGCAGCAGTCCCTCTA
>JBCCQH010000197.1:0-4909 GCA_039024435.1 Bacteroidota bacterium
CGAGGAGTCCAGCGTCGAACTCCTCGCGGCTGAACCCCCTTCCGACGGCGGGCTGCACCCCGACCGTCTCCCAGAACCCGGGTTCCGTCGCCGGGTCCTGCGCCCGCGCCCTTGTCACCAACCATCACGTCAATTCAAGGACCGATTTCCATTCTGCTAGGTGTTGCTGCCCGAAGGTGTAGCCCTTTTCGTAGAATTTTTTGATCGCATCGTAATCCGAAGCGGAGGATTCTCCCAAGTCGGGCTGGATGATCAGGTCGATTTGCGAGCGGTCAAATACGTGGGTGAGGAGATGGGTCGAGGCAAACAACATAGAATTCACGATGTTGGCGCCGATTTGCGGTGCAATTGTTTCCTGGTGAAAGGGACTGATTCGTTTGGCCAGCAGGCCCCAGCCGGAGGACGACGGGGAGAAATTTCCCCGACTTTTGATTCCCGCTTTGCCAAAAACACTCACGACCACGATTTTTCCCTCCCCGATTTCCTGAACGATGTCGGTGGGGCAGGGATTGATGAAGGCGCCGTCGACCAGGGCATCGTTGTCCGTGATGACCGGGGGGAATATGCCCATGACCGAAGTACTCGCCCGGACCGCTTCCCAAGCCGGACCGCGCTGGTGGATGTTGATTTTGCCGGTAACCAAGCTCAATGAGGTACAAAAGCAAAGGTTCCACAGATCTTCCAGATCTTGGATGCCGAAGGCCTCCTGAATGGCCTGGGTGATGCCCTTGCCCGAGTAGATCGAGACAATCGGGAAGGTCAGCCGGGCCACCTTCCGGAATTGCAACAGCCGTTCCGCGACGAGATCGGCCATGCGGTCCAGGGAAGGGCGATTGGCAAACATCGCCGCGGCATAGGCCCCCCCGGAGCTTCCGCCGAGCAGATCCATCGGGATGCCTCCTTCAGCGAGGGCGTGGAGGATGCCCCCTTGGATGGCCGCTTTGAAGCCGCCGCCACTCAGGGCAATTCCCACGGCCCGGTTGCTCAGGAACCGGGCCAGCCGCGCCATGTCTTCCGGGGCCTGGCGCACGAGGTGGTGGTGGCGGTAGATGTCGCGCTCGGCAAACCACTGCCGGGTACCGGAGGGGGCTCGCTCGGCCGAAGGGTGGAGCAGGGCGAGTTCGATTTTGACTTCATTGATCTGGGCCAGGTAGGTGTACAATTGCCGTTCAAAATTGCTGGGGGGACGAAATTCTTCCGCCGCCCCAACCAGAATGATCCGGTCCGCCCGCCCGGCCACCGCCTGCAACCAGGTGTCAAATTCCGGTTCCGCCGTGTAGACGGTAAAGCGGTGGTCATTTTCCTGAAGGGCGAGCCGGGCCCGCAGGGGCACCACTTCATTGGGTTGGTTGGCGGGGGGAATGTTCCAGCCGGAACGCTCGGTCAGACGCGCTCGGGTCAGCGTTTGGGTATTGCCGTAGGGGTTGAGAGCCTGGCAGAGCTGCCGGGCAAATTCGTCCGCATCCACTGCCGGCGAAATCGGGAGGACGAGGATCGAGCGCACGGCACTCTTGCGGGAAGTTCTGGATTGGCTCCGCTCCACCATGGTGCGGGTAAATTGCAGCAGGGCTTCTTTGTTTTGGTAGATGAGTTCCAAAAGTTCATCCCGATCAATCCGCAACAGGATTGAATCCCGGAGGGCGGTGACGGTCGCGGTGCGCTCCATTTCCAGCAATGCAGCCGTTTCGCCCACCACTTCGCCCCGGCTGATCTCCCCGAGGATAGTCTCGGTGCCCGTGCGGTTGACTCGGGAGGAACGCAAACGCCCGTCGAGCAGCAGATAAGCGTACTGGCCCACCTCTCCCTGTTGCACAAGGGTCGCTCCGCAGTCCAAGTCGAGAACTCTACTGCGGTCAATCAACGCTGCCAATTGGGGATCGGAAATGGTGCTCAGATATTTAATCGAGCGCAGCAATGCCTTGGTGTCCATTGCGTAAGTTTCAATTAAGTTTTTTCCCGCCGCAAAATAAGGGTTTGCGGGGCTTGCACAATGACTTGCGACCGGAAAAATGGTGGGTGGGGTAGAGGCGGACGGATGCCCAAACGCTGTGGTCAAACCGGACAGCCCCAAGTGATTCCCTTGGCATAAAAAAGTTTTATTGAATTTTCAGTAATCATTAGGCGCAAGCTAGGTTCTTTTTCCTTTCCTTTGCGCCAAGCAACGCGAACGGTGAATATGAATTTAGATCTCCTCATTGACAATCTCACGAATCCTGCCCTGTTGTTTTTCTTCCTGGGGGTTCTGGCGGTCCAATTGAAAAGCGACCTGACTATTCCGGAGAGCTCGTCGCGCTTCATTTCGCTTTACCTGTTGTTTTCGATTGGGTTCAAAGGTGGACAAGAACTGGCGCACACCGAGTTTGGCATTGAACTGCTGACGGTGGTTTTGGCGGGGATTGGGTTGGCAATTTTGGTTCCCGTTTACACCTATTTTATTCTGCGGCGCAAGTTCTTCCCCTCCAATGCCGGGGCGATTGCGGCATCTTACGGCTCGGTCAGTGCGGTGACCTTTGTGACCTCGGTCGCCTTCTTGGAGATGGAAAAGGTCGAATTTGGGGGCTATATGGTGGCGGTGATGGCGCTGATGGAAGCTCCGGCGATCATCATCGGGGTGATCCTCATGTCCCGCCACAACCGGCAGGGACGCGGCCAACTGCCCTTCGGCCAACTCCTCAAGCACTCCCTCACCAACGGCAGTGTCTATTTGATTTTGGGCAGTTTGTTGATCGGTTTTTTTGCCAATGAAAAACAGGCACAGGGCATCGAGCCGTTTACCACCGACTTGTTCAAAGGTTTCCTGTCGGTCTTCTTGCTCGACATGGGAATGGTGAGCGGGAGAAAATTGTCTGCTTTCTGGAAGAAGGGCGCTTTTCCGATTGCCTTTGCCATTTTGGTCCCGACCTTCAACGGCTTGGTGGTCGGGCTCACGAGCCAATTTTTTATGGACAGCCACGGCGACCGGCTGTTGCTGTCCATCCTGGCGGCGAGTGCTTCTTACATCGCGGTGCCGGCGGCCATGAAGATGGCGGCCCCCCGCGCCAATCCGGGGCTGTACATTCCCATGGCCCTGGGGGTGACCTTTCCCTACAACATCACTCTGGGGCTACCGCTGTACTTTTACGTGATCGAACTGACGTAGTCAGCGGGGAATTTTCGATTGAAAATTTTCAGAGGCGGTTTAAAATTGATTTGTGAAATTTGCCAGCGCAGATTTTGTTGTCCATCGAAGCTCATTTTGGAGGTCATAGCCCGAGCTATGGGCGAGAAAATAGCGGAAGAGGGGCGGAAAAAGATGCCATAGCAAAATCGCAGGATTAAATTTTAACTGCCTCTCAATGTTGAATTGGAGGTGGTATCCTTCGCGTGCATCTCCACCTCCAAATTAAAACAAGGAAAGCTGCCCGTCGGCATCGTCCGGCCTGGACTTGGGTTTGCGCTGGGGGACATCCGCTTCTGGTCCCGGGACAAAACCGTGGATTGTGCGTCCTCCGTGTTGCCAGGAATCGCGGCGTTCTTTCTCCAGGAGGTCTTCGACCTGCGTTTGGGGGGTGATCCGGTCTTCTGCTTTCTGGGCGAGGGAACTGAGCTTGCGGAGGGCGTTTTGGCGGTCGGTGTCGCACATTTTGGCGAGTCGGACCGCTTTGCTGAGGGTTTCGATGGTCTCGTCGTAGACCTTCGTGGGCACCGGGTAGGGGTTGCCGCCTTTGCTGCCGTGGGCAAAGGAAAACCGGGCTGGATCACTGAACCGCGTCGGGGTGCCGTGGATCACCTCGCTGACCAGTGCCAGCGATTGCAAGGTGCGCGGCCCGAGTCCCCGCAGCAGTAGCAAGTCTTCAAATTGGGCGACTTGGTTTTCCTGGGCCAGCCAGAGTACTCCGGAAAGCCGTTTCAGGTCCACGTCACCCGCGCGGACCCCCTTTTGCCGGGGCAATTTCATGCGGGGAACTTCTTTCAGGATCTTGTCCGGGTGCTCGGCGGCAATCGCGAGTATGCCTTCGCGGGTGGGGAGGGCCTGGCCATCGACGAGGTTGAGGATTTCGCCTTGGTGGTCGCCGCAAATGGCGGCGTGGGGCTCATTGACGAAGGATTCTATGCTGCCCGAGTGCCAATGGTAGCGCCGCGCGCTGCGTTCGGTGGGTTTCATGCCCTGCTGGATCACGGTCCAGTCGCCGGCGGTGCTCAACACAAAGTTGTGCAGGTAAAGCTGATAGCCGTCCTGGAGTGCGGTGTTGTCCACTTTGGCGCTGAGTTTGCTCGCGCGGGTGAGCCCCGGGGCATCGAGGCCGGTGGCGTCCCCGATCCGGCGCAATTCGTCCGGGGTTTTCAGGGAATGTTTGCCCTTGCCGCCGCACACGTAGAGGCCGAGGGCATTGCCTTGGGGATTGATGGCCCGCTTGAGCGCGCGCATGACGGCGGTGGTGACTCCGGAGGAATTCCAATCCATCCCAATCACGGTGCCGAAGCTTTGGAACCAGAAGGGATCGGAAAGGCGGGAAAGGAAGGCTTGGTGGCCGTATTCGGTGAGGATCGCTTCCACCATGACCAAGCTCAGGCGGGTCATGCGGTCAAACAACCACTTGGGGATGCCGCCGCCCATCAATGCCAAATCCGATGATCCCGATCTTTTCATGCGCTCATTTGTGCTTTGTGAATATAACGGATCGCACCGCAAATTGATTTCCCGAAGGTGGGAACGGTGCCATTGGGGCCGGCCGAAGCGCGCTTTCCGCTTTGATCGGAGGGAGATGGGATTGTGTAATGAGCTGATTACAAGAGATTCAGGGCTTAGAGGCTGTTTAAATTTAATTCTGCGATTTTGCTATGGCATCTTTTTCCGCCCCTCTTCCGCTATTTTCTCGCCCATAGCTTTGGCTATGGACTCCAAAATGAGCTTCGATGGACAAAAAAA
>JBCCQH010000198.1:0-4649 GCA_039024435.1 Bacteroidota bacterium
AATACGATCATGTCGCGGGCCTATTGCAACGCCGGTCGCTACGCTTACCACTTTTACGTGACCGACGGGAAGCTCGCCTGGCAGACCTACGACGACGGCGACTGCACCAACCCGACCGCGCGGATCACCACCAAGAGTGTCGTCATTACCGAAGGGGTCTGGCACCACGTCGCGGTGACCCACGATGGCACCAACGAAAACGTGATCCTCTACGTGGACGGGGTGGCCTACAACCAGGGTCAGCCGACCGAAACCGAGTTGCTCGGTGGAGTAGGGCATCCCATCGGGGCAGTGACCGAGCCGATCCGCGTTGGGCTTCTGCGGCCTTCGGGCAGCATTCCGGCGGGTAGTTTCCACGGGAACATGGACGACGTACTGCTTTTCCATGAGGTGCGTTCATCCACCGACATTGTGGCGGACATGGTTTCGACGGCGGTTCCGGTCCACAGTGGAACTTTGAAGTTGCGGTTGACCATGAATGCGCCGGCGATGGGACGGGACGATTTGATTCCGAACCTGATCTCGGCGACGAACAACGGGCTGACGAAGGATTATGCGAGCAATGCCTTGTCGCGTCCCGACCAAACACCGTTCACGATTTACAACGATACGGAAATCTGCTGCAGCTCCGCCAGCAATCCCAACCGCATCGCGCCGCCGACCGCAGTAATCTCCCCGGTGGCGCCGGAAAAGTTGGTGCTCAGCCCCAATCCCAATACCGGTCGTTTTGCGGTCGAGTGGCCCACCGCCTCCGGCCAAAAAGGCCAGGTGGAAGTCCGCAGCATGGTCACGGGGCAGTTGGTCTTCAGCGGCAAGCTGACCTCGGGCGCATACATTGACCTGAAAACCGATCCCAGTGGTGCCTACGTCGTGACCGTCCTCACCGAAAATGGCGAATTGCTTTCCGCAAAAACCATCTCGGGCTTGAAATAATCTTCGTGCGTTGACCCGCCCCGCCTTTCTCGTGCTGGCTGGTCAACGCACGCCCTATCCCTTCATTTTTCTTAAGATCATCCATTCTCATGAAATCATTTGGTAAAAAACTGGCCCTGGGCGCAGCCATGCTGGGCCTTGCCACCTCCCTCAGTGCCCAATCCTGGGTCAACGGTGGCGCAAATAGCAATATCCTCTTTCCCAGCAGCATGAACACAAAAGTTGCCATCGGGCTGGGCAATCCGCAGGCGCCGCTGCACGTGCAAGGCGATGGAGACTACTCGGCATTTCTGGAAAATGGCAAGGTGAGCATCGGGGCGGGCGTGCCGATCGATCTGCTGCATCTAGCTGATCACCACAACGACCGGACCTGGATCCGGATCGAGAACAGTGACCCGGGGAATCAGGCGAGTGTGGGGCTTTCGGTCGGGGGCTTCAACAACAACATCCCCGGCTGGAATGGCGCGGTCCACGCTTACTTTTCCGCTGGCTACGACGTAAACAATTACGTCGGAACGAACTGGCAAAACAAGGCGGTTTCCTACACGGGCTCCGGCACGGCAGGATATGAATTCCACCTGAGTACGGAGAACCAGACCTTTGCTTGGACGCGCAAACAGGGATCGGGCCGGCAGGTGGACCTCGCGATCAACTCGACCGGGCGGGTAGGGGTCGGGACCGAATCGCCGAGCGCCAAGCTCCACGTCAATGGTTCGCTTGCCCTGACCGACGGCAGCCAGGCGGACGGCTACGTTCTGGTTTCGGACGCCAATGGACAGGCCGATTGGCGCGATCCGGCCACGGTATTTTCCGGGAACAACAACGCGCCCAGTTGCACCACGCCGGTCACCTTTCCGGTGAGTGGCCTGAACATGTGCAATACCGAGGTCCTGGAAACGGGTTCCAACGGGGGTGATCGCCTCTACATCGGTTCTCCCGGGGGGTCGCAGCCGCTCACCTGGGGGGCTTACCCGACTTCGGACCAGGGATTCCGCGCCCGCACCGAAAACTACAAATCGGCGCAGATCACCTACAATCCGTGGACCAACAAGATCGTGTTTGATTTTACCGAGAACGCCAGCTCGGGGGTAGGCAGTCCGGTTGAGTTCAAAAAGCGGATCCTGGAAATCTCCAGTGGCAGCCTGACCGATAACAAGCCGCGGATCGTCATGGGCGGCAGCTTAAACGACACTCCGAACCACGACGATGCCTTGTTGCACGTAAATGGGGAGGCCATCGCCCGGGCGGTCCTGGTGACCGACTTGAACTGGTCGGACTTCGTGTTTGAGGACGACTACGCATTGCGTTCACTGGCCGAGGTGGAAGCTTTCATTGAGGAAAATGGCCACTTGCCGGACATCCCTTCGGCCGAGGAAGTGGAGGAAAACGGGGTGTCGCTGGGCGACATGGACGCCCGCCTGTTGCAGAAAGTGGAGGAACTGACCCTTTACTTGATCGAGTTGGAGAAGGACAAGGCGGCCTTGGTAGCCCGTTTGGAGCAACTCGAAAACGCCGCCCGATGAGTCACTTTCATTTTCATCCGCAACGAAAATTCAATGATTATGAAAAGATTGTATCTAATGATTCTGGGCGGGTTCTTGTGCCACTTGGGGTGGAGCCAAAATTGCCAGCGCACGATGGTCAGCGACTGGAGTCTGCCTGCTTGCCAGGGAGAGCCAACGGTGCTGATTTTTGAAGATAACTTTGACGGAACGACCCTGGACCTTACCAAGTGGGCCCTGGTCTGCTCGGGACAAGGGGCATCAATCGGCAATGTGGGGACCGTGGGCAATCTCAACCTCAACCGGCTGGAAAACTGCGAAGTCTCCAACGGAACCTTGAAGATCACCGCCCGCGAGGAGACCGTACCGGGGCTCCGAGTCAACTACCACCCGCCTGAGATGGAGATGGACGATGGATTGCCCAACGAGCGGATCTACGAGTATACCTCTTCGTTTATCAAAACCATCGATCAGTTTCGGTACGGGAAGTACGAGGCGATGTGCCGCTTGCCCACCGATGCGGGGGTGTGGCCCGCGTTTTGGACCTACGTCTGGGAATCCAATTGGCACGAGATTGATATCTTTGAAGTCGTCAACGACATGGACCGGTGGACGGGCGCTTTGCACCACGATTACAACGAGGATGGAGAAAAGCACATCAGCGACGGGGAAAGTTGCATGATGGATGCGGGACCGTACGATTTCGGGCAGTGGCACAAATTTACCTGTTACTACCTGCCGGATCGGATCCGCTGGCTGGTCGATGATGTGGAGGTGGCGGTTCGCTACCGCTACCGCAATCCGACTACTGGTCTCTTCCCGAATTTGGGCGGGAGTGCAGTGACCTGCGCCACAACCGATCCGCCGAACAATGTCGCGGAGTTGAAGGCTTTTGTGGACGAGCCGATGGCGATTTGCCTGAGCATGGCGGTCCAGAATTGGGGTTCCTACGATGGAAACAACACGGGAAACAATGCCAATGCCCCTTTTCCGAGCGCAGTTTTTCCCTCGGTGTTTGAGATCGACTACGTGCGCTACTGGGGATTTTCCTGTCAGGATTGCCCCCAGAACATGACCTACACGAACACGAGTGCGATTCCGCCCCAGACCCACACCAACGTCAACGTGACCGGCGGATCGGGCGCCGTCGTGGCCAATGGACAAGCGGTCGATTTCCGGGCGGGCGAATCGGTAATCTTGGAGCCGGGTTTTGCGGTTCAGGCGGGCGGGGAATTCCTCGCTCAGATCGAGGACTGCAACAACGACCAGTACCAGCGGTATGAATATTTGGATCCTACTCCGACCGCTTCCTGCGTGACCACGACTCCGCAGAATCCCATGATCTACGTCGGTACGAATCTGGTCAACGGGACCGATCTCATCCTGTGTTCGAATCCCCAGATGTTGCTGGAAGCCTACGAGGTGAATAGCTACTCGGTGCGGGTGACCCACCAGTTCACCCAGTCGGTGTACAACTACTTTGGGCAGGCCACTTCGAATATGCTGCCGATTTGGGATGCGACCGGATCATCGCCGGGATTCTACCAGGTCCAGGTCATCCTGGGGAACTGCGAACACTTTGACTTCTACAGTTACAATGTCTACGTTTCCCTGGGCTCCTGCAAGATGGCCGGGGGGAACGAAGCCGGGGAGGCCACGGCCGATTTTGCCGGAGAAGCGGAAACGGCGCCGGGCTATTTGGACCTCTATCCGAATCCCAGCTCCGGGCGCTTGTTCCTGCGGAGTTCTTGGTTGTCGCCCGGCGAGGCATTTACCTACGAGGTGGTCGACTTGTCGGGGCGTTCGCTCTTCACCGGGCGGCAGACCTACTCGGAGGGGGTGCAGTTGCGGCTGCCCCCGGCGGCCCAGGCTTCGGGGATCTACTTTGTGCGGATCCGCGGGCAGGCGGGCACTTGGTACCGCAAGGTGCTGATCGACTGATCCAATTTCGCTGAAGGTTGATGGAGGGGCCAGATCCGTTGGGGTTTGGCCCCTTTTTGTGGAGGAAGGTGGGGGCATCGGCGATAAATGCGGTCCCATTTGCAAATGTGCCAGCTAGTTCGTTGGTTGGGGAGCATCTTGAATTCTATTTATTGCCAATCAACCTATGAACTAGCTGGCACATTTGCAAATGGGACCGCATTTATCGCCGATGCCCCCACCTTCCTCCACAAAAAGGGGCCAAACCCCAACGGATCTGGCCCCTCCATCAAC
>JBCCQH010000199.1:0-4546 GCA_039024435.1 Bacteroidota bacterium
ATGAAACCGCCCCATCTGGGGCAACTGATCGCGGCCCGGCTCCGGGAGCTGGGCATGTCCCAGGCCGAATTTAGCCGCCGGATCCATACCTCCCGCCAAAACGTGAACTTGATCCTGAAAAAAGAAACGCTGGACAGCGGCCTGCTCTTTCGGATCAGCCGGATATTGCAGATGAACTTTTTCCAATTGATGAGCGAAGCCCCTTTTGGGGGCCCGGGCGTCGAGTTCACCCTTCAGCTCAATGGGCAGCGGCTCCGCATCGTGACCTACCAGGCCGAAGGGTTGCCGGAAACGAAACTGTACCCCAAGCCGGGGAAGAATTAGGAAATGGGGAGCCTTTTCCTCGCGTCTCCCCGGTGGTGGTGGCAAATTGAGGGTGAAATATGCGATCTTCCAATCCCAGGATTGCCTGGAGGTCATCCCTAAAACGCCTCCCCCACAAACAAGTAGAATCCTGGACCTTCCCGGGTAAAAGCCACGTCAAAGCGGGTAAAAATGTCCTTTTTCGGGAACACCATGAACTGGATTCCGCCGCCGCCGGCCAGTACAAAGTTGTTCAGCGCCAGGGGATCATTCTCCGAAAATACTGTTCCCGAAGCAATAAATGCCGACATCCCGATGCGCTTCAATTTCCGAATGGGAACCGGCAGCATCCGGTACTCGATCTGCCCCGCAACCAGATTTTTATCCCGGTAGCGGCCCAAGTAGTACCCCCGCATGAGGCTTTCGCCGCCCATGAGGGAGAGCTGCTGGAAGGGTGGATTGCCCAGGGTAAAGCTGCCCAGCAACTGCGCGGCGAGGACGTCCCGTTCGTTGACTTTGTGGTACCAGCGGTTATCGGAAAATATGGTCGTGAATTCCTGGGTGCTACCCCATAAGGGACTGGAATGCAAGACGGCCAGTTCAAAAAATGCGCCCTCCCGGACGTTGAGGACATTGTGTCGGGTGTCGTAGACGACGCTGCCGCCGAGGCTGAGGTTGGAGGCGCCGGTCGACCCTTCGGGTTCTTGCAGCGGCACTTGGTCATCGGTGGGGAGGAAATCCACCCGAAACAGCCGTTGGTAATCGATCTGTAAACCGACGAAGAGCGAAGGCCGCAATTGGCGCAGCGCCCGCTCCCGGAACAGGAGGTAGTCGGAATCGACCTGGGCGATGGGTTCGGCGGGTGTATCCGGGCCGACCCCGTGGTAGAGCAGGGGAAAGCGCTGATAACGCAACCGTCCCAGGAAAAACCATTGGTTTTTGTCGGTGTAGAGGGCATGGTCAAACCATACGCCAAATTGCCGGCGCAAGGTGATGAAGGTGAGGCCATTGACCTCGCTCAGCCGGTTGATGGTGTCCTGGCGGGCGTGGTAGAGGTACAGGCTGCTGAACCCGAATTCCCAACTCGTTTCCGGGGCAAATCCCAGGGTAGGATAAACGATAAATTTGGGTTTGTAGGCCGGCGCGGTATCGTTGAGCGTACTTCTGAGGTACCGCATCAGGAAGTTTTGTCCCGAGGCGCTTCCCACCCCGAGCGCGAGGAAGAGAAGGAGGAAAAAGAAAATGCGGTGGCGAGCGCAGGAACAGATATTTTTCATTTGCAGACTTCAATATGCAGTTTTCCGCTGAGAACCGGAAGAAAAATTATCCCGCCGTCCGATTTGGACCTTGAGCCGATCTCAAGGTGAAACCGGCAAAACGTTTCGGGGGCAAAGCAAATCGCCGGGTACGGCAGGGATGCCCCTGAACCTCCGCTCAATCAAAATCGCCAAATGCCCACTCCAAGCCTTGTTCCACTCCGGGCCGGACCACGGTGAAGTGATTTTTCCAAGGAATCTCTTTGACCCGCAAAGCCAAATCTGGCGCTTCGGTCTCTCGGATCCAGCGGGCAAAGGCACGCATGCCCGGCAAGATCAGATTGAACTCCTCCAGTGCCCCTGCGCCCAAGAAGAGCCGGCCCCGGAGTTGATGGCCGGCATCCTGGCGCGCCTGGGCGATGCGCAGCACCCGCCGCCGATGGACCCAGACTGAGGGACTGAGGGCAACGAAGCGGGCAAATGGGCTGTCTTCCTGGAGCGAGGCGTACAGGGCAAAGAGGCCACCGAGAGAGTGCCCGATGAGGGCCGGTTGAGCGGTCACCGGTACTTGGGTCTCGATCCATGGTAGAGCCTCCGCGGTGAGGAAGCGGTAAAATGCGGCGGCTTGACCGGGAGTCCCAGTGGCACCGGGACGGGGAGGAATGAAGTCGCGGTTGCGCTTGCGCAATAGGCTGTTGGTTTGGCCGATGCCGAGCAGGTGCAATTGCGGCAGACGTCCCTCGGCCATCAGCGCGTGGGCCAGCGGTACGGTGCGCTTGCCCGTAGGAAGCTGGGCATCCAGATAGACGAGCACCGGAGCCGTCCCGCCACGCGGAGCCGGGTGCACCCGCAAAGCAAAGGTATCTCCCACGTGCTGACTGGAGTATCTTTCGGTATACGAAGGTAAAGCCGTAGCCATTCAGCAGGATAAAGTATTTGCCCAAGCAATTGTTTGCGATCACCGCTCATCAATTTTGCCCCGGCGCCAAGTAAAAAAGCGGATGCACGACCGGTGCATCCGCTTTTTTGAACACCAGGTAGCTCAGTCGTCCTTCTTGAGGAAGTTCATGACCAGCAGGACCAGCATGACCACGACCAGCAAGATCCCACCGATGAACACGAACAAGTTGCGTCCCTTGAGCCCTTCATCGTATTCGATGACTTCTTCTTCATCGTCGTCACCGATATCGACCTTGACCGGAGGCTGGAAGGCGAGCAGTTCGCCCAATTCCTGCCGGTAATCGGCTTTCATGATGGAATCATTTTTGGTGGCGATGGTCCAATTTCGGAGTCCGTCGCGCAGTTCCAGCGAGTAGTCCAGTGAAGTGCGCGTGGTATCGAATGGCGTTCCGGAGGGCAGATTGCGGTGCCAGTGCATGATGGAGTCACCGGTGATTCCCGAGGGGGGAAACGGAGGCATTGGCGGCCAACTGGCGGTAGCAGCTTCGGCCATCAGCGAGGTGCTGTGGTTGCCGACCACGCCTTGCAGGCGGTAACCATAACCGGTTTTTTGCACTGCGGAGTTGGCGAGGTCATCCTGGACCCAGGCCTTGGTGTTGAGCCAGGTTTGCTCCAATGCTTGCTCGCCATCGCGGACTTCGGCCGGGGTAATGCCGGGGTCGTTGCCCCACTGCAAACCCACCGGAACCAGCTTGTCTTTTACTGTGCCCCCATCGGCGCGGCCATCGTAGACATGGGAACCAAAAATCCAGCCATTGACCGCGTCACTGGCGTCGGATTTAACCATGTAATCGACCTCGATAAGTCGCACTTTGCGGATTTCTTTTTCGTCGAGCGGGACCGAAGTGGCTTCCTGGGCGTAGGCGTCCCATTCGAGGGCACCGTCCAGCCACGCAACATCGCCGGTATCGGCCAGCGTAAAGATCATTTTGAAGATCACCGAACCGAGCGGGAAGTTGGCTTTTGCGGCTTCGGGATTTTTGGGATCGCACCAGACTTGTCCCAGGGTATAGGCAGCGGCCCCATTGTAGTAGGAGATGGAGTAGTTGCGTATGTCGGTGTTTTGTGAAGGGCTCAGATCGTCCGGTGCGGAGGTTCGATCCATGCGCAAGCCTCGGAGGTATTCACGACCGGTAAACCCGTAGTCGAGCCAGGGAGCGTGGTACCATACCCGGACCGCATTGCTCTGGGCGACAAAATTTGCGTCGTTCATGCCTTCCCAGCAGTAATCCAGAACCTTGCTCATGAATTGTTCGGGCTTGCGGCGGAAGTCGACTCCGTCCCAGGGATACTTTTCTTCCGGGACTTCCGCCGGATAGGATTGGCTGAGTTCAAAAATATCGGTACCCCAAGCATTTGCGGCCGCGGTGTCCTCTACATTGTAGCTGGGAAATTCAAACGGGCCGCACTCTTCTTGCGCAAATACTGTCCATGCTGGCAGAATAAGCGCCAGAGACAAGAGGATTTTTTTCATGTCGAATACCATTATCTTTCGTAAACAGCGTTGGCGTAGGCCTTTGCATCCCGGCTCCAAAGGCCCGGTTCGAACCTTTTTTTCGCAGTCGGTCAAAAATACGAATCGTATTTCAGGAAGCAAATTTAGAGGCTGTTTAAATTTAATCCTGTGATTTTGCTACGGCATCTTTTTCCGCCCCGCTTCCGCTATTTTCTCGCCCATGGCTTTAGCTATGGACTCCAAAATGAGCTTTGCTGGACAAAAAAATCTGCGCTAGCAAGTTTCACAAACCAATTTTAAACCGATTCTTATATCGCTAAAGTTTGTTTCCGCATCTATTTCGCGGTCTGGATGACCGGGTTGCAACCCGGTCTTGAGCGCCAGGAATCGCAGAATTAAATTTTCTCGCCGCTAAGAGGCTGTTTAAATTTAATTCTGCGATTTTGCTATGGCATCTTTTTCCGCCCCTCTTCAGCTATTTTCTCGCCCATAGCTTTGGCTATGGACTCCAAAATGAGCTTCGATGGACAAAAAAATCTGCACTAGCAAATTTCACAAACCAATTTTAAAC
>JBCCQH010000200.1:0-4366 GCA_039024435.1 Bacteroidota bacterium
CCAATCCGGTCTTGTTTGGGTATTGGCTTTGGGTGGCATCCTACGTCACGGGTGAGGGCTGGGTCACGAATACGCTGCCCGCCCACGTGTTGTTTGGGATCGGGGTGGCGGCCGGGATGGGCCTTTTCATTTGGGGCTGGGTGAGTCTGCTGTCTTTCGCCACCGTCCGGACTGGCCATCGCTTTCGGTCGATCTTTTCCCTTTTGATTGGCATTGGTTTTTTAGCTTTCAGCGCTTATCTCGCGATCCGCTACCTCGTCGTCCACGTTTAAAAGTTTTCGACAGGAGACGTTTCAATGGTCTGATTTCCAATTGGCGCGTTTGGAGCGCGCACCTACAGGCAATGTAAGCACCGCAAAGGCGGATCCTTCTTGCTGCCGGGCAGGATCGCGCAGGCGGCGGCTTTCTTATAAGTCCGGTTGAGATCTTGGATCGCAGGGGCAGTCCATGGACTGCCCCTGCGATCCACGCTGGGTATTTTTGGTAAACTAATTTGGACAAGTAGCATCGGGGGAATCACGTGATTTCCAGGGTTCAATGAGATCTCCGCCGCAGTCGACAACGAATTGTGGACGATTGGAAATTTGTTGATGCGGCAAGGATGGGAGGGACCCAGGTCGCGCCGGTAGGGCGGGACGGAGCTACGCGAACTCCCGGAACAGCCTGGTAACGACGGGTCGGTGACCCGCCGGTAGCCGCCCCACCCCAAATACGACGCTCAAGAGGGATGCTGCCTGGTCTAAATTGGGGGCGGGATGAGTCCCACGCATGCTCAATCCACAAAAACGTCAGAAGTCATCTTGGCGGAAGGGGAAATTTAGGAGGTAGAGGCGCTCTTCGGCGCGGGTGAGGGAGGTGTAGGCCCAGCGGAGGTAATCTTGTAAGGCCATGCCGGGGTACAGAGGCTCAAATCCAACGATGACATTGCGCCACTGGCCGCCCTGGGATTTGTGTCCGGTCACCGCGTAGCCGTACTTGACCTGCAAGGCGTTGAGGTAGGGATCGGAGCGCATGCCGGCTTCGCGGCGGGTTTTGGGCAGGGACTCGTACTCGCGGCGGCGCTCCCGCATCACGAGTTGCATATCTCCGTAGGCGAGTTGCGCTTTCTTGTTGTCGAGCAGTTCCAGGGTGATTTTGCACTCCAATTCCACGGGATTCTGCGAGACGTCCAAAAATTCTACCAGGACGTCCATCCAGCGCAAACCGAAGCGTTTTTCGTAGGTTTCGGGATAGACTTCCCGCACGATGCCCATTTCGCCATTGGCCAAAAAGGGGATCTGCTTGTTGCCCCAGGCGTAGTTGTTGCGGACGACCATGAGGATATCGCCGGGAATGATGGCTTCTTCGACGCCGTCGTGCAGTTGGTGGCGCAGGGCGCGGTTGACCTCGATGGCGAGCTTATTGGAATAGGTAATGAAAATCACTGCGTCGGGATCGTCCTCCCGGTAAAGCCCGATAAACATTTCCAGTGCTTCGTAGCCATTGTCCACGAGCTCGACTTCGCCGCCGTAGGCCAAATCGATGACTGGGGGCTGGGCCCGGACCATGCTGCCGCGGACCAAGCCGGCAACTCGCAAAATCTCGCTGGCCTCTTCTTGCCGCATCACCTGGGTCATTTCGAGCCGGTAGACGCTCAGGTGAAAGGTGGCTTTCAGGTAAGCGGGGTCCAGGGCGGGGGAGACGTGACTGCCCACGGGGGGCAACTGCGCCGGATCGCCGACCATGATGATCCGCCGTCCATCGTATTCGTCGAAGGCAAACCGCAAGAAGTCCGCCAGCAATCCGGAATCACCTTCGCCGCTTCCATCGCCGACCATGGAGGCTTCGTCTACGATGTAATAGATGCGCTCGGGGTCCTTGTTGGGTTTCAGATCGAAAAGCAGGCTGCCGCCGGGGGTTTCGATGGGGGAGTAGATGTAACGGTGCAAGGTAGAGGCATAGCGTCCGGTGCGCCGGGTGATGACCTTGGCCGCCCGTCCGGTAGGGGCAAGGAGTGCCACTTTGTAGCCCTGCCGCAATAGAAACCGCGTAAACAAGCGAATGAGGAAGGTTTTACCGGAGCCGGCTGCTCCACAGAGCAGCATGACGGCGCTGGGATCGGGATCGCGGTGGTAGCGCAAAAAGGTGTCCACGGCGGCTTCCTGGTCGTCGGTCAGTTCGTAACCGTCACGGCCGAGGAGGTCGTCGATGATATTGCGGAAGAGGTCCACGGTTGCGAAGATAAATAAAAAGGACGGCTGCTGTGCACCGCGGTTGGGGATGCTTTCGGCAAGGCCGAAAGCCCAATCACTGGTACACGGGCAGCCGCCCGGTGATCTCAATGGGAGATGGCTCAGGCGAGCACTTTCTGGTCCTGGCCCAGGCGATTCATCACCTGATCTTTGCGCAGTTTATAGAAGTGCTTGCGACCAACCGAACGTTCAAGGCGGATCAGGTTGATTTCCATCATGATCTTGATGTACTTCTTCGCCGTAGTGCCCTTGATGTTCAGGGCTTCTTCCAAATCCTGGCTCGAGAAGCCGGGTTTGGCGTGCTCCACCAAGAATTTGGGCATGTCAAACACCACTTCGAAGATGGTGCCGCGCTTGTACAGATCGAAGAACATGAGGCGGATACCTTGCTCCAATTGGCGGAGGTGCGTTTCCTGCATGTCGAGGAAGAATCCGAGGCGGTTCACTTCCTTGAAAGTGATGTAGCTCCGCAGGTTCCGGTAGGAGAAGTCTAGGTGCTCGGCGGCGAGAGGCAGATCGCCCTTGCTGATCGAGATGCACTTGTTCAGTACCTTGTTCCGCACCGAGTTCGGGACGGTTTTGAATTCCTCCCAGTTGGCTTGGATAAAGGTCAGCGGGCTGTTTTCCGCGCCAATTTCTCCGATCAGGCGATCGGCGACCCGGATTGCGGCATCGTCACCACGGACGACGGCGGCGATCCGCAATACCTTCATCTCGTAGAATTGGTAGCGCAGATAGACCTTGACGTTGAAATGAGAAGCCGGCTCAAAGTTGGCGAACTCAACCATGAAATGCTGGAACAGTTCCCCACCGATGGTTTCGAGGCGTTCCTCCAAGCCTTCGATCATTTGGACAACGGTATCGAAGTAGGCTTGCAGTTCATCGACGATCCAGCTTACGCCGGGCTGCTTGGTTTCGGCGACCATGATCTTATTGATCGCGGCCATGCCTTTGATGACGAGGAAGTATCCTCCTTCATCGATGCGCTTGAGTCCCCGCCGTACCATTTCGGCCAGCACTTCGTACGCTTTGCGGGCGTTTTGGCTGTGGAGGTAGTAATCGGCCAGGGCGGCGGATGCACTGACGATTGCGGGATGATTTGACGTTTTGCGCAGGGCGTTGAGCACTTCTTTGAATTCCTTCTCCTTGTCGGAGGTACTGGTCGGGAATCCAGCGGACACCGTCATCCAGTGTACGCGGAGGTAGTTGTGCAGCGGGCCGTCTTTCATGCGCCGGGCAATCGACAACGCTTCCATCGCATCGTCGCGGGCCATGGCCTTCAAATCTTCAATGTCTTCGTCGTCAAGATCGGTATCGATCAGGCTGAAGTAGAAGCGGCTGAAGGTCAGCTTCATGAAAGCCCGCACAAAAACGGGGGAGGAGCTGCCGGCGTAATCGAGATCCTTTTCCATGCTGCGGACGCTGCGCAGATTTTCCTCGAGTTTGATGTGGTTGTCATCGTAAGCACCGTACTTGTGGATGATGGCCCGCGTCTGTAGGTCGAGTACGGCGGCGCGGTAGATGCGCGCGAGGTTTTGGTCCTGGGCGGCATTGGCCTCTTCTTCGAGTTTTTTGATGTGGCTGTCCAGGATGCGTGCGGTGTGCTCGGAAATCGGATTGGCGAGGTAATAGTCGGCGATATTCAGGAAGAATACCAAACCTTCGGCCATATCGACTTCTGAGATTGCTTTTTGCAGCCAGTGACGTGACTTGCTGAACTTGGTGGAGTCCTCTTCATTCAGGTACACGTAACCGGTTACCCCCGAAATCCGGTAGATAAACTGCTCTTCCAGTTCGTCCCACTCGATGTCGTCGATTTCTCGCTCAAACGTTTCGATGGTGATGATGCGCTGCAGGCGATTGGCGGCGGTGTGGAGATAGTTGAGGTACCAGCGCCAGCCCCGGACATCGATGCGTGCGGTTCCGGAGCTTTGCAGGGACAGCATGCGCTTCTCCACCAAGTCGAAAAGCTTCTCGAAACCGGAAAAGTCTTGCCGGTAAATTGCAAAGAGCAAGGCACTTTCGGCCAGTTGAATGAAATACTCGGACCCGTTGTCGTCGTGGATCGGCGTCTCGGCGATCTCCGTCAAGAGAAGTTCCTCTACTTCTTTTACTTTGTCGAGGGCACCCGTGCG
>JBCCQH010000201.1:0-4272 GCA_039024435.1 Bacteroidota bacterium
AGAGGCTGTTTAAATTTAATTCTGCGATTTTGCTATGGCATCTTTTTCCGCCCCTCTTCAGCTATTTTCTCGCCCATAGCTTTGGCTATGGACTCCAAAATGAGCTTCGACGGACAAAAAAATCTGCACTAGCAAATTTCACAAACCAATTTTAAACAGCCTCTAAAAGCGGTTAGGACTTATTTCGCCGTTTCTCCTTTCATTTCCCCTTGCTTCCCAATCAAGGTGGAGTATTCCTGCCCCTCTGGCTCCAGCTTCCCCAGACCGATGCGGATGGCGTCCACAATGAACCAGATGAGCAGTCCCCCCAAGGTCAGCAATTGGATCAAGCCGATTCCGGTAAACCGCAGATAAAAGCGGTGGATCCCCAGGACGCCCAGGAAAATGGCCAGTACCAGGGCGGTTTTTTGGTTTTTCGGCCGGTGGGTGCGGTGGCGGCGCAGGAAACGGCGGTGTTTTTTTAGTGGCGCAAGTCGGTCGGGGGACAATGCTTCCTGAGGGGCACTCGCCGCCGCTTGGGGGGTAAGAGAGGGCGAAGAAAGGGGGCGGGAGAAAGCAGTGGTATCCGGGACGATAGGGGCTTGAATATCGGGCGGGGGAAATAGCGATTGAGGTGCCGATGCCACCCGTTGGGAAATGTTTCGGGCCGGGCTTAGGCCCAGCCCAGCCGACATCCAACCGATTCCCAGTACAATCATGAAGAACCCACGTAGACGCATGGCATAAAGCTACAAAATATTGGGAGATAGCCGGAATAGTGGTCTCCAAAGCCGTGGGCCAGGATCCCGGCAGGCAAAAATCCGGGCCAATTGGTTCCCCCAAAAAATCACGAACCGGAAGCCATCACCACCGCTTTTTCACCCAACCACTTTGTCGCCTTTGCGTTGTATTTCTGTGTCGCCTGAAAAATATTTACACAGTGTCAAAAATATTTTTTAGATTTGTCTAAAAATTAGAGCCTTCTATTCGCTAGAACTCGATATGAAACAGAACATACTTACCTTTGCGATACTGATTTTCCTCGCTGTCGGCCAGGTTTGGGCGCAAAATGCGCGCTTGTCCGGTGTCGTGGGAGATTCGGCGGAAGGTGGATTGGCATTCGCCAAAATCCAAGTCGCTGACACAAAGCTGGGAACCATCGCCGACGACAGCGGCCGATTTGTTCTGCAAAATATTCCTCCCGGCACCTATCAGATCACCGCTCAGTACCTCGGATACGAATCGCGTACCCAGGAAGTCACCTTCACCGGAAATGCGGATCTGCAACTGGACTTCACCCTCATCCCTTCCGGTACCGCCCAAGAAGACGTGGTGATCACCGGCACCCTCAAGCCGAGCACCCGCCTGGCGAGCCCAGTACCCGTAGAAGTATACCGCCCCAAATTTTTCCAGAAAAACCCCACCCCCAACATCTACGAAGCCCTGCAAAATGTCAATGGCGTACGGCCCCAGCTCAATTGTCAGGTCTGCAACACCGGGGACATCCACATCAACGGCCTCGAAGGGCCCTACACGATGGTGTTGATCGACGGCATGCCCATCGTGAGCAGTCTCGCTACCGTATACGGCTTATCCGGCATCCCAAATTCGCTCATTGAGCGGGTAGAAGTAGTGAAAGGACCGGCTTCCTCTCTCTACGGTAGCGAGGCCATCGGTGGCCTGATCAATGTCATCACCAAAGATCCGGCCAAGGCTCCCTTGTTTACGGCGGATGTCTTCGCGACCAGTTGGCAAGAAGTAAATGCCGACGTCAGCTTGAAGCTGAACTTGGGGCCCAAAGTATCCGTCTTGACTACGGCAAACTACTTCAATTTCGACAATGTCGTGGACAACAACGCGGACAACTTCACCGACATGGCGATCCAGGAGCGCATCTCGGTCTTCCAAAAGTGGAGCTTCCAGCGCAAGGAAAATCGCCTTTTTACCCTGGCCGGCCGCTTTTACGACGAAAGCCGCTGGGGCGGAGAGCTGAACTGGACCCCCGAATTCAGGGGCGGCGACCTGATCTACGGAGAAGCCATCGACACCCGGCGCTGGGAAGTCATCGGGCAGTACCAACTGCCCACGCGGGAAAAGATGATGCTGTCATTTTCCTTCAACGATCACAACCAGAATTCGGTCTACGGCGACGTGCCCTACGTGGCGAAGCAAACCATCGGCTTTGGACAGTTGACCTGGGACAAAAAGGTGGGCCGGCACGACCTGCTCTCCGGAGCCACCTTGCGCTACACCTACTACGACGACAACACGCCGGCCACCGGCGGCGAGGTCCAGTCCGCGACCAACAATCCAAGTGAAATCTGGCTGCCCGGAATCTTTGTCCAGGACGAAATCACGCTCTCCGACAAACACAAAACACTGCTCGGTTTGCGCTACGATTACAACACCGCTCACGGCAACATCTTCACCCCCCGCCTGGCCCACAAATGGACCATCTCCCCCAACGATGTCCTGCGTCTGAATGCCGGCACCGGTTTCCGAGTGGTGAACCTCTTCACCGAAGACCATGCCGCCCTCACCGGCGCCCGCGAGGTCATCATCGCGGAAGAACTGCGACCAGAACGCTCCTACAACGTCAACCTGAACTACACCCGCAAGTGGTTCTTCAACGGCGGGGCCGCCCTGGGCTTGGAGACTTCCGCATTCTACACCTACTTCACGAACGTCATCCTGCCGGATTACGACACGAATCCGAACCAAATCATCTACGACAACCTCGACGGATCGGCGGACACCAAAGGTATCAGTGCAAATCTGGACCTCATCTTACCGAATGGCCTTTCCTTCATCGCTGGGGCGACCTTGATGGACGTTTCAACAGTGGAAAATGGCGAACGGGAACGCCAAATTCTCACTGAGCGGTTTACCGGCACTTGGCAGATCAGCTACCGGTTCTTGAAGGACCAGTTGCGGCTCGACTACACGGGGAATCTTTACGGCCCGATGCTATTGCCCTTGCTCGGCGACCTGGACCCGCGTCCGGAGTCCTCGCCCTGGTGGAGCATCCAAAACCTGCAATTGACCTACCGCGGGCTGAAGAACTTCGAGATTTACGGCGGCGCAAAAAACCTGCTCAATTGGACGCCCTGGAAAAACCAGGACGAACCGATCATCGCCCGGGCCTTTGACCCCTTTGACCGAGGTGTGACCTTCGATGGGGACGGCAACGTGGTCGCGACGCCGAACAATCCGAATGCCCTCACCTTTGATCCTTCTTACGTCTACGGACCCAACCAGGGCATCCGGGGCTTCCTGGGGATTCGGTGCTCATTTCTGGGAAAATGATGCCAAGGACGCTCTTCATACTCGTTTGGGTGGCCTTCCTGCTGGGAGGTTGTTCCGGGCAAAAAAACGCCCCGGCGACCACCACATCGCTGAATACGGTAGCGTTTTCCCAAGTCGACAGTTTGATCCGGGTGGAACCGCGCCCGGTGGCGGTATTCCTCCACGCGGAATGGTGTCGGTTCTGCCGGAGCATGGAGCAAACCACCTTTCGCGATCCCGAGGTCATCCAGCGGCTCAACCGCGATTACTATTTTGTGAGCTTTGACGGGGAGCAAGAAGCCCCGGTGGAGTTTGCCGGGAAGGTGTTTACATTTCGCCCGAGTGGCCGCAACTCCGGCACCCACGAACTCGCCCTGCAACTGGGTACCTTCGATGGAGACTTTGCCTACCCGACCTTCGTCCTGCTGAGTCCTGGCTACGAAATCAATTTTCAGCACCGCGCCTACCTGGACGCCCGCGCGATGCGTACCGTCCTGGCCAAAGGCGCCGAATAGTTGCCTCAGTTGGGGAATCCAGCAACCGACGCCAGCCTCAGCGCAGCAAGGTCAGCGAACCATTTTGGGTCACCAGATAGCCGGCACAATCCCGGGTCCGAATCCGGTAATAATACACGCCCTCGGCGCTGGCTGCGCCATTGAAGTTGCCGTCCCAGGGCTGATTGCGATTCGTGGTAACGAATACTTCCCTGCCCCAGCGGCCCCAGATCTTTAAGAGGCGGTTTAAATTTAATTCTGCGATTTTGCTATGGCATCATTTGCCGCCCCTCTTCCGCTATTGGTACATGGCCATGCACCTACTTACCTCAACCAAGAAGAGTTTTTCTGCGCTGGAACTGCAACGCCAGATTGGTCACAAACGCTACGAACCGATTTGGGCCATGCTGCACAAAATCCGGATGATCATGGGTCAGGAAGATGCACGACAAGAACTGGAAGGCTGGGTTGAACTCGACAAGGGCTTCTTTGCGGTCCGGCCGCGCCCGAAAAA
>JBCCQH010000202.1:0-4263 GCA_039024435.1 Bacteroidota bacterium
ATCTGCGATTGCGTGTTGTAGAAGAGGAAGGCCCACATGTCGGCGTACTCTTCGATGATCTTTGAGGTAGGTTTGCCCGCGCCGTGGCCGGCTTGGGTCTCGATGCGGATCAAGACCGGATTCTCACCTTTGTGGGCTTCCTGCAACCGGCTGATGAACTTGAAGGAGTGGGCCGGGACCACCCGGTCATCGTGATCGGCAGTGGTGACCATCGTAGCCGGATAAGCGGTGCCATCTTTCAGGTTGTGCAGCGGTGAGTACGCGTAGAGCCATTTAAACTGCTCCGCCAAGTCGCTCGAACCGTATTCCACCGCCCAGGCGTGACCGATCGTAAACTTGTGGTAGCGCAGCATGTCCAGTACGCCCACCCCGGGGATGGCCACGGCAAACAAGTCGGGGCGCTGCGTCATCGCCGCTCCCACCAACAGTCCACCATTGGAGCGGCCGTAGATGCCGAGCTTTTCCGGTGAGGTGTACTGCTTCTCAACCAGGAATTCGGCGGCGCCGATGAAATCATCGAATACATTTTGCTTCCGCTCCAACATGCCCGACTGGTGCCAGTCTTCGCCGTACTCGCCACCGCCCCGCAAGTTTGCCACTGCGTAGATCCCGCCATTTTCCAGCAGCACCGTATTGGCGATGGAAAATGCCGGTAAGATGTTGATGTTGAACCCCCCGTAGCCGTAGAGCAGCGTGGGATTTTGCCCGTTCAGTTCAATCCCTTTCTTGTGGACGATGAACATGGGCACCTGCGTGCCGTCCTTGCTTTGGAAAAATACCTGCTCGGTGGTGTACTGCTCCGGGTCGAAATCTACCCCGGACTTGCGGTAGACCTCCGAGGTGCCGGTTTTCGTATCCAGCTTGAAGGTCGTAGACGGATAAATAAACGAAGTAAAGGAGTAAAAACCGATCTCGTCGTCTTTTTTACCGATGACGCTCGATGCCGTCCCGATACCGGGCAGCTCCAATTCGCCTTCGCGGGTGCCGTCCAGGGCGTGGATGTAGATGTGGGTGCTGGCGTCCTTGAGGTAGTTCGCGTAGATCTTGCCGCCGACCACTGAGACATTGGTCAGGACTTCTTCTTGCTCCCCGATGAGCACCTTCCAGTTGTCTTTGGCCGGATTGTTCATATCGACCTCCACCAATTGTTTGCGGGGAGCGTCCTGGTTGGTGAGAATCAGAAGCTTTTCGTCGATGTTGTCGACCACGTCGTAGCTGTGGTCGAAGGTCGAAACCAGGTCCACAAAATCGGATCCCGGCTGGGTCAGATCTTTGACCTTGAGGGCATTGTCGTTGGTGGCCCCTTCCGAGAGGTAAATGAGTAAGAAGCGCTCGTCGTCGGTGGTGCCCGCATAAATGCCGCGGAGCGGATGCTCCGGCTCCTCATAAATGAGCTGGTCCTGGCTCTGGTCGTCGCCGAGCTTGTGAAAGAAGATCTGCTTATTCTCGTTCTGCGAAGACAATTCCTTGCCTTCCGAAGGCTCGGCGAAGCGGCCGTAGTAGAACCCATCGCCGTGCCAGGATGCCCCGGAAAACTTGATCCACTTGAGGTGGTCTCCGGTCAACTCGCCAGTTTCCACGTCCATGACGTAGTATTCATTCCAGTCGGAACCGCCTTGCGAAACGCCGTAAGCGGCTTTTTTTCCGTCTTTGGCGACGGCAAACGTAGTGAGAGAAGCCGTTCCGTCTTCAGAAAAGGTATTGGGATCGAGAAATACCCGTGGCTCTCCTTCCAGACCGTCCTGGATGTAGAGCACCGACTGGTTTTGCAGCCCGTCATTCTTGTAGAAAAACACGTGGCCGGATTCGCGGAAGGGGGCGCTGAATTTGGGGTAGTTCCAAATCTCTTCCAGGCGCTGGCGGAACTGCTCGCGGAAGGGGATCTGTTCCAAATAGCCAAACGTGACTTTGTTTTGGGCGATGACCCAATCCTTGACGGCGGCGGAATCATCTACTTCCAGCCAACGGAAGGGATCGGCGACGGGAGTACCGAAATAATCGTCCTCCGCTTCCACCTTTGCGGTGGTGGGATAGGTGACTTCGATCTTGGGCATGGGAATGTCGGATTTGGTAGCGGGATCTTCGGACTGCGACTGATTTGCATTGTCGCAGGCGGCCAATAGGCAGACCCCAATTGCAAAGAGGAGAAATTTGTTCAACATAGCGTGAAAGTTGTGCTTCAATAAGCGAATTGCGAAAATAGCAAAAAACGCAAAATGGATTTCATGGGCGGGGGAAAATGTTGCGATTTGCCGGAAGGGCGGCAGCAATGCGATCCATTGCCAAGGAAGGGTCACTTGGTGCCGACAAAATCCCGCATTTTGCAACAAAGAATTCAGGTTTTTCCTCGGATTCGTCCCTATCTTGTCTTCCCCTCGTCCTGTGATGCATTTGTCCGTGAAATCAAATAAGTAGCATGAAAATTCTGTCCCGAATTGCCCTTTTGCTCCTGGTGGGGAGCCTGTTCTGTCCTGCTTGGCTTTCGGCCCAGTCGCGCCTGTTTTACGCCGGGTCTTCCGGAGCGGAAATCTTCAATGACGTGGTCCAACTTTCCGATGGGACCATCCTCATTGCGGGGGCCGCCGATGACCTGAGTTGGTTGCCTCCGGGGCTGAACGAGATCGATCTGGGGACCGCGACCATCGCCAACAATCAGGGCACCAATCGCTTTGCTTTTCTGTTGCACGCCGACAGTGCCCTCGACAATTTGCTCAACATCGCCTATTTGTCTCAAGGAGCAGCGGAGGACATCCGCTTCATCAAAACCACGAATGCGCCGCGTACGCGTACCGGGGAAATGTTTATCAGCGGGAGCACCGAGGATACCGACGATGGAGGATATTTCATCGCCAAACTGGACAACAACTTCGTCGATGGCTTGCCCACCGGACTGGTGTGGTCCTACAATGCAAAATGCACCGCGGGTGACTATCCCAAGAATTACCAACCCTGGGATGTCGATGCACGGGGCCGGGTGTACTTTGCCCGGGGAGATTCCCACGATTTCAACTGGTCGATCATGCACCGCCTGGACCGCGACGGAAATTTGGATATCGTCGAAAACTGGCGCCTGCACTGGATTGCCGCGGGAGGCGAATTCCGCGGCACGCCGGCATCGTCTTACAGCGGGGGATCGGGTGCCTTGTCCCACAGCGGCGTTCTGTTCAAAAAAGGGGGCCGGTGCGCCTTGCGTTCCTGGACCCAAGCCGACTACGACTTCTGGCAGCCGGACGGAAATGGCGGCACCAAAAAGGGCAAGTGGCCCCTCGACGTACTCTACGCCGCGCCTTGTGATCCGGCGGCTGCTTCCCAATCCACCAGCGGTCCCGGTTACACCGGGTACGCAACGCCGAGCGGATCGATCACCTACGGCCCCTCCTCGATCTGCATTGATCGGCGGACCGACGACCTCTACCTGGGGCTGAACTCAAAGAGCCGCCTGCCCGGCGGAAACCCCGACTTTGAGCCGGCGGTGGTCGCGTTTGACAGTTCGGGGGCCCTGCGCTGGTGGTCGCGCCTGTACCACGAAGTCCGGCCCGATAGCACCGCCTGGGTATCGGAACCGGACCAGTACATCGATGGCTTGGCGATTGACTACAGCCTTCCGCTACCGCAGAGTGAATTGGTGGTGGATGCGCGCTGCCACGGCAACAACGTGGAAAATTTCTGGGAAGGCGATGTCATCGCCGCAAATCCCGGTGCAAACGCCTTCCAAAATCGCTTTACCGGCTCTTCCGGGAATATCCACATCAGTTGGCTGGGCAAATTGGCCACCGGCGACGGCACCCTGCACCACAGCACCTACGTGGCTGAGTACGCGGAGGGAGCCAGTGGACTCGGCGCGGCCCTGACCGATCCCTTGCTCGATGGCTGGCCCAATCCCAACGCGGGCTGGCCCGAGGTAAATACCACGCGCCTCCAACAAAACGCGCTGAAGGTCACCGCCGATGGCTCGGTGATCATCATCGGAACCGGTAGGCGGACCATGACCACCGCCAATGCCCACCAAAAAATGCCCCGTCCCGGTGGGGGTGGCTTCTCGGCCTGGAACCAGTTTGTCCGCCAATACCGCAACGATTTCGCCCAACCGGACTACAGTTCCCTGGTGCGCGGAACCTGGGACACCCTCAACACCCAGCCCGGCAACAACACCGAACTGATGGCCGCCTTCAAAACCCGTAGCGGCATCATCGTCGTCGGGCAACACTTGGGGGCGGATGGGGAAGTTCCCGTCGCCAATGTTCCCGCCTGGGGCAGTGCCAC
>JBCCQH010000203.1:0-4255 GCA_039024435.1 Bacteroidota bacterium
GAATTGGTTCAAATTCAGGTCTTTTTAAGACCAGCAGAATTGTCCAAGCTGATTGTGTACGGTTGTGAATTGGTTCAAATTCAGGTATTTTTAAGACCGCCGCAACATGCGCACCGAGTCGAAAGCCGTTGTGAATTGGTTCAAATTCAGGTATTTTTAAGACGCATCGCTGTAAAAAGGCGGAGGTGTTCCGGCTGTGAATTGGTTCAAATTCAGGTATTTTTAAGACGCTGGCAGAGCTCGTGGGTCCGGATGATTTGTTGTGAATTGGTTCAAATTCAGGTATTTTTAAGACAGTTCATGCAGCAGTATGTAAAGGATAGGAGTTGTGAATTGGTTCAAATTCAGGTATTTTTAAGACTTTGTGTTGTGTACCGACACTGTTCACGATGTTGTGAATTGGTTCAAATTCAGGTATTTTTAAGACGCGTGGCGCGCATTTGCTTGAGGGAGATGTGTTGTGAATTGGTTCAAATTCAGGTATTTTTAAGACACACGATGACCATGAGAATCATCGGCCAAAGTTGTGAATTGGTTCAAATTCAGGTATTTTTAAGACGCAAGCGGTTGCTGCAAGGCTTTCGGATGCGTTGTGAATTGGTTCAAATTCAGGTATTTTTAAGACTGAACCACCCAAAAGCGCCTCAAATCCAGTACTTTACGCTGGATTTGTGGCGCTTATTTTATCTCAAAACATCTCCAATTGCTGATTGCCTTTCGGTTTTTTCCGTTCCGCTCGGCAATAAAAATGCTCGATATTCTCAAACTGTTTGTCGGTCAGGTGCATGATCGTTACCGTGCCTTCGGGGGGCAATCGGCGCTTGACTTTCTTGATGTGGGTCTCCATCGATTCCACACTCCCACACACCCGGGCGTAGACGGAAAACTGAAACATGCGAAACCCCAACTTTTCCAAATCGGTTCGGAAGCGGGTGTACGCCCGGCGCTGCTGCTTGTTGCCCACCGGCAAGTCATACAAAACGAAGAGCCACATTATTCGGTAAGGATTGATGGGCATATTGTCGGTAAATAAAGCTTTTTTTCTTCCCCCAAATAGATCTTCACCAGGGAGCGGCAGGTCCCGCGAATCGCCGTCACCATGCTCGGACGCGCTTCGCCCACCGCAACGTTCAATTGCGGAAGGCGGAGCAAGTGGGCTTTGGCCTCCCGATCCAAATGGACCAGGTCCGGACGCGCCTGAACCAGGCGCCGGACCCAAAGGTCAGCCAAGGGACGGTACGGTTCCATGACATCATCCGCCAAAGGAAACGGATTGTACTGGTTGCGGTGAAAAACCCCCAATTGCGGAAGCAGTCCTGCCGAAACCAGGCTCCGGGCCACCCAGGCGCGCAATACCGCATACAAATAGTTCAAGGCCGCATTGATCCCCAAATCATCGGGATCCCGGCGAAAACTTTCGTCCCCGAAGAATCGGGGCCAGTACCAGGCCGCCGCCCGCGCCTCTAAATTTTCCGGATCCCCGCTGCGCACTTCCCCCGCCCATTTTTCCAATGCCTCCGCCGCCCGATCCCCCAGCTCCAGGCCCTGGGCTTGCCCCCGGATTTTTGCCTGGATCAGTTGCTTCCAGATCGACTTCTTCAACGGAAGACTGGCCTGCACTTGGGCCTGTACGTGTTTTTGCGTCAGCGTGTGCCCTTGCAACGGGATCAACATGCCCCCCGGGAGGTGCTTTTCGTCGCCGATGAGGACGACCACTCCCGCCGCCAACAACTGCTGCAAGCAGGCCGAGGTAATCGTCGAGTAGCCATTGTCCAGTTCGATCACCCCAATCTCCGAAATCGGGATCTTGCGCTGGAGATCCTTGTCCGGTAAGTCGATGACCAATTGCTCGTATTTGACGCTGAGGCGGGACCGCGAACCAAAGTACAAGGTCATCGGAATCATGGCCAGTAAATTTTCGTGATGAATCCCGCCGCGTCCACGTCGATGCGGACCGCTTTGAGGGTATTGAAGTTGCGCTGGTGCCGTCCGTGGCCCTTGGAAGTGGAACCATTGGCCAGCCGGATTTCGGTTTTGGCGATGTGGTGGGCCCGGGCCCGCACCATTACGGGGTCACTGCCCAGCACCTTGGCGATGAAGACCTCCGGGCTGATGGTGTCGTACCGGTCCTTGTTGCCCGACTCCAGGGCGGCTTGCAGTTCCTCCTCGATCCCAGCTTGCTCATCCAGGCGCACCAAAACCGATCCCTTGTGGATCTTCAGGTAGAGGTTTTCCGCCGGGGGCGGGGCCTTGCTTTGTGCCGCATCCCACAACCGAACCGCCTTTCCCGCTCGTCGAGCCTTTTTATGTTTGGGTTCCCAGGGCTCGTAGATCTCGAGGTAAGCCGTCTCGCTCGTAGCGACCAGGCCCCGGTTCAGTGGGATGGGGTGGGCCATCGGCAAGAGCACCTTTACCTTCTTGATGGGGTGTCCGTTGGGGTGGCACAAGCGAAAATTTGCCAGGCCGGCCAATTCCTCCTGCCGGGCCAGGTCGGCGATTTTTTTGCTCCGCCGCTTTTTGTCGCCGGCGATGGCGCGGGCGACTTCCTGCCCAATCCGCCGCTCGATCTCCCCGCGGAGGGCGCTCCGGATTTCTGGGTTAATGACAAATTTGCCCGCGCCCCCTTTTTCCCCGTAGATGTCCGCCAATGAAAGCTCACCGACCGCCATTCGTTTGGTGACTTTCCCCGGGACAAACGACGCCCCGTACACCGTTTCCTTGTGCAGAGCGCCTTGCGGCCGCGCATTGTACTCGTGCGAAACCAATATGCGCTGGAGTACCGCGCGCAAGTCCGCGTAGAACTCCGGCCAAGGGTGCTGGCGGAGGTGGCGGGATTCCGGCCGGCCCCGGTTCCGGAAGTACACCAGATTTTGGATTGCCTTGCGGGTCGTACACGCGATGACCGCCGCATCGACCGCGTGGTGCCGGTGGTCCAGGCGGAGCTTATCCGCCCGGAATTCGCCGGGGGCAATCCCGATTTCCTGCAATTCGTGGAGGTAGGGATTGGCCAGCAGTTCCCCCTCCCCGAAGCGGTTCATTTTGAGCCGCCAGGCATTGCGCAGCGCGGCGGTCATGCCCCCTTTCACCGCCTCGATGTCGGCACACACCAGGCGCAGGTACTTCATCGCGAGCCGGGCCGCGTGCGCCGTATCGTTCAGTTGGCTGCTCAGGAAGCCATCGATTTGCGGGGATTCCTTCGCCAGCAGGCGTTTTTCCTTGCTGAAGGGATAGCCATTGTTCTTGCGCAGGGAGCCGACCACCGCTTCAAATTGGGCCCACCGTTGCGGATCGCCGCCCAACCATTCCCAGGGGGTTCGGTTGCCCTTTTCGGCGTTGAGTTCGCGGGTGGTGAGGACCAGGGCATGGTACCCGTCCTCCGGCCGCCGGCTGTAGGGAACAATGTGATCGATGTCCACTTGGCTTATCAATAGCTGCCGGAATCCGATGCTCTGACCGGAATAGATGCACCGGCGGCCCTGCTCTTCCCAGAGCTGGTAGCGCCGGACCAATTTTCGGGTAATTCGGTCCACCCGCAAGCCAGCTGCGTCGATTTCCTGGGCGAGTTCGGTCCGGGCCTTTTCGTTGCGCTCGAAATTGTCGCGGATAGTTTTGCTCTTGCGCAGGCGGCGTTCCAGCGGTTGACTCAGCTCTCGGGCCAGCTCAATCCGAATGGTTTCCGGGTGTCCGTAGTGGTTGATCACGGCATTGACGACGCGGCGCAACTCGTTCAGCACTTTGCGTACGTTGGGATTGTTCATCCGCTGGGGGTGGTACTTGCGGAAAAACTTGTCCAGCGAGGGCAGTTTGCGGTATTTCCCGGCCTCCAGGGCCTCGGGGATCGAATGGTTGTACCCCGCACGCCGGCAAGCTTCGCTGTACGGCAGCCCCGTTTCTAGGTGGGGGATGATCCGGGAAATGGCCGTTTTGCCCAGCCGGCAGTAGCCCGCTTCGGGCCGAAAATTCAAAAATGCCTCGATTTGCTCGGACTTGAACTGGGGAAATTTCTGGCGGAGGGCAGCCCGGGTTTCCGGATCGGAGCGGTTTTGCTCCCAGGTTTCAAACAGGGCTTGGGCCGTCGCTTCGGTCAGGTCACCGCCAAAAATCTTGCGCAGCCGGTACCAGGTCGCCAGCGGCTTCATCACCTTCACGGTGGTGGATTCATCCCGGTTCGTGCGCAGTTTGGTGCCCCCGGGATGGGTCTTTTCCAGCAACTTGCGGATGGCGGCTACCTTTACCGGGGTCGCCACCGTAGCCA
>JBCCQH010000204.1:0-4102 GCA_039024435.1 Bacteroidota bacterium
GGACGGAGCCAATGACACCTGGCTGATTCAGTGGCGGGGAGATTTGAGTCCGGAAAATTACGTCATTGATGTTTACAATCCCGGCGGGGGCCGGGTCTACCAGATGAACCCGATCATATCCACCTGGACGGGGGAAAACCTGCCGGATGGGGTGTACTGGTGGGTGCTGAAAGATTTAATGACCGGAGAAGTAGTACTGGCCGGCGGGGTAACGATTCGAAGGCGCTGACCCGGCTTGAACCAAATCGCAGAATGGAAGAATGACACGGCATATAATATCGAGGTTTGCTCTGTTGCGGAAAGGAACGGCACTATGGAAGTGCCTTTTCCTGCTTGTGCTTGGTTGGGGAGGCGGCGGGGAATTGTCGGCGCAAACCCGGCCCGGAGGACTTGCGACCATTCCTGACACTTGGGTTCTGGCCGATTCCAATACCAGTTGCAACACGGATAACTGTGCTTTGACCGGGCCCATGGCTTGGGGCGACGCAACGAGCAACGGCAACAATGGTGCGGATGGCGGCGGGAACGTGAACTTGCGCTTCGGAGAAATCAACTTCAATTCCGCAATTGACGTCAATGGCACTGGCAATCTGCAATTCACCAACTTCCCGGCGAATGACATGACGATTTTTCTCGTCTTTCGCACCGAAGAAACCGATGCCAATGGCGACTGGTGGCGAGCACCGGCCCTTTTGAGTACGGAGCAAGGGGGCGGGCAGTCCGATTACGGAATCGCCATCAGTGGGGGGAAACTGCAGTGGGGACACGACGGGACAGACAATGCCTTGTTTACTACCGTGGACGACTACAACGATGATGTGCCGCACTTGGTTACGGTCACGCGGGACGACACCGGTCCGGTCACTTTTTCGATCAATGGGGGAGTGCCGGTAACCGGAACCGGGGCCACGGGGGCACTCAATGGGGCAGTGGCTTTGACCTTGGGCAACGACCTGGGCGGTAGCGCTGACTTGAACGGTTATTTTGCCGAAGTCATCTGGTACCCCTCTATCCTGCCCAATAACGAAATCGAACTGATCAATACGTATCTGGCGATCAAGCACGGGATCAGCCTCGGGCAGGATTACGCGCCGGTCGCCTCGGTCGATGCTTATCGGCTATTCAATCATCCGGAAGGCATCTTTGGAATCGGGCGCTGGGACATCTCGGATTTGCACCAGCGCCAAAGTGTGCAGTTGGAACTCGGCACGGCGGATACTGCGATGGTGCTCTACGCGGGGATCCATACGCCGGATTTTCCGGAGCTCAATACGGCGGCGGAAAATCCGGACACGCTCATCAATTTTCAGACCCTCATGATTGGGCACGACGGAGTTGCGGCGAATTTTGGGACGAGTTTCTGCGGGATCCCCGACAAAATGCTCGACCGGAGCTACAAGGCGGTGACGACCCAGGATGTCGACTCGGTCACCCTGGTGTTCCACCCGGATGGCCTTCCGGCCTTGGAAGAGGATGGGAACTATTACATGCTGGTCAGTCCCGACGCGACGTTTGATCAGACCGATACCTTGATTCAGCTTACCGAATACAACGACGCCGGGGGCTACTACCTTTACTACACCCACTACAAGTTTTTCAACAATGGTGGGGGAGCCCAGGACAGCGCCTTTTTTACCCTCGTGGATGGCCCCCTGGTCAGTCCGGGTGGGGCCGGAGAGGGATTGCAGTTGTGGGTCCAGGCGGACTCGGCGGTGAGCATTGGCGCGTCCATGACCTGGGGCGACCTCAGCGGCTTCCAGCGCGATATCTTGTATCCCTTCGGGGCCAATGTCAGCCTGAGTACGGGCTTGCTCAACGGCGAAAACTTTGTGGACAATCCCATTCCCTTTGACCGGAATTGTGCAACCGCGCAAACCTTCAATGCCCGGGCCCTGGTTGTGGTCGGGCGGGCGGGAACCGCCACCAACAATGACGAGTACGCCGGGATGACTGATCTGGGGTTTGAATCTGACAATAATTCCGAAATTAAATCCGGGGGCGGTACCGACAGTTGGCCCGATCCGGGCTCGGCCGCTTTGTGGAAGGACGGGACCATAATCAATGGCACCACCCCAGTTGCCGATTGGAATATCCTTACCGGCAATCGACCCGGTGCGGGCGATTTGGTAAACGGGCAGTTCTATCTGGGACCTTACAAGAATGTCGACGATGAGTATACCTTCTACCAATTTGCCGAAGCGATTGCCTACTCGGTAGACATCGATGGGGGTACCCCGAGCGCCCGGGAAAAGATCGAGACTTACCTCGCCCTGAAGTACGGCATCACGCTATCGCATAACTACTACGCGAGTGATGGGACCTTGATCTACGATGTGGCGACCTACGAAAATGACATTGCCGGAATTGGTGTGGACCTCTGTGGGGGATTGGACAAGCGCCAAACCATGAACCTAAGCGAGAACGCCATCGTGGAAATCGGCCACGTGAGCATCGACGCGAACAATGCCAGCAACCCCAACGCGATTCCCGGTGACCGCCAGTATTTTGTCTACGGTAACGACGGCAATACGAGTGACTGTTGGAGCAACAACGAAATATCGGCAAACAATTTTCCCACCTTGAGCCGGCTGTGGATACGGATCGGACGGGAGTGGCGCTTCAACGAATCGGCGCCTACCAATATTGGCGACATCCTGCTGCGCATGGATACCGCTGCGGTCCCCAACTTTGCTTTCCCCGATTTGCCGGGGGATGCGTTGGGGCTGTACATCTTCATCGACAATGACGATGATTTTTCTGCTGGGGCCAATGCCTACCTGATGACCTACAACACCACGGTGAACAAGTTTGAGGTGACGATCCCGGCCAGTGCGCGGCCGGCGGGGACGGGTTACTTCACGTTTGGGGCACTGATTGACTCTTCGACGGTGCTGAACCAATCCTTCTGTGACGGGGAGACCATCACGCTGATTGGATCTAACTTGTTCTCGTCGGGTTTATGCTCGGAAGTCGATCTCAATGGTCCGGGCGGACCCTACACCATCAGTGCGAGCGCGACCGCACCTTTTAATTGGACAAATCAGCCGGACGACTTTTTGAACAACAACTGCCTGGATACCGTTTTTTGGGTGGTTCCGCCGATCGGTACCGGACCCGGTGAGATTCAGTCGGGGCTGCACCCGCTGCAAATGCGAATCAACGCTGGTCCTTGTCCGGGGGTAAATCCGGTGGACTACCTTCGCTACGAATCGATCACCGTGGGATCCCTGGTTCCGTCCCGGATCTACTGGGCGGCCAATGACTCGACGGGCAGCGATACCCTCAGCACCTGCGTGGGCGATACGAATGAGCCAATTTTCATTCTGCAGGGCGATCCCGGCGAATTTCTCCTCGATACCACGGTCAGCGCGCTAACTGACATCAACCAGTTGATGACCATCGATACGGCGCTGGACATCTACGTGGTCAACGTTTCCTCGGCCACGGCGGGCAGCCATGCGGTCTTGTTTACTTCCCTTGCGGCGGGCTGCGATACCTACGATACCCTGTGGATCAACATCGATACGCTACAGCAGTCGTTCTTGAGTTACGGTACGCTGACCCCCGGCAACCCCGCTTTTCGGGAGGTTTGTCAGGGATTCGGGCTTTACGACGTGGATTCCGTCGCCCCCCCCGGCGGGAGCATCAGTTCGCTTTCCTCCGGATTGTTCATGAATAATATGGGGCGGATTAACCTGCTTACCTCAGATACGGGAATGCACGCGATCAGCTACACGCCCCCGGACAGTTTGTGCTTTTCGCCGGATACCCTGCTGTTCCGGGTGGTTCCCGAGGACTCAGCGATTTTTCAGTACGACCAGATGGCGTACTGCCTGAACGATACCAATCCGATCCCGCTGGTGACCTACCTGCCTTCGACGGTGGACTCAGGCTTCATCCCGGTGGGACCGGGCAATACCTTGATTTCGGTCGATCCCGTGACCGGGGAGATCGACCTCGCCAACTCCCTCGCCGGGAGCTACCGGATTGTCTACCACCTGGGGGTTACGTGTGCGGCTTACGATACGATCGACGTAACCCTGTACAATGTTCCCAGCCCGAATTTCAGTTTCCCGAACAATCAGGATACGGTGTGCAGCAA
>JBCCQH010000205.1:0-3891 GCA_039024435.1 Bacteroidota bacterium
GCTGCCCTGGGTACACATTTCGGTCACCAACGTGAAGCGCAACCTCTCGGGGATATTCCACGGCGTGAGCGAAAAGTACTTGCAGAACTACCTGGATGAATTCTGCTACAAGCTGAACCGACGCTACGAAGGGGAAACCCGGTTTGCGACCATCCTGGGCAATTCGCTCCGGCATTGGAACCGATACCACGTGTGGCAAAGAAGCGGATAGTCATTTTATTTGTCAATGGCAGCCTACGCCCTCGAGACACTCCCATTGGAAATAGGAAATCAGCCCCCGTCGCGCGTGTTCCCACGCGGCTACGGGAAGAATCGTGTTTTGAATTTTGTTGAATGCACGTTCCCAACGCACGAATTGAAAATTCTCCGCCCAATCAGAAATCAGGCAATCGGAAATTCTTTTACTGGAAATTCTCCCTAAAAGATCCCGTGTAGCGGCCCACCCGGAGCTGCGAGTTCGTCCACCCGGCGGGTCACCTTGGGATCCTCGACCAGCGGCGGAGCGTGGTGTGGCTTGATCCGCGCATCAATGACCAAAGCCCCTCGGCAGCCCCAATGCTTGAATTCGATGGAACCATCCACCCCGAAGATGTCGTGCGAGGGATTTGAGCGGGTAAATACTGTCCAGAGGAAGTTGTTGAGCTTGGCGGCGGTAAACTCCGCATCGTCCACCAGCACCACCAGAGGCACCGAATCCGGTAAGCCCGCGTCTTTAAAAAAGGCCGTGAGGCGGCCGAGTTCATTGGCGGCATTGGTGTGGTCGGTCCATTTCGGACCCTCCAATGCCAGGATTCCCGGCAAGGCCACGTGCGGGTTGCGGAAGCCATCTGGCATCCGGTCCAGCCCCTCCGGCAGTTCCGCAGCCAAGGTACGGCGGCTGGCTCCCGCCGCGGCAATCACCACCTTGGAGCCTTCATTGAAGCCGGTGCCCGAATAATCGAGCGTATCGATCGTGGTCCGCGTCTGAAAATGCAGATCGCGCCGCCAGTCCACCCGCTCCAATACATGCCGGAAAAAGGCGGGGATATCGTGGATGTCCAGTTCGGGCTGGTCTTCCTTGGCGATGATGATCAAGTATTTTGCCAAGGAAGCCTGATTGAACCCGAGGACCGCATTGGCGATGGTCAGGATTTCCTGCGGTTTGCGCTCGCCGTAGGGAACATAGCGTTCGCTGCCCACCGCCAGCAGCAGAGGATGTACCCCAGCAGCATCGACCGCATGCATGGCGTGGAGGCCAGAGATCTCGGTAGGAACCACCGGTGCGGTGATGTCGTGGATAAGATGGCCAAAGCTAGTATCCTCCTGGGGAGGTCGGCCCACCACCGTAAATGGCCAAATCGCATCCTTGCGGTGGTAAACCGCCTCGACCTTCATGACCGGAAACTCGTGCTGGAGGCTGTAATAACCCAGGTGGTCCCCAAAGGGGCCTTCGGGCTTGGTTTTCGGAGCGATGGTCCCGACAAAGCAAAAGTCGGCCAGGGCATTCAGCGTGTGGCCATTTACCTTCTTGTAGCGCCAACGCCGGCCCCCAAGCATTCCGGCAAACATCACCTCGGCGAGTCCCTCCGGCAGCGGCATCACCGCGGCAAACGTGTGAGAGGGAGGCCCGCCCACGAACAGACTTACCTTGAGTTCCTCGCCCTTGTCCAGGGCGGCCGCGTGGTGAATCCCGATGCCCCGGTGGATCTGGTAGTGAATGCCCATCTCCTCATTGGGCACAAACTCATTGCCCATCAATTGCACCCGGTACATCCCTAGGTTTGACTTCATGGGGCCGGGCCGGTTGGGATCCTCCGAATACACCTGCGGGAGGGTAACAAAGGGACCGCCATCCATGGGCCAAGACTGAATCAAAGGCACCTTATCGATGGTGGTTTTCCCGTACATGACCGGGGCTTTGCCCCATTTTTTGCCGGGCAGCGCATTTAGCCCCGCACGCGGCAGCCCCAGATAGCGAAAAGGATTTTTGAAGAAAGCGGGCGGATTGGCCTTGAGTTCCATCACCTTCTGCATCGTGCGCAGGGTGTCCCGAAACATAAAACGGCTCCGTTCCATCGTGCCGAAAAGATTACAAACCGCCGGAAACGGACTGCCTTTTACATTTTCGAACAAGATGGCCGGGCCTTGAGTTTCATATACCCGCCGCTGTACCTCCGCCATTTCGAGGTAAGGGTCCATTTCCACTTTGATGCGGATCAGGTGCCCGTGCTTTTCAAGATCATTGACACAATGTCGAAGGCTACGATATCCCACGCGTATTTTTATTGAAATAACTTCCGGGCGAAAATAATGTTAGTCGCCCCGGGAACAAACGCCGGCTCTATGCATTTTTCCCGATCCAGCATTTCGACCCCCAATAAGCACCATTCAGTCGCCCAGCCAACCATTTTCCGCCCCCGTGCGTACCTTTGCCCTGCGCGACGCCGGAAACTGGCTGCTGACCTCCGTCGAGGGTAAATCGTCCGCCGCGCACCTTTTACTCGTCGATTTACCTCACAACAATCATGGACAGAATTGCTCCTTGTGCGCTGAAATTGCGCCACCGCAGGAACTTTCCGGTGACCCTGTTCGCCAATGCCGACGTTCACCTGGAAAAGAAAGCCCTGCAAGAATTGCGCTCATTTTTGGAACTCCAGACGACAGTGGACCGCATCCGGGAAGCCGACCCGGAGTTTTTCACCGCCTCCGATCCCGGGATCGAAGCGGTCGCCATCACCCCCGATTTCCACAAGGGGGCCGGCATCCCCATCGGGACCGTGACCCGAACCCGGGGATTCATCGCCCCGCAGGCCATCGGGCGGGACGTCAATTGCGGTATGCGGTTGCTCGTGACCGATTGGGAAGCGGACGCCATTCGGCAAAAACTGCCCCAGCTCAAAAAGCACATCCGCCACGTATTTTTCTCCGGTGGACGCAACATCCCGATGGACCGGCGGCACAAAACTGCCCTGCTGCGGGAAGGCTTGCCCGGACTACTCGCCCACGCCAAAGCGCGCCGGGAAGAAGGTATCTGGCGCTACTACCGCCCCGAAGAGCAGTTGCGGGATCTGGATCGTGTGATCGACCGGGGGCAGTTGCCGACCCTCCGCGTGATTCGGATGCTGGAAATTACCTGGGCCGACCGGATGTCTCCTGCGACAGCCAGATCGGCTCCATCGGTGGGGGCAATCATTTTGTGGAAGTGCAGCAAGTGGTAGAAATCCACGATGCCGCCCGCGCCTACGCCTGGGGATTGCGGCTCGGAGCAGTGGTCATCATGGTCCATACCGGTTCGGTGAGCGTCGGGTATCCGGCGAGTGCCTACATGCGCGATATCCTGCGCAACATCTATCCGCCCGGTCTCCCTCACCCTCAAAACGGCATCTACCCACTGCCGTACTCGGAGAAATACGCTGCTGAATGGGATAAATTCCAAGTTGCCCTCGCCAATGCCGCCAACTTTGCCTTTGCCAACCGGTTGTTCCTTGGTTTGATGTTGCGGCGGGTATTTGAGGAAACACTCGGTGACCGCGAAGTCCGGCTGCTCTACGACTCGGGGCACGATTTGGTTTGGAAGGAGGCCGATGGTCGCTTCCTGCACCGAAAAGGGGCTTGCCCGGCGCGGGGGGCGGCGGCGATGCAAGTTGCGCCCTTTCACTGGACGGGCGAACCCGCCCTGATTCCGGATTCCATGGGCAGCCACAGCTTCATCATGGCGGGTACCGGCAAGGCGGAGAGCCTCCTGAGCGCAAGCCACAGAGCAGGCCGGGGCCAATCCCGTGGGCGTTCCATGCGCACCTCCGATGACGATTTTCAGCGGTTTATCCGGGAATTCCACGTGGTGACGCCCATCGATCCGGAGGCACCACAAATCCGCCAGCGCCGGGACATCCTCGCCAAATGGGAAGCAGA
>JBCCQH010000206.1:0-3831 GCA_039024435.1 Bacteroidota bacterium
AAAAAGTTGCATTTCACCCGCCTCCGTGCCTCTCGCCACACAAAAATCGCCTAATCATACCTTTTTCCCTGCAATAGACCCAGGATACTCCGAAAATTGACCGGAACAATGACGATCAGGCGATTTTTGTGTGGCGAGAGGCACGGAGGCGGGTGAAATGCAACTTTTTTGGTAGCATTGCGTTGGTAAGTGCAGCAACAATTTAAGTGCTGCTTTTTCCACTCGCAGAATTCCATTGCGCATGTGCAGCTCTACCAATCATAACCTATGCAAGCTTTTTCTTTCCCTTCGTTGGGGCGGCGGATCTGCCGCTGCGTCCTGTTTTCCCTGTTTTGGTTCCCTTTTCGCGGTGCAATGGCCCAAGGCCTGACCGATCCTCCCGTTCCCACTCCGGCGGTGAGCCAGCAGATTGCCGAATTGCTGGACCGCTCCGCCGAAGTCATCTTTGCCGATCCGAAAGCGGGCCTGGCCTACGCGGAGTCGGCGGTGGAAATGGCCCGGCAGGCGGGCTCCCGTTCGCAAGCGGCGGTGGGCCTGTCCCGGATGGGGTTTGCCCAGCTCCGCCTGGATGATCTGGCGCGTGCGGAGGTGTCTTTTGGGGAAGCGATGGCGCTGTTCGAGCAGATCGGCGACAGTGCGCAGTTGACCAAAGCGACGCTGCAACTGGCGAGTGTGGCCCTGGCCCGGCGGGATTCGGTCACGGCCGCCAATTTGTACGCGCGGGCGGACCGGATGGCCCGGCAGATTGGAGATTCGGTGCAGCAGGCGACGGTTTTTTCGGCTTGGGGGGCTTTCCTTGCCCAGATGGGCGACTTTTTACGGGCCAAGGGCAAGTTGCAAGCCAGCCTCGCGATTTTACCGGAAGGACCGGAAAATGCCCGGACCCGCATGGCGGCCCTGGGCAACCTGGCCGGATTGTACATTCAGGAGGGCAATTTTGACTCGGCGGCGGTGTTCGGACTGGAATCGGCGCGCGTCTGCCAGGAGGTCGGGGACACCCAGACCCTCGGGATGCAGTACACGAACATCGCCCGGCTGTTTATCCGCGCGGGAGATCTGGACAAAGCCCTCGAATACGCCCAAATGGCGGAGGCGACCTGGTCGGAAATGGATTTTGGGCGGGGGCTGGCCCAGGTGCAGGTAATTCTGGGACGGATCTACCGGCAGAAAGGTGACGCGGCGGCGGCCCTGGTCCACGCCCGGGAAGGGGTCCGGCGCTACCGGGAGCTGGGCGTCGAGGAGCCGTTGTACGTGGAAGGGCTGCTCTACTGGGGCCACGCCCTCCGCGCCCAGGAAAGATACGCGGAGGCACTGCGGCGGTACGAAGAGGCGGCGGAAGTGAACCGGCGGGTAAAGGACCGGTTTCAAGGGGTGCAGATCGCCCTCGGCCGGGGCGAGCTTTACAATCAAAAGGGCAATTTTGCCCGGGCAGTGACGGTTCTGGAAGCGGCCGAATCGGAGGTGCGCTTGGTCGGGAGCACGCTGCAATTGCTGGAACTGTGGCAACTCCAGGTCCGCGCGTACGAGGGAACGGGCAAGTACCGGCAAGCCTTGGACCGCGCACGCCAAGCCCAGGCCATGAACGATTCGATTTTTCAGGCGGAAAAGTTGCGGGCGGTCGAAGCATTGCAGTTGGAATTTGATGTAGCGGAAAAGGACCGGATCGCCGAGGAAGCAAAATTGAAGGCGGCGGCGGCAGACCTGGAGAAGGAGTTGGTGGGGCAAAGGCTGCAAACTACGGTGATCGGCGGGCTGGTCCTGCTGGCGGTCTTGCTGGGGCTGGGGCTGTGGTACCGCTACCGAATGCAGACCCGAGCGCGGCAGTTGGAACTGGAAAAGCAGGTTTCGGAGGCTTCGCTGCGGCGGAAAGAACTGGAGGAGGAAAATCTGCGGATCCGCTACGCGCAACTGGAGCGGCAGGCTTTGCAGGCGCAGATGAATCCGCACTTTTTGTTCAATTCATTGGCTTCCCTGCAAAATCACATCTTGAGCGGCGACTTGGCGCAGGCGGAACATTTTTTGTTGCGTTTCTCGCGTTTGGTTCGCAATGTGCTGCACGCTTCCCGCCACTCGGCGATTTCGGTGGCAGCGGCGGTGGAAATCCTCAGTGACTACCTCGGTATGGAACAATTGCGTTTCGGTCAACGCCTGGACTACGAAATCCGTTTTTCTGAAGATTTGGAAACGGAACTGATTTATATTCCCCCGATGTTGATTCAGCCGTACGTAGAGAATGCAATTGTCCACGGAATTGCCCCGCGGGGCGGGCAGGGTCACATTTCTATCGATATCCGTGAAGCACCGGAAAATTTCATCCAGGTCCAGGTCGAGGACAACGGGGTGGGGCGGGTGGAAAGTGCGCGGCAACAGACGCAGCAAGGCCACCGGGGAAATGGGCTGGGGACGCGGATCACCGAGGAGCGCTTGGAGCTGAACCTGGGCGGGCGCAAAGGGACGGTGGAGGTTTTTGACTTGGTGGACGCCCGCGGTGCGGCCCGCGGAACCCGGGTGCAATTGGACATCCCAATTTCGGAGGAGCAATGAGCGCGGCGCGGCAGATTCGGGTCGTCGTGATCGATGACGAAGCGGGGGCGCGCAACAGCCTCGTGCAACTGCTGGCGCGGGATTTTCCGGCGGTGGAGTTGGTCGGGACGGCTTCTGGGGTCGCGAGCGGCAAGGCGCTCATTGAGCGCACCCAACCGGACGGTGTGCTGCTGGACATTCAGATGGGGGATGGAACCGGATTTGATCTGCTCGATGTACTGAGCGGCCCTTTGCCGGCGGTGATCTTTACCACCGCTTTTGACCATTTTGCGGTGCGGGCTTTTCGCTATTTCGCGCTCGATTACCTGCTGAAACCGGTCGATCCGGTGTTGTTGGGTGAGGCACTGGACAAATTGCCGCGGGCCCATCCGCTGACCTCGGATCGGGTGGTGGCGGCGTTGGAAGCGATCGAAAAGCAGGAATTGACGCGGATTGCGGTGCCGGACGCCGAGGGAATGACTTTTGTTCGGATCGACGGCATCGTCCACTGTCGGGCGGACAAAAACTACACCGAGCTGCACCTGCGCGATGGACGGTGCGTGACGGCGAGCCGGACCCTGAAGCATTTTGAAGGTCTGCTGCCTCCGGAGGTGTTTTTTCGCGTCCACCAGAGCCATTTGGTGAACCTCCGACTTGTCGCGCGCTTTGAGCGCCAGGATGGCGGCGTGGTGCAGATGGAGGACGGCACCCAAATTCCGGTTTCGCGCCGCCGCCGGGAACAGCTCCTCCAACGCCTGAGTGCGATGTAAGCGGCGGGTCGGGTGTCATTCTTAGCCGTCGCAAATTCGCCCCTCAATTTCAAGTTGCCCCAAGTGGCATTTCCGATTGTTCACGGGACGCCGCCGAATATTCGGGGAGCGCGACCGGATGTTCAGGGATGATTGTAAGGCGGTGATCGGGCGGGTAATATTGGCCTGAATCACCACTTTTAATCATCGATACCATGAACAAATTTATCTTGAAAACCCTTGGAATTTTCTTTTTGGGCCTGGCCAGTCTGGTCTCGGCTCAGACCATGCCGGTGGACCGTTCGCTGTACTTTGACGGGTACGACGACTACATTTTTATCCTCAATTCGGCGTCGATCACTCCGGGAGCCACCCTGCACGCGTCTTCGCTGACGATTGAAGCTTGGGTCCGGATTTGCGACATCAATGGGACGAATACGATCATGTCGCGGGCCTATTGCAACGCCGGTCGCTACGCTTACCACTTTTACGTGACCGACGGGAAGCTCGCCTGGCAGACCTACGACGACGGCGACTGCACCAACCCGACCGCGCGGAT
>JBCCQH010000207.1:0-3687 GCA_039024435.1 Bacteroidota bacterium
CCCGGCACCGGGCAGTGGCGGAGGCGATGCTGGCCTGGCTCGCCCGAGGGTGAAAGGGGAGGGGGAGATTTCCCACCAATTGTGTAGTTTAGAGGGCTGCTACCGCAAATTGCTACCGCCATGAAGGACCGCCTTTTTGTACTGTTGTTTGCATCGCTGGCGGGCGGATTCGGTGCCCACCGGTTCTACCTGGGCGACAAGAAGCAAGCCCGTTGGTTTCTGATTTTTTGCTGGACGGGCATTGTCTACTTCGTGGCCCTGGCGGATGCCATTGTGCTGATCTGGTCCCGGGAAAAGTTTGATGCCCGCTACAATGCCGGCCAGACAGAAGCGCGGCAGTACTACGCGGGAACCCGCCTGACCGCGACCCACACCGTCAACGATTACTTGCCTTCGCGGACCGCGGGTTCGGCGGATGGGCCGGCAGATTGATCCATTCCCGGAAGGAGGCGCATGCTTTCCAGGGCAGCGATCCGGTCCGCCAATTTGGGATGGTACCGGCCCCCAGTATCGCTTTCCCGGCCGTAGGTTTGGAGCACTTCGATCACCGTCTGGGGAGAAGTGTGGTGGGCCGCCAGAAAGTCCGCCAGTGTTTCCATGCCCTGGCGTGCGCTGACGACCTTTTTGCGGCGGGACCGGCTGTAGTAAACAAATGCGCAATAGTAGATTCCGGTCAGCGCACCATTTCCGGCGATTTTGGCCGTAAAGGAGGTCAAAAAGATGCCAATTGCAATCGTGATGTAGAGGGGAAGCAACTTTTCCAGGAAGCGCGCGATCTCGGTTTCGCTGGATAGCTCCGTCCAAACGCTGAGGTCGCCATGCTTGAGGTGGGCGAGTTCGTGGGCGATCAGAGCAGCCGCGTGCTCGGAATTGGTTTGCAATACCATAAAAAAGCCAATCGGCAGGATCAGATAGATTTTGCCATCGGCTGCTTCGATGCTGGGAAAGGAAGCCATGGACCGCGAAATCAGAATTTGCAGGACTTGATCTCCCAGGTCGATGCGGTACTTCTTGCGGATGTCCTGCACCAGCGCGGTGGCTTCTGGAATGTCCTCAGATTCGGGCACCCAGTAGTTGCCTTTTTCCCGTTCGGTGGCCACTTCGCGGGCCTTGCGCTTTTTGGCGCTCCAGGCATAGAGGATGAATCCGGTCATGGATCCGTTCAGCAGCAGCAGTGCCAGTGCCAGGAACGGGAGCCGGGCTGCGTCGGGCGAGGAGGGAGGGGTCAGCAAACCAATGGTGCCAGCAATCACTCCGAAGACATTCAGCGCGAGAAAATAGTACTCAGCGTAGATGTTGTACTTGCGGTAGCGGTCGAGTTGGCGGGCGGTATGGTGATGCTCGCGGATAACATCGCTGTACCACCGGTGCAGTTCGGCTTCGTCTCCGGGGCTATCCTTCGGAAAATGCTTGGTTGAGTTCGGGATAATATTGTTGGACGATTTTGATGGCCGTTGCTTCATCGATCTTTTGGGATAGGCGGTACAACAGTTCTTCCTGGAAGCTTTTCTCGGGGAGCGCTTCGGTTTTGATTTCCGGGTTGACTTGGGCTTTGAGTTCGGGGGCGGCCGGCTTGGGCTTGTGAACGGCGCGGTAGAGCGTTTGGAATACGCTCAGTAAGAAGTGGGCGGAGGCCGCTGCGTGGAACAGGCTTTCACCCATTTCAAACTTGGCGGTGCGGGTGGTTTCCTGGGTGGGATCACCCCCTTGGGCAAGTTCGGCGATCCACTGGCGGCCAGCGGCGGCAAACGCCATTTTTTCCTCGGGAAAGTAGGCGCCCACCACTTCACGGGCGATTCGAAATACTTCGTCTGGGTTGAAGCCTTTGCCATTCATAGCGGGTGGTTCATTGATGGGGGTGAACATGAATCTACGGAAATTGTCGGCTTTTTCCAGGGAGAACTTTGGGGAATCGCAGGACGACTTCCGCAAACCGGCACCAATGGTTGGGGGGCCTTGCCCCGCAAAATAACTGCCGCCAACTTCCTTCACGCGGAAAGAAGTCGGCGGCACAAGAATGAAACGATGGTTATCTTCTGTTTTCGGATCGCCGCATCTCGGGGGTCCAGGTGGTCGGATCCAATCCCCAGATGGGCGTGCCTCCCGGATTGACGATGAGCTTGCTGTTGGGGGAGGTCGAGATGTTTTTGACCGCTTCGATGGCCTGGAGGCGCAGCACTTCCTCGGTCAGCGACTCGGAGAGGAGTTTGTTGGCCTCGGCGTCGGCCTTGGCTTGGGTCAGCGTGGCGTTGGCCTGGCCTTCGGCTTTGAGCTCGGCAACCTGCTTTTCACCTTCCGCTTTCAGGATGGCGACTTGCTGTTCCCCCTTGGCTTCGATGATTTTGCGTTCGGCGTCCGCTTCTTCCTGCTGCTTGACGAATTGCATGCGCTGGGCTTCCTGCTCGGCTTCCAGTTTTTGTTCGATGGTCCGGCGCAAACCACTCGGCAGTTCGATGCTTTTCATCAGAACATTGTCCACGATGATCCCGTGCTTGGAAACACTCGTGTTCATTTTTTCTAGAATTTCCGCCTCGATGATCGAGCGCTCCCCGGAATGAAGGTCCTTTGCGTAGAACCGGGCCGCTACGTCCGAAGCGGCAGAACGGAAAACCGGATAGATCATCTGGGTTTCAAAGTCCATTCCCACATCCTTGAGCAACTGCGGAACCGCCATCGGGTCGAGGTGGTAAATGATGGAAATCTCAGCGTCTACTGTGAGGCCTTCTTTCGAGGGCAAAGGGATCGTAAGTCGGAGATTCTTGGTCCGGGTGGGGATCTTGAACACGACCGTATTGAAGGGATTGACACCGGTGCGGCCTTCAAGGATGGGTACCGGATCAATGATGCCTCGCTTGCGCTTGACCCCGACTTCGCCCTGGTAGATTGTGGTACAGGAAGAAAGGATGCTGAGGCTCAATATGGCAACAGTAAAGCTGAGTAGTCTATTCATGGGTTCGTAATTTGAAGGTTGTATTTGTTGTTCTTCTGTACGGAAAATCCTAACAGATGTTCGCTAGTGGGCAATATCTTGAATCAGAAATGTACGAAAACTGTAGTTTGTTGACACTTGGCGGGAATGAGGGGGGGAGTGGGCTTGGTGGTCGGTAAATGAACCCTTCCCACAAACCCTGGTTGGGCAAGCCGATTGCCCCGGGAATTGTTGGGCGGAAAAGTTCTTCTGCCGCCATCCGCCCGAAAATCAACCCTCGGGAAGTTAAGCAGAAGTCGCACAGTACGCAGGGCGGACGCGAGAATTTTCCAAGCCTTGCGTTGTTGCTGTCCCTATCTATCCCTACCGACCCCGACCAGTGATTGGCCACGGATAAGTTTATCTTTGGTCGGGCCCCCGGCAATTCGCTCCTGGCGAGCACCCGCAGGGCCGCTTCAATCCTTCAACCACCCTATTTATGAAAAATCAATTTCACTACATCATTCTCTTTTTCCTGCTGGCGGGACCACTCGGTCTCTCGGCCCAGGTCGTCAACTCGCTGGCCAATGCCGCTAACACCCGCACCGAGTACCGTTTCCTCAACGCCGGCAGCACCGCCGAGGGCCTCCGCATCTACATCGGCCCGGGCAACGCCGAGGGCAATGCTGCTTTTCTCCGCTTGTCGGAAAACCGCCCCTTGCAGCTCTTCACCAATGACCTGGAACGGCTGCGCATCGCCGCTGGGGGCAATGTCGGCA
>JBCCQH010000208.1:0-3494 GCA_039024435.1 Bacteroidota bacterium
AGCTGACCGGAGGCGGAACACTGAACGACATCCGTAAGGCGGCGAAAAATTTCGACGTGGTGGCGGTGGATAGCTGGTCGGTGCTGGACGTGAAGCCCGAGGAGTTCCAGCGGCTCCGCACCGACTTTCCCGGAACGATCTTCATTGTGATTTTCCAGAAGACCAACGCCGGGACGATCCGGGGTGGAAAGAAACTGGAATACGACCCGCCCATGCGGATGAACCTGTACCGCGAAGGTGGCAAGCGGATGATCGAAATGGAGAAAAGCCGCTACGGAACCCAGGGCTGGATTTATTCGATTACCGACGAGGAAATTGTGTTTGATGGCGAGGAAGAAGTGTCAGCTTCAGAGTAGGAAGCCCACGACAATCGAAGAAATGACGGCCCCGGTCCCTGACAAGGATCGGGGCCGTCATATTTGGCCGCTGACGGCTCCGGCCCCGATCTGGACCCCTATCCTCAACCGCAAGGAGATCGTGCCGTGTGCGGCATCCTGTGGAGCCGAATTTTGACCCTCCGTGTAAAACGGAGTTTTCTCCTCCACTGATTTCGTCCCCTTTTCCCCGGCTTTGCAGATGGCGGATTGTAGATCGTCGCATCCTTCATCGCGACGCTTACCCCCCGATCATCACTGCAATCGCGCCCTATCTGCCAAATGTCCCGCTTGTCCCGTTTATGTCCCGGATAAATCGGCGATTCAGGCGAACAATCCGCCATTTTTGTATTTCGGGCATGAAACCCAAAATAGGCGGGTCGGAGCCGGGACTATCGGGGACGAGCCGGGATTTATCGGGGACAAGCCGGGACACGGAACAATTTTGAGGGACGGGAAAATCGCCCATTGCTGGCTGTAATCCGCGATTGTCCCGGCTTGTCCCGGATAATTAACAAGAATGGCGCAAAAAATCCGCGCCATTCCTGAATGCTTTATGCGTGTTGGGATGAAAATTCAATCTATTGCTTCACGATCTTTTCCGTGATCGTCTGACCTTCGCCGACGAGTTGGACGATGTACAGACCCGCCGGATGATCGCTCAGATCAGCGGCGTAAGCGTGAATTCCTGCCGGGAGGTCGCGGCCTTTGATGACGCGGGCAACCTCGCGCATTCCGCTGTCATAGACGATGAGACTGACCGGGCCAGGGCGGGACAATTCAACTTCCACCGTCACCGAATTTGCGAAAGGGTTGGGATAAGCCCATACCCCGATCTGGTAATCCGGGGACGGCTGAGAACCGGGACGGTCCGCGCTGTGAACGGGTTGGTGATCCGACACCACGGAGGGGCGCACCGAAGTCTCCGGTTTCGGCTTGGGGCGTGAAGCCGTGACCACGCCATGCGTCCCGATCATCGCGGGGTCGGGGGCAGTTCCGCCCGAGGAGGGCGGGGCAAGGCGACAGGATTGGCAGGGGGCTTCCAGTATCTCAACCGTGGAAACTGTCCCGTCAAACTCCACCGAATCCAGTTCAATGACATCACAAGCCTGAATCAGAATATTGCTGCTGTCCGCCGCCGTGACCCCATCGCGCACCCATATCGTGTCCTTGACGATATAGGATACATCCCCGACGATCTCCAAGTTCTCCAGCGTGAGAGTGCGGAGGCAACAGGGCGTAGGGACTTCTGACCAGTTAGCAGTAGTGTCGACCCAGTATGAAAGCGTATCAAAAATGCCATTCATCACCTGAATGGGCCTCGATGTTACGATAGCTCCACACTTGTTTTCAAGTGATATTTCTGCGTCATAATTGTTCGTGGCCAATCGCGTCGCCAAAAGTTGGGCGGGGATTTTGACATCTGGAAGCCCGTTGCGATTGCTGTACGTGGTATCCCAAACGAGAGAAGTCGTCCCCGGAACAAATAGCCGCACCCGCATCGAATGGGCTTGCGAAATGTTATTCACTTCAATCGGATTCGCGGGTGGAGGTGCGGTCACGATCTGGGGACAAATCTGGCCAGTTGTTGTAAAGCATGCGCTGTCTACATCGCATTGGCGGAAGAGGCGTACATCGTCGAAGTACATGTAGTGTTCCGGGTCTTGATTTCCGAATCGTTGTCCAGTGATTGAGAACCACGTCAAATCTCGGTGGTCATTGTCATTTAGCTCGATTTCAAAATTCACGGAATACGAATTCCATTGCCCCGGTGTAAATGTTCCGGCATTCACCCAAAAATTATCGAATTTGTGGTGCCGCCGATTATTCCTCCGCGCAAGAGACAGATATGTTTTGGTGTTTAAGCCTGAGTAGGTTCGCGACCATCTCAAACTACATGTATAGTCGCCTGTGTTGAGTGGACAGCTACTAATTTCTTGTTGGATTCCTTCTCGTGATAGGTCATCAGTTTTCATGTCAAATCCGACATAGCATTCTCCGTCAAAGGCTGATTGCAGGATCATTGAATCTGGAAATGATCCGCTTTCCCAAGGATATGCTGATCCAAAATTTCCTAGTTCAAAAAATCCAGGTTGCAATCCTGGATCAGGGTCGTTTGGGTGCGCAGGAACCCAGAGGGAATCGAAATACCAGCGTTCCCAACTGTTGTTGTCGTTGTTGTACACCTCCCAAGAGGTGGGAGCGTTCATATCGAGCGTCTGGTTGGCACGAGGATAGTGGGAATTCCCCCAGTCAGCCTCGAAGCTGCCATTGCGTAGTATGTTCGATTGGGCAAACGCTACTGAGAACAGCAGGCAAGATGCCAAACCGCATTTTATCGAAGTTAACATGATTTCTTTCTTTAAATTTAAAATGAATAGCCGACTGATATTGATGCATACCATGTTCTCCAAGCCTCCCACTCAAATCTCGCACGCCGAAAACCCTGCCGGTCCCATCGTTCGGAAATGATTTTTCCCGGATAAGCCAGTATGATTTCTCCACTTATCCTGATCCGCTCACGGATAAGCTGCTGGTATCCCGCACCAATTCCGATACTCGAAAGATAACGACGGATCGCTTTTCGATTGACATCGCGATACCATGAATAACTTTCTGTGAACGATGCATACGGTCCAACGAAAAAACCGGACATTGGTGAGTCCCTTCGAAGTGCGAAGTAGTATCTTGCCTCTAGGCTTAGATGGTAGTGCAAAAAGCTGATACCGTTAATCCCTTTTTTTGGCGGGGCTGCCCCAATTGAAGCCACAGCTGAGAGGCGAGGCTTCAGCAAGCGTTCATAGGAAATTATCGGCACCGTAACCTCACCGGCATTGGTAATCAATGCGATTCCAATACCATTTTGGCTAGAGTCACGTAATTGCGCTTTCAAGGCCAAGGAAAAGGCGGTCGCAATCGTTATCGCTATGAAAATTCGCCATATCATCTTTTCAATTCAGCAATGTCGGTTTTGAGGCTTTCATTTTCCTTCTCCAATTTAATCAAATGCAAAGTCAATTCCTCAATTTTCTCCAAAAGCAGGGCTTGGGTCTCACCGACATCCACCCCATTCGCTTCGACCTCCGCCGCCGAGGGCACGCCCGGAAGGTGGCCATGCTC
>JBCCQH010000209.1:0-3449 GCA_039024435.1 Bacteroidota bacterium
GCTTGCCGGACAAGCCAAACCTAGTCGGTAGAGATACACTGTTAACTTTCACTTCACCCATGATACTTATTGTGATTTTGACAATATCAAAAATGGTAAAATATGCTGAAAAATGAAAATGGAATTCTGTGATTTCCATGCGGTTCTGCTTGGGTAAGACAAAACCGGGAAACTTTGTTTTGGAATCGCGGCAATTGCTCGAAAAATCAGCATAATGTCATAAAATCATGATCTAAAGGTAGGCGGAGCCCGGTTTGCCCGCACAAAATGAGATTTGTTTTTGCGATTGGCCGGCCGAGATCGCCGTGCGGATAAACTCCGGAAACCTCCCAATGCCTTCCACCGCCGAGCGCATCGCAATCAAATCACGGGAAAAATTCGGCTTCCGCAATTTTTTTCCGTGGGGGGTAGGGCAATCGGGCCCTCCCCCGTCTTATCTCCGAGCTGATTTCAGTTCACAATCAATCACTGTTGTTTGCGCGATGAGAATTGAACGAAAATACCCCCCGCTTTCCTTGCTGACCTGGGTCTTGGTCGCCGGAATGTTGCTGCCTGGATTCCTGCCCGCCCAAAACGGTCCCCTGGACCTTTTGCCTGTGAATCAAGCCACCCATACGGTGCTAAACTCGGGCAATTGGACCGATCCGAACACGTGGACCGGTGGCAATGTCCCCACCAACTTGGCCAAGGTGCTGATCCCCAGCGGCAAGACCCTTACTGTCGACGGAGAAGTAGCGACCCGCATTAAAATTATCCGTATTCAGGGCAAGCTCGCCTTTGTGACCACGGCCAATACCGCCCTCAAGGTCGAGACCATCGTGCAGGACATGACGGGGGAGCTCGAAATCGGAACGCCCACGGGTCCGATTCCACAAGGCACTACTTGCAAGATTACTATCATTGATGAAGGTGATATTGTCCTGAGTACCGCCCAGTTCGAAAAAGGCCTGACCCTCATGGGCAAAACCGTCATCCACGGCGCCGCCAAGGATTCCTGGAAACGTGTCGCTACCAACCCCAGTCTCGGAGCGACCAACGTGCAATTGGAATCGGCGCCCAGCGGTTGGCAAACCGGAGACCGCATCGTCATCACTGGCACCGATGCGGTGACCGTCACCGGGGATGAGGTTGCTACCATCGCGTCGATTTCCGGCAGCACCGTGACCTTCACCCAGCCGTTGACCAAAAGCCACGACCATGCTCCCGCCCCCGACCTGAGGGTCCACGTCGCCAACTTGAGCCGCAACGTCGTCATCGAATCGGAAAACGGGACGAGCAACAACGGCAGGGATCGGGGCCACGTCATGTTCATGCATACCCTTGACGCCAATGTCCGCTACCTCCGTCTGCACCGCATGGGCCGCACCCGCAAGGACGTGCCGGTGGACGACTGGTACATCAACGAGAGTGACCAGTTTGTGACCGGCCCCAAAACCAATATCCGGGGGCGATACTCCATGCACTTCCACCGAGGCGGCGTCAGCCCCAACCTCACCCCCGCCCGCGTGACCGGCTGCGTGGTCGAGGACGATCCGGGCTGGGCCTACGCGAACCACTCCGCGTTTGTGCACTTCGACAACAATATCTCCTACAATGTAATCGGCGGCGGTTTCCAGACCGAAGCGGGTGATGAGTTGGGCTCATTTACCAATAACATCGCGATCCGCACCGTCAATACCGCCTTTCCCCTGCGCGATGCTGCACCCGCCAATGCCCCCGACACCCGCGAAGGTTCTCAGGACTTCTCCTTCCAGGGCGATGGATTCTGGGTCCACGGCGGTGGTGTCACCCTCACCGGCAATGTCGCTTCCGGTTCCTCGGGGCACGGTTTCATCTACTGGCCGGAAGGTCTGATCGAGCCGGGTTTTCCTTCCGGTACGTACCGCAATACCTTCGTTCCGGCAAATCTGGGCTTGCCCAACAGCATCAATATCATCCCCGAAGAAGATGTCGTAGCGACCGGGTGGGTGGCCATAGCTGGGTTCCAGGACAATGAAACCTACGCCTCCACCATCGGGCTGGCAACATTTTACCTGCACACGACTTTCTTCAATGACAAATCCGACTACGACCCCAATTACATTGCGGGCGTACACTCGACCTTCGAAAATTTTTCCGCTTGGAATATCTTCCAAGATGGGGTACAGCTCAATTTCACCGAGAAAGTCACCTTCAAAAACCTCCGCCTGGCCAACAACGACGGCAATTCCGCAACCGTAGGCGTTTCGGCAGGACACTACCGCGCAAAAGAGAAGCAGATCTTCGACAATGTCGACGTCCGGGGCTTCGGTACTGGCCTGACGCTCCCGCCCTCGGGCCAGGTCACGGTCAACTGCGGCAACCTGAGCAATGGCATCAACCTGAAAATTCCCGCCCCGACCAAATCTCCACGTGACTTGCGCATCGAAGGGCTGACCACTGCCGCCGATCCTGCCTTTTCCAATCCCGTCGAAATCCAACTGGAAGCGGTTTTTGATGATCCGGATGATCGCTATCCCGCCTACTTCCTGCTCCCGGACAAGATCATTTTGAACTACGGCAACTTCAGCAATCAGCGCCTCTACTACGATCAACAGGCTGCTGGCTTTATCCCCCTCCCCTCTGATGCATCGCCCTACACCTTCATCGGAACGGAACGGGTCATCCTCGCGGAATTTGCGGCAAAAAGCAACCAACAACTGCAAAGTGACTACCAGATGTCGTTCGGTGGGAGCCTGCTCCCAGGAAGTGCGGTCAGTACACCGGGCATTGTCGGGGGAAAAATTGCTCCCTGGCAGAGTACTTCCCTCAATGTGCCCATCTGCGTAGATCAGTTCGGCGACGGCAACCGCGACGGCATGAACAACTGCCTGGCGGCTTCCAACAACAAGGTCGCCGGCCCACTACCCAACTACGTTCATCCAACATCGAGTTGCACCACCAACCGTCCAGAAGAAACCCTCGCCTCCGAGGATCGGGTGGTTCTGTATCCGAATCCTACCACCGGGATCTTCACCCTTGAGGCCCAACCGGGCCAGTACCGCATTGAAGTATTCGACCTGAATGGCGGTCGGATTCGTTCGGTACCGCAAGCCAATCAACGTACCGAAATCAACCTGAGCCGCTTCCCAACGGGGATCTACTTTGTGCGCCTGCACAACACAAAGAATGGCGGTGTAAGCACCAAAAAGGTGGTCAAACTGAACTGATCGCTCCGCCCGAGCGGTTTTCCTCCACGAATCATTCGACTCCATGTACTAAGCACTGATTTAGGAGTCTCTCCTCCGCGAAGCCTGGTTCACTGGGCTTTTGCGGAGGATTTTTTATGCTTGTCCGGAACTTTGCCACGATTTTTGCCACGGATTTTGACACGAGATGTCAATCGGCGGGTTGAGATTGCGGCCAAAGCTCGAATCTGCCCATGAATCTATTCAACTTTATCGCCCAATTTCCCGACGAACAATCCTGCC
>JBCCQH010000210.1:0-3364 GCA_039024435.1 Bacteroidota bacterium
GACCAGGACGCGGGCAAAAAGATCCTCGACGGCAAAGACCGCCGCACGGGCATTGCGATTGCTTCGCTGTACGGGCGCAACAAAAAACCGCAGCCGGAACTCATTGCCGATCTGGATCTGGTCCTGTTCGACATTCAGGATGTCGGCGCCCGGTTTTACACCTACATCTCCACCATGAGCTACGTGATGGAAGCCTGTGCCGAGCAAAAGGTGCCCTTGGTGGTCCTGGATCGCCCCAATCCGAATGGCTGGTACGTGGAGGGTCCAGTGCTGGAAGAAAAACATTCTTCATTTGTGGGAATGCACCCGGTGCCGATTGTCCACGGGATGACCGTGGGCGAGTACGCCCGCATGGTCAATGGTGAAGGCTGGCTCAAGGACGACGTGAAATGCCTCCTGGAAGTGATTCCCGCCACCAATTACACCCACGCCATGCGCTGGGAAGCCACCGGATTGCCTTGGGTAGCCCCTTCCCCGAACCTACCGAGCGAGTACAGCGCCTACCTGTACCCCATGGTGTGCTGGATGGAAGGCATGGCGGTCAGCGTGGGCCGCGGCACCGAGGCACCGTTTCAGTTGTTTGGCGCGCCCTGGCACGAAGGCTACCACTACCAACTGCGCAAAGATTCGGTGATGGAATTGGAAAAGCCGGGCCGCATCGCACTGTACGGTCTGGAAATGGAGTACCACGCCTTCACTCCGGTTTCGACCCCGGGCAAGGCCAGCCGTCCGAAATTTGAAGGGCAGGAATGCTACGGCGTGCGGTTTCTGAACCGGGTGGATGGGAAAAGCCTCTTTTTGGCCGGCATTTCCTTGCTCAAGAACCTGGAAACCGAAGCGCAAAACGTCGAGTTGCGCGATCCGCTCTACCGCTCGTCGTTCAATCGCTTGCTGGGCACGGCCCAGGTCAAGGAGCAGATCCGCCGGCAAGCGCCGGACCAAACCATCTACGACAGTTGGCAAGATGGGCTCAACGCCTTCAAAGTGGTTCGGGCGAAGTATTTGTTGTACCCGGATTTCTGAGCCCGTCCGGCAGGATGCGCGCTGACCGGCGGCGCCCCCAACTTCAGCCCACTTTTTCCTATTTTTGCCGCATGCGAATTGTATTCATGGGAACTCCCGACTTTGCCATTCCTTCGCTGCGGATGCTGGTGGAAAATGGCTATGAAGTCGTGGGCGTGATCACCGCTCCGGACCGCCCGGCGGGCCGGGGAAAAAAACTGCGCCCTTCACCGGTCAAGGTCTACGCCCAGGAACAAGGATTGACCATCTTGCAGCCAGAAAAGTTGCGCAATCCCGATTTCATCGCCGCCCTGACTTCCCTGCAGCCCGATCTTGCGGTGGTGGTGGCCTTTCGCATGCTCCCCAAAATGGTCTGGTCCATTCCTCCCCAAGGCACGTTGAACCTGCACGCCGCCCTGCTGCCCGATTACCGGGGCGCGGCGCCCCTCAACTGGGTGATCATCAATGGTGAAACCAAGACCGGTGCGACTACTTTTCTGATCGACAAGAAGATCGATACCGGGGCAATGCTCCTGCAAACCGAACTGGACATTCCGCCGGAATGGAACGCGGGTGACCTGCACGATGCGATGATGGAAACCGGCGCCGATCTGGTCTTACAAACGGTTCAGGCCATCGATCAGGGCACCGTGACGCCCCAAGCCCAGGACCACACCGGCTTCGTGCATCCCGCCCCCAAGATCTTCAAAGAAAACTGCCGCATCAATTGGGACCAAGACGTGGAAACCATCCACAACTTTGTACGGGGGCTGTCCCCCTACCCTACGGCCTGGACGCGGCTCAACGACAAGCTGCTTAAAATATTTGCCGGTCGCCCCAATTACAACTCCGAGGACAGTGATCCCGGTGCGCTCCGGGTCGAGGACAATCGCCTATTCGTAGCTGTCCGGAAAGCATGGTGGGAAGTATTGGAACTGCAACTCGAAGGCAAAAAGCGGATGGACACCGGAACCTTTCTGCGTGGCTACAAGGAGGAGCTTCAGCATGTGGAATAACCGGATGATGAGCTTTCGGAGCGTGCATTACCCCCGCCGCACGCAGATCTTCCGGGTCACCCAGGAATACGCGATGCGCTACTACGCGGTGTTTTTGTTCGTGCTGATGCTGCTGGTGGTCCTGCGCCTGGAGCGGGGCCAGGAAACGGTGATTTTTGGCATTCTGGGAACAGGAATCGCCCTTTTCCTGGGCAACGTCATGGCCCGCGTGGCCCTGAAACGCCGCATCGCCGAGATATTTTTCGTCAACGACGGCTTTTCGGTGATCTCGATCTACGACATCCTGCACCAATCGCCCAAGCGTTCCTTCCCCCTCAAATTTGCGAATCCGACGCGGAGCGAAGAGCAAATCCAATTTCACTTTCAGGACCAAATCATGCACATCAAGCGGGAAGACTGGGGCGAAGATTTTGATCTGATCTGGAACTGGCTGAACCAGAGCCACCTGGATTTTTTCTCGACGAGCGGGTGAAGGCTACCCCAACCGCTTCACCATCACCTTGCGCCGCTTTCCTGCATCTTTTACGTAGCCAAATCCCGCCGCTTCAAACATCGGCACGAACCCGCCGAATCGGTAGGAATTCGTTTCCGGCGCTACCGGATAGGCTTCCAGCCACTCCGCCCCCTCCGAGCGGGCATAGGCCACCGCGCCGTCGATGAGCGACCGCGCAATCCCTTGCTTTCGCAAACGACGCGGCACAAAAAAGCACACCAAAGACCACACCTTTTCCTTTGCCTCGTCGCCCCCCAAATTGCGATAAGTAGCCCGCGGCGCAACCGAACACCAAGCGACCGGTTCTCCTTCCAGGTACCCCAACAATCCCACCGTCGAGCCATCGTCCACCAACTGCCGCAAGCAAGCCTTTTTTCCCGCCTTGTCCGACTTGGTATGTCCCGCCGGCGCCCTTCGCCAAACCATGCACCAACAAAAATGCGGGCCTCCCCGCCCCTCGAACACCCGTTCGAGGTCCTCCCAACGCTCCGCCGTGACGGGAAAACAAGTTAGATCCATTGATTTTTGCCTTCTGATTTCTGATTTCTGAGGGAAAACTATCTTTTTTAGGAGATGCTGTACTCGGGCGGTAACCTAGGGCATTTCATCGGAAATTGAAAATTCTATCCTCATTGATTGCGGATTGCGCGGTCGGAACGCGCCAATTGGCAATTCTCCAAGCAAAACCCGCGGGGGCCGCACAGCGTGCCGTGCGGCTACGATCCCCGGGTTGTAGCGACTTATTCAGCGCTGTTTGCGCGGCCAGGACGCGCCAATTGGAAATCGGAAATCAGGCAATTGGAAATTCTCCATCTGGAAATTCTGCACGGAAAATCCGCGGGGGCCGCACGGC
>JBCCQH010000211.1:0-3288 GCA_039024435.1 Bacteroidota bacterium
CTGTACCGCGAAGGTGGCAAGCGGATGATCGAAATGGAGAAAAGCCGCTACGGAACCCAGGGCTGGATTTATTCGATTACCGACGAGGAAATTGTATTTGATGGTGAGGAAGAAGCGTCAGCTTCTGAGTAGGAAGCCCAAGACAATCGAAGAAATTACGGCCCCGGTCCCTGGTAAGGGTCGGGGCCGTCATATTTGGCCCCTGACGACTCCGGCCCCGATCTGGACCGTACCCTTAACCGCAAGGAGATCGTGCCGTGTGCGGCCTCCTGTGGAGCCGAAATTTTACCCTCGTGTACAACGAAATTTTCTCCTCCACTGATTTCGTCCCCTTTTGCCCGGCTTTGAAGATGATGGATTGCAGATCGTCGCATCCTTCGTCGCGGACCTCACTCCCCGATCATCATGGCAACCGCACCCTATATGCCAAATGTCCCGCTTGTCCCGTTTATGTTCCGGATAAATCGGCGATTCAGACGAGCAATCCACCATTATTGTATTTCGGGCACAATGCCCAAAATAAGCGGGTCGCAGCCGGGACTATCGGGGACGAGCCGGGATTTATTCGGGACAAGCCGGGACACCGACCAATTTTGCGGGACGGAAAAATCGCCCACTGCTGGCTGTAAACCGCGATTGTCCCGGCTTGTCCCGGATAATAACAAGAATGGCGCGAAAAATCCGCGCCATTCCTGAATGCTTTATGCGTGTTGGGATGAAAATTCAATCTATTGCTTCACGATCTTTTCTGTGATCGTCTGACCTTCGCCGACGAGTTGGACGAAGTACAGACCCGCCGGGTGGTCGCTTAGGTCAGCGGTGTAAGTGTGAATTCCTGCTGGGAGTTCGCGACCTTTGATGACCCGCGATACCTCACGCATTCCGCTGTCATAGACGATGAGGCTGATCGGGCCGGGGCGGGACAATTCGACTTCCACCGTCACCGAATTTGCGAAGGGGTTGGGATAAGCCCATACGCCGATCTCGTAATCCGGGGACGGCTGAGAGCCGGGATCGTCCGCACTCTGAACGAGCTGGTGATCCGACACTTGGGAGGAGCGTACCGAAGTCTCCGGTTTCGGCTTCGGACGTGAAGCCGTGACCACGCCATGCGTCCCGATCATCGCGGGGTCGGGGGCGGTACCGCCCGAGGAGGGCGGGGCAAGGCGGCAGGACTGACAGGGAGCTTCCAGTATCTCGACCGTGGAAACCGTCCCGTCAAACTCTACCGAATCCAGTTCCACAACCTGCCCGGCCTGAATCAGAATATTGCTGCTGTCCGCCGCCGTGACCCCATCGCGTACCCATATCGTGTCCTTGACGATATAGGACACATCCCCGACGATCTCCAAGTTCTGCAACGTGAGGGTGCGGAGGCAGCAGGGCGTAGGGACTTCTGACCAAAGGGCGGTAGTGTCCACCCATGCGGCCACGGTGTCATAGATGCCGTTGAGGACCGTGAAGCCGTCCGATTGTTGCACCGCACCACATTTGTTGCTCAAGGTGATTTCGTAGACGTAGGTGCCCGAGGCGACATTGTTGCCGAGGATTTCACCCGGCCAATAGAAATCAGGAAGGCCGTTGGGGTTGGTAAAAACGGTGTCGATGACTACGGCTCCACCGCCGGTTGCGATTCGCAAATCAAGTGAGTTGGCGTTGGCGATGTCATAGATGCGAAACGGGGTTGCAGGTGGTGATTGAATCGCGATCCGGGGGCAGATCTGACCAGTAGCAGGGAAGCACGCACTGTCGATATCGCATTGGCGGAAAAGGCGTACATCGTCGAAAAACATGTAGCGTCGCGCATTGTCAGTTGGAGCCGTCCTTCCGGTAATAGCAAACCAACGGTTTCCCATATCTTTCGTGACATTCTCTTTAAGTTCAAAGGTGGTACTATACGGATACCATTGGCCGGGATTGTAACTATTGCCACTAATAGAATTGTCGGCAACGATTTTTCGCCTATCGCTCGATTGGTCTGAAATCGAAAGGTAAAATCTGGTACTTGGTTCAGGGTACGCCCGTGCCCAATATAGACTTGCTGTATAGATGCCAGAATTGAATGAGCAATTGTTCTGCGTTTTTGTCTGTATGCCTTCCCTCGCGAACCAATCTGAAAGGAGGTTAACCCCGACGAAACATTGCCCTTCGTACGCGGGCTGTAATATTTGATTCGCCCCGCTTTCCCACGGGTAGCCATTGGTGACAAATTGACTGCCAGAACTCGAAAAGGGAAGCTGCGAATAATATCCGTTCTGGAAGTTGGGGTTACTGACGTTCGGGTTTGGTGGAGTCCAAACGGAATCAATAAACCATCGCTCATCATCCCCTGGATTAAAGTCGAGCCAAGGATGTGGGGAATTAGTGAACAGGATTTGCGGACTTTCGGGGTAATGGCCGTTGTCCATATCCGCTTCGAATCCACCATTTTCTAACAGGTTGCTTTGAGCATTAACCTGCCTCGCTAGGCTGGTGATGCCTAGCAGTATTAATAGAATTATGTGTGATTTCATGACTAAAAGGTTATTCCAATTTGCAAGTATGCATATTGGCTAAACTCAAAATTCAAAGGAGTGAAGTAAAGTAGCCCGCCATCGGTGTCGAAAACCTTTCGTGAAATGGATTCACGGTAGCCCCATTTTATGCCGCCGTCTATTCTCAATCGATCCCGAAAAAACGAATGTTGATAGCCCAATGTAAGTCCAACTGAGGACCAATACTGTTTTACCAAAGGGTGCGGAAATTCGGGATCAAAGAAAAGCTGCCGATCATAACTTGCGAATGGGCCAGCGTACAATCCAGACATCAAATAGCCTCGCCTCATCAACGGATAAAATCGTCCTTCTATTCCCGCGTGAAACACATATCTTCGTCCAACATTTCCAGTTGTGAATACACCGTAACGTCGATAACCGAAGGCAAATGTAGGCTGCACTGATACCCTTTCCCCACATGAGCGTTCATAGGAAACTGCCATTGGCATCGCCCCCTGGCCCGTCCTCAATAGACCGATTTTCACAGCATTTTTCTCTTGTTGTGAAAACAAGTCGGAGCAAAGCAACAGTACAGCGAATAGCAGGATGATTTTGCGCATATCTATCATTCGGATGAGTCAAGCATCAGAGATGAAACCATCTGTTTCAGTGCTTCATTTTCCTTCTCCAATTTAATCAAATGCAAAGTCAATTCCTCAATTTTCTCCAAAAGCAGGGCTTGGGTCTCACCGACATCCACCCCATTCGCTTCGACCTCCGCCGCCGAGGGCACGCCCGGAAGGTGGCCATGCTC
>JBCCQH010000212.1:0-3228 GCA_039024435.1 Bacteroidota bacterium
CGCGAATTCTACTACGTATTTACCAGTATGAAAAAACTGGACGGTTCGGAATACCGCTTATTCCTCGAAGATGGAACGCAAGTAGCCGGTCCGCTTGCCAATCTGGAAGGCATGGCGGAAAGTGATGTTATTGGAGGTTTCCACGGGCACAATAACCTCGATTGGCGGTCCGAAACCGAAGCCAATATGTTGGTTTACCTCGATCTCAAAGCCGAGCCAAATACCCCCCGGTGGAGGGGCTACATAGATCGCTTTGGGCACTGCTTTTTTCTTGAATGCGATTCACAGTAGGCCGGTTGCCTCGGCACCATTTAGAAAATCAAGGGTAAAATCAGCCCGAAATGCATCGTGACCGCCAAATGTTGTGGCAAGGTGCTCATCGGGCCGAAAATCAAACTCTTTCTTCATTTGGTCAAGGGCGGTAAATACCTCATTTCCCGAAAAGCTTTTCTCGTAAACCAGTCCTACACTTGCTCCAAGGTCAACTTGAAGTTTTGCCCCGGCTCCTACCCGTCCACTCAGGGCAAAGCCAATCGAACCTTCAGCATGGAAAGTACAATTCGTTACGGTGGTGGGGTTGATGAGCTTGCTTAACAGTGACACACCTTTGGATCCTGATCCTTCCGCGATCAGCGTGTCAACCAGCGAAGAAATTGTATCAACGATTCCATTGCTTCGAAACTTCTTTGCTTCGGTTAGGAATTCATCGCGGAAACTCTGATCACCAGTTTTCAAATTTGCAAGGTCAACTTCTAAAGTCAGGGCTACGAGACCTTCCAATCCAAAAGTTTTACCATCCGAACTAACCAAGGATTTGATCCCCTGCAAAGCGCGCTTGCGCCGTCCCAAGCTCCCGGTCATTAAGTTCACCATAAACCGCTTTTTGAACTTGACCGTTTTGAGTCGCTCAAACATGTCTTCCGTCGGGTTTCGGGATTCCATCTCCCCGGTTGCGACGCTCAGTTCATAAGCCCCGGCGGTATAGTTGTCCAGATTGCCGCCGTAGAGATAACTTTCCGGGGTGGCGGTGCTCCACAACTTGCTGCCCCGCCGCTGGGTAAAGACCAGACGGGTGCCGGCCCCGATGCCAAAGCGCAACGCCGGCAACAGCGGCAAGTCCACTTGCGCCCATCCGTAGCCCTCCAAAAACAAAGACATCTGCTTTTCGCCCCGGGGGCTCTTTTCGTATTCTATGCCGTAGGCAAACCCAGCCTCGGCCCCGATGCCCACCTGACACAGCCCGGCGATGCTCTGCACCAGGTCGGACAGCACATCTTCGCCCACACCGCGTAGGCCATCCTTTTTCAGCCGCTTGAGCTTGGCCGAGATCGTGCCGACATAGCGCCCGACGCTTTCGTCCTGACTGGTCCGGTTCCCGTTTTGCGCGGTTGAGGTGGCGGTTTCGGTGCCGTTGCCCTGGTTGCGGGTCTCAACATCTTTGCCCGCTTCCATTACCCCCGCGCCCGCGCCGGCTTCAAATCCCGCGCGGACTCCGTTTTGTACCAACGCTTTGTTAACGAAGTCGTAAGGATCGCCGTCGAAGCCCCCGACAAATTCCTCCGCACCGTCCTGCATTTCGGCATCACTGCCAAAGGCCGATCCGCCCAATCCCTTGAGGTAGTCCACCACTACCCCCGCCTGTAGCGGAATCTCAAATTCGATCATTCCAAAGTGGGTGCCCATCAATTCGGCATCTACCCCGGCCCGAACGCCAAAACCTCGCTTTTTGCCCTTCTTTTTGATCATCAGACCCGCCCCGGCCCCGACCGACACCCCGGCCCCGAGCTTGTAGGCAAAGTGAATCGCGAGGTGATTGCCCCGCCGAAAGAAGTAGGCGTCGAATCCCCCCTCACCGGCCAATGCCACCAACGCCGCCCCCGCTTCAACCGAGATCGAGCAGCCCCAACCATCGGGCCAAAACTTTTGCACCAAACCCGTAGAAATCGATCCGCTAGCCACCAAATCCTTCAACGATAGCACCGTTTCCCAGGAAGGAATGAGTATATCATAATTTGCCAACAGCTCGATCCGGTCAAAGTTGTGGCCCACTGACCCGGCCAAGGCGCCGGTGATCCCGCCGTCTTTGATCCGGATGCCGGCGTTGCCTTGATTGAGGTGGACAATTACATTGGCAATCGTGCGCCTGTCTAGCCCCTGGGTGTCGGGGTAGGAATCGATAATGATCTGTTCGAGGGTATCGCCCGATTTGATCATGCGGTAATGTTCCTGTTCACCCGTTTTCGGGTTGGGCCTTGCGTAGAGGGTGCCCCATTGACGAGTCATATCCGTATCGTGGGTGAGGGTTCCGTCTTCGCTATTGCGGAATGTCGGCGGTTCTACGCGGTGGAGCTTGGTTCCCGTATGGATGCTGTGGTCCCGCTTGAGCAGGTGATTGCGATTGACAAAGCCGGTCGGCCCCCCAATGATTTGCACCTGTGCCCAATCGTTGCCCCGGCAATCATCGATCACCATGACTTCAGAATTGCGCTTGGCCGCACAAAGGGGTTGCGAATTATCGGCGGTGCGATAGAGGGTGGTATCGATCCGGATCAGTAGGCGCTTACCGGTGAGGTCGGTGTCGCCGCTGTCCGGAGGCGGAACAAAATTGTCGGATGCCAGGGAAGATGCGGTAACGGAAAATTCGGGCGGCTGAACAGATTGCATTCCTTCAGCATCGAATTGCCCGGCGTGCTGCACGTGGGCAGCTTGATGGACTTGATTGGACATAATCTAAAAATGATACGCGGCTACGACCCTACCGCGCCTGATTGACGATAATCTACCTCGCGAATGACAAATAGAAGTTAGTCATTCGTGGACGGAAGGTCAATTCAGGCGGTCAAACCGTGAAATAGACGATTTCATAAAGCGCCGCTCAATTTTCAAAATTTAAATTTTTCTGGACTCAAAGGGCCATTAGGCACAATTTGACACCAAAGTAATTTCAAAAAATGAAATTCAAAAATATTTTTTCGCGTAATCGAGGGAATTGGGGAGAACCATAATTGGATTGGGTTGGGGAGCAACGTGCCGGGCACAGCAAATGTGTATATTGCCCCCAAACAATAATTCATAAAAAGAAATGAAAAAAATCGTACTGCTGGCCCTATTGGGCCTTTTTGCCGCTGTTCCAGGAATGGCGGCCGAGAAAACCGATGCTGTGGAAAACGTGGCCAACTCAGCCGAAATTGATCCGGTGCTTGCCGAGGCGATCCTGCGTGCTTATTC
>JBCCQH010000213.1:0-2818 GCA_039024435.1 Bacteroidota bacterium
AGGCCATTTCCGAGTGCGGAGTCGGAAGAGCGAAAGTCCAGGACCATGTAATAGGCATTGGCGATCAACAGCAGACGCGACATCCACACCTTGAGTTTTGCCCCTTGCGCCAGAAGCCCCATCAAGATGGTGATCAATCCCAAAATGATCATGTGGGAATAGGTCCAGAGCATCGCATCGAGGTAATGTGGGGAGTCCAGGGTCGACTGCGGGACATTGAACTGGGACATAAATTCGGGGATTCCTTGCGCAAAAAGACTGGCGGCAAGGAAGACGAACAGGCCCCCGGAGATCAAATAGGTGGCTTTGAAACCGGGAAGAAAGCGGGTGATATTTACCATTGTATTCGGGTTGGTTGCAGGGTTGAGGGCCATCGGACTTTGCAAAAACCGCTGATTGCACGGTTGCGGCTCCGAAATTCGCTGCGGGCCCAGCGGGCGGCAGCCCGGTGGGTCAACCACAGCGCAACCGTTTCCACCGCTAATATATTGCGGGGATGTCGATAACCCAATTTGTATCTGTACCCGCAACGAAAAATCTGCCCGCCAACCCAACCTGCCCATTCCTACCCCCAAAGCCCAAAACGGGACAACGTCCGCCCAACCCGAACACTGTCCCGTTTTTCCTCCGCGAAGGGGGTGAGGTCGAACCACTGCAGATCCCGGCCAAATCGACAGCTACCGGTTCACCACCATCCGCTTCGACTCCACGACTTTACCATCGATCACAATCGTGTAGATGTAAACTCCGGCGGAGAGGCCTTCAGCGTGGACCCGCACCAATCCATCGCCGGAGTGCAGCAATTCCGTGTGCAACCGGGTCCCCTGCAAGTCGCGAAACTCCATCTGGGCGGTTCCGGCACCGTGCGGGATGAAATAGGCGATGGTAGAACTGGCATCAAAAGGATTGGGTTGGTTCTGGCCCAGGTACACCGATTGACGACTGGGGGCAAATGAGACGACCTCCTGGACCGGGACTTTTGCGGAGGCGGGCAATTGGGCCACCATGGCCTTCAATTCGGACAGTTCAGTTTTGAGGTCCTCGATTTCGGCCTGCTGGGCCTTGGCGCCCTCGATGAGCAGGGGAATGAGCTGCACGTATTCGACGGCTTTGTAGCCATTTTTCCGAGTCATGACCAGTTCGGGCAGCACCTGCTCCACTTCCTGCGCGATCAGCCCGTACTGCGGACCAGCGGAAAAATGCAATTGGGGATAGGCTTCCCGGTCAAACTGGTAGGCGACGCCCCGCAGTTGGTGCAGGGTGCCCAGGGGATCTTCCAGGGGGCGGATGTCCCGCTTGTAACGCCGGTCCGAGTTGAACATCAAATTGTTGGAGCAGATGTTGCCGGCGACTTCCAGTTCGCAAGCGGGCGTGACGGGATTCAGCTCGGTGCCCCCCAGCGCGATTCCGGTCCAGCCATACGGCGCGACGGTAAACAGAGTACGAGAAGCGGCCGGGTTGGCGCTCCCCTGGTTGTTGCAGACTTGCAGGTAATGCGTATTGACGTATTCCACCGATGATTGGCCGCCGTTGCTGAGGGTTTCGGAAGCCCGGATCACAATGCCCCGCCGCCCAGCAAGGTTGTCGTCGCGGACATTGCCCATGCGAATGGTAAATGAGTTCAGCGCACCGATGGTGCCCGGTTCCTGTTCGATGGTAAATCTTTTGTCCACGCCGAAGTAGCTAAAAGTGCGGCTGTTTTGGGCGTTGCCGAGGCGGACGCCATTGGTGGCGGGACCGACACTGTTCGGGAGAATGCTCAATCCATCGAGGTAGAGCACGTCGGTCCCAATCGGCTGGATGCCCACCCCCCCGGTACCGGGCATGGAACTGTTGAGCAAGACGCCCTGGCCGCTGACGTCCCGCAAGGCCAGTACCTGGCCGGCGGCGGTACGGCCGGCAACGGTGAGCCGGGTGGTGCTGCCGCTGTTTCCTCCGATCAGGGTCATGGCAGCATCGTTGGCGGTGGCGGCTCCGTCGCGGTCACTTACCGTCCAGACCGACATGACTCCGCCAGCGGGGCGGTCGATGGTGAGGGGGGCGGTTGGGGCGGCGGTGCCGATTCCTACTTGGCCCAGGGTGTAAAGGGAAGCGTTGATCGAGGTGGGAGCGGCATTGTTGGTGACGTCCCACCAGTCGGCGTCGGATGCGGCGGTGGCCACACTGCCAAAGGTTCCGTCGCCCCGCAGGACCTGGCTGGCATCGTTGGGGAATTCAATTTTTTGGTTCATGGTACCGGCGGCGTTGGCGATGACCAGGCCGTCCCCGGCATTGTTGCTGTAGGCCAGCGGCGAGGTGAGGGCATCGCTGGTGATCTGGCCATCGTTGCCGTTTCCGAGGCCCACGTGCAAGCTGGTCTGAGGGTTGGCGATTCCGATGCCGACATTGCCCCCAGCGGCGATGCGCAACCGTTCCAAGTCATTGGTGAAGAGCTGCAAGGGGCGGTTTTCCGACAAGCGGAGAAAAGCGGCATTGCCGTCGGCGTTGCCCGGGCCGATGTAGATGCGGAGGCCCTCGGCGGTGCTGCCGGCGTTGAGGAAACGGTACTCGGTGCGGGTGTTGGCGGCATTGGCCAGCGAGTTGACAACCTGGGCCGAGAGACTGAGTGGTCCCGCCAGGAGGAAAAAGAGAATGATGTAGTGAAATTGATTTTTCATAAATAGGGTGGTTGAAGGATTGAGGCGGCCCCCCGGGTGCTCGCCAAGAGCGAATTGCCGGGGGCCCGATCAAAGATAAACTTATCCGTGGGCAATCACTGGTGGGGATCGGTGGGGATAGATAGGGACAGCAACAACGCAAGGCTTGGAAAATTCTCGCG
>JBCCQH010000214.1:0-2725 GCA_039024435.1 Bacteroidota bacterium
CATGGCGGAATCCGCCCCGGTCCGAAATCCCCGAAAACACGCACAAAGTAGATGCTGCGGGCGATTCCGGATGCAAGTGATCCCGGATCTACGGGCGGGAACAATTGCCGACCGGGCCGGCAAGGCGATCAGTTCCCGGGCGAGCATCCTCACCACCAATTTTGGCGCCTACAACCAATTGAAGGACCGGTTTGCGAGGCACCTCCCGGTGCAGGCCCAAGGCAAAAAGGCGGTCAAATTGCTGCCCTGGGTGCACATTTCGGTCACCAACGTGAAGCGCAACCTCTCGGGAATATTCCACGGCGTGAGCGAAAAGTACCTACAGAACTACCTGGATGAATTCTGTTACAAGCTGAACCGACGTTACGAAGGGGAAACCCGATTTGCGACCATACTGGGCAATTCTCTCCGGCATTGGAACAAATATCACGTGTGGCAAAGAAGCGGATAGCCATTTTACTTTTTTGGATTTTACCACTAATTTAGATTACGGAACACGCAGAAAAACACTTCAAATTTTCGCTGTTCGGTAAAATCGGTAAAGCACAATTCCAGGTCCGAACGGAATTTATTCTTGATTGCCAATCGCTTATTGATCAATTCGGTACGCTCGAGTCCGTAAACCCGGATGGTGTATTGCGGGCGGGGATCTTCGGTACTAAACCTGCCATCGGGTCGGAATCGCAGTTGCGGTTCGCTTTTGGGACCGATCAGGAGTGGTCCGCCCCCAAGGAATAACGCACAACATCAGCAGCATCATCGGATACCCGACCATTTTCCCCACCCGAAAAAAATCCCATCTTTTTTGTCGATTTCTTTTGTCGATAATGCATCAATTCTTATTTTTGTGGCCCAATTACAGGCAATGGCCGGTCGTATAAGGGTAGTACAGCGGGTTTTGGTCCCGTTAGTGGGGGTTCGAATCCTCCCTGGCCAACTAGACTTACAGCATGGCATCCGAGGTTAAAATATTTTCCGGCACGGCAACCCGGTACCTCTCAGAGGAGATTGCCAAGCACTTCGGAAAGTCGCTGGGAAAAATCACCGTTACCAGATTCAAGGATGGCGAAATGGAACCGAGTTATGATGAATCGGTTCGTGGAGACATTTTGTTTCTGGTACAATCCACCTTCGGCTCCGCAGATAATCTGATGGAGCTTTTATTAATGATAGACGCGGCAAGACGCGCTTCGGCGGAGAAAATTATTGTCGTCATGCCGTATTACGGCTACGCACGGCAAGACCGCAAAGACAAGCCCCGCGTCTCGATTGGAGCAAAATTGGTCGCCAATCTTCTTACCACTGCCGGTGCAGATCGGATTGTGACCATGGACCTCCATGCCGGACAGATTCAGGGATTTTTTGACATTCCTTTGGATCACCTTTATGGTACCGGAGTGTTCTTTCCGTATCTGAAAAGCTTGAGCTTGGAAAATGTAGCCGTAGCGGCTCCCGATGCTGGGGGCGCGAAGCGCGCCCGCCAATACGCTACTTATCTCAAGTCCGACCTGATTCTGATCGATAAGTTTCGCGAACGGGCAAACGAAGTCGCGTCAATGAAGGTCATCGGGGAAGTCAAAGGCAAAAATGTACTGATCGTGGACGACATCGTCGATACCGCCGGTACCCTAACCCAAGCGGCTGACCACTTGCTTTCCGAAGGAGCCGCCTCAGTACGGGCGGTGATCACCCATCCCTTGCTGTCCGGTCCGGCTTATGACCGGATCGCTGCTTCGGGGTTGAAAGAGTTGATCACCACCAATACAATCCCGCTCCGGGGCCAAAGCGATAAAATCCGCGTTCTGTCGGTTGCGTCCACCATGGCGCAGGCCTTCAAGAACATCTATAATTTCGAATCCATTAGTTCACTATACCTTTAGCAGGACTAGGCTATGAAGACGATTGAATTGAAAGGCGTCAAGCGCGCCGAAACCGGCAGCAATGCCAACAAGCATGTACGCGCGCAGGGCATGGTCCCGGCTATCATTTATGGCAACGCCGATCCCGAGCAGATCTCACTGCCTTACAATGACGTAGCCAAAGCGCTCTTTACCCCGAATACTTACATTGTTTCCCTGGAAATCGACGGCAGTAAGACCGTTTCGATCATCCGCGAAGCCCAGTACCACCCCGTTACCGACCGCATTTTGCACGTCGATTTCTACCGCATCCCGGATGGTGAGTCGATTGAGTTTGAGCTACCGGTCAGGCTAGTGGGAACCGCGGCCGGTGTCCGCAATGGTGGTCGCCTCGTGCCGCTCACCCGGCGGCTGAAAGTAAGGGGTATTCCGGTGCAGATGCCAGAATTCGTCGAAGTCGACGTGACCGATCTCGAATTGGGCAAAACCATTCGCGTCTCGGAAATCGACACAGATATTGAGTTGATTTCCCCGCCCTCCGCTGGAGTGGCTATGGTCGACATCCCACGCGCCGTCCGTACTGGTGAGGCCGGAGGTGAAGAGGAAGGCGAAGAGGAAGAAGTCTAATCGGCGGTTTACACTGACGTTGCGATTTTGCCACGGAATCTATGTCCGTCCAGTTCAAGCTACTGATTCAGGGTGAACCCGGAGTGACGACGAGTCCGCGCCGGATTTTCCCGATCATTCTTAGAGGCTGTTTAAAATTGGTTTGTGAAATTTGCTAGTGCAGATTTTTTTGTCCATCGAAGCTCATTTTGGAGTCCATAGCCAAAGCTATGGGCGAGAAAATAGCTGAAGAGGGGCGG
>JBCCQH010000215.1:0-2655 GCA_039024435.1 Bacteroidota bacterium
CGCTGGGCTACCTGCGGGCATTGGCGGAGCGCCACCCGGAGTTCGGGATCTTGCAGATCGACGCCCACCTGGACTTGCGGGAAGCGTACGGGGGATTCACCTATTCTCACGCATCGATCATGCACCATGCCCTTGCGCTGCCGCAGGTCACGCACCTGGTTCCGGTGGGCGTACGCGATTTTTGCCGGGCCGAAGCGGACCGGGTACGTGCCGAGGGGGCGCGGGTGCGCTGTTTTACCGGACGGGAATTGGCGCGGGCGGCATTTTCCGGGAAAAGCTGGGCCGGGCAATGTGCAGAGATCATCGCCGACCTGCCGCAAAAGGTATACATCAGCTTTGACGTGGATGGGCTGGCACCGCATCTGTGTCCGCACACCGGGACGCCCGTTCCGGGGGGATTGGAATTTGAAGCCGCACTGTATCTGCTGGCGGCCGTGGCGAGCAGTGGGCGCGAAATCATCGGGATGGACCTGGTGGAGGTGGCGCCGGGGCTGGAGGGGGACGAATGGGACGCCATCGTCGGCGCGCGCTTGCTCTACCGGATGGCCGCCTTGCTGGCCGGGCAAGTCAGGGCTTAGGTTTGATCGTGTAGATGCCCTGTTTGGCATTTTTCATGTCCGGAAATTCCAGCATTTTCCAGTATGTTTTCGGTTTTTCCAGGGAGAGGAACCCCGCCCAGTAAGCTTCCTTGGACATGGCGGAAGTGTGGATCATGTTGTTTTTGGCCTGCAAAGTTTGGAACACGTTGTGGGCCAATAGCAACAAGGCCAGCCCGGTCATCACCGCGCCCCGTCCGCGTTTTTCCCAGGCCCAGGTCAGGAGTGCGGCCAGCGGAAAGGCCAGCACGGCGTAGATATCGATGAAGGCGCGGTTGCCGTAGCCCACGTACCACCAGCACCACCAGGAGAGGGCGACGTAGGTAAATACGGGCAGGAACAGCAGGACCGGCCAAAACCAAGCCCGCCACCGCCACCAAAGCACCGCGATCCCGGCAATGGCCAGCAGCATGACCGGCGTGTACAGCAGCCAGCCATTGCGGTACCCAAACAGACCTTCCCACAGTTGTGGATTCGCAAAGAAGAAGCCCTCGTCCTGGTAGGAGTAGTAGAGCCATTGGCCGGTAGTTGCTCTCCAAAACAGCCATTGCGGCAGCCAGACCAGGGCAATGCCTCCCAGCAAGCGAACGATGTGCCCCGGTTGCGCCAGCCACCGCCCTACCTGCGCGGGCAATTCCCGCCAGTGCTGCATCCCGTACAGCGGCAGGAATAGCCCGAGGAGAATATTGGTGGGGCGAATCAGGGAAATAATGCCCAGGAGCAGTCCCAAAGCTACAGCCCGCCTCCCCGAAGGTTCCTCAGCGTACCGGATGACGTGCCACAGAAATGCGGCGCTCAACGCGAAGGTATACGGGTGGGTCATGCCCGGCCGCATGAAGAGGTACCAGTCCATATTGGTGCCGGCAACCACCAGGATGAGGGTCAGGGCGGTGACGCCGGCGGAGAAATAGCGCTCCAGGAGGCGCCGCAGGTAGTACAACCCAATTCCGAGCCAGGCCCACATGCTGAAAAAAATCCCGAATTCGTAGGGAATGCCAAAACCGGTTGCGGGGTAGCCAAATGCAGGGGCCAGGGCATGGGCCACCCAAAAAAAGGGAAGGTAGAGCAACGCCATGCCCACGCTCATTTTGAGGCTTACCCCGGTGCCGCCTTCGGTGCGGTGGATCCAGGCTTGGCTCGGATTTTCGTCCCAATGGGCAAAGGTGGGGTCTTTTTCGATAAAAGTCCGCGGGAGGTACGAATAGTATTCGTAGACGTCAAAGGTGATGACATGCTTGTGTTTTTCTTGGTAAATCTCCACCCGGAAAAACAGGAACATCACCGTTGCCAGCAGCAACCAGTTGACGATCCGGGCCGGAGTTGCGGAGAAGACCATGGCTGTAAGTTACAGTGCGGCTGAGAATTTCCAATGGACGCTTGGCTTAATTTACAATTGCCTGATTTCCAATGGAGGCTTGGCTTAATTTGCAATTGCCTGATTTTCTATTTCCAATTCGCGCGTTTGGAACGCGCAACTCCCCCGAAATGTAAGGAATTAAAAACCAATGCATTACATTGGTCGCGCGGGGTCCCGCGCGGCGGCGGAACTTGCATGGGAATTTACAATGAGGGAATTACGGATTATGCTTGTCCGGAACTTTGCCACGGCTTTTGCCACGGCTTTTGCCACGGCTTTTGACACGAGATGTCAATCTGCGGGTTGAGATTGCGGCCAAAGCTCGAATCTGCCCATGAATCTATTCAACTTTATCGCCCAATTTCCCGACGAACAATCCTGCCGAACCCACTTCGGTGACTTGCGCAAGCAAAAAGGCGTCGTCTGCAAACGTTGCCAGTGCCGGGAGCACTACTGGTTAACCGCCAAATCAATGTTTCAGTGCAAAAAATGCCGCTTTCGCACCACACTGCGCAGTGGAACGGTCATGGAAAATTCCAAGCTTCCCTTCCGCTATTGGTACATGGCCATGCACCTACTCACCTCAACCAAGAAGAGTTTTTCTGCCCTGGAACTGCAACGCCAGATCGGTCACAAACGCTACGAACCGATCTGGGCCATGCTGCACAAAATCCGGATGATCATGGGTCAGGAAGATGCACG
>JBCCQH010000216.1:0-2571 GCA_039024435.1 Bacteroidota bacterium
GTGCTCCCGGCACTGGCAACGTTTGCAGACGACGCCTTTTTGCTTGCGCAAGTCGCCGAAGTGGGTTCGGCAGGACTGTTCGTCGGGAAATTGGGCGATAAAGTTGAATAGATTCATGGGCAGATTCGAGCTTTGGCCGCAATCTCGACCCGCCGATTGACATCTCGTGTCAAAATCCGTGGCAAAAGCCGTGGCAAAGTTCCGGACAAGCATTATTTTTAACGCGGCAAGGATGGGAGGGACATTGGTCGCGCCGATCCGGCGGGACGGAGCTCCGCGATCTCCCGGAACAGCCTGGTACTGACGGGTCGATGACCCGTCAGTAGCCGCCCCAGTCAAAAAATCAAGGTCCCCAAAAGAGGCTTAAGCAGGGGAATAATCGCCCTCCTAAGCGGTGATTTTCAATCGGGGAATTGTCCTTTTTTCAGTGCTTGATACGCCAGCGCGTAGCCTTTGATCTTTTTGATCATGGCGACCAAGCCGTTAGAGCGGGTCGGGGACAACGAGGTGCTCAGACCGATGCGATCTGTGAAATCGAGGGGCGTGGATAGGATTTCTTCCGGGGTCTGGTTGTCGTAGATGCGCATCAACAGGGCGATCAGTCCTTTTACGATAAAGGCATCGCTGTCACCCCGAAAACGGATGCGGTCCTCATCCAGGCCGGAATGCATCCACACCTGACTTTGGCAACCCTTGACCTTGTGGTCCTCATCGCGGAACTCATCCGGATAAGGCGCCATATCTTTCCCTAAGTCAATGATGTACTTGTACTTTTCTTCCCAGGAGGACAAAAAGTCAAACTCGTCTACGATTTCGTCTTGAACTTCCTTGATGGTCATCTTCAATTGTGCTTTTCAATGAAAATCGCCGGCCCGGCAAATTGTTTCACCGAAAAGCGGCTCAGTCGGTCAAGATCTCCGATACGTCTTCCAAAACCTCGCGGATGTCGCGGATCTTTGCTTCCGGGATGGCGTTGCCCCGGAGGTCCAGAAAAGTGAGCTGTTTCATTTTCCGCAAGCTCTGCGGCACAGAAGTCAATCGGTTTTCGGCGATGCTGATTTCTTCCAACTTGGGCAAGCGCAGCAGAGCCGCGGGAAACTTCGCAAAAGCATTTTCGTCAAGGTTGACCGTCGTGAGATTGCGAAAAGAGGCCACGCGCGGATCCAAACGGCGGAGATTCTGGCCACTCAAATCCAGCTCCACAACCGCTTCGGGCTGTTCCAATGCCTCTTCCAATGAGGTGAAAGACTGCGCCGAGAGGGCCGGACCAAAAACGAGGAGTAAGAGGAGCACGCGAAGTATTTTCATGCGGCAAAGATACAAAACTGCCCGGGGAAGACGTGCATCCTTAGGGCGAGACCACCACCCCGATCTTGGGACCGCAAAAGAATTTTTGAAAAAAATTTTCGCCCCGGACAACCTTTTCGCAAAACAAGGTATCTATTTTGGAAAGGTCGTTCGTGTGCACCCAATGAACCCGAAAAGAGCACAGGAGGGGCCGCAATTTGCATTTGTTAAGTAGCCTTGAAAACTTCCAACGTTCGTCACCTCGCTCGCTACTCCAGCCCGGGAACCCTACCGGGCCCAGATCACACAGTTCTGGAGCGACAGCTCGACGCGCTTTGGGGGTCCAATTCCGAACTTAATACCGAAAATTCTGTACGGATCAGCAATCACTTGACTTACGTCTCGCAATTGTTGAGTCTGCGTTCCACCCAGCACCTCAATGAGGCCCGGCGCAACAACCGAACCCACTTGTTGCACTTTTTGGGCCGATACGCGGAGCGGGGAATATTCCCAAGCGGCTACGAACAAAATGCAAGCGGGCGGTTGTGCCACAAAGACGAAGCCGGCCGGCGCTGTGCTATCGGACACTTGATCGAAAAGACCTCTGGTCCGAACCTCGCCGACCGCATTTGTGGCACCCACCTCGACCTCATGGACGGGCATACCCGTCTCGCCCTCGAAGCCTGGATGGATCAGAATGGCATAACCGCAGAAGAGTTGGCCTTGATCCAGCCCGGCTTCCGACCGGGGGGCAATCACCGCAGCGCTCCCGGGATCAGTGCCGCCTTTACTGGCTTGCAAGCCGCCAGTCGCCGGAGTAGGGAAATCCAGCCCCGGGAAAACGCGTTTGCGGCCTTGGTTCGGCACAAAAGCCCTTCGGTTCCACCGGCTCCGGTATGCTTTACCACCATTTTTGACCTATTCAAAGCGCAAAGCGGATCGAATCCGCTGCAGGTGATGCTCATCTCAAACAAATGGGGCGAGCCGGCCCTGGCAATGACATTTTCCAGAAATCTTTAATATCGAGAGTTTTTACCTACTGACCCAGTTTGTTACATTTTTCAATGTTAAACGTCCAAAACCCTCCCGCCTGATCCAGTAAGGCGGGAGGAATTTGTTTTTGGGGGGTCGCATTCTTCTTCGTCTACATAAAAAGGCGGATGTACTAAGAGGCTGTTTAAATTTAATTCTGCGATTTTGCTATGGCATCTTTTTCCGCCCCTCTTCAGCTATTTTCTCGCCCATAGCTTTGGCTATGGACTCCAAAATGAGCTTCGATGGACA
>JBCCQH010000217.1:0-2538 GCA_039024435.1 Bacteroidota bacterium
AAGGAGGCCGTTTTCCCCACCCCCGCCAACTTGCCGGCGGGAAACTCCCGGCGAAAACTCAAACCAACAAAAAAGCCGGACCAATGATTGGCCCAGCTCACTACTTCCAAAATTGGATTGTTAAATCACCCTGATTGCCCCGGCTGAAACACCGCCGGACAATCGCAACCCAATAGCGACCAAAATTTTCTGGCCATTTACCAGAAAACATAAAACTGAAGCACCTCTATCCGAAACGATAAAGTTGTCAATCCCCTATCCCCAAATCATCGTCGTCCGCCCCCCGTTGTCCGGGTCAGGATTTTTTCGCAATTTTCCTGGAGTAAGTGCTCGTTTGGGGGTAAGCCGCGGTTTAAAATTGCATGGTGAAAACTGTGATCGGAAAATCACCAGCGAAAAGATAAACCGCCACTAAGACTCCGCTCCGTTGAGCGATTGCACCGATCAAGTCGCAAAACTTTCTATTTTTTGTATCGTTCAGGCTAGGAAACCAATGCTAAAAAGGACATGATATTTCCCCCACCGCTCAAGCCCGGCGACAAAGTCGGCCTGCTCAGCACCGCCCGCAAAATCGCCCGTGAAGAATTGCAGCCCGCGCTGGATTCGCTTCGGGCCTGGGGGCTAGAGCCCGTGCTCGGTGAGCACCTCTTTGCCGTCGACCATCAATACGCTGGTACCGACGCCCAGCGCACCGCCGATTTACAGACCATGCTCGACCGGCCGGACCTCGCCGCCATCCTTTGTGCCCGGGGCGGTTACGGCACCTTGCGGATCATCGATGCGGTGGACCTGCGCGGCCTCCGAAAGCATCCCAAGTGGATCGTCGGGTTCAGTGACGTGACCACCCTCATCATGGCCGCTTACAACCGCAACCTCGCGACCATTCACGGCCCAATGGCCATTTCCTGGAACGGGAAGACCGGTGATGCAGCGTCCCGTGAACACCTCCGGCAAATGCTGTTCGGGGAATTGTCCACCTACGCGGCCGCGCCGATCCGCCAGGACTTGGTGCGGACCGGCCGCGGGGAAGGACGCCTCATTGGGGGCAACCTTTCCATGCTCAGTCAGCTTCTCGGCACCGAGACCGATTTTTCGACCAAGGGATGCGTCCTGTTCCTCGAAGATCTGGACGAATACCTCTACCACATCGACCGGATGGTGGTCCACCTGCGCCGCGCCGGCAAATTTGCCCAACTGGCTGGCCTGATCGTGGGCGGATTCACCGACTTGCACGACAACGATACCCCCTTTGGAATGAGCTACGAAGAAATCATCGCCGATGCCGTGCGGGAGCACGACTATCCGGTCTGCTTTGACTTTCCGGTGGGCCATGCGCCCCGGAACTACCCCCTGATCCACGGAGCCAAAGTCCGCCTGGAAGTCAGCCACACCCGGGCAGAGTTGCAATTTTTGGAAGGAGGGAAGCGATGAAGCGGCGTTTGGTCGAAACCGGGGACGGCTCCCATTCTCTGTACGTGGACGAGCTGAAAGAGCACTACCACAGTTGGAATGGGGCCTTAGAAGAGAGCCGGCACGTCTACCTCGGGCATGGCTGGGAGGTAGTCAAAACGCGATTTTCCCCAGAAGCACCCTTGCACGTCCTGGAAATCGGCTTGGGAACCGGCCTGAATGCCCTGCTGACGCTCCTGGCCGCCGACCGCGAAATCTACTACACCGCCATCGAAGCCTATCCCGTGACCCCCGAGGAGGCTGCAGTACTCAATTACCCAGAGTTGATTGGGGAAGCGGGAGCCCGGGAAGCCTTTACCGATCTCCACGCCGCTCCCCTGAATAGCTGGCACGAATTGCGTCCAGGATTCCATTTGTACAAGCATACCGGCCTGATCGAAGACTACACCGCCGAAAACGAATTTCACCTGGTGTACTTCGATGCCTTTGCCCCCAATAAACAGCCCCACCTCTGGGAGAACCCGATTTTTGCCAATATGCACCGGGCGATGCAAGCCGGGGCGCGTTTGACCACCTACTGCGCCAAAGGTGCGGTGCGCCGCAGCTTACAAGCCCTTGGATTTCAGGTGACCCGCCAGCCCGGTCCGCCCGGGAAAAGGGAAATGCTGGTGGCGGACCGCGTCGCCCAAACGCCCCCGGACGAAGCCCCCGAAGCCACAAAGCCAACTCAGTAGCTCATTTTTCGTATTGTAGGACGACCAGCTATGGCAGAAAACTACCAACGCATCCTCACGGACCTCTACCGCCTGTACCAACCCGACAAAGTCTCGGAGGTGCCCGAGCTGTTGCGCCGGTTCGAAGGCCGGGAGCGGGAAATGGTCTACAAGATTCACATCAAATACGGCAGCCCAGAAACCCAGCGGGACGCCCGGGAAAAACTGGCCGCCTACCTCGCGGAAAAGGAGAATCCCGGTCCCCCAGTGCCGCAATCCCCCCACACCCCCCTTACCCACAAGCCGCCACCATAAAACCCCCAACTCGCCCCCAAAATGCCGCGGCCCACTCCCACATATGAGGTAGTTTAAGTCCGTACCCACCGCAATTGGCGGCGCATCGCCTGGGTCTTGC
>JBCCQH010000218.1:0-2203 GCA_039024435.1 Bacteroidota bacterium
CTTGGGCTTGATTGATATCCCCTAGTCTCGAATACGAGATCGCCAGGCTGTTCTTGAGCGGTTCACTTTGCGGATTGGACTCAGCGAGTTCCTTGGTCAGACCTCGATATTGCTCATAATATTTGAGCGCCGCATCCAACTGCCCTTGGGCTTGATTGATATCCCCTAGTCTCGAATACGAGATCGCCAGTTGTTCCTTAGCGCGTTCGCTCTTGGGATTCCAGGTGATCAACTCCCGAAAGATCGACCGCCCTTTTTCGTAGTTTTCTTTCGCCCGGGCCATTTTGCCTTGCGATTGCTGGACACCGCCGATCCGGAGATGAGCGACTCCCAATTCGCCTTGGGCATATTCCCAACGGGGACTCTGTTCCAGAAGCTGGAGCGCGGTTTTCCGAAAGCGCTCGTAGTAGTCCATGGCCCGCTCCAGCTTACCCTTTCGCTCCGATAGCCGTCCGAGATTCTTGAGCACGCGTGCCCGTTCCTTTTGCTGTCCCGTCCCATCAAAATACCCCTCCAGCTTGAGCAACAAATTCTCCGCCGGATCGAAACGGCCCGTCTCCAGGTAAGCTTCCGCCAAGGGCAAGCCAATGTCCCGGTAGAGCCGCCCGCGGGGTACCCCTCCGGCCTCGCCTTCCTGCCATTGCCGCTGGAGTATTTTGATGCGCAGTTGGGTCCCTTTGTCGCTTTCCGCAAATGTCACCCGCTCCGGAAAATCCAGGGACAACTGATCCGGAATTCCTCTCCGGGCCAGATCCGGTTCTGCTGTCTCCGGTTGCTCAGGGAAATAGACCGTCGTCCGGGCACGCTGGGAAAACAGGTCCACCGCCCAACGCCGCACCAACCGCATGGCCTCATCACTGACGAAAAACAACTTCCCCCCCCCAATTTCATAAAGTGCCTCCCGACCAAAGTTCAAGGAAGTGAGCATTTCCATCTGATCGCCCGGATTGCGCGGCGCCAGCCCGGTGATGACCATTGCCCCGGATTTTTTTTCGGCCGCTTTTTCCAGTTGGGCCAGTGCGGGCAGATCACTTTTCGCATCCAGCGCCACCCAGGTCAAATTTACTCCCGCGACCTCCAGTTCATCTCGCAAAAGGCGAATGACCTCCCGCCACAAACCCACGTAGGAAAAACAGACAAACAGGTAGGCATCTTCCTGGGGATCCGCCAGGAAATCTCGCAGAATCCGTAGCCGATCATAAAAGCTATCCATCGGCGGAATCATCAGCGGACTTGGCAGACGGCAGGAGGCCCCGGTCATGCAGGATGTCCTTCATAATGGGATGCACGTCGCACCACTCCTCGCCGTTGTAACCGACCACCGTCAAATTTTGCCGCAGATCCATCAGTTCGCTGGAAGGAGCGACCTGCTTATCGGGGGACTCGGCCAGTTTAACCAAAGCATCGTAATACTCCTTGGCCCGAATGAGGATGTTGCCGGACTGGGGATCCACTTTATCGGCAATGGTGCGGTCGTAGTCGGTTTTCAGAACTTGGTAGGCCCGCTTGTACTCCTTAGGTCCGATGCTTTCCGCATCGTTGAGCCGCGCACTCATCGCCGCCTCTTGAATCATCAGAAAAAGGTCGCGGATGCACCCTCCACTGTAAAAAATCATCTGGTCCAGTAGCCTTTCCTCTTCGAACAAAGCCAAGTCCATTCGCCGGCGCACGATGTCCTTCATCGCAGCACGGCCTTGGGGATTGGGCGATCCATCCTTGTTCGTCACCTTGATCATCGGAAGGACAATGCAATCGGTAAAGGCATTCTTGATTCGGGTGTAGTAGATATTGTAGACCAGCGGCAGGGGAAAGGTGTAGATGATATTGGCACTCAACTCGACGAGTTGTTCCACGTGGTTGTAAAACAACTCGGTCGCCCGCTCCAACAAAACCTTGTCCAAATCCTCAACAATGATGACAATCCCGTCCTTATTCGTGTGCTCACGCAAATAGTTTTCCACCTCCCGCACCAGCGCATCACAGAGAAACAACAATTCGGACAACTTGGGCTCAATGTTTTGAGTGATGGTTTCTTTCATCGAGCGGGAAGACTTTGCCGCCATCCGCAATTTTGCGAACAAACTGACGAACCACTTGATATCCGTCCCTGCTCCGGCTTCCGCTGCCAGGGAAGTATGGGTTTCGCGCAGGGTCTTTACTTCGGAGGAAGCCGACCAGTTGCGAATCAGGTCGATGAATTCCC